>NZ_CP072360.1:852500-1452500 GCF_018128065.1 Prevotella melaninogenica | reverse complement strand
TTGCCTGTTCCAGTACCTGTTAGTTCGCCTGTTGTTGGGTCAAGGGTATATGTACTAGTGATGTCGTTATCAGAGTTTATCTCTACCTTTGTCAAGTAGCAGTCATGCAAGATTGTATTGGCTGTACGTGGCAAAAGAAGCAAGTAAGCTGCCTTGTGGTCAAGCGCAAAAGCAAACGAGCCGTTTGACTGCTTTGATGCATCAGCCATTCCGCAATCGCCTGATGTGCCAAAGTGGGCGGTAGTGTTGGGTTCTGACTGACTTTGGTTTGCAGAGATTGTTACTTTGTCTCGATTTCCATTCTTACCAGGGTAGTAAACCTTATAGCTGCTGCTTTGTGTAAAGTTGCCGGGTACTTTAAACTTAAAGCTGGCAGTCTTTTCTGTAGGGGCGTTGCTACTTTGCTGCCAAGCACCGTTATCATCTTTTACCCAAATCTTGTCGCCTCCCTCCCAAAAGAACTTGCCATCGCTCTCCATTGAGGTGCGTGTTGAGGGGTCACCTGCTGTGAAGGTTGTCAAGTTCTTATCGTTATCTATGTTGTTTGGGTTCTGCGCTACGTCTTCATTGGCACAGGATGCAAACGCGAATGTGAGCCCGCAGAAAGCTGCGAATGAAAGCAGGCGGGTCTTGAATAATTTCTTTTTCATTGTCTGTTTCTTCTTTTAGTGTGATTTTGTTTTCTTTACTTGGTTAATAACTCTCTGTTAGTCTTCCCATGAAGAATGCTCGGTTGCTTCTTCGCTTTCTGTCATCCAGCTTGGAGCCTGCTTTGCATCACCAAAGGTTCCACCCGGTTGGGCTGGGTTGTGCTGACTGGGGAAAGAAGTGTCCATCAAATAAGTGGTTTCGCTTACTTGGATTATCGTGCAACGTGGTGCAGAATAAACCTTCTTTTCTTGTTTCTTTCTCATTGCTTTTTGATTTGATTAAAAATAGTTGTTACTGTTCTATAGATGTGGCTTTATCACGCCACCTTTATATATACATCCTGACGATCTCATTATTTATCCCTTCTGATTGCTTGCCCTCTCCCTCTCTACAGGCAGACAGCATATCACTGCTGCCTGCCTGAGAAATCAACGAGAGAAAACAAACTATTACTATAAAATGATAAGTATTTTTTGCAGTAAAACCAGTGCTTAAAACGTCCTTATTTTGCTTTCTTGACAGTTCGCAAACGGGTACAAAAAAGCGAACAAAGGAAACTCCGTGAAGTCCTTTGTTTACAAGCGTTACGCCACGCTTCGCGCGCGCGTAGGATGGAAGAAAAAAAGTATGATTAAACGCTAGGTGCGCCTGTGTGTGTGTGTGTGTGTGTGTGTGTGTGTGTGTGTGTGTGTGTGTGTGTGTGTTAGCAAAATATCTGAGACTGCCAAATATAAAGCACTAAAAAAGGCAAAGAAATCAAAGTTTCTTTGCTGTGCTGGATTGGCTGGATATGTCATTGCTAATTGTTTCACGGGCGCAAAGGTAAAACATCTTTTTAGAACTGGCAAGGAAATCTTAAAAAAATATATAAATTAGACAGAATAACCGAGAAAAAGAAAAGGTAACAGAAAGATAAAAAGGAGGCAGAAAGAGGGAAAGAGTAACAAATGAACTCTTTCTCTTTACTTTAAACTGAAATCTATTATTAGAGGCTGAACAGATTTTATTTGGTTTGGTCAGAATGCATAATATGATGAGAATAATAAGATTATTGTGAGATAATAATCGATTTGAACTAAAATTTTATAGCATAGCAATAATAGAGTGCTAAACGTAAAAGTAACCTCAATACATAAGAATGCTTGATGGCATTTCAAATGTATTGAGGCTATTTTCTATCTTTCAGAAGATGAAAGACTTTAATCCTCTATGGGATAAAAAGGGCCGATGATTACTCTCCCTCCTCTTCCTTCTTCTTACGAGTTGTTCTACGCTTCTTTGGCTTCTCCTCGGTCTTGTCAACCTTTACACCAGCCAACTCTGGGTCAATGAGAATACGACCACAGTACTCACAAACGATAATCTTCTTGTGCATCTTCACATCCAACTGGCGCTGAGGTGGAATCTTGTTGAAGCAACCACCACAAGCATCACGCTGTACGTAAACGATACCCAAACCATTGCGAGCACCACGACGGATACGCTTGAAGCTACGAAGCAATCCCGGCTCAATCTTAGTCTCCAACTCTGCAGCCTTCTCCTTCAGCAGACCTTCCTCCTCGCGTGTCTCCTGCATAATCTCATCGAGCTCGTTGCGCTTCTCCTCTAAGGCGTGCTGACGGTCTTCGAGCAATGCACGATTAGCCTCTAAGTCCTTCTGCTTCTCTTCAACCTTAATTTGAGCTTCCTTAATTTTCTTATTGCAAAGCTCAATCTCCAATGTTTGGAACTCGATTTCCTTTGTCAAAGTGTCATACTCACGGTTGTTTGCAACAGAGTCCAACTGCTTGTTGTAACGCTCCAAACTTGCTTGAGCGTCAACGATGTTACCCTTCTTCTGGGTAACAGCACTCTGATAGTCCTTAATGTCCTGCTCAATCTTCTCAATACGAATGTGCAGACCTTCCAACTCATCTTCTAAGTCACGTACCTCAAGTGGCAACTCACCACGCAATGCACGCTTCTCGTCGATTCCTGACAGGGTTGTCTGTAACTGGAAAAGGGCCTTCAATTTCTCCTCTACTGGTAACTCTTTTGGATCTTTCTTTGCCATAGTTCTTATGTTAATTTAATTCAAAATTCATAATTCAAAATTCATAATTATGATTACTGTTGTTTTAGGAGTTTAGGAGTGAGAGGAGTTAAGACAACACCACAGACTCCATTCGTCCAACTTCTTAACAATTAACTTGTTTACTTGTCTAACACGTCAACCTGTCAACTTGTCTAACTCGTCAACTAAAAATACCCGATAGGATTCGTATTAATCTCAGACAAGTAGCATTTTACACTTGGGCATTCTCGTTCGATAACGTCACGTAACACCTCAGTAGTGAACTGTTCACTCTGATAATGTCCGATGATACAAATCTGTATTTCTTGCTCATGACCAAAGTATTCGTGATAGCTCATCTCACCTGTCATGAAGGAATCTGCACCTGCTGCGATAGCATCCTGCAATAGGAATGAGCCTGAACCACCACAGAGAGCAATGGTGTGAATCTCACGACGAAGTAATTCATTGGTTTGAACACACTCTGCATCAAACTTCTTTTTCAATAACAGTATCAAATCGTCTGCTGCCAAAGGCTCCTCAAACTCACCGATGACACCATCGCCACCTGTTACTGATTCTCCTGTCTGTGGGTTTACCACTTGTTTGTTACGACCGAAGAAACGAAGGTTCTTAAGTCCTAACTTCTCAGCTATCTTGTAGTTAACACCACCCACAGCTGAGTCTAAGTTTGTGTGCATAGCGGCAATGACGATATCATGCTTGATAGCCTTTATCACTGTGCGCTGCACATAGTTCACGTCTGTTATTTGTGCCAACTTGCGGAAGATGAGCGGATGGTGCGCAACAATTAAGTTACACCCCTTGTTGATAGCCTCATCAACCACCTTTTCCGTCACGTCAAGACACAATAAAGCCCCTGATACTTCCGCCTCTGTCAATCCAACTTGTAGGCCAGCATTATCATAGCTTTCCTGCAAGGGCAAAGGCGCGAATCGTTCAAGGGCATCAATTACTTCCTTTATTTTCACGCTACGCATAAGTTTTAGGCTGCAAAGATAAGAAAATTATTCGATTTTCACAACCTTTGCAGCCTAATTTATTTTCTTTCTATTTCAAAGTAGATTTACTCTTGGATGATCAGATAGCGCGACACATTCCAAAACTTCTCTGGGTCTGTAATGGTGAGTGTTGTCGTTCTGTCTTCATTCTGCGTGAGTGTATAACTACCTTTTGGGTTCTGGGATAAGAGCTTTGGACTCGATGAGTTTATCGTCAGTGTCTTCAGATCTTTGCTGTTAGCCTCTGTAAACAGATCTTTTGTTACATTGTTATTATCCACTTTCTTAGAGAAAAGTGATGTCTTCAAAAGACCTTTATCCTTCAGAGTCTCTTTGTTCGCAATGATATAGTAGACTTTATCTGACTCCTTATCTTCTTTAATTCTTTGCTTCTCTTTAGTTTTCAGTTGAGCATATTCGCGCTTCAAAGCTGCCATGTTGAACCTGTAACGCATTGCATCAATGCTGTTAGTTTGGTTCATAACGATGTATTTAAGCTGGTCTACAGTGACATCCTTACGACTTGCAACCTGCTCTAATTGGGTTACACGATCTCCTTTCTCCTTCAGCTGTGATGAAAGGAACTCTATTACCTTGTAAAGATTATCTATTGTAGGATTAGATGCTGCTGGAGCATCCACTTTCTTAACCTTTTCATTTAGCAGTTTATCAATCTGGTTTTGCTTCTCTCTAAGCAGCGCACCGAGCCCCCTTATCTGCTGAATAATCTTCGACTTCTTATTTGCGTGCTCTGTAGTCTTACAGAGCATTGCCTCTTGAGAAGATATGGCATCAAGGTTAGCTGAAATCTCATCTATTGATGCTGTCAACTGACTTATAGCCTCTGCCTCTCTTGATGGAGGAGTGACATTGATACGTTCTCTGACAGGGGTTGGACGTTTCACATCCTCACAAGATGTGAAGGCTACAACACCTACAAGTGCTATCAGAGCTGTTAATTTATTACGTTTCATCTGTATAATCATCGAATGACAATGCAAAGATACTCTAATTATGCGAGGAAACGTTAGATTAAATATTAAAAATACTAATAAAAGGAGAAACTTATGCTGCTCCTCCTTTTATTATGCTATTTCTTTGATAAACAGTAGAATATTATCTTACAATAACCTTATGTGTCTTGCCATTCGTTTCTTTGATAATATTCACACCATGTTGTATATTTTCAAGGCATTTACCAGAAAGGTCATAAATCTTTTTTGTATTCTCTTTCTCCTGCTTATAAACACTGATACCTGTAGGGGTTTCTTCCCAAATACACGTTGCTGTCACTCCTTCTTCCCCTGATTGTTTGATATTTTCTACAATACCACTTGCATTCTGCTTATACGTAATTGTGAAATCATCATCACTTGTCCACCCAAAATAGTCTTTATCTATCACCGTATAGTGCACAGCAGCTACTGGATGTTGGAAAACTTTTCCAAAGTATCCTGCTAAAAGTTGTCCGTATGGTACGATGCCTTCATAATCGGCAATTGAAGTAATTGGATTGACAAATAGAGATAGATATTTGTTGGTGATGCTTTTGTTGTATTCATAAGCTACCTGTCCTACTTTTTTGTTATCTCGAAAATGCTCTACGAGTGTAATATCTCCGTCTGTCCATGTCAATTTATACTCTGTGTCTGGACGTCCATTACTGGTTGTTACAACCTTTATCAGTTCACCTGCACCATTATACGTGTAGTTGTAATCTGCCCAATATTCAGGTTCTCCTTCATGTGCTGACAAGTGTATTCTTTCTGAAACAACTCTATTATTTTTGAGAACAGATGTTCGATTATCTTTATCGTTTACATTATCATTCTCATAGAAGATTTGCTCCACTTTGTTATCGTTATAAGTATACTTGCTGTTACGTTTTGTGGATTCATCTGCATAATATTCAACCGTCTCTACAAGTTTTCCTTTTGCATCATACTTAAGTTCAAAGTAAGATTTGCCAAAGGTCATCTTCAATAATTTCTTATCATTCTGTGCACTTATGGTCTGTGCAACTACTATGAAACAAATAAATAATAAGTAGATTTTCTTCATATTAATATAATTAAAATTTATAAATAGTCATTTTCAAAATCAGCTGCAAAGGTAAGAAAAAAAAGTCAATTAAGTTTTTGTTCTCTATTAAATCTAAACCGATAGAGATATGATTTTTTCGTTGTCGTCCAATAAAGGCACTGGTGCATTGAGCAAAGGAGAATATTGGGTGATGAGTGTTGGGTGTTGAATATTGGGTGATAATGATTACCTCCGCTTTCCTTTTCTCAGTGTGTCCTATTATATTGGGAAACTTATTTCATCACTCTATATTTCGGAAGAACCAGCAAAGTATCTATATCAATTAGTCGATTTCGTTTTACTGAGTAATCCATAAATGAAAGTTCCTGTCATTCCTGTCATTTGTGTTAGATACTTAACTCTTTATATTACAGAAAGATATGCGAAATGTTAAAAGTGACAGCAAGCTAATATAAAACTTTCCTTGCATCACGTGTAATAACATCTCTTATTAGAGAATAGTTATCATCTTATAATATGGAAGGACTAACCTGTATTTTTAATGTTTATCATGAAAATAATCCGTGGCGTAGTTCTTTGGGTATTTCACGAATATTCTGTGGCTTCGTTTGGCAATATACAATTTAGGCTTATTAGTCCTTATTACTTGATTATGTAATTGGGCTAATAAGCCTAAAAATATTTATCCTAATGCGAGGATACGCTCTATGTTGCGTTCTTCTCCCACTACCCATAGGATGTCGCCTGCTTGCAGACAGCGGGAAGGAGTGATGAGGGTGAGGTTCTTCTGACCTTCGTCAACACCCACAACCATACAGTTATATTCGTCGCGGATACCACTGTCTTTGAGCGTTTTGCCAATGAAAGGACTTGTCTTAGAGATGGTGAAACTACGGAGTTTCATCTCATGCTTCTCTATGTCAGTAAGCTCTGCCTGTAACTCAGCATTTATTGCCTTAGAAAGTTTTGTTAGCTGCTCATCATTACCAATGGCTTGCAGTTTATCGCCAGGGAAGAGAATTGTGCCACCATTCGGAATATTGATATGCTGGGAGCCACGAAGGATACTGCTAATATGCACGCCAAATCGGTTTCGGAGCTTCAGACTATACAATGTCTTACCAGCCCATAGAGAATCGTCGGGCAGTTCAAGATTAGCAATATGGATATCACGGTCTATCAGATAGTCGGCAAAAAGAGGTTTCTTCTTTCCTTGTATCTGTGCCTCAATGTCACGGCTTCGGAGGTTCTGGATAAACAGACGTTCCAATGTTATACTTCTTTTCTTGAGCCAACGGGAGAGTAGCATCAATATTAATATACCCATTGCAATGGCAATCATCAGTGCATTTTTGAAGCGTGTGAGGTAATTACATACGTAAAAGATGAAACCGAGTGCGATAATTACACGTGCGAGAACGGTTGCTGTGAGGGGTAGGCGATTGATGCGTCGGTCTGTCCACAATGCTTTGAATGCTTCGGAATGATTCTGTTTCATTACGATAGAACGTAAGAAAGGTGCAATAAAGCCGATTGTGAGAAATCCACATACGGCATTACCAGCCCAATGGCTTCCTGTCCATTCTATAGATAACTTCCTACAAAGAGGAAGGGCTGCAGAGAACATAATGGCAATGACAGCAGAAGAAAGAATGCCATAGATAAGTGTGTTAAGTATCATCTTCTTCATCAGGACTTTCCAATGATTATCAGCAGTGGCACTCCCTCCCACACTATTCGTTTGGATATGAGTAAGTCGACGAACCCATCGTTTGGGAAGATGTTTGATGAGGAAGTCATAGCATGGCTCTGCCGCACGAATCATATAAGGCGTGAGGAAGGTGGTGATGACTGATACTGCAACGACAACGGGGTAGAGGAATTCGCTTATGACTCCCAAAGAACGTCCTAATGTCGCTATAATGAAGGCAAACTCACCCACTTGTGCCATTGAGAAACCACAACGCATAGCGTTTTTGAGTGTCTGGCCTCCGAGAAGATAGCCTAAGGTACCAAACAAAGCCTGTCCTACGAGGATTGTAACGACAAGCAGAAGGATAGGAAGAGCATAGTTAACAAGAACACTTGGATTTACCAACATACCAACAGAGACGAAGAAGATAGCTCCAAAGAGATTCTTAACAGGGTCTACAAGGCGGATGATTTTATCAGCTTCAACCGTTTCAGCCAAGATACTTCCCATAACAAAGGCACCGAAAGCTGCACTAAACCCTACCCGTGTTGATATAACGGCCATAAGACAACAGAAACCCAATGCCACAATAAGCAGGGTTTCGTTGTTAAGTATTTTACGAACGGAACGAAGGAAGAGTGGGATGGCAAAAATCCCGATTACGAACCATAGAACAAGAAAGAAGCCAATTTTCATAATACTTCCCACGAGTTGTACTCCATCGGGGCTGTTTCCATTGGCTATAGTACTGAGCATCACCATCATTACAATGGCAAGGATGTCCTCCAATATGAGTACGCTCATAACCGTTGAAGCAAAGCCTTGTTGCGTGAGTCCCATATCCGAGAAGGCTTTGTATATAATGGTTGTAGAACTCATTGCTACCATACCTCCAAGGAAGATGCTGTCCATCTCTTTCCATCCAAAGCTATGCCCTACAATGACACCTAATGTCATCATACAGAAGATGATGGTACAGGCGGCAATGATAGGGGAGGCTCCCATTTTTAGAATCTTCTTAATGGAGAAGTCTAATCCTAATGAGAAGAGCAAGAAGATAACACCAATGTCCGCCCATGTCTGTATATCGGATTTGTCGACAACGCTCATCAAATAGGGCATGTGGGGTGACACAAGGAAGCCTGCCACGATGTAACCTAATACCAATGGCTGCTTGAGTTTCTTGAAAATAAGAGTTACAAATCCTGCTACAACGAGAATGAGTGCAAGGTCTTTGACCAATTCGGGTAGTTCTGACATAAATATTTTATGGAGTTAGAGGAGTTTGTGGGGTATTGGAGGTGAAGCCAAGACCTTAGTTGTATATAATTCTGTATGTGTTGTTTGAGTGTTGGACATCTTTTTGTAAATGATAGGTGGTAAATGGATAGTTAAAAGAAAAAGAGTTAAACCAACATAAGTATATAGATTATAATCAGTTGGCTTAACTCCTACGGCATATCTTTAACTACTTAATTATCAAACATCAATCATTAAACTCTTCCGTAAGTCGACAGATATTAATGATAACCTGCATGGCTTTTTCCATTACCTGGACTGAAACAAACTCGTAAGGTCCATGGAAGTTTACGCCACCAGCAAAGATGTTAGGGCAAGGAAGACCCTTGAAAGATAGTTGTGCACCATCTGTACCGCCACGAATAGGCTGCACCTTTGGAGCGACGTTTGCTTGATGCATAGCACGGAGAACTAACTCGATAACGTGCATGTTAGGATCGATTTTCTCTTTCATGTTATAGTACTGGTCGTTCATCTTCAACTCAACAGTTCCTTCACCGTACTTTTCATTCATCTGCTTCACGCAGTTCTCCATGAAACGTTTACGATCTTCAAAGTGTTCACGATCATGATCACGAATAATATAGCTGAGCTTTGCTTCCTCACAGCGGCTTTCTATACTGGTAAGGTGATAGAATCCTTGATACCCTTCAGTCTCTTCAGGTATCTCTGTTGCAGGAATCATATTATTGAATTCACATGCTAAACGACTTGCGTTGATCATCTTACCCTTAGCATAACCTGTATGAACGCTTACACCATGGATAAGAACTTTGGCACCAGCAGCGTTGAAGTTCTCATATTCAAGCTCTCCAAGATCGCCACCATCAATGGTATAACCCCATTCACAACCGAACTTCTCAACATCGAAGTGATGAGCTCCCATACCAATCTCTTCGTCTGGGTTGAAAGCGATACGAATATCACCATGCTTTATCTCGTCATGATCGCGGAGGAAGCACATAGCCTGTACGATTTCAGCTATACCTGCCTTATCATCTGCACCCAAAAGAGTCGTGCCATCTGTTACGATGAGGTCTTCTCCCTTATGCTCTAAAAGCTCAGGAAACATTCGAGGTGAGCTAACCATATTAGGATTCAACTGTATGTCACCACCATCGTAATTCTTTACGATACGGGCATTGACATTCGCTCCACTTGCATCAAGTGCAGTGTCATAATGAGAAATGAAACCTATTGTTGGAATCTTCTTCTTAGTGTTTGCAGGGAGAGTGGCATAGATATAGCCCATCTCGTCCATTTCAACATC
The DNA here is from genome assembly GCF_018128065.1 of Prevotella melaninogenica. Lineage (NCBI taxonomy): Bacteria > Pseudomonadati > Bacteroidota > Bacteroidia > Bacteroidales > Prevotellaceae > Prevotella > Prevotella melaninogenica. The sequence goes on along the minus strand of NZ_CP072360.1, from coordinate 1,442,469 downwards.
TTTCAGCCCTTCACGTTCAAGTTCCTCCTTGAGGTATTTTGCAAAGATAAGTTGTTTCGATGTACTTGGCACTGTCTCTGAGTCTTCAGCTGACTGTGTGTCAAACTTGGTGTAGTTAATAAATCTTTCTACTATTTCCATGATGTTACGGATATTTTATTGTATGTTTTTTTGCGTGTTCAATGCTGCTAATTGCAGCCTGTCATCTGCAAAGATACTATTTAATTTTGATAAAGCCTAATGAAAGAGGCTTTGCTGTCTCTTTTTAGGATTTCTTATTAAGCTGATGAGTTAAGCACTTTTACAAGTGAATTAACTATTTCTTACCAAAGAATTTATTAATAACAATGGCAATAGCTCCATCACCAGTCACGTTGCAAGCAGTACCAAAACTATCCATTGCAATGTACAATGCTATCATCAAAGCCTGTTCCTCTTGGTTAAATCCTAAGATGCTTGATAGTGGAGCTAAGGCTGCCATAATCGCACCACCAGGGACGCCAGGGGCTGCTACCATAATGATAGAGAGCATAAGAATAAAGTAAATGAATAACCCTGGGTCGTGTGGTAAGCCTGTCAATAGACAGATAGTCAATGCACAAGCCGTAATCTTCATAGCACTTCCGCTAAGATGGATAGTAGCACAAAGAGGTACAACAAAGCCAGCCACCTCATTGTTTACATTGTTCTTTTCTGTCTGCTTCAGCGTTACAGGGATTGTTGCTGCGGATGAACTTGTACCTAATGCTGTCAGATAAGCGGGCAACATATTCCAGAGTAGTCTGAAAGGATTGCGCTTAACGATAGCACCTGCAATGCAGAATTCATAGATAAGGATGAGCACATGCAGAACGAGGATGACAATGATTATCTGTGAGAATACTAAAAGCACCTGTCTTGCCTGCCCATTATGGGTCATGCTAAGGAATACACCAAAGATGTAAAGCGGTAGGAGAGGGATAATAGCCTTCTCAATAACCTTCTCAATTATGGTTTTAAACTCATTAAAGAGGTTCTCCATAGTGCGCAAACCATAGTGTGCAATACTCAGCCCTGCAATGAATGAGAATACCAAACTGCTCATTACGTCAACCATAGCAGGGATATTGATTGTAAAATAAGGTGCCAGTTCGGTAGCTTTATCAATTTGTGGCATACTTCCTCCTGTAGAGGCAATCATAGATGGGAAGAGCCACGTACCTGCTCCGTATGACAATCCACCTGCTAAGATAGTATCAACGTAGGCAATGATTACGGTAACTATCAGTAACTTGCCAGCTCCTTTGCCAATTCCTGCAATAGCAGGGGTTACCAGCCCAATGATGATCAGTGGTATCATAAAGCCGAGGAACTGACTGAAGATACTGTTAAAAGTCAGAAACGCTCTTACTGCTGGGTCTGGGAGATAATAGCCAAGAAACAATCCAAGCAGTATTGCGATGATAACGCGTGGGAGTAGACCAATTCTGTTTTTCTTCTGCATACTTTTAATTTTGTGATGGATTAATCAATATTTAAGCTAACTCGGTTGAACAAAAAAAGGATGAATAGCAAACAACCATACATCCTTTGTTACAATCTGTGATTCTTATTCTTTCTTTCTCTGAGACCTTCAGAACATTTTTCTGACCTCATTCAGCTAAATGTAATCAAGGTGTTCATCACTTTTAGTGACTCCGTTGGGATTCAAACCCAAGACCTTTAGAACATTTTTCTGACCTCATTCAGCTAAATGTAACCAAGGTGTTCATCACTTTTAGTGACTCCGTTGGGATTCAAACCCAAGACCTTCAGAACATTTTTCTGACCTCATTCAGCTAAATGTAATCAAGGTATTCATCACTTTTAGTGACTCCGTTGGGATTCAAACCCAAGACCTTCAGAACATTTTTCTGACCTCATTCAGCTAAATGTAATCAAGGTGTTCATCACTTTTAGTGACTCCGTTGGGATTCAAACCCAAGACCTTTAGAACATTTTTCTGACCTCATTCAGCTAAATGTAACCAAGGTGTTCATCACTTTTAGTGACTCCGTTGGGATTCAAACCCAAGACCTTCAGAACATTTTTCTGACCTCATTCAGCTAAATGTAATCAAGGTATTCATCACTTTTAGTGACTCCGTTGGGATTCAAACCCAAGACCTTCAGAACATTTTTCTGACCTCATTCAGCTAAATGTAATCAAGGTGTTCATCACTTTTAGTGACTCCGTTGGGATTCAAACCCAAGACCTTCAGAACCGGAATCTGACGCTCTATTCAGCTAAGCTACGGAGCCTAATGACTGTGCAAAGATACATTAAAGTTTGCATAACTCCAAACGAACAGTAAACATTCTTGTTAAAGTTTCTGGTATAGAAGTAATGTTTCGCAAGCTGACTAATATCTTTCATCTAAGGTCGTTTTTACATCTGTTATGTGTTAATGAACTCTATATGCAATGAGAGAAGTTTCTGATGGGGAAAACTTCTTATCAGCAGAAAAGAAAAATAAGCTTAATAAACCAAGGCTCTTCTCTAAATTGTCATAATGTTGTAAAACGTAGATGAAATCTGTTATTTTGCAGTATTGTGTTAGTTATTGTTTTTCAGTTTGATAATTAATATATACCTTTGTGAGCAATAAAGATAATTAATAAAAAAATCAATAGAAAGAAAATATAATGAGCCAACTGATAAAACCAGAAGGATATAAAGCAGTACTTGGCAAACGCCAGACTGAGCAAGGAATCAAACTGATAAAAGAATTCTTCCAACAAAATTTAGCTACCGAACTACGTTTAAGTCGTGTTACGGCACCGCTGTTCGTACTGAAAGGTTTAGGTATTAATGATGATTTGAATGGTGTTGAGCGCCCTGTTTCTTTTCCAATCAAGGACTTAGGAGAAGCTGAGGCTGAAGTTGTACACTCGCTGGCAAAGTGGAAGCGACTAACGTTAGCTGAATATGCTATTCAACCAGGTTATGGTATCTATACCGATATGAATGCGATTCGTGCTGACGAGGAGCTGGATAATCTTCACTCACTTTATGTTGACCAGTGGGACTGGGAGGCTGTCATCACCGAAAACGACAGAACACGTATTTTTTTAGAGAATGTTGTTCGACGAATCTATGCAGCTATTCTCCGCACAGAGTTTCTTACTTGTGAGTCTTATCCTCAGCTGAAACCTTTCCTTCCACAGTCGATTCATTTTATTCATGCACAAGACCTGTTGGATATGTATCCTACAATGACAGCAAAAGAACGCGAAGATGCGATTTGTAAAGAGTATGGTGCCGTGTTTATTGAAGGCATAGGGTGCCGGTTAAGTAATGGCGAGAAGCACGATGGGCGTGCTGCTGATTACGATGACTGGTCTACGGTGGCAGAAGATGGTAAGATGGGGTTGAATGGAGATATCCTCGTTTGGTATCCTATCTTAGGTCGTAGTATTGAACTCTCTTCTATGGGTATCCGTGTGGATAAGACGGTTTTGCTTCGACAGTTGACAATAGAGAAGCAAGAAGAGCGCGAACAGCTTTATTTCCATCAGCAGTTGCTCTCAGACAAATTACCATTGTGTATTGGTGGTGGTATCGGTCAAAGCCGCCTTTGTATGATAATGTTGCACAAAGCGCATATCGGTGAGATACAAGCAAGTATCTGGCCAGATGAAATGAGAAGAGCATGTGAAGAGGCGGGAATGCCGTTAATCTAAAGTCTCACCGTTCGACTTCTCTCCTAAACCAGTGTTACTGACCGAAGGGAAGTAATGGGAGAATATTAGTTTTGTAGGGAAAGAATATCAATCCAACAGCGACTGTTATAAGAGGGTAATTATGTTGGTAAAGAAAAAATAGCCATACCAAACTCTAAGAACGAGTTTTGTATGGCTCTTTGAGTATTACAATGCAACGCTCAATCCATATCCAGCCTATGTGTTGGTGCTCAGCACGTGTGGTGCGCATGGTAAGCACCAATGGTGCGGATGGCATATTAAGTTCTAATATCTTATTGGATAGACTCTACTTATTATCATATTTCGTATGGAAGGAGGTGTTGTTTAACTCCTATCAAGCAGTAATCATTAATAAAGAGAGAATCTCTTATTCCGTTAAGACACCCTCTTCCATTACTTCCCTTCGGTCAATGACCATTGGTTCATGAGAGGGGTAGGGGGACTTCCCCTCCTTTGGAGGGGTTAGGGGAGGTTTTTAATCAATAAACCTTTTTGTTATCTCTCCGTACTCGTCAATTCTTCTGTCGCGCAAGAAAGGCCACCAACGACGAACATTCTCGCTGTGGTCAAGGTTGATGTTGAGGATAACGCTTTCTTCATCGTTGTCACAAGCACGATAAAGTAGTTCGCCTTGCGGTCCGGCAACGAAACTGCTACCCCAGAATTGTATACCTTGCGTTTGCTCGCTTGGGTCAGGTTCATGACCGACGCGATTGACGGCTATTACAGGCAGACCATTGGCAACAGCATGACCACGCATTACGGTAGTCCACGCTTCACGTTGGCGTTGTTTTTCCTCGTCTGTGTCACTACTCTCATAACCAATTGCAGTTGGATAGATGAGCATCTCTGCGCCCTGTAAAGCCATCAGGCGGGCTGCCTCCGGATACCACTGGTCCCAGCAGACGAGTACACCAAGACGTCCTACGCTTGTGTCAATCGGGTGGAAACCGAGGTCACCTGGTGTGAAGTAGAACTTCTCATAGTAAGCTGGGTCGTCTGGAATGTGCATCTTGCGATATTTACCCGCAATACTGCCATCTTTCTCTATGACCACGGCTGTGTTATGGTAAAGTCCAGGTGCACGCTTCTCAAAGAGAGATGTTACAATGACAATACCTAATCCGCGTGCTAATTCGCCATAAAAACCAGTAGATGGACCTGGGATTGTCTCGGCTAAGTCAAACTTGTTTACGTCTTCTGTCTGGCAGAAGTAAAGTGAGTTGTGCAACTCTTGTAGGATAACAAGCTCCGCACCACGTTGTGCCAAGTCTGTAATACCCTCAGCCAGTCGCTCTATATTGTTTTTTATATCTACAACATTATGTTGCTGCAGAAAACCAATTTTCAGTTCTCTCATAATATAAGGTGTTTGCCTTGTTTATGTTTATTGTTCTGTGTTCTAATGTTATATACTGCCCTCATTAGTTCGGGTGAGGCGGTTGATTTGTGGCAACTGCATGGTAAGACAGTGTATTGAACCATGCTGTCTTATGATAGTACGACTGTCAATAGCAATGATGTCACGATCAGGGAATGCTGCTTGGATTGTATCCAATGCCGCTTTATCTTTTGCTGGCTGGTTGTAGGTTGGTACAAGCACAGCTCCGTTGATGATAAGGAAGTTGGCATGTGTCGCTGGCAGACGCTCATCATCATCATAGATAGCATCGGGCATCGGCAGACGAAGTAAGCGGTAAGGTTTACCTTCGAGTGTGCGGAGTTGCTTGAGCTGTTCCTCTAAAAGTCGGAAATCCTCGTAATGCTCATCGTCTTTGTCGTCACACGCTATATATAATAAGGTGTTGTTGGGAGCGATACGCACAATAGTGTCGATATGTCCGTCAGTGTCGTCACCTGCTAACTGACCATAATCGAGCCACACAACTCGTTCTACATTTGGAAAGAGTAGGCGCAGTCGTTTGTCTAAATCCTCCTGTGTGAGCGGTTGGTTACGATGTGGTGCCATCAGGCAACCTGTTGTCGTGAAGAGTGTACAGTCTCCATCGCTCTCTATCGAACCACCTTCTAACACAAAGTCCTTATGGTTCTCTAAAGCTCCTTGGAGGAGTCCTGCCTCATAAAGTTGGCGGTTGATTTTGTTATCTTTTCCAGCTTCAAACTTTTCGCCCCAGCCATTGAAACAGAAGTCGAGTAGATGGAGTGGTTGAAAGCTACCTTTGGGTTCTTTGTCTGACACGAGTGAAATCGGAGCCACGTCTCGTGCCCATGTGTCATTGTAATCACACGTGAAGAGCGTTACTTTTCTCATTTGCTCGTCAGTCAGCCTCTCAGCTAACAAAGCGCGTACGCCTTCGGTATCACGAGCCGTAATAAGTAAGGTCTCATATTGTGTGATTGCATTCGCCATCTGGAGATAAACTTCTGTAATCTCTTTCAGATAAGGCCGCCAGTCGGTATCCTCGTGTGGCCATATCAACATAACGCAACTTTGTGGTTCCCACTCAGCAGGTAGTCTGAATCCGTTATATCTATTAGTATTCATAGTGCAAAGGTAAGAAAAGAAAATGTGATACTCGTCTTTCCCATTCTTTTTTATCATAATATCTTCGTTTTGAGGAAGTTGATAGGGTGGAGTAGTTGCTTTGATATGAATCAATTCATTCGATTGATACGAATCAATAGTTTTGATGAAAGTCAATTAGTGATTAAAAAAGCGATTTAAGAGTGAGTTTTCTTTGTGTTATTTTGGAAAGTGTGCTAACTTTGCAAACACAAAACAATACAAAAGCACCTCATTAAGGATAACAAAAAGAGGTAGCAAAAGAATGGGCTTCAGTCTCAATAAACACAGGTAAAAGATTGTATAACTCAACAGAAGAAAGGAAACATTATGAAAGAGAAAGTAAAGAATATGAGTGTTATGCGTAAGATGTTTCATTATATGACAGATGTCATTAAAGAATATAATTTTGGTCGTGTAAATTGTTTGGCATAAACATAGACACACTGGTTCTTACGCAATTATGTAGTTAAGAAAAATAATTGAGAGAATATAAAAGAGAGATCGGGTTAGAGTCATAAAGATTCTGATCCGATTTTTGTTTATAGGAGTTCCTTTTTTTCTTTTTCGTAGCATTTCTTAGATGTTATATTTGTTTAAATTATGATGTTTTTGTTTATGACAGAACGAAAAGTTTTTCTTTAGCTTGTATATTTAATCTAAATTACTTAAATTTGTTCTCGGTTAAGTAATAAACTAAAAACAATAATCCATTTGTGAAGAGGTGTCACCTAAGACTTCCCCACCGTAGTAGCAATGTGGTTTAATTAATAAACAAAAAATAATGCTATGGGGAGTCGGCTCAAAAAAAGTTATGGAAGAAATGAATACTCCTAAGCCAAATAACAATTTGGCTCTTGCGATTTTCACAACTGTATGTTGCTGTTTGCCAGCAGGTATTTATGCAATCATTCGCGCTATGAAGGTGAATGAACTTTATATGATGAAACAATACGAAGAGGCTGCTTTGGCTGCTAATGATGCAAAGAAATGGAGCATTATTGGTATTGTTGCAGGTGCAATTGTTTCTATCCTCTACCTTGTTTTCTTTGGTGGTTTGGCGGCACTGAGTGCATTGTCTGGATTTAATTAATCATTGAAACGTAGTATAAAACTTTCAGGGTTACTCTGTTTAGGAGTAATCCTATTGACAATATATTATTTATATGACCCTGTTGCAAGTTTGTGGACACCTAAGTGCCCATTAAAGCTTGTAACAGGGTTACAATGTCCTGGTTGTGGTATTCAACGTGCATTGCACACCTTATTGCAAGGACATTTTTTAGATGCAATCCATTATAATTATTTTCTTCTATTTTCTGGACCATATATCTTATCTTTTGGAGTCCGTGCGTTACTACCGAAAGGAAAGACTAAGGATAATCTGACAAAGGTAATAGAAGATAAGCGCCTTATATGGTTGTATATAATTCTTTTTTTTATTTGGTTTGTTGTAAGAAATATCCTAAATTTGTAGTGGATAAGGCTTTTATGGATACGTGATATCTGTATATAAATAGTTAAATCTAAGGTAATCATTATGGAATCAGACAAAGTGAATCATATATTGATGATGCTTTCATCAAAGATCCCTATGGAAAGTATCTCGAGTGTCCGTACAAGATTGGAGAACTCAGAATTGAGAGAGGCGGAGATAATGACTCTTCTTACCCAAATGAAAGACCCTTTGTTATCAATCCTCTTATCAGTATTTGTTGGAACATTTGGTGTAGATCGCTTCTATATTGGTGATGTTGGTTTAGGTATTGGTAAGCTGCTAACAGGTGGTGGTTGTGGTATTTGGTGGCTTATAGACATCTTTTTGATAATGGATGCTACTAAGCAGAAGAACTTAGAACTTCTGTCATACTATCTTCGTTAAGATAGAATAGTTCTATTCGGTTAGAATATCAAAAACTCTTGTGTAGTTACTTCTTGGTGGAAATAACTATACAAGGATTTTATTTTTAAGCTTTGATAAAGAGAGCTTATAATAAGTCTATAGCCTCAATCATAATATCTTCTGTTGGACGGTCATTGCGGTCTGTATCACAGTTTTGGATACGTTCAACAATTTCGAGACCCTTTTCAACTTCTCCGAAGACAGTGTATTGATTGTCAAGGAAAGGAGTACCACCAACAGTAGTGTAAGCCTCTATCTGTTCTTCTGTAAAGGTTGGTTTACCTTGTTCCTTACAGATCGTCTTAGTTTGTTCTATAAGTTTTTCTTGCAGCGTCTGCAAGCCAACACGGTCACGATTACGCCTTAAGTTCATTATCTCCTCGTGATTTTCTTTTGTTAGCTGATTGAAAACTTGTTGTTCCTGTTGCATCGCCATCTGACGCTCCATTTGCTTTAGTTCAGCAGGCTTGTAGGTCTTTCCCCATACGATGTAGAACTGACTACCGCTGCTCTCTTTATTGGGGTTAACTTCATCACCAGTGCGGGCACCACTCAGGGCACCACGTTTGTGGAAGTATTGTGGATACACAAACTCAGCAGGAATGGTATAATCAGGTCCACCTGTACCTAACATCTTACCCTTTGGAGCATTCTTACTATCTGGATCACCACCTTGTATCATAAAGTCCTTTATTACTCGGTGGAAGAGCGTACCATTGAAATACCCTTCCTTTGCAAGCTTTAAAAAGTTATCACGATGTTTTGGAGTCTCATCATAAAGGCGAATGATGATATCACCTTCAGTTGTTTTTATTTTAAGTTTTGTTGCCATATTACTTATGTTTGTTTCTTTTGTAACGATGATAAATGATATTTTAGACGGGGTCTTTTCAATTTAATTGGTAAGCAATAATCTGTATCCAATTTGTCAACAATAATTCGTTTGTTTGTCAACAAAAACTCGTTTATTTACCAGCAAAAACTTATTCACTTGTCAACTACAAACTTGTTTACTTGTAAAAACTTGTAAACTATAAACTCGTTTACTAACTATAGTCCTCTTGCCTTATAGATTCTCTCTTTGGCATCATTAATCTCTTGGAACTTCTTCTCAGCTGCTTTTCTAATGTCATCTCCCAGTGAAGATACGCGGTCTGGATGATGTTTTAAAGCCATCTTGCGGTAAGCAGCCTTGACTTCATCGTCAGTTGCTGATGGAGATATGCCTAACACCTTATAAGCATCTTCAATGTTGCTACTTGCTTTTGCTCCACTTTCTAAGTTGAGCATAGACTCTACATCTTGCTCAGAAAGTCCAATATATTGGGCAATTTCTTTTAAGGCAATAACTTCTTCTGGGCTTACTGATCCATCAACTTTTGCTATTATTACAAGGTAATTAAGCAATTGTAGTCGTTGACTAACACTTGTGTGAAAGCGTATCTCAACGCAACTCTTACGGATTGTTTCTTTGAATTGGTAAGGTCCTTGTTGCTTTTGTAATTCAAATAACTTCAGTAGAATGGATTCGCCTTGTCTTACTGCCTGTTCACCGAAGTTCTGACGAAGAAACAGACGTACATACTCCATCTCGGAGTGCATTATCTTGCCATCTGCCTTTATGATGTAAGATGACAGAACAAGCATTGCAAACAAAAAGGAGTTGCGATCTTCTTCAAAAGCACGAGAACCCCCAAAGTGATTTTGTTCACCAAATTCATCTTGATTATCACCACCAAAAGTGTTGTTTTTATTTCCAGTGATTGCCTCGTCAAGCATTGATCCAACGCAAAAACCTGCCAAAGCCCCTAACATGTTTCCGCTAAGAATCCAACCTAATGCGCCACCTATCCATTTTGCAATTGCCATATCTTCTTCTGTTTATATGAAATAAATTCTCTTTATCGTTACACTTCTGACTTATAGACAAAGATAATGCCAAAGTGTCTTGTCTTACTGATTGTCAAGTTTAATTATGCTATCATTGGGGGTTAAATCATTAGTATTGTCAGATGTTTTGATAATCAGGAAGACTCTCAAGGAATGTGTATGATTGTTGTTCATAATCCATTTTGCAGATATACGACCCTAATCCATTCGATACAACGAGATAATCAACATGGAGTAGGAGGTTGTAAACAGATATCTGGTCAAACACTTTCTGTGTTAGGGGTATTGTTGGAGCTTTGTACTCTATAATCATCCTTGGTCGAAGCTGATTGTCGTATAGTACACTGTCTGCACGAACTTTCTTTTCACCCACCTGCAACGGAACCTCATTAGCGAGGAGGGAAGCAGGGTAATGCTTGTGTTCAATAAGGAAGTGTATAAAGTGTTGACGCACCCATTCCTCTGGAGTGAGTGCTATGTATTTCCTGCGAAGAATATCAAAAATCTGCTTCCGTCCGTTTACCTCTTTTATTCTTATTTGGTAAGGAGGAAGGTTAAGCTGTATCATAACTAAATATCATTATATATAAATGGTGTAAAGTGAAGGCGAAAGTCAAATGAAAATTTTGTTTTCTATCTCTTTTCTACTAACTTTGCATGACAGACCGAACAGCAAGATATTAGAAGACGTGTTCCTTTCAACAGATTAGTTGTTAAGATGGACATATAGTCTCGCTCTTCTTGTCTGTGTATATGGTTTATCTATAATGCAAAGTTAATAAAAAAGTAAATGCCAGCAAAGCAAGGATCAACATTTCAGAGTATAATGCAGGATCTGAAGAATAAGAAGTTTGCTCCCATCTATATGCTGATGGGTGAAGAATCTTATTATATAGACCAGATTTCTGATTATATAGCGGAACATGTTCTTTCTCCAGAAGAACGGGATTTTAATGAAACCATCTGCTTCGGATCAGACGTAACAGCTGTTCAAGTAGCTGATATGGCAAGACGCTATCCAATGATGGCTGAACATCAAGTGATAATCGTCAAAGAAGCACAGAATATACGCTCTTTAGAAGCATTGGATAAGTATCTCAAAAATCCCGTAAAATCAACCATCCTTGTATGGTGCCATAAAAATGGGAAAATTGATGCACGTAAGAAGACGCTTGGATTAGCACAATCTGTAGGTGTCGTTTTTGAAAGTAAGAAGTTGCGCGACTATCAGCTCCCTGATTTTATCCAAAGTTACTTAAAAGAAAGAAAAGTTAGTATCGACCCTAAATCGTGTCAGATTATAGCTGATCATATTGGGGCAGATCTCAGTCGTCTTACTTCAGAACTTGATAAGGTTCTTATTTCGCTCCCGGCAGACAATCTTATGGTAACACCAGAAGTCGTGGAAAAGGAGATTGGAGTAAGTAAAGATTTCAATGCGTTTGAACTTAGGAATGCAATTGTTCAGAAAGACTGTTTTAAGGCAAATCAGATTGTGAAATATTTTGACAATAATCCCAAAGCTGGTTCACTTTATTCTTTCCTTCCTTTGCTCTTTTCTTATTTTCAAAGTCTGATGATTGTTCATTACGCGCCTCAGAAAAACACAGAAAAAGATATAGCAGCAGCTTTAGATTTACGAAGCATATGGGGAGCAAAAGAGTTTGTGATTGGACAAAAGAACTATTCTGCACGCAAAACGATGGATATTATTTCTAAGATTCGAGATATCGATGGAAAGAGTAAAGGATTGGATAATCCTAATACTGGTGCAGGAGATTTGATGAAAGAGCTGATTTTCTTCATTCTTCATTAAAAAAATGATGGGTTTTTATGCTTTTTCAAGCAGAAAAATGACCCTTTTCAATCAAAAATAACGCTATTTTAAGCTAAAAGAAGCACTCTAAAAAGGGTGCTTTTTTCATGTTTTCTATTGAGTATTAGGGGAGTTAGCTCATTTTAGCTCCTTCATTTTTTGCGTATTTTTCGCCTTCTTTCCCCTTGTTCGTAAATACTTGAAGCATGCAAAAAATGGTTCTTTTCTTGGAGAAACGATTTATCTTTCACATATGTTATGGTTTTATATTGTAAATCTGATATTTAAAAATGTTGCTATCTTGATTTATGTTTGTTGATAAAAGGTGATTGTTTAATAATAAATAAATGCTCACACAAGTTCATATTTGTATTATTAAATGTGGTTTTATAGCTTTGCAAACATAAATGTATTTTTATACACATGATTAATTGTGTTGTTATATTACTGTAAATCAGATAGTTATTATAAATCAATGTTGTTTTAATAGCTTTGTTTACCTTTTAAAGCCTTATAAACCGTATATTTCCACTTTTTAGGTTTGTATATGCTCAATAATATGTATTATAGCCAGTGGTTTAGGTATTTTTGTTTATTTATTTATTTTATATCGTATAGGTACGTATATATTGATTTGTAAATGTATATTAGGAATGCACACTTTAATTACTTTATAATTGTAAAATGTAAATATAAAAAGTTAGATATACAAATGAAATCTTTTCGTCTCATAATTTTGATGTCTAAAATCTTTTGTTTACCTTTGTAAAAGAGTTATAGAAGTGGCAAATTGCCCTAAAAACACCTCTATTTGAAAACGAACGATAGAAATTTAATATGAAAGATCGAATCAGACAGCTTATGGAGAGTCAGCACATGACTCAACAAACCTTCTCAGATTTCATAGGAATCTCATCTGCATCGCTCAGTAGTATTTTTACGGGAAGAACAAAACCGACTCTAAATACTGTTGAGGCAATTCGTAGTAAGTTTACTAAGATTAATCTTGACTGGCTTATGTATGGACAAGGACCTATGTTTAAAGATCAGGGGGTTGAGTCTAATTCTTCTAATGCAGAAACCGACATGATGCGTCCTGGTAATTCTGAAGGCGCACTTGATTTCTCTTATTCTACCTCCCCATCGCAGGCTGAAGCCGAACAAGTAAGTTCACCTTATAATGATAATAGCTATAAAACGCCAGCTCGAACAGAGATAAAATATATTGACAAACCACAACGTCGTATCACCGAGATTCGTATCTTCTTTGATGACCAAACATGGGAGACTTTTGTACCAAAGAAGTAAGTCTTCGGAATGCGAAAATGATATTCAAAGAATAGCACTCGGAGTTTGTAAACGTATTCGTTAACTTCCGAGTGCAAAGTTACATTAGTTATCTCTTAAAACAATTTCTAAGTAGCGTACATTATTCTATAAGAATCTATGTAGTCTTTCTTACAAGCCTTTGTTTCAATTTTGATGTATTTGCTCTTACTATAAAGAAATAGGTGTTTATAGCATGCAAACGAACTTTAAGCCCACAAAGGTCTTTTCTCTTATTAATATTACTGGGTTCTTACTTTTTTATCATGTCTATCCAGAGTTTGGATGTGCTACGATAGACTTTAATTTAATCGTTTACCAAAAAAACTATTTTTGATTTAGTTTGCTGTCATTTTAACATTTAGCACAAATTCCTTATAAACTAATTAGTTATATTCTCTCTTTGGATGACAGTAGTGACAGGAAAGTGTAATTCTAGGGAATCGTATGTTGGAAGCGGACTATTTACTTAAACTTGATAAAGCAATTACATAGTATCTTATCGTCTCTTTTCTTACTCTTTTTAGTCATATATAGAGTATCTTGTTCAATTTCGTTTCATACTTATGCCTATCATGTTTTAAGTCTCTCTTGTTAGTTTACATATCTTAATGCTTTGGCAATGGCAGCATCAATGTCTATTTCTGCGTACTCGATATTTTTTATATTTTCATCATTTATATGGTTTAAATCTATTAGATGTAGAACTCCGTTATCCTCAGTATATCCTATTTGATATGTTCGTCCATTATATCGCAAATAATTATATGCTTGAATAGAATTTTCATCTAAAGCAAAACAGTCCAAGAAACTTATGATCATTGAGTTTAGTGGTATTTCTTTGATAACCTTTGGTATCTGCTGTTTATTTAGTCCCAATCTGCTTAATATTGCAATGAATCTAACAACTGGTGTGTCCGATAAAAATGGTACTTCTTTTTTTATCACTTCTTCTCTTCTATAGGAATCTGTAAAATCATCGAGTACTCTTACAATGTCTCTTACAGATAAGTCTAAATTGACTCTCACGTTTCTTAACGCATCAAATACAGTATTTGCACCTATTCCACATTCATGATAGAAATGTTCATTCAATCTTGTTTGTGCAGCTTTTGTTATCGAATATTCAAAAATACGTTTGGAGATAAATTTACTAATGTATCCCTTATAATTATAATTCCCATAGAACTTCTCGTAAATAGCCGCAGTTGCTTCTGCATCCATGATAAAAATGATTTTCTTAAACCCAAATTTATTCGGAAGTTGGTCTAAAGACTTCTCTTCGTCATCTTCTATTATGTTTTGGTCACTTAATAGATATTGTCTGTCTATGTGGGAAGAGAATATATTAAGTATTCTGAACAAGTGTGCAGGGTCAATACGGTCAAGATCCTCTATGATGAGGACGGGTGTTTTTCTTTTCTCAGCAGTAATGCTTTTAGCAATGAGCCAGCTGATAGGGTCTAATTCATAGATACTACCAGCCTCGTTATTGAAACGCCCAATATAGTTCACCCCTTCTTGAAAACTATTATTGTTGATTTCTTCTTTGAAATCCTTAAATTTCTGATATTGTTTGATGATTGTTTCTGCAAGTGCTGTTACGCCCTCTAATACCACTTGGTATTGCGCCATTGTGCCAATGAGTGATGGAGCAAATTTCATACAGTCTCGTATAATGTCAAACGTATTATTACAGAGGTACCATTGGAATGCGATAGGGTTAGGAATCTCTATACCTGGTTTGATTTTTTCGTTGAGAAGCAGTTGGAATAGCAGGTCTCTTTTTATGTACTCCATTATTTGTTCGTTTGGAGCAATCTGATAGTTGACAGGGTACAGAGTATAGAAGTCGTATTTATCTTGGTATTTTTCCTTGAATTGTTTTAGGAACTCTGTTTTGCCATCACCGAATTTTGCTGAAAAGATGGTTCTGTCTATAGTAGCTTCGTTTAAATGATGGTAGAAATCTTCTAACTCGTAGGTTATATCTATTTTTTTCATAAATTTATGTTTTACCAGGCGTAGTCCTTGATTTTGTAATGTTCTGATTTAAGTATTAATACAAGTACTTGAGTAACAAAATGTTGCCTAAGTGTCAGTCGTGCTGCAGAATTCACTTGACTTATTGTTGGAAATAAAAGTGTTAACTATGCAACCAACATGGCAAAAGTACAAAGAAAATCCGATAATCTTACCTTCTTTTGGAAGAATATTTACAGTAATAGAGTTGTTTGATAGCTGATAAGTCTAATTGTCAATCGGACATTCAGATAAGTAATTTATCATCAATCTATTGCAATGGTTATATATATTGTACCCTTATAGACAGTCTGCTTTTGTGGAGGCGAGTTTTGATAAGACTTGTTTTTAGTTATACAACCCTATTTATGACAATAAATAGCTTGCCTTTTAGGGTTATATTCTGAGATATTTATCCCTTAGCACGAATAGTGCTAATCATAAACACCACGTGTGTTAGGAACTAACACATTATGTGCTGGGTTATAACACATAGACTGAAAAGCGTAAGATAGTCTCTTTCTGATTATATATAAAGGTGTTAATTGTATTATTAATGCGATAGATGTTTATGGGCATTACTCGTTTTGAAAGGATTTCTCTCTGTTTTTTTCTTCAATCAGTTTATAATCGGGATATTTTATCTATATTTGCATAGTTTTAAAAAGCAAAGCAAAGATGAAGAAGTATGTCCTCGACTTGAAGGTATCTTCCGTAGAGCGTGTCAATGTAAGGAATGTCCTTATTAAGCTGACAGATGAGAAACCGCTTCCAGAGATGCTGCCCGGTCAGTTTGTAGAGGTGAGAGTGGACGGCTCGCCTTCTACCTTTCTTCGCCGTCCTATTTCTATTAATTTTGTTGATAAAGAGTGTAATGAGTTGTGGCTGCTTGTTGCACCTGTAGGAGAAGGTACGCGTACGCTTGCACGTCTACGTGAAGGCGATAGGTTAAACTGTGTTCTTCCTTTGGGTAATACGTTTGCCCCTTTGGCAAGTCCGTCAGAACGTGTATTGCTTGTAGGCGGTGGTGTAGGCGTTGCTCCGTTGCTTTATTTCGGTAAGCAGATAAAGGAGGCTGGTGGTTCGCCTGTCTTTTTGTTGGGCGCTCGTACAGCAGCCGACTTAGCAGAGGTATCGCTTTTCGAGAAGTATGGAAAGGTATGTATCACTACAGAGGATGGTTCTGCAGGTGAGAAAGGGTTTGTCACAAATCACTCTATCCTGTCCACAGAGCGTTTTGATCGTATTTCAACCTGTGGTCCTAAGCCAATGATGATGGCTGTGGCACGTTATGCTCACCGAGCATCTATTCCTTGTGAGGCATCGTTAGAGAATATGATGGCTTGCGGTGTCGGTGCTTGTCTGTGTTGTGTAGAGAAAACAACAGAGGGAAATCTCTGCGTATGTACAGAAGGTCCTGTCTTCGATACACGTAGGTTGATGTGGGGAGAATAAATCAGAAAGAAGTGGTAGGGACTTAGTCTCCTTATAGAAGACGGAATAGATGCGTAATTCTAATAGGTGAAAGAAGCTAATACCACATAATTTTGTAAAAATAGATGATTATAATATGGCTGATTTAAGTGTAAAGATAAATGACTTACATCTCAAGAATCCAGTGATGACTGCCAGCGGTACCTTTGGTTATGGTTTAGAGTTTGCCGACTTTGTACCATTGGAAGAAATTGGAGGTATCATCGTTAAGGGAACAACATTGGAACCACGTGAGGGAAATGACTATCCTCGTATGGTAGAAACACCTCAGGGTATGCTTAATTGCGTAGGCTTACAGAATAAGGGTGTAGATTATTTTATCGAGCATATCTATCCTCAGATAAAGGATATCGATACCAATATGATAGTCAATGTGAGCGGAAATTCGCCTGAATCTTATGCAGAGACTGCTGAGAAACTCGATGCATTGGAGAGTATTCCTGCGATTGAAGTGAATATCTCTTGCCCAAACGTGAAGGAAGGCGGTATGTCGTTCGGTGTCACCTGTTCTGGTGCTGCTTCTATCGTGAAGGCTGTGCGCCAGCATTATCACAAGACGATGATTGTGAAGCTTTCACCTAATGTCACAGACGTTGCCAGCATTGCACGTGCCTGCGAAGATGAAGGTGCTGACTCGGTATCACTGATTAACACGTTGATGGGAATGGCGATTGATATTGAGCATCGTCGTCCGAAGTTGAGTATTCGTACGGGAGGATTGAGTGGACCAGCTGTAAAGCCTGTAGCTGTCCGAATGGTTAATGATGTTGCAAAGGCTGTTAAGATACCTATTATCGGTTTGGGTGGTATTTCTACTGCTGAAGATGCTATTGAATTCCTCATGGCAGGAGCAACAGCAATTCAGATAGGAACAGCGAATTTCATTGACCCACAGGTTACGATAAAGGTGCGTGATGGTATTAATGACTGGCTTGACCGTCATGGCTGTAAGTCGGTTACGGAAATCATCAACTGTCTTGTATAGACTTTTAAAGCAAGAATGGGTAAGAGAAAGTTTTATTTTTTCGACTTGGTTTACTTTGTTGGAGAGCGGTTACATCAGCTTTTCCCAGGGCGTCGTAGTATTGATGGAGTGTTACTAATACCTTTAGGGATTATGTTCCTTTTGGGGTATTGCTTAAATTTGCTGAATATCACACTGCTTCATTTTACTGGATGGAAAGAAAAAACTGTAATCAGTGTACCTATACTTTTATCGTATATCATTGTATATTATATATATCAGGTGCGAGGACATCATAGTCGTGTAATGACTCATTATCGGGGATCTATTTATGATAGTCCGCCTACGCTTTGGTTTGTTTTCTTTGCTTGGATGATTATTCCTAATATATTGTTATTGCTGCTCATTAACTTTGTAGAATAATCAAGATTTTATGAATTCAGTATTTTGATTAATAGGGAAGTGCCGACATCGTTTTCCTCTTTTAAGAGAGTGATGTCGGCACTTCTTTTTTGTTTCCTGTTTGGAAAAATATTTACATCTTTAAGGCTTCTTATCCTTCAATAAAGGCATATAAATAGTTATTTTTAGGATGCTTGTAACTGTTATTATATCAGTTAGTTATAAATCTGTGCAAGAAAAGGTGCTTAGTAAGCGTTCAAAAGGGCGTTAGTAAGATCTCAAAAGAGCATCTTTTGCAAGCTAATTAGGCATCTTTTCGAAGCAAATTAAGCATCAAATAAGAAGTAGTCTGTGAAAAAACATTACAAAGTTTTGTCTTAATTCGCCGTCGATTGATGGGCGGGTAAATAGTGTAACATCATTCATTCGGTTTTAGGATAACTTAGATGCTAACTTTAAGTGAAAAATTTAAGTGCTAAATTTCAACCTAATAATCTAAGAGTTTCTGATGCGTTTTGTTTTTACATTTCCTTGTGATAATGGAAAAGTAGGGGTTGAGGCTGTTTTATTTTACATTTTTTTGCACAAACTATATTTACTTGCGCATTATTATAAGGTTTGTGTTTTAAAATACATTAAAATAAAGGTCGTTCGCTTGCTGTATTATTTTCCTTTTTATTATCTTTGTAAGATAGAAATAAGAATATATAAGTTTACTTTTAAAAGCAATGTTTGAAAATTTAAGTGATCGTCTTGAACGCTCCTTTAAGATTCTCAAGGGAGAGGGAAAGATTACAGAGATAAATGTAGCAGAAACCCTGAAGGACGTGCGTAGAGCGCTTCTTGATGCCGATGTTAACTATAAAGTTGCAAAAACCTTTACTGATACTGTAAAGCAGAAAGCATTAGGTATGAACGTACTCACAGCCGTTAAGCCCGGACAACTCATGGTTAAGATAGTACATGATGAGTTGGCAGAGTTGATGGGTGGTGAGGCTGTCGGTTTGAACTTGTCAGGTCGTCCATCAATCATTTTGATGAGTGGTTTGCAAGGTTCTGGTAAGACTACATTCTCCGGTAAACTGGCAAACATGCTTAAGACAAAGGAACATAAGAATCCTTTGTTGGTTGCTTGTGACGTTTATCGTCCTGCAGCTATCGACCAGTTGAAGGTTGTTGGTGAGCAGGTAGGTGTAGCTGTTTATAGCGAGCCTGAGAACAAGAATGTGAACGAGATTGCAGACCACGCACTTGCTGAGGCAAAGGCAAAGGGTCACGATGTTGTCATCATCGATACCGCTGGTCGTCTGGCTGTTGACGAAGAGATGATGAACGAGATTGAAAGTCTCAAGAATCATGTTCATCCTGATGAGACACTGTTTGTTGTTGACTCAATGACTGGTCAGGACGCAGTGAATACAGCTAAGGAGTTCAATGATCGTTTGGATTTCAATGGTGTTGTTCTCACAAAACTTGACGGTGATACACGTGGTGGTGCGGCATTGTCAATCCGTACAGTCGTTACAAAGCCTATTAAGTTCATTGGTACGGGTGAGAAGATGGAGGCTGTCGACGTGTTCCATCCGGGTCGTATGGCTGACCGTATTTTGGGTATGGGTGACGTTGTTTCACTTGTTGAGCGTGCACAAGAGCAGTTCGACGAGGAAGAAGCAAAGCGTCTGCAGAAGAAGATTCAGAAGAACCAGTTTGATTTCAACGATTTCTATAATCAGATACAGCAAATCAAGAAGATGGGTAACTTAAAGGACCTCGCTTCTATGATTCCTGGAGTAGGCAAGGCTATCCGTGATGTCGATATTGACGATAATGCTTTCAAGGGTATTGAGGCAATTATCCAGAGTATGACACCGAAGGAACGCACGAATCCAGAACTGCTCAATAACTCTCGTCGTCAGCGTATTTCTAAGGGCTCTGGTACCAATATACAAGAGGTGAACCGACTCATTAAGCAATTCGATCAGACTCGTAAGATGATGAAGATGGTTACGGGTTCGAAGATGGCAGGTATGATGAGCAAGATGAAGGGCATGCCGGGTATGCCAAAGATGCCAAAGATGTAAAAGACACATATTCATCAAATAATATATTACTATGGAATATCAGTTAATAGACGGAAAGGCAACTGCAACTGCTATAAAGCAGGAGATTGCCGAAGAAGTGAAGGCTATCGTTGTCGCAGGTGGAAAACAACCTCATTTAGCTGCCGTTTTGGTGGGGCATGATGGAGGAAGTGAAACCTATGTTAAGAATAAGGTAATTGCCTGCGAACAGTGTGGGTTCAAGTCTACGCTCATTCGTTTTGAGGCTGATGTGACAGAAGAAGAGCTTTTGGCTTGTGTGGATAAGCTGAACAAGGATGAGGACGTTGATGGCTTCATCGTTCAGCTCCCTTTGCCAAAGCATATCGATGAGCAGAAGATTATCATGGCTGTAGACTATCGCAAGGATGTGGACGGCTTCCATCCTATCAATGTGGGTCGTATGGCTATTGGTCTTCCGTGCTTTATCTCGGCTACGCCATTGGGTATTCTTACCTTATTGCAGCATTATCATATTGAAACTTCTGGTAAGAAGTGTGTTATCTTAGGTCGCAGCAATATTGTTGGTAAGCCTATGGCACAGCTGATGATGCAAAAGCAATATGGTGATTCAACAGTAACAGTATGTCACTCTCGTTCAAGAGATTTGAAGAAAGAGTGTCAAGAGGCAGATATCATCATCGCAGCTATTGGTAGACCTGAATTTGTAACAGCTGATATGGTGAAGCCTGGTGCAGTGGTTATTGACGTCGGTACAACACGTGTTGAAGACAAGGCACGTAAGAGTGGCTTCAGGCTCTGTGGTGACGTGAAATTTGATGAGGTTGCTCCTCTTTGCTCTTTCATTACACCTGTGCCTGGTGGTGTTGGTCCTATGACTATCTGCTCACTGATGAAGAATACACTTGCAGCAGGCAAGAAAGAATATTATAAATAGATGACAGCAGAAGAATATTTCCAACGAGGTAATGAATGCCGACAAAGAGGCGACTGGCAAGAGGCCTTAGCTAATTATATGGAGGCAATCGAGTTGGACCCTAATTCTCCAGCAGTAGTAGCAAAAGAAATGCTGGAGAATATTCTCAACTTCTATAACAAGGATGCGTATAATCCTTAAAATACAAAAACTATGAGCAAGATGAAAGGTGCCATTGTAGTAAACACAGATCGATGCAAAGGATGCCAGTTGTGTATCGTTGCATGTCCGAAAGATGTTATTGCATTGGCTCAAAAGAAGGTAAATATCCACGGATATCCGTATATAGAGTCTGCACGACCTGATGATTGTATTGGTTGTGCTGCTTGTGCAACGGTTTGTCCTGATGGCTGTATTACAGTCTATCGTAAAAAGGTGGAGGTATGATTATGGCAGAACAAGATGTAAAACTAATGAAGGGTAACGAGGCTATTGCCCATGCAGCTATCCGCTGCGGTACTGATGGCTATTTCGGTTACCCTATTACTCCTCAGAGTGAGATAATTGAGACACTTGCTGCATTGAAGCCTTGGGAAACAACGGGTATGGTTGTTCTTCAGGCTGAGAGCGAGGTGGCTTCAATCAATATGATTTATGGTGGTGCTGGTGCAGGTAAGCGTGTGCTGACAAGCTCCTCATCGCCTGGTGTAGCATTGATGCAGGAGGGTATCAGTTATTTGGCTGGTGCGGAACTTCCTGGTGTCTTTGTTAATGTCCAGCGGGGTGGTCCAGGTCTTGGAACTATCCAACCGAGTCAGAGTGACTATTTCCAGGCAACGCGTGGAGGTGGTAATGGTGATTACAATGTGATTGTATTGGCACCAAACTCGGTACAGGAGATGGCTGATTTTGTTGACTTAGCCTTCGAGTTAGCATTTAAGTATCGTAACCCCGCAATGATTCTTTCTGATGGTGTGATTGGTCAGATGATGGAGAAAGTAATTCTGCCTCTACAAAAGCCACGTCGTACAGAGGAAGAAATCCGCAAGGAGTGTCCTTGGGCGGCGATAGGTCGTACGCCTGATCGCAAACCTAATATCATTACTTCTTTGGAATTGAAACCAGAGGTGATGGAAGAGAGAAACCTCCACTTACAAGAGAAGTATCGTCAGATTCGTGAGAATGAGGTACGCTTTGAGACCCAACAGTGTGAGGATGCTGACTATGTTATCGTCAGCTTCGGTAGTGCCGCACGTATCGGCGAGAAGGCTGTTGAGTTGGCTCGTGAGGCAGGATTGAAGGTCGGTTTGTTCCGTCCTATTACACTGTGGCCTTTCCCAAGCAAGCAACTTGCAGAGCTTTGCAAGGACAAGAAGGGTGTGTTGGTAAGCGAAATCAATGCTGGTCAGATGGTGCAAGATGTTCGTTTGGCTATCAATGGCGCTTTACCAGTAGAGCACTTCGGTCGCTTAGGTGGTATCGTTCCTGACCCTGAAGAGATTGTCAAGGCACTCAAGGAAACGTTAGTAAAGTAAGAAGGGAGGACGTTTATTATGGCAAATGATATAATTTCACCTGAGAATCTGGTGTATAAGAAGCCAACTTTGATGAACGATACGACAATGCATTATTGTCCGGGTTGTTCACATGGTGTGGTTCATAAGTTAGTTGCAGAGGTAATTGAAGAAATGGGAATGAGTGATAAGGCGATTGGTGTATGCCCTGTAGGATGTGCTGTCTTTGCTTATCGCTACCTCGATATTGACTGGCAGGAAGCTCCTCATGGTCGTGCCCCAGCTGTTGCAACAGGTATTAAGCGTCTTTGGGAAGACCGCTTGGTGTTTACGTATCAAGGTGATGGTGACCTTGCTTGTATTGGTACAGCAGAAACAATCCATGCCTTGAATCGTGGCGAGAACTTTGCAATTATCTTTATTAATAATGCAATCTATGGTATGACTGGTGGACAGATGGCACCTACTACGCTTATTGGTCAGAAGACAGCAACTTGTCCATATGGTCGTGATCCAGAACTGCATGGTTATAATCTGAACATTACGGAGTTGGCAAGTCATCTGAAAGGAACCTGCTATGTTACTCGTCAGAGTGTTGACACCGTAGCTTCAATCAATAAAGCAAAGCGTGCAATTCGCAAAGCTTTTGAGGCAAGTATGCAAGGAAAGGGAAGCTCGTTGGTAGAGATTGTGGCAACCTGTAACAGCGGTTGGAAACTTACTCCAGTGAAAGCTAACGAGTGGATGCGTGAGAATATGTTCCCTGAATATGAAAAGGGAGATTTGAAAGATACAACAGGTCTTTAAAAGCCTTCTCCCATATAAATAAGGTATAATATGAAGAAAGAGATAATAATTAGTGGCTTCGGTGGTCAGGGTGTACTCTCTATGGGCAAGATTCTGGCTTATTCGGGACTAATGGAAGATAAGGAGATAACATGGATGCCTGCTTATGGCCCAGAGCAGCGTGGTGGTACAGCTAACGTTACTGTTATTGTAAGCGATGAGCGTATCTCTTCTCCTATTCTCAGCAAGTATGATGTTGCGATTGTTTTGAACCAGCCTTCGTTGGATAAGTTTGAGCCAAAGGTTAAGTCAGGTGGTTTGCTTATCTATGATGGATATGGTGTCATCAATCCCCCAACTCGTAAGGATATAGCAGTCTATCGCATAAACGCTATGGACAAGGCTGCTGAGATGAAGAATGCAAAGGTGTTTAATATGATAGTCTTGGGTGGTCTGCTTAAGGTTTGCCCTGTTGTCAGCACCGATGGACTCAAAAAGGCACTCTTCAAGAGTTTGCCAGAACGCCATCATAAACTCATTCCACTGAATATGGAAGCAGTGGAAGAGGGAATGAAGATTATTGCTCAACAGTAATTATGAGTGATATTACTGTAGAGGTATCTGCAGTAATTGATGAAAGTAAACCTGATTTTTTTTATAACTCTCTAATTTGTTAAAGGGATCTAAGCAGTGATGCTATGGGTCCCTTTTTTCTTGACAAGAGGTAACTTGTCGTCCTATCTGTTGAAACAGTCCTATAATGTTATTTTGATTTTAGAATACAGCACACTTATCTGGAAACTTTGTTAGGGACAACAGAACTCTTTTTAGTCTGTTATCAGGCTCTATCTCTATGTTCTTTTATATGGTGCGCAGCCTCCGCACACATGGTGTTTACCATCAGCGCCACATGTGTTGAGCATAAACACATTGGTTGAAGATGGTAAAAGAGTTTCTTAGCATTATTAAAATGTGTTGTAAGAAACAACTGACTAAGCTATATGGAAAGTCTTGCAGTGCGCCAATACTCCCCTATTAATAAATATTTATATTTTATATGATGACTATCCTCCTACAATGTGCGGTTTAGCACACTTTTCTTATTTATTTGTGTATTATAAAGTGGAAAAATATATAAGACTTTGTTCTTTATTTCCTCCTTTGTGTTTTTTTGCTCATTATATATAGTCTTGTGCATATTTTCTCTAAAAAAAATTTGGTTGTTTCATTATTTTTTTATTACTTTGCACCGTGATTAAGACATTGACATTATATATTTTACAAATATTAATTTATTCAGAGAAACAATGAAAAAGTTAGTTTTAATGTTGGCTGCAGCTTCAATGGCTGCATCTGTTTCTGCTCAAACTGTGGCAGAAAGCAAGACATTTGATAACATCTACGTTGGTATTAACGGTGGTGTTGCTACAAAGACAACTGGTCACAAGTGGTTGAGCGACCTCGATCCAAACGCTGGTATCCGTGTTGGTCGTTACTTCACTCCAGTATTCGGTCTTGCTGTAGAGGGTAACGCATACTTCTCAAACAAGCCTTGGGGTTCTACAGGTACAGTAGTTCGCGCTACTAACGCAAGCTTGCTCGGTACTGTAAACCTTAGCAATTGGTTCGGTGGTTACAAGGGTGAGCCACGTACATTCGAGGTTAGCGCACTCTATGGTCTTGGTTGGATGCACGTATTTACAAACGACAAGGCTGTTAAGGCTGCTACTGAGAATCAGCGTAATCGTATGACTTCTAAGGCTGCTCTTGACTTCGCTTTCAACTTTGGTTCAGCAAAGCAGTTCCAGTTCTATGTAGAGCCTTCTATTAATTTCGCTTTCTTGGGTCAGTCAAAGAGCAAGGAATTAGTTGCAACTGGTAATCCTTTAGCTCCAGTAGCTGTAGCTGATCATCAGGAGTATGGTTACAAGGCTGCTTCACAGGCAGGTCAGCCAGCTTACAACATCAACAACTCATTCGTTCAGTTGAATGCTGGTTTCATCTACAAGTTCAAGAACTCTAACGGTACACACAACTTCACAATCGTTACTCCACGTGACCAGGCTGAGATCGATGCTTTGAACGCTCAGATCAATGAGCTTCGCAACCGCAAGCCACAGGTTATCACTAAGGAGGTTGTTAAGGAGGTTCCTTCTGTACAGGTTAAGGAGTTGTCAGTTTCTGACCTCGTATTCGTAACCTTCGCACAGGGTAAGTCAATCCTTACAAACGATGCTAAGAAGGCTCTTAACAATGTTAAGGAGGGTGTTCACGTTCAGATTGTAGGTACAGCTTCTCCAGAGGGTTCTAAGGAACTTAACGATCGTCTCTCACAGGCTCGTGCTGATGTAGTTGCTAACTACCTCAAGGGTCGTGGTGTTATCGTTGACGAGGCTACTGGTAAGGGCGTACAGGGTACAACTTCTAACCGTCTCGCTGTTGTTTACGTAAAGTAATCTAACTGGATTGGTAAAGAAGGTTTATCCTTCAAACGATAGATATTAGGGGATGCATCTTTAAGGTGCATCCCTTTTTCGATTAAGGTGGATTATATTTTTCTGTCACTCCTGTCAGTTGTAGTAGGTTCTTAATTTGTTGTATTACAGTAAGATATATGAAATGTTAAAAGTGACAGCAAACTGAAATAAAACTTCTGTAATAGTATCTTTCTTATTTGGGAATATTTATTATTCCAAAGTTTGGAAGGATTTTTATAGTTTGCGTTCTGTGTACCTATATCCTTACTGATCCGTAAACTCTGATAATTTAGTTTTCTTGCTAATGATAGAATAAACTTAGTATTTCTCCGTTTATATAATATATTTGGTGTATGATTACTTGAAATAACTGGATAGTGTAAGAAAGGGTAATATGATAAAGTTATCAAAGATAGGAAGATATGAGTTTTTGGCAGAGCCGTTTCATTGCGACTTTTCCAACCACTTGTTTATGGGACATTTAGGGAATCACTTGCTCAATGCTGCCGACTTCCATAGTAATGATCGTGGTTATGGAATGAATTATCTCAATACAGTCAATAAGACTTGGGTGTTGAGCCGTTTGGCTATTGAGATGGAGGAAATGCCAAGGGCGTATGATAAGTTCTTTGTAGAAACGTGGGTTGATAGTGCATTGAGATTCTTTACAAGCCGTAACTTTAAGGTTGTTGGAGAAACGGGTCATGTATATGGATATGGAAAGAGTGTGTGGGCAATGATTGACCTCAATACACGTCTGCCTGTAGATATTCTTTCAGTGCGTGATGGTTTGATAAACGAGTATATCGAAACCGACTATCCTTGTCCAATAGAGAAGTCTTCACGTGTAAAGATGTCAGCTGCTACCGCTCCTATCCGTTCAATAGAAACCTATTATAATGATGTAGATGTTAATGGTCATATCAACTCTGTCAAGTATATTGAGCACGTGTTAGACTTGTGGGACTTGTCTTGGTATAAAGAACATTGTATTAAACGGTTTGAGATTGCATATGTGGCAGAATCTCATCAAGGTGATCAACTTCATTTTTATCGTGAGCAAAGGGATACAGATACCGACTTTAATGTCAGAATCACCAAGAGTAATAGTGATGGAGAAGAAACTGAAGTCTGTCGTTGTAGAATGCTGTTTATTTAAGGATAAGACAATAGTTTTAGTGGTAGATTGTATCTCAAAACTTATGAAATTACGGGGCGTACGTTATGTACGCTTTTTTGCATAATATTTTACGAGTTGAATTCCCATTGCGATGAATTTTACTGTTAAATATTTCCCATCTAAGGTAGAAGCAAGAAACTGCCATCCATAAGAATTTCCTCTTCTAAAATCATATCTCGCATTACTTTCTGCAGAAGCTCCCAGTTATCATTCAGTTGTCGGATCTCTGTAATAAGATGCTTTTGTCCATCTGCTAAGAATGTCAGTAACTGTTGTTTGATAAGCTCTTTTTCGTCAGTATCGTCTTCATTGGTATGTGATAGGCAAACATCGCATTGTCCACAGTCTGTTGACTTTGCTTCTCCAAAGTAGGATAGTAGCTGTCTGCTGCGACAAACTCGTTCATTTTGCGCATAGTTGATTACTGAGTTTATTCGTTTTATGAACTCTTCTTTTCTGTTTTCATACACGTTCTTGTTAAGTACAACGTCAACCCCATCAATACGGTCTTGTGTGTAGCTTATAAGTGGTGTGTTCTTACGTGGAATAAAGTTGATAATATGCTTTTTACTCAGATTAACAAGTACCATGTAAGTTTGGTTTCTATCAAGTCCAGCTTCTTGTGCAATATAGCTCTCGTCAATATAACCGAAGTCAGAGAATAAACCGCCATAGTTGCGGAGTAGGGCAGTGACGATTTCATCCTCTTTATCACTTAGTGAGTCGAGTCGATAGAGTTCGTCTCTATTTAGAAGGAATCGAACACGTGCCTTCGTGTCTGGATTCTGCTCATAGTCAATGTAACCTGCTCTTTGAAGTATTGTCAGAGCAGCATTAACACGTATAGGAAAGTGTTTGAAGCTATTACAGAATTTGTCTATTGGGAATTCAAAGATACATCCGTAGCCACTTCCAACACCTATCTGATAGAAGTAGGCTAAGTGCTCATAAACTTCCTGAATATAGTCTTTAGGTGGGAATGTGTCCTCGATACGCTTCTGTAACGTTCGATTGTCGTTTCCATTATATAGTAGAACGGCGTATGCCTTATTACTGTCACGCCCAGCACGTCCCGCTTCTTGGAAATAAGCCTCCAATGAACTTGGACAATCGATGTGAATAACTACACGTACGTTTGGTTTATCAATACCCATACCAAACGCATTTGTAGCAACCATCACACGTATCTTATCGTTCTGCCAATCATTTTGTCGTTGATCTTTGACACCCGGCTCTAAGCCTGCATGATACCATGTAGCTGAAACACCATGCTCTGTAAGCATTTGTGCAATCTCTTTCGTGTGCTTTCTGCTACGGCAGTAGACGATTGCGGTCTTGGGTATGGATTGCAGAATATGTACCATCTCTGCATCTTTATCCTCCGTTTGACGTACAACATAGGCTAAGTTCTTACGTTCAAAGCTCATGCGGAAGACATTCCTCTCTTTAAAGCCTAAGCGATCTTGGATATCATCAACAACTTCTGGCGTGGCTGTTGCTGTTAAAGCAAGAATTGGAGCATCAGGTACTAACTTGCGGATGTCTGCAATCTGCAGGTAGGAAGGACGAAAGTCATAACCCCATTGACTGATACAGTGGGCTTCATCAACTGTGATAAAACTCACCTTTATATGTCGTAATTTTGCTTTAAAAAGATCAGAACCTATACGCTCTGGTGAAATATAAAGTAGTTTTATTCCTCCAAAGGTACAGTTGTCTAAGGTTGTAATGATGTCGTCATGGCGCATGCCAGAGTAAATAGCAGCTGCTGTAATGCCTTGACGTCGAAGATGGTCAACCTGATCCTTCATCAATGCAATGAGTGGGGTTATGACTAAGCATACTCCCTCTTGGGCTAATGCAGGCACTTGGAAAGTGAGAGACTTTCCTCCTCCTGTTGGCATTAGTCCTAAGGTATCCTTTCCTGAACCTATACTCTCAATGATATCTTTCTGAATACCACGAAAGTTAGGATACCCCCAATATTGATGAAGAATGTCAAGGTAGGACATTGAACATTGAACTTTGAGGTTTGAACTTTGAGGTTTGAACTTTGAGGTTTGAACTTTGAATATTGAACTTTAGGGTGTTGAAAGATTCCTATTGGTTCATACACAACTTATATTCATTCTATTGTTAACAATCCTCTGTCGGTCTGATATCCTCTATCTGCAGCTGTACAGCTCCACGCTTGAAGACATTATCCTCAATCGTATAGGCTATGTCAAACGAACGTTTTGACTTGATATAGCGGGCAGATGCACTCTGTCCAAAGGCTATACCATTCATTACGTTGTTTGATTTGGAGTCAACCAGCTCCAACTTGATATGCTCTTGCTCACGCCCAACAACCTTACTTGTTCCGAAATCGTAAACATCCAATGTGCAGAAGAGAGGTTTGGGGTTTCCTGGACCAAATGGAGCAAAGCGTTTTAAGTCGCTGTGTAGCTTCTTGGTGATATCCTTGAAATCAATAACGGCATCAATATCCAATATCGCCTCACGCTGTTCTGGTTCGATATGTTCTTCTACAAAGGCTTGGAAGCGTTCGCGGAACTCTTTTACATCTGCCCACTTCATAGTCAGACCAGCTGCATAGGTATGTCCGCCAAAGTTTAGTAGTAGGTCACGACAACTCTTAATGGCTGCATACACATCAAATCCTGCTACGCTACGAGCAGAGCCAGTTGCAAGGTTTTCGTCACGTGTTAAGACCACTGTTGGACGGAAGTAAATTTCTGTTAGACGAGAGGCAACAATGCCTATGACACCTTTCTTCCAATGTTCATCATAGAGAACGATGCTCGACTGATGCTTCTGGCTTTCCAAACGAGCCACAATCTGGTTGGCTTCCTCCGTCATCTGGCGGTCTACATCCTTTCGTTGTTCGTTGTATTCGTCAATATGTTTTGCTTGATTGAAAGCTAAGCTGTATTCTCTTTCAACGAGTAAATCAACACTCTTCTTGCCATTCTCCATACGTCCGCTGGCGTTGATACGTGGTCCAATCTTGAAGATGATATCGCTCATAGATAATTCACGACCATTCAAACCGCAGATGTCAATAATTGCTTTCAGTCCAAGGCTTGGATTCTGATTTAGCTGTTTCAGTCCGTGGAAGGCAAGGATACGGTTTTCATCAACCACAGGAACCAAATCAGCTGCTATGCTGACAGCACAGAAGTCGAGTAGGGGAACGAGTCGAGAGAACGGAATGTTATTGTTCTTTGCAAATGCCTGCATGAACTTAAAACCCACCCCACAACCGCAAAGGTTCTTGAAAGGATAGGTGTCGTCTGGTCTTTTGGGGTTAAGAATCGCCACAGCAGGTGGCATCACTTCATCAGGGACATGATGATCACAGATGATGAAGTCTATTCCTTGTTCTTTAGCATAGGTTATCTCTTCGATTGCCTTAATACCACAATCGAGGATAATGATAAGTTTTACTCCAGTTTCTTTGGCAAAGTCTATTCCTTTTTTACTTACTCCATATCCCTCATCATAGCGGTCAGGGATGTAGTAATCAATGTTTGAATAGAACTGTCGTAAGAATTTATATACCAACGCTACAGCTGTACAGCCATCTACGTCATAGTCTCCATAGACAAGAATACGCTCTTTATGCCCCATTGCGTCATTGAGACGATCGACAGCAGCATCCATGTCCTTCATTAAGAAAGGATTGATGAGGTCTGCCAACTGTGGGCGGAAGAACCGCTTAGCAGCACTCTCCGTTGTTATACCACGGCGAATGAGCAACGAAGCGAGAATGGGACTAATACCCAATTTCTCTCCTAAGTCTTTAGCAGCATTGACCTGAGTATCTACAGGTGGTGTGTAGTTCCATTTAAATTGCATTTTAAATTGTTTTTATTTCTGTCCGTAAAGGTACAAAAAAAATAGCAAATGAGAATGTTATGTGGTATATTATTTGGTGCTGGGTTTCCAAATGATATTAGCCTTATTATCCCAAGTTTAACCCCCACATTCGCCTATTTCTTGCAGTGACCGTACTTTCCTCGTTTTTCTTATGGGTTCTGTGTCCTACAAATTTTATTCTTTTTGTATGGTGAGTGTTTTAAGTTCAACTTATCGTATATCTGTTTTGCTTGCTTCGAAGGACTACTACATTGGCGCATCTCGATGTTCTCTCCTAATGGATTCTTCCCTTTTGTTGTGACGAGCTTCTGGGTGCTCATACGTCGTACAATCTCGGTCCAGTAACAGGCTTCTCCTTCTCGTTTTAATTGACAACGGATGGTGTTTACCACCCAATAGGCTAATAAACCGAAGAAGAGGTGTGCGTCGCTTCTCTCATCTTTCTGATGATAGATAGGACGGAGGTTGAGGTCATTCTTTAGTTGCCTGTTCATGCATTCTATCTCACGAATGAGATTGTAGTATTCCCATGTCATGCGCTCATCAAGTGTCCTGACATTGCTGCGGAGGAAGTATACTCCGTGACCAGATTCCATTGCGGAGAGGTCTTTTATCTCCCAGTCTACGCGTAGCATCTGCTTGGGTTTCTTCTCATCTTTTATGTAGCTTATCTGATAGAACTTCGCTATAGATGGGTACTTCTGTATGGCACGTCCTGTACGTTCAACAACCTTTTCATAGGTTTTCGTTCCACCTTTCTTGGAGATTCCATCGTTTATTCTCTGCAGTTCCATCTCAAAACGCTCTCTCCAGACCCTGTTCATGGACGACTCTGTCATAGCTTTCGAAGGAGATGTTATTTCGAGATAATAATCCTTGTCATCCTCTGTCTTAACCTCTTTCAGCGTTATCTTCTGCCGACGGGCATCCATTACCGTAACACTCCTGTTATCATCACTGAGCGTATAGTCCTTCATTTTCGTACGAGATACGCAGAGATAATTGTAACCTTTCCTTTTGATCAGCTCCAAGTTTTCTTCCGTGGCAACACCTGCATCCATGACAACGAGCGTATCCTTTGTCCGTGATGGATTCCTCTTTGCCAGCGTGTCAATCATATCGGGCAGAGACTTGGGGTCTGCTGTATTACCCTCCAAGATAGAAGAATAACGTATAAAACCTTCTTTATTGATACATAGTGCAGGTACAAGTAGCTTACAGTCAGAGCGTTTTTCTTTTGACCGACCGAACTTGACCTTGTCGCTGTTACGCTTACTGCCCTCGAAATAGAAGTTGGTTAAGTCGAAGAGCATCAACTTGTTGTCTATATTAAAGAGATTGTCAGTAACGTTGCACAGATGACGCTCTAACTGTTCCTTTAGTTCATATAATTTGTCAGTGACTTTATACAGAGAATTGATTCCTGGTGTCCAGCCAGGAACTCCACTATAAAGTTCACCAGCAGCTGAGTTATCGCGCAAATAATAATAAGACGAACGTTCAGAAACTGCATATACTGTGCGAACAATCAATGCTGACAAAGCCGTGCGGATCGTATTCTCCGTCCAGCCGTTTCTGCGCAGGAAACCCTCTAATTGCAGTTTGTCTATCGTCTGCTTGCAGAGCCACTCAGCACCGACATTCCTTGCGTCAGTATATTTTGCCGTCTCAAGGTCAACGTAGTTCTCATATTTTCTCAGCGACTTCTGCTCTTCCTTGTTAAACCTATCGATTCCACCTTCTTGCTCCATACGGCTCCACCATTCGTCAGCCTTTGCCTGTTCAATAGGAGTAAGTCCGTCAAGATGTTCCTTGAAAAGCGAGGGTGTACTTCTGTTTTTGAAGCGTTCGGTAAGTGCGTATGCAATGTTTCGAACCTGTACGGCAGTAAGTGAAGGTTCAAAACCGATGTTCAACAGAATTAGCGAATGTACATGACCCTGCACATCACGATATGACTCCTTGATGCGATAATAAGGAGCCATGTCGCCTGTTGCAGGATTGAATCGTGTCTGTACATTTGCGTGCATGAGTGCAAAGTAACAAAATAATTTTGATATGACGGTGTCCTACAATTCGGATTTTACTCCTCGTTACAATACCCTATGCTTGATTATCAATCATTTATAAAATTGATACTACACAAAACATCCCGAATATTTATGAAAAATATTTTTGCCAGTTAAACTTGGGTTAGGACTATAAAGCTAATAGGTCCAATAGGTGATAAAACGACAATCCCGCTCCAAATCATAGGAACGGGATTGTTTATAATTCAGTACGAGTAGTTGAAAGAATAATATAAGAAAAGGTAATTTCCCATTTTCATTTCAACAATCTCATTCTCTTTAGAGACCCATCTTCTTGCGAATATCCTTAGGGATAGCATTCTTGTTTACCATGTAGTCCATGGTGTTAGCTGCAATAAAGTTCTTGGTCATGTACCAGATACCCTTGTAGTCACCAGTCTCACCCCATGAGTTCTTTACCATGTAGTATTCCTTACCATTTTGATCCTTAGCGATACCGAAGATAAGCATACCGTGGTCATCAGTAAGCTCCCAGTTGTCAAAACGCTCCTGACGTTGCTGCTGTGTAGGAACAACCTCTGGTACGTTTACACCCAGTGAGTCGATGATATCCTTTTTCTTTGCTGCAGAAAGACCAAGCCAGTGAGCCATGTCACTACCCTTCATGCTTTCAACCTTCTTACCGTCAACCATGTAAGCCAAACCCTTACGAGTGAAGCCAGGCTCGCTAACATCGCCACCCCATGCTACTGTGTAGCCGTTCATGACAGCGTTATCAATAATACGCATCATCTCGTCCATTGGAAGGTTGTAAGACAGTGGGAAACGCCAGTTGTCTTGTACCTCAACAGCAAACTTTGAATAGAAAGGATGGTGTGTGTAAGAAGTAATAGTAACATAATCGCTCCAGTTCAAACCGAGACTTGCAGCGAAGCTCTTTGGAGTGTACTGCTTGCCTTCGTAGGTGAAAGTTTCTGGACACTTACCGAGGTAAGCATCAAGAATACCCTGCAAGCCTTGTTTCCACTGACTTGAAATCTTATTTGCCTTGTTGCGGGCAATACCATTTACGTATGGCTCCAGCAATGAGAAGAACTCATTGAAGTTGTTCAGTGAGTCACCGTAGAGAGAGCCTGGGAATGGCATTGCATTCTCTGGGCAGATACCGTAGTTCTCAAGTGTGTGCAACACGTCGTATGCTGAACCACCTTGAGCAAATTGACAATCGCCATGGAAGCGAACCACTTGAATAGCACGATCCATATATGTTTTGTTTGCAACAAAGCTCTCACAGAGGTCGTATGTCTTACCAGTCTTCTTCAAAATCTCAGCCTCGAAGTAGCTAAGAGTAGAGTAGTCCCAGCAAGTACCTGAGCGGTTCTGGTCCTTAATACTTGTAATTGGAATCTGTTTTACTACAGTAAAAACAGGCTTGTTAGAGGTCGTTCCCTCTTTCTTGTCTGCGGCATTAGCACCTATCGCAAACAAAGCGAGCAATGCTACTACTAAAGTTTTTCTCATAAGTTTTTTAAAAAGTTGGGTTGCCATTGTGAGCGAAACTCTTGCGGCAACCTTGATGTAAATATTAATTATAAATGTTTATTACTTTCGGTTTGCTGCAATGAAGTCTTCTACATCCTTCGGGTGGTATGGAATAATATCCTTGCCAATGAATCGGCAACCATCCTTGGTGATGAGGAGATCGTCCTCGAGACGGATTCCTCCGAAGTCCTTATACTCATCCAACTTGTCGAAGTTAAGGAAGTCTGCACAATGTTTCTTTGCACGCCATTCATCAATCAAAGCAGGAATAAAGTAGATACCTGGCTCATCGGTAACAACAAATCCTTCTTCTAATCGACGACCCATACGCAGACAGTTTGTTCCGAACTGCTCAAGGTTTGGACGTGTCTCCTCGTCAAAGCCTACATTAATTTGGTCGAATGATTCCATATCGTGAACATCCATACCCATCATGTGACCAAGACCATGAGGCAAGAACATTGCGTGTGCACCAGCAGCTACAGCAGCATCGGTGTCACCCTTAGCTAGTCCAAGCTCTTTCATGCGGTCAAAGAGAATACGGCAGACAGCAAAGTGTACATCCATGTACTTGACACCCGGCTTAGAAAGTTTCAATGCTGCATCGTGGCACTCTTCTACAACCTTGTAAATCTCCAATTGCTTCTGTGTGAACTTACCGCTTACAGGGAATGTACGAGTATTATCAGAGCAATAGTGGTTGATGGTTTCAGCACCACAATCGCAAAGAGCAAGGCGACCAGCCTCCAATACTGCCATGGAAGGATTACCATGCATAATCTCACCATGCTGAGAGAAGATAGTAGGGAATGATACCATTGAACCGTATGAGCTGGCGATACCACTAACTTGACCACCAACGAACTTCTCGGTTACACCTGGCTTACCCAATATCATAGCTGTAGTGTGCATCTTATAGCCAATAACAGCAGCACGCTCTAGTTCTTCAATTTCTTCTTGTGTCTTAACAGAACGCATCTTCACAACCGCACGTATAAGTTCCATACTTGCAGACTCTTTCTGCTGATTAGGATGAATACCAAAGAGGTCGAAGATTTGAATCATTATATCTGCACGGTAAGGTGGCAAGAAATGTATCTTGCGATGCTCACGCAGTGCATTATTACAGATAGTCTTGAGTCCCTTCATGTTGACAGTATTGGCTACGCCAACAGCATCAGCCATGTCTTTTACAGAGTCAACACTACCGTACCAAACAATATCATCGATATCAATGTCATTACCAACAAGCGTTTCAGTGTCATTGTCAATGTCAATAACACCAACTAAGCCGTCACGTTTCTGACCGAAATAATAGAGGAATGATGAATCCTGACGGAATGGATAATACCCATTTGCAGGAAAGTTTGCAGGCGATTCGTTGTTGCCGAAGAGGATGATAATTCCTTTCCCAACAAGCTTTTTTAGCTCTGTACGGCGCTTTACATAGGTTTCTTTGTTAAACATATTTCAATTATTAGTTGGTTTGATTGCAAAGATAGTTATTTTTGTTTGAAAGTTATTAACTTTGCAGTTGTTTTTTTCAAGAAGAAGTTATGCTAATAGATAGGAATACGGGATTAGTTTTAGAAGGTGGGGGAATGCGTGGTGTATTTACCTCTGGTGTGTTAGATGCTTTTATGAAATATAAGCTTTATTTTCACTATACAGTGGCTGTTTCTGCTGGAGCGTGTAATGGTTTGTCATACGCCAGTCGTCAACCGCGTCGTGCTCGTATTTCTAATATTGATATGCTTGCCAAATATGATTATATAGGCTTGCACCATCTCGTTACACAGGGTTGCATCTTTGATCCAGAGCTGCTTTATCATCGTTTCCCTTATGAGCTTATCCCTTACGATTATGAGGAGTATTTTCGTAATTGTAAGAAAGGGGATATCTTTGAAATGGTTGTAACAAATTGCCAAACAGGCTTTGCCGAATACCTTTCAGAATCGTCAGGTAATTCGCATCGTCTTAATGAGTTAGCACGTGCTTCTTCAAGCCTTCCATACGTCAGTAAGATTGTTACGGTAGATGGCAAGGAATTTTTGGATGGCGGTATCGTTGACTCTATTCCTGTGCTACGTTCTATAGAGACTGGACACGAAACGAACGTGGTTATCAGTACACGTAACAAAGGATGGCGAGACATGGGACGCGATCATAAACAACCTAAGTTTGTCTATCGTAATTATCCTCGTTTACGCGTTGTATTAAGCCGTAGGGTAGAGGCTTATAACCGTCAGCTTGACTTGGTGGATGAGTTGGAGGAACAAGGTAAGATTCTTGTTATTCGCCCTGAAAAACCTATTGTTGTTGGTCGAATGGAGAAAGATATTGAGAAACTTGAGAATCTATATGAGGAAGGTTTCCAGTTAGGTGAACGATTTGTAAGGGATAATCTCCCTGAGCTTCTCTGATAATAATACTCCTCTCTTACGCCACCTATAAAAGTAAAATGGTCTTTCTAAATGATAGAAATCCAACAAAAAAAGTTTTCACAAGCTACCTTTTAATATATTTTTCTTACTTCTTATTTTCCCTTTCTAAATACTTTTCTTATCTTTGCACAACATAATTAAAATGAAAAAGCAAATGAAGAAGATCAATTTTCTCCTTGTGGTGTTGGCTGCAGTGCTGGCATTTAGTTCGTGTAGTAAGGGCGAAACTTATGCTGATCAGTTGGAACGGGAGACAGAGGCAATTAATAAATTTATAGTAAAGAAAGGTATAAATGTAATTACCGAAGAACAGTTCACTAAGCAAGGGAATACAACCGATACAACAAAGAACCAGTATGTTCTTTTTCCAAATACTGGCGTTTATATGCAGATTGTTGAGAAAGGAACTGGTGAGATTATAAAGAAAGGTGAGACGGCTACTGTTCTCTGTCGTTTCACTGAGCGTAACCTTCTCAGAGATACGTTGCAGTTGTCTAATCAATTCCTTATCTTTGGTCCTAAGGTTGACAAGATGTCTGTAACAAACACAAGTGGAACTTATACTGCTTCGTTTGATCCTTCTTCCAGTGTGATGTATGATGTCTATAAGAGTACTTCCGTACCTGCTGGTTGGTTGGTACCAATGCCTTATGTTGGTCTTGGTAGATTGGTTGATGCTACATCAAAGTTATCACATGTGAGGCTTATCGTACCTTCACAACAAGGACAGATTAATGCTACAAAGGCAGTCTATCCTTGCTACTATGATCTTACCTTCCAAAGGGGACTCTGATGAAAGGTAAAAAGTATAAAAGGGAAAATGGGGGATAAAATAGAAAAAGAACAATAACGCAAAAGAACAATAAGGGCAATACCCTTCAAATATATTTTAAGTATGACGCTTATTAAATCTATTTCCGGCATCCGTGGAACTATCGGAGGTCGTGCGGGCGATACTCTGAACCCGCTGGACATCGTTAAATTCGTTTCTGCATACGCTACTTTCATTGCACGTAAGCACCCAGAGAAGAAGCTAAAGATTGTTGTTGGTCGTGATGCACGCATCTCTGGTCCAATGGTCAAGAATGTAGTATGTGGTACGCTGATGGGTATTGGTGCAGATGTTGTGAACATCGGTTTGGCTACAACCCCTACAACAGAGTTGGCTGTACGTATGTGCGGTGCTGATGGTGGTATCATCATTACTGCTTCTCACAATCCACGCCATTGGAACGCCTTGAAACTGCTGAACGAGGAGGGTGAGTTCCTTACTGCGGCTGATGGTGCTGAGGTATTGGATATTGCTGAGCGTGAGGACTTTGATTATGCTGATGTGGATGGTTTGGGTAGTTATACTGATGACAATTCATTTGATGAACGCCATATAGAAGAAGTTTTGAGTCTTGATTTGGTAGATGTCGAAGCAATCAAGAGGCGTAAGTTCCGTGTCGTTGTTGATGCTATCAATTCTGTTGGTGGTGTTATCCTACCTAAGTTGCTCGACCGTTTAGGCGTAGAATATAAGTTCTTGAATGGTGATGCAACTGGTGATTTCTCTCACAATCCAGAACCAATTGCAGCGAATCTTACTGGTATCATGGGTGAGGTTGCTAAGGGTGGCTATGATTTGGGTATTGTTGTTGACCCAGATGTTGACCGTCTTGCATTCATACAGGAAGATGGGCAGATGTATGGTGAGGAATACACACTCGTCACAGTGGCTGACTATATCCTCGAACACGTGAAGGGTAACACTGTGAGTAACCTCTCTTCAACTCGTGCACTGCGCGATGTAACTGAGAAACATGGAGGTAAGTATTATGCTTCTGCTGTTGGTGAGGTGAATGTTACCACGAAGATGAAAGAAGTGGGTGCTGTTATCGGTGGTGAAGGTAATGGTGGTGTCATCTATCCTGATAGCCATTATGGTCGTGATGCTCTCGTTGGTATTGCACTTTTCCTTAGTTCTTTGGCACAGAAGGGAATGAAAGTAAGCGAACTTCGCAAGACCTTCCCAGAGTATTTCATTGCAAAGAATCGCATTGACCTTACACCTGATACAGATGTTGATGCAATTCTCGTGCGCGTGAAAGAACTTTACGGACAGGAGAAGGATGTACAAGTAACAGATATCGATGGCGTTAAGCTCGATTTTCCTGATGCTTGGGTTCATCTCCGTAAGTCAAACACAGAGCCAATTATCCGTGTTTACAGCGAAGCTAACACCATGGAGGCTGCTGACACATTAGGCAAGAAATTGATGCAGATAGTTTACGATATGCAGTAAACTTAACCTTGTTATAATAAGAAAGAGGATGCTTTTGGCTTGTTCCGAAGCATCCTCGTTTTCGTTGATATGCTTCGACTTCAGCCCAACAAAAAAGTTGGGGAAGCAGATACACGATAGGCTAATAATAAAAAAGCTCTTTCAAACTTTGAATAACAAGTATTCCCAAAGAAGAAATATATTATTACTTTAAACAGAAGAAAGTTTCATTTTTAAGTTGCTGTCACTTTTAACATTTCATGCATTTAGCTGTAATATAACACATTAAGTATCTACTACAAATGACAGAGATGACAGGAAATTAAGTTTATGAGTTATCTGATAAAACGAAATTGGCTAATTGTTATAGACATTTCATTATCACCCAACATCCAACACCTAACATCCAACACCCCACACCTTCGTATCTGATTCTGCTAACTTATAAAACATTAAAGGGTATAGTTTATAATTCCGATATATCCTCATCTGTTCTTGTGCCAAGCTGCAACACATGTTGTGCTTACCACATGCACGACTCGTGCGGACCTATGGCACGAAATGGATAAAATGTAGATTTGGAATGTGAGAAAGGCTGTTTATGTCTTGTAATATTGTTCATTATTAGTTTATAATCTGCCTCAATTGAAGAAGTTTTTACTACATTTGATATTTTTTATCATCGTTCTTCTTGCTTTTTCCCTATTTATTTTCTTATTTTGTGACGATAGTTATAAAGCCCAAAGTTAATGTTATATACTCTTGTATATGCTTGAATAATAGTAGTTAAGATGGACAAAACGAAGATTTTTTGCGCAATCTTAGGTGTGATGCCACTTACTGTTGCAGCACAGACAGATTCTGTTTCACAGGAAGTTCAGTTGAAAGAGGTGATTGTTGCAGGTGATATGGTAAAACGAGAGGTAGACTATATCAATTGTATTCCTACCCCAAAACAGCGGAAGCATGCTCATTCTGGTTTTGACCTTGTAAAGAATATGATGTTAGCAGGTGTCAATGTGGATGCAGAGAATGGTGTTATAACGACGCCAGTAGGAACGGCAACGTTATATATCAACGGCTGTAAGGCTTCTGTGAGAGAGATAGCTACGTTGCGCCCAAAGGATATTGTTCGTGTTGAATACTATGATATGCCTACGGGAAAGTATGCAAATGAGAAGGTTGTAATGAACTATATTGTCAAGAATTACACCTCGGGAGGTTATACACAGGTGGAGGCTCTGCAGGGAGTGGGTTATTTGAAAGGTGATTACAACCTTATATCAAAGTATAGTCTTGGGCATTATAACGTTAACCTTTGGGCTGGTACTAATGTACAGAACCCTAAGGTTTACGGTGAGACTACGACGGATTATCTGCTGGATAACCCTATCCATAAGCAAGAGTCAGCATATGATACTGATTTGAAAAGTATCGGACGTTATATTAATGCCAGTCTTAGTCGGAGGACAGAGCGTACAACGTGGATGGTTAGAAGCGGTATTGAGGTCAGTACAAGCCGTGATGATGTTCTGAATGGTAGTTTGGTATATACAGGCTATACTATTCCATTGGCATTTACCAATAATGTTCTTGAGCACGATAAGACAATAAAACCCTCTATTTCTCTGTACTTTAACCGAAATTTCAAGGGTGGAAAGAGTCTTGAATGTTCGCTGGATGGTTATTATGCACGCAATACCTATAAGCGTAATACTCTCGAAGACAGAGCATTCGTGAGTGATGTGAATGAGGATTATACGTATCTAAACTTCCATACGAGCTTCATGCTTCCTCTCCCTAAGGAAAATAATCTAACGTTTAGCTTGATTGAATTTCTAAAGATAAGCCAAGATGAGTATAGAGGTAGTTCTCCAAGTCTGCAGCATCTGCTATCTTCTGAATCTTTGCTCTTTGTTGATTATACGAAGCGGTGGGGACGAAAGCTGATGTTTGTAGCGCGTCCCGGTGTGTCTTACCTTGCTTACAAGCTGCGTGGAGAGCAGGAGGTGACACATTTTGCTCCACGTTTTCATACAATGTTCTCGTGGAGTCCAGATAAACATCAAGCTTTACAACTATTCTTTGCCTTAGGAAATACCTTCCCAACATTGAACACCGTAAACGCAGCAGAACAGCAGATAGATCGTGTCTTGGTGCGTCGTGGCAATCCAACGATGGATAATTCCACGTTACTTGGTCCTGCTTTGACTTATACGCTTAATTTCAAGAAATGGTCGGCACTACTTTCATCTCGTTATGAATATATGAGCAATGCAATAAGCAATGTGTATCTAAAGGAGAATAACAGGTTGATTAATACCTATTCGAGCGATACGCGTTATCATCAGTGTCAGCTGTTGCTGTCTGCGACATGGAAACCTATAAGTGATTTCAATGTGAAATGGGATGGTGGCTATGAGTGTTACAGGGTGACGGGATCTGCTGACGAATACATAGGATGCAGTTATGCACGTGTGGAAGCAAATTACTTTCTGGGCGATTTCTCGCTGTCAGCCTCTGCACGGACAGCTCGCAAGAATTTAGTAGCTTGTCAGGAGCACCTACACCTCCCATTCCTCTATGACTTGTCTGCAGAATGGAGTCATGGAAATCTGTCCGTAGTAGTTACTTCACGGAATCTCTTTATGCAGAGAAATAAGCGTACACGAAGTTTTATTGCGCCTAACTACCAGTTTTTCGAACGTAAAGTCAGTGAACGGGACAATTCTTTTGCTTCCCTAAAAGTAGCTTATTCGCTTGACTATGGTAGGAAAGTTAACCGTTCTCCTAAGTACGAATCGAAGACTACAGAAAGTTCTATCTTAAAGTGAGAATTAAGTATAGGATAATTAACTTGTTGGTTCAGTAGAAAAGACATGAGGAAATTTCCTGTCATTTCTGCCATTTGTAGTAGAATCTTAACTTGTTATATGACAGTAAGATGCATGAAATGT
This sequence comes from Prevotella melaninogenica, assembly GCF_018128065.1. Classification (NCBI taxonomy): domain Bacteria; kingdom Pseudomonadati; phylum Bacteroidota; class Bacteroidia; order Bacteroidales; family Prevotellaceae; genus Prevotella; species Prevotella melaninogenica. The sequence continues at coordinate 1,400,352 of NZ_CP072360.1, read as the reverse complement.
TAAAAGTGACAGCAACTTAAAACAAAACTTTCTTTCGTTTTATGTAATAATATGTTTCTTCTTTAGGAATACTCACCCAATACCAAATATCCAACATCGCCCATAAACAAAGAAAAACAATCTATCTCTGCCACCACATTGGTGTTGCATAATCATCAGGACCACCTAAAAGTTCGACTGCCTTGTCATAATTGCTGCGATTATTAATCTGCTGATTCTTATCAAAAGGTATTCTATTGGGTGTTAATAATGTATAGCCGTTTGTTGCCTGTGGCACAGAGAAGATGCGAGGATAACCCGTGCGACGAATTTCGTTCCATGCTTCCTGTCCATTCGGGAACAAAGCAATCCACTTCTGCGTAATCAACCGCTCCATTTTCTCATCCATAGAGGCACTATCATCCCATTTTATAGTAATCGTAGAAACCCTTGCAGCTGAACCTCCAAAGCCCCCTAAAGCATCTGCATAGTTAGCTTCTGTAGAAGTATCGTCCAACAAATAGGTTGCAACACCATCTGCACCCCATTGATTGAAGGACAGTGTCACACCTTGTTCGTAATAATTTTTGGCACTGCCACCGCCCATATTCCAACCCCGCAAGACTCCTTCAGCCTTACAAAAAGCCATTTCTGATGCAGTAAGCCATAGTCCTGGGGTCGTTTCTTGCACGTTTACAGTAGAATAAAGACGCTTAGCAACAACGTTACTTCCAATTGCAGCACCAGCCCGACAGCCAATATACTTACGTTTTCCTTCCGTTATCGGCAGGGTGAAGTACTTGCTCATTCGTGGGTCTTTATACCCCGTCATATAGCTTTCAATGTCAGCACAGATACGACTATCGCCCCATGAAACTGCAGTTGTCCACAAACCCGACTTATTATAACGAATAGCACAGTTATCCTCATTTCCCTCTATCACGCCATCTCTCACCGCCTGCTCAGCTAAAGAACGCGCCATCGCAGGTTCTACATTGCTTATACGTACGGCAATACGCAACTTAAGTGAATTAGCAAACTTACGCCACTTATTGAAATCGCCCTTATAAACAAGGTCATAAGGTGCAAAAGCCACCATTTCCTTATCAAGTTGCGTATCAGATGAGATATAGTCAGTAGCCTCATTCAAGTCCTTAATCAATTGCATATATATATCCTGCTGAGAAGTGTAAACCACAGCATTATCTGCATTCATACTGAGTGGGAAAGGACCGTAGATATCCGTAAAACGGAGAAAAGCCTGTGCACGAAGAATCAATGCCCACGCATAAGAAACATTCTCTTTACCATTCAGATTGACAACCTCATTAAATGCAGACACCATAGGAGGTGCGTAAGAGGCTGGCCAAGCACACCAAGCGTTGCTTGCATTGAATAGTGTATGATTCTTAGGTAATTCCTTGGTATAGGTTGTATAACGTCCAAGATAATTACCAACGAAGTCTATCATCGTTTGATAGGCATTCTCCTGCTCTGGAAAAGCTACTCCCTGCATCTGAATCAAGAACGAGCCGACAGCATAGTTATCACGCTTCAACTCCTCTGATGACAGTTTACTACCAGGTCGATTAATATCAACAAACTTACCCGTACAAGAAGACAATATTATCAGCATACAGAGGAAGGAAAGGATTTTCTTTCTACTATTCATCATCATCTTAGAGTTTTACGTTGATACTAAAGCCCAACGAACGTTGACTGGGCTGCATAAAATAATCAAATCCTTGATAATATATGTCCGTTGAAGGGGTTGCCTCAGGATCGAAAGGTGCCTTACAATACAGCATCAAGAGGTTTCTTGCTGTCAAAGCGACTGACACCTTTACCCCACGAATCAGTTTATTGAAAGTATAACCCACATAAAGTTCCTTAATTCGGGCGTTAGAAGCACTGTAGATGTACTCATCCCAAATCGGTGTTTCCCCTCCAACAACCGAATAATACTTCTCTGTAGAAACCAACTGATTACCAACAGCAACGCCACCATTGTTTCTCAGTTCAGCAGTCTTCTTAGAAACACCATACGAGTCCATGAAAGCCTGCGTCTGTGAAACACAAACACCACCCAAACGAACGGTTATCAGCATCCCAAGTTCAAATCCTTTCCATGAGAAATTATTATTCAATCCAAAGTGTGCCTTAGGCAAAACGGAGCCTACCAACTTAGGTGAAGGCAACTCCATCTGCATCACCTGCCCTTCAGTGTTGAGCAAGATATTTCCTTGTGCATCACGCTTATAATCAGTGAATGTGTAAAGGTCTCCCATCGTACCTCCTTGCGTCAATATCACCTCACAACCATTCAAACCACCTTGGCGCAGTGTTTCGTTAGGATTATCAAGTAATTTTTCGATTCGATTACGGTTCGTACTATAGGTCATATTCGCCGACCAGCGGAGATTATTCCACTTCTTGTTATAACCAATACCCAACTCCAAACCTCTGTTTTGCACATCTCCCGCCTGTATATACTCGCGATTAAATGCACCACCAAGCGTAATCTGTCGGAGGAAGGTTTGATTCTTCGTATCCGATTGGTAAAGCGTAAACTTTACTGACAATGCTTCTTTGAACAAATGAGCCGTCATACCCGCTTCCCATGAGTTTGTACGCTCTGGGTAGAAGTTCTCAGGAAACTTATAGGTCACCGTGTGATAAGTACCTGTTGAGGGGATATACTCATAACGCCAAGCTGAAGAAATATTAGGAGAAATGGCAGAACCCACTGATGCCCACGATGCACGAAACTTCAAAAAGTCAACAAACTTCGGTAATTTAAGCATCTTTGAAAGAATAGCCGACATACCCACAGAAGGATAGAAGAAAGACTGCTGTGCTGTATTACTCAATGAAGAATCCCAGTCGTTACGTCCTGTCACCGTCAGATAGACACGATCTTGCCAACCCATCTCCACACTTCCAAGCACGGAATGGATGGCATGACGAGTGATATCAAAGACAGGACGATTATCACCCGACACCCTACTATAGTCGATTCCATTAGGAGTAAAGATGTTTGAGGGAGCCTTTAGTCCTCCCTGAAAGCCTGCCACATCGTACGATGTATTTGTGAAAGCCGTACCAACATTTGCAACAAGTGATAAAGTTTCCCATCGTTTAGAAACGTCTGCCATGACATCAGCATAGAAAGAGCGGTCATTCACCTTACAATAACTATAATATCCATAAGGCGAATGGGCAAAAATATCAAGCGTTGAAGCATAACGTTTGTCTTCTAACTTATTCACAGCTTCATCCCAACGAAGTCTTCCTTCAAGAGCCAACCAACGTGTTAGATGATACTTTACACCAAGATCGGTAAGGTATCTGTTACGTTTCGTTGTCTTCAACATTCGATTAGTAACCCAATAAGGGTTTTGCATCTTCAAGTCATCTCCATAACTCCAATTCTGGATATTGATATTGCGTACCACGTCATAAGTTTCAAATTTCTTGATAGCATTAAAGTCTTCGCCACGTGGGAAGAGATAAACAGAAGTCAAAGGATTGAAGTATTGTCCCTGTGCCAACATATTCCTATCATTTTCTCTGACAAACTTAAAAGAGAAAGTTAGCCTGAGCTTATCCTGCAATGCCGAAAAAACATTCTTAAATGTAAGATTATAACGTTGAAAATCATTGTTAGGAATAATACCACTCACTGTTGATGAACCCAAAGAAAGATAGATTTGATTGCGCTCATTACCTGATGTCAGCGTTGCACTATTCGTAAAGTTAACTCCTGTTCTGAAGAAATCATTAGGTGTATAACGACTTTTTTCTGACGTATTCTTCGTTCCCCACGACTTCATTTCATTCGTTCGGTTACCGTATTCATTCTGAAAATCGGGTAAAACAAAGGGAGAAAGAAACTGTGTACTTGTAGAAAACTCCACAGAAGTTTTCCCAACTCTGCCCGATTTTGTCTTTATCATCACAGCTCCCTGTGCTGCGGCGGAACCATAAAGGGCTGCAGCGGCAGCTCCACTAAGAACAGAAACACTCTCAACGTCATCAGGATTAATGTCTGAAATACCCTCTGAGCCAGGCTGCAACGAATAAATACCGCCCTTAATATCATCATTACTTCGGTTATTAATAGGAATACCATCAATCACATAAAGTGGTTGATTACTCTGCACCAAAGACTTCGGACCACGCATTACTACACGTGCTGCACCACCCATTCCTGCTGCTGATTCATTGATAAAGACGCCTGCCACTCTTCCCACTAAGGCATTTGCAAAATTGCTTGTCTTTACCTTGCTCAACTCCTCACCATTCATCTGCTTGACATTGTAGTTCAAAGCCGTACGCGAACGATTGATGCCCAAAGCCGTCACGAAAACATCCTCTAACTCATAGAAGTTCTCTTTCAATACAAACAACTGATTATGTCGATTATTAACACGCTTTTCTATCGTATCAAAACCTATACAGGAAATAAGCAATACAGGATTAGGAGTTTCTGATTTCAGCACAAACTTTCCCTCCAAATCCGATAAGGCACGTGCTTTTGAACTGCCCTTTATCATGATGGTTGCTCCAACAAGCGGATTACCCGACACATCTTGCACCTGTCCATTGAAGGTATAGAGCACTGGTGTGGCTGGCTGCCCAACCTTACGTTGTTGCAAAGCAGCCTCTGAACTACCAGCATCTTTATTCTGAACAACAGGTTTTTCTTTCTTAAGATAAATAATATTATCGATGATTTATAAGTAATCCCCGTGTTTTCAAAAAGCCTATTCAGCACAAAATCTATAGGCAAATTACTTATAGAAACGGCATTAACCTTCTGTTTTCCAAGTGCATCATCATAAAAGAAACGATACTTAGTTTTCGACTTAATACGCTGTATAACAGTCTTTAAGTCTGTTTGGTTTGTCGTTAATGACACCTGCGCAGAAGCACCATGTATACCTACAAACAAAAGGAAGGCACACATAAACGTTCTGAGGGGAAATAATACTTTCAAACAATCAGCTATCACCATGAAATCTGTTCAAATGGTATTAATTTTACAATACACTAACAAACATTGAGTTTACATACACAAAGATAGTCAATTATCTTTATTTAATAAAGAAGTCTTATCGCCATTTCACATAAATTAACCCCTTCCTTTATCTAAACAAGTACAAAAAGTGTATCTTTGTTCATAAATATTAAGCATACCCTGCTGATAACATCGCAAAAAGTAAAATGTAAATAGGATAGAACCAGATATTTGCAGGGCTAAAGAATAGATAATGATATTACCAGAACAAAGGTTCCGACAGATATTTAGAGCGTTATACCCCTCTCTCTCATTCTATGCCACTCGTCTTGTACATGATGATGAGGCAGAGGACATTGTACAGGAAGCTTTCATGGAATTATGGAAACGCAGAGAAGATATTGAAGACGAAAGCCACATCAAGGCTTTTCTTTATCGCATTGTCTATACCAAAGCACTAAATGTCATTAAGCATCGTACGGTTGTCAATAACCATGCCGATAGCATTAAGAAAGTTACTCAGTTTAAATTAGACTATTATAACCCAGAGGCTAATGACGTGATGGGCTATATTGAAGGGTTAGAAACGAGGAAACAAATCAATGATGCCATCGGAGATCTTCCAGCCAAATGCCGCGAGGTATTCATATTGAGTTATCAGCACGACAAGAAAAACAAGGAGATCGCAGAGCAGTTAGGTATCTCAATTCGTACTGTTGAGGTGCATTTATACAAGGCTGTAAAGGCCTTAAGAACAAGACTCAAGCACCACACATAGGGACTTCAAGATGAAAGACATCTGATTGACGAATTTCTTTTTATCACGGAAATAATACGACATTAATAATGAATGAACTATGGTAAACAGACACAGAAACAGACAAAGTGCCCCTTTTATAACATTTTTTATTAATTGCTATTACGTAAAAAGACCTATAAGGTTGTTATAAGAAAGAAGTAGTAGAAAAACTGCTGCCCAAAAGATAAAAATACAATACACCCCAGTTGAATAAAACAGAATGAGTAAAATAAATAATAAGACCATTAAAGACTATCTTCTTGGCAAGACAACAGCCAAAGAGATGGAGCAGCTGGCAGAATGCCTGGCAGCCTCGGAGGAAAACCGAAAGGAATTCTTCGAACTGGAGTTGGCTTTCCATTTAGGAAAGAACAACCAAGCTGCTACGTCTAAGAAAATAGAAGAAGCAGAGACAAAACTATTTAACCAAATAAAAGACTACGAAGAACAAAAGGAATATAAGGGCAATATCCACTTCTTCCGCTATGCTGCTGCTATCGTAGTAGCGGTATTATTGGCTGGAGGAGGTCTCTTCGCTTATCTTTACCAGTCAGCAGAGATGATCACAGTTGCTGCTTTGAACGAGGTAAAAAAGGTTGTTTTACCTGACAACTCTACTGTTTGGCTCAACAAGGGAGCAACCATTAGTTACGCTGATAACTTTGAAGGCAATGAGAGAAAGGTTAACTTAAAGGGCGAAGCATTGTTCAAGGTTACAAAAAACGCTGAAAAGCCTTTCATTGTAAGCAGTGATGGGGCATCAGCAAAGGTATTGGGCACTACCTTCAACTTCAAAGATCAAGCTGCTAATGGCAAAGAGGTTATCAGCTTGATAGAAGGAAGATTGGAAGTAACTGGGCTGAACGGAGAAGGAAAGGTGATTCTTCAACCAAATCAAAAAGCTACTGTCAGCAAGGATTCCAAGACCATCAGGAAAGAAAATAGCTATACACCAGTTGATGCTGTATGGCATGATAATATGATTCCATTCAGCAATATGCAAATCAAAGAGATTGCCCATATCCTTGAACAGTTTTACGATTATAAGATTATTGTTGATTCTAAGTTGGATAATAAAAGAACTTATACAGGTGTTATTGAAAGAAAGAAGGATATAAGAAACGTTTTAGATGGACTCGCTTATACTATCTCATTCCACTACACCATCAACAACAAAGAGATAACCCTCTCAAAATAATAACTCTCAAAACGATAAAAGACAACATGAAAAGTACCTGCAAAAAGCAAAACACCGCCAAAAACTTCTAATCTTTTAATAAAATATTTTTACTTTAAATAGGTTTTAAAAGTACAATACTTATTTGTTTCCTACTATCACAAAGAAACATATCAACTGGCTAAAGGACGTGTGAACCAGTCAAAGTCCAGTATGCAACAGCAAGTATTATTACTGTGACGATGATGCGAAAAATGCAACCAGTTATCTTTTTAATAAAGAGTATTCCGATAACCAAAACAGCAAGTAATCCGACAAAGTATTGTAAATTCTCCATTGGTATACCTTAATTTCGCAGCCAAATGTGCGATTTCTTGTTAATAAATTTATAAATCTCTGAGGAACAATGAGCTCATAAGAGTTTTATCGTTTGCAGAATTATCACTAACTATATGATGTCAATAATAGAAGTATAATTCTATACGAGGTGACAAAGATAGCAATAAAATACGATAATATTGTTTCTTACGGCGGATTTTTTATGTGATGAACGAATTTACTAGACAATGGACGCTAAATTTCTACACAAAAAACAGATGGCTACACTACTCAGATCTATCTTCAATACCATGCCTGGATAAGTCAAACGTTTTGGAGGGTTAGTCATATGGAATTCTCTTATGGGGAAGGTGAATTATGTGTTTAACTTAGTTCTTGTATGACAAAAAACAGTATGGTGAAGAAAAATCATACATAATCTAATAAGGACTGACTGTAATGCCGCAAAATATTTAACAGGATTACGGAATTAAGACTACGTTTGCCGCAATAGTAAAAAAAGTATTACACCAGCTGAACAGGAATATACTAACAGCATCTTCATAGCTTATGGATACGCAGAAGGAGCCAGTTTTGAAAATTACAAAGACGTATGGGAATGGTAGAGGTCGTATTACGGAATACTACAAAGGCTTTGTAGAGAGATTACAAGCCGCTTGTAGAGAGATTACAAAGCCTTTGTAATATTTTGTAGATATTCTTTTCGTATCAAAGCATTGTGCTATATCACAGAAGAAAGATACATATTTTATATATGGTGTCGGCTAACATTTTCAGTTATCAGTCTTGAATTTATATCTTTTTTCGGATCTTTGCCTTATACGTATGGACATCCTCATTCGAGCCAGCAGTCATCTATGGTTACAAACATTTACACAACAATGAGGGAACAGTCTAAAAACAATTTACAACACAATAATAAACTGAAAAAATAAGCAAGATATATGCCTAAGAAGAAAAAATATCAAACAAAGGAGGACAGTAGCAATCAGACAACCAGAATTGAAGCAGGCATGTATAGAATGGTTTGACGACTTCATCACCTTCGCTACAGAAAAACTACCAGAGGTACAATATATTGATGGTCTACTCGCTGCATTTTTAACCTCTTACGTAATTGACTTACATGCCACAGAACTTCTGCCGAAATTAAAGGCTATGTAAGATACAGGATGTGTGAACCAAATGCAATGTGGAAAGTTTGAAATTATTGAGAGATATCTCCGATTTAAGTATTACCCCCCACATAGATTATGCAAAACTCAATATTCACAAACAATTCGCTTATCTGAAGTCACATTTTGGCAAACCATAAGACAACCTAAAAAGAAAGAGGGTATATCAAAACGCTGAGTTAAAGAAAGCATGTTCATTATAGTTTTGACACGCCCTCTTTTTCCTTTAAAGCCTCCGACACTCAAAAAAGGAAGGAAAACACGAATATTAGCTATTTTTTCGTTATCTTTGCAGCAACAAAACATTGAGAACGAGAATGGAAGGTGCAAAGAAGTATTTGTTGGGAATGACACTTGGCGAACTGAAAGAGGTGGCCAAATCGCTCGGAATGCCAGCTTTTACAGGTGGACAGATAGCTAAATGGCTCTATACGCAGCATGTGAAAAGTATTGATGAAATGACAAACATCTCAAAAGCTAACAGAGAGAAACTCGCTGCTGAATATGCTGTTGGTTGTAAAGAGCCTATCGACGCACAGCACTCTAAGGATGGAACCATAAAATACCTCTTCCCTACTGATAGTGGCAAGTTTGTTGAAACGGTGTATATACCCGACGAAGACCGTGCCACCCTTTGTGTTTCTTCACAGGTAGGTTGCAAGATGAACTGTCTTTTCTGTCAGACTGGAAAACAGGGGTTTGAAGGTAGTCTTTCAGCTACTGACATTCTCAATCAGATTTATTCACTCCCTGAACGTGACAAACTGACGAATATCGTCTTCATGGGGCAAGGCGAGCCAATGGATAATCTTGACAATGTTTTACGTACAACAGAGATTATGACAGCTGACTTCGGTTACGGATGGTCACCAAAGCGTATCACGGTGAGTAGCGTTGGTGTCAAAGGAAAGCTAAAACGATTTCTCGATGAAAGCGACTGTCACGTTGCCATCAGTATGCACACCCCATTGCACGACCAACGCAAAGAGCTGATGCCAGCAGAGAAAGGTATGTCAATTGATAGTATTATCGAATTACTCCGCAATTACGATTTCTCCCATCAGCGCCGCTTGTCGTTTGAATACATTGTCTTCAAGGACTTTAACGATAGCGAAGAACATGCGAAAGCTATCGTACAACTACTCAAGGGATTAGACTGCAGAATAAACCTTATCCGCTTCCATCCTATTCCTAATATCCCATTGCAAGGTGTTGATGACCACAAGATGGAGAAGTTTAGAAACTATCTGACACAACATGGCGTTTTCACAACCATTCGTGCCAGTCGTGGACAGGATATCTTTGCGGCCTGCGGCTTACTCTCAACAGCAAAGAAGATCGAAGAAGAAAGAGGAAAAAGAAAAAAGGTAGGGAAGTAAGAAAGAAAAAGACAAAGAGACTACACTTGAGAGCCAAAAAGAAGTGAATATTACAATATAATACAAGATATAATTATATGAACAATAATAAAAAAATCCGCGTAGCAATCACACACGGAGATACTAACGGCATAGGATATGAACTTATCTTTAAGACTTTTGCCGAACCAGAGATGTTGGATCTTTGTACTCCTATCATCTATGGTTCACCTAAAGTAGCCACCTATCATCGGAACGCACTTGATATGGAAGCTAATTTCACCATCATAAAAGATGCATCAGAAGCACAAAATGGACGACTCAACCTATTGCCTGTCTTCGACGATGAGATAAAAGTTGAGTTAGGCGTTGCTTCTGAAGAGTCAGGTGTAGCTGGATTACGTGCTATAGACAAGGCTTTAGACGACTACCGCCAGGGATTATTTGACGTTCTCGTTACAGCTCCTATTGATAACAATGAGCATTTCCACTTCAGTGGTCAGAGTCGATATATAGAAGATCACTTGGAGACAGAGGAACAGGGGCTTTCTATCTTGATTAATGACGGACTACGCATTGCTCTCGCTACACGCAATCTCCCACTCCGCCAAGTAGCAGAATCCATCACAAAGGCAAGTATTGTCAACAATGCGACCGTACTTTTTAAGAGTCTTCGCCGTGACTTCCGCCTATCCTGTCCACGCATTGCTATGCTTGGTTTAAATCCTAAGGCAGGCGACAATGGTCTGTTAGGTTCTGAGGAACAGGAGATTATCCTCCCAGCTATTGATGAATTAGTTGATAATGACATACAAGCATTCGGTCCTTACGCTGCCGACACATTCTTTGGCTGCAACCATACCGAACATTTTGATGGCATTTTAGCAATGTATTACGAACAAGGACTTGCGCCTTTCCGTACACTTTCTTCATGCCATGGCATTACTTATACAGCAGGATTACCACTTGTTCGTACTTCTGCAGAAATACCTAATAGCCTTTCATTAGCAGGTAAGGGCATTGCTGACGAACTTCCTTTCCGTCATGCCATTTATCTTGCGATAGATATCTTCCGCAATCGCATTGAATATGATGCACCAATGAGTAACCCTCTTCCAAAGCTTTACAAGGAAAGAAGAGACGAGAGTGATAAGGTGCGCTTTGCCATTCCACGTAAGCGTGAAGACCGTTCACCAAACAATGGTGAAAACAATAAGGCAAAGGAGATACACTAAGCGTGTCTTCTTTCGCTCCTTATGACAGACATTGACTAAGAAGACTTATGAACAAAAGGTTCCAAAATTTCTTCTTTATATTGGCATGGTTGTACTCTGTATTATGGTGTACAACCTTGACTTTGCTGATGCATGGCAAAAAATCCAGCATGCAGGCTATTGGTTCTTTGCTGTTGTAATACTATGGGCTTTCTTATATCTCTTCAATACCACTGCATGGTATACAATCATACGCAGTCAGACACAAGACGTAGAAGAACGCAAGAAGGTTTCGTTTCTTTGGCTCTATAAAGTAACAGTGTCTGGTTTTGCACTTAATTATGCAACTCCTGGCGGACTAATGGGTGGTGAGCCATACAGAATTATGGAACTAACACCAAAGATAGGAGCTGAACGTGCAACATCTTCTGTTGTCCTTTATGCAATGACGCATATCTTTAGTCATTTTTGGTTTTGGCTTATTTCTATTTTCCTTTATATCCTCACACAGTCTGTCAACCTACTGATGGGCATAATGTTAGCAGTTATCTTTATCTTCTGTACATCTGCAATTTGGTTCTTCCTCACTGGATATAAGAAAGGTTTGGCAGTTCGTATGATGAATCTTGTTCGGCATATTCCTGTTGTTAAGCGATGGGCAGAGCCTTTTGTAGCCAACCATAAGGAAGAACTTGATAGAATTGATACACAAATAGCATCACTCCATAACCAAAATCCTCGCACCTTTATCACTGTCGTTTTGCTGGAATTATCTTGCAGAATTTGTAGCGCATTGGAGATATTCTTCATCCTTTTAGTATTGTTTCCATCCGTAAATTACTTTGATTGTATTCTCATCCTTGCCTTCACCTCTCTTTTTGCCAATATGCTCTTCTTCATTCCTCTACAATTAGGCGGTCGTGAAGGTGGCTTTCTGATGTCAGTAAAAGGTTTAGGACTTTCGCTCAAAGCAGGTATCTTCGTTGCTCTACTTGTTCGTATACGCGAACTTATTTGGACAGCTATTGGCTTACTACTTATCAAACTGGATAGAAAGAAAAACAAGTAATCTACACCCAATAGTTTTATACACTGTAAATTATTTACATATGGATAATTATTTCTTTTCATGGAAATAATGCAGAACAAGTAGATTCATTCCTCTGAGAATAGCAAAGAAAAGACAAAAAGAAAGTTGTTAAAGTCTGCCAAAGTTGCAGCTTTCTCAAATTAAATAGGTAAATTTGTCAGTTAAATGAATACAACAGAATTACAGAGAACAAAACAACGATATAACATTGTTGGCAATAGCGATGGACTTAATCGCGCTTTGGATGTCGCCTTACAGGTAGCACCCACAGATTTATCTGTGCTAATTATCGGCGAGAGCGGTGTCGGTAAGGAAATTATCCCTCGTGTAATCCATGATAACTCTCCTCGTCGTCGTGAGAAATACTTTGCTATTAACTGTGGTTCTATACCAGAAGGAACCATTGATAGTGAACTTTTGGACACGAGAAGGGTTCTTTTACAGGGGCTATTGGTGAGAGCGAGGGTTATTTCGGTATAGCAAACAAGGGTACTATCTTCCTCGATGAGGTAGGAGAGCTACCAATGGCAACACAGGCTCGACTGCTTCGTGTGCTTGAGACAGGCGAATACATCCGTGTTGGAGGACAAGAAATCTGCAAGACTGATGTGCGTATCGTCGCTGCTACCAACGTAAATATGCGAAAGGCTATCAGCGAAGGTAAGTTCCGTGAAGATTTATACTATCGCCTCAACACAATACCTATCCAGATGCCTCCACTCCGTGATCGTGGTGAGGATATCATCCTTCTCTTCCGTCTCTTTGCGATGCAAATGGCTGAAAAGTATCGCCTTCCAAAGATTACACTCACTGATGAGGCACGCCAGATTCTGTTGCAATATAAATGGCCTGGTAATGTTCGCCAGTTAAAGAACATCACAGAGCAGATGTCTGTTCTTAGTGAAAAGCGTGAGATTGATGCAGAAACATTGTTGCATTTTATTCCACGTGACCAAGACAGCACTGAGTTAGCAACAATACAAAACAGTAGTTCGCACAGCTATGAGAGTGAACGTGAGATTCTCTACAAGATTCTCTATGAGTTGAGAGGCAATGTAAGCGACTTACGTCGTGACCTCAATAATGTTCGCAAGCAGTTGGAAGAAAACAGACAACTCAATGGTGCGAGCGGCTTCCAACCTGCCCCACCAACAGTTTCTAATCTTCCAGCGACCTCTAACAAGCAAGCTATTACCCCTACTGGCACCATTGAACAAGTTGAAGATGCTGAAGCAGAAGAGATTTCAGAACCAGAAACGCTCAATCTGAATGATATCGGAAAGCAGTTAGTTGAGAAGGCATTAGAGCGTAACAACGGAAATAGAAAGAAGGCTGCACTGGAACTTGGCATCAGCGACCGCACACTCTATCGCCGTATCAGACAATACGGATTAGACAAAGATTAAGAAATAGTTACAAAAAGGGCTCTACCCTCTTAGAAAACAATGAAGATAGGAAAGAAATTCACATCTACCCGACCACTGACATGGGGTGTAACAGCAATCTGCTTGCTTTTGTTAGCAGCTTGCAGTGTATCCTATAAATTCAATGGTGCAAGTATTGATTACAGCAAGGTGCACACCATTCAAATTGCTGATTTCCCTATTCGTTCAACATACGTATGGGGACCAATGGGACCAATGTTTAACAATCAGTTGAAAGATGTCTTCGCTAATCACACCCGTCTACAGCAAGTGAAGCGCAATGGAGACCTGAAGATAGAGGGTGAAATCACACAGTATCAGCAACGCAACAAGAGTGTATCGAGTGAAGGATACTCTGCACAGACAGAACTTTCTATCACTGTTAACGTACGCTTTACGAACAATACAAATCACAATGAGGACTTTGAACGCCAGTTCACAGCTACCGCAAGCTATGAAACAGTACGTAGTCTGAATTCTGTACAAGAGGAACTCGTTACACAGATGGTGAAAGACCTTACTGACCAGATATTCAATGCAACCGTTGCAAACTGGTAAGCCTATCACATCATCACTTTATTTCATTGACTATTATTCTTATCACCCTCTCATAAACAACCATCGCACTATGGATATAGCCAATCTTATTAATCATCCGGAGAATCTAAACAAGGAGACCTTATACGATCTCCGGAGTATGCTTGCGCTCTATCCTTATTACCAGCCAGCTCGTATTCTGTTGTTACAGAATCTTTTTCTGCTCCACGACCCTACTTTCGATGATGAGTTAAGACGTGCTGCGGTATATATCTCTGACCGTCATATCCTCTTCAAACTCGTTGAGGAAGCTCATTACCAGCTGATTCCACAACAAAGAAAAGCAGATAAGAAGTCGGCTACTCTTAATACCAAAACAGTTGCTGAACAAGAGCAAGACCGCACAACATCGCTTATCGACACCTTCTTAGAGCAGATTCCTGATGAGGAAGAGGTAGCACAAGAAACAGAAGGAAGGCGCAAACCAACACCAGCTGATGCCACAGTAGACTACGTTGCTTATCTCTTAGAAAGCGAAAACAAGCAAAATGGGGATATTACTCCACAATTAAGAGGTCAAGAGCTTATCGACGACTTCATTTTCAATGAAGGAGGTAAAATCACTTTACAAGACGAGACTGAATACGAACCAGAAGAACATGATCACAATGAAGCAGCTGAAAATGAAGATACTGGCTACTTCACGGAGACATTAGCACGAATTTATATAAAACAAGGTAGATATTCTAAAGCATTGGAAATTATTAGGCGATTAAATTTGGTATATCCGAAAAAAAATCGTTACTTTGCAGACCAAATACGATTTTTGGAGAAATTGATAATAAATAACAATAAAAAATAAGACAAGAAAATGTACACGTTATTCGTAATCCTTATCGTGATTGCAGCACTCTTGATGATTGGCGTCGTTCTGATTCAAGAATCAAAGGGCGGTGGTCTTTCATCAAACTTCTCATCATCTAATGCTATCATGGGTGTTCGCAAGACTACTGACTTTGTAGAAAAGACTACTTGGGGCTTAGCTATCGCAATGGTTGTTATCAGCGTAGCAAGTGCTTACGTTGCACCATCAGCAAGCACAGATGAAAGTGTTATTGAGAATGCTGCAACACAAGACAATACAACAAACCCTAACAACTTGCCAAACTTCGGTGCAAGTCAGCAGAAGCAGGCTGCTCCAGCTGCACAAGCTCCAGCAACTCAGGCTCCAGCTGCTCCAGCAACTCCTGCAAAATAAAGGTGTTTGATAAAAAAGTACGGGAAATATTTGGTCAATCCAAATAAAACCCGTATCTTTGCAATCGCTAAAAGAAATAGCCAATATGGTGGATGTAGTTCAGTTGGTTAGAGCGTCAGATTGTGGTTCTGAATGTCGTGGGTTCGAGTCCCACCCTCCACCCTTCAATAACAAAGCGGAAGTCTTTTAAAGACCTCCGCTTTTTTAGTACGCTCGGCATGAGCATTGTCTAACGGGTGTAAGTCCGAGTAAGTCTTATGACTGGCTTCATATAAGGTTTTTTTGTGAAGTGGCAAGACGGCGAGTTTTGGATGCTTACGCATAAGCCATGTTTGTAAGGTGTTTGGATGGTTAATACATCTTTGGAAGTCATCAGTGATAATGGCATTAAGAAAATGAGCTGTAGCAGTCGACGAGAATCGATTGCTACAGCTCATTGTTAATTTCAAGTTACCCTGTACCACTTCTGGTAATGGCAACTCAATACCGATATGCTCTCCTTTCCAGGCTATTATTTCTTTCTTTTCACTTGCTTTTCTTTTACAGCAAGTGGCACTTTTGTTTGGTGAGCCTTTGCTGCCTCTATCATGTACTTAGATCGATCAACGTAGGGAAGGAGCTCATATGCTCCCTTTGTAATAGCCTTCAACGATAAACTTTTGAACTCAATATCATAGCCGTCGTTCTGTCCGCGTACCTCATAGAGGAAGCCGATGCGCTGGTTCTTCATAAGTACCATTGTTGAATAGCATGAAGATTCGTCAGTTACACGTAGACCTTTCTTCCAGTTGCTGCCTAATGCATCAGCAGTAGAGTAGTCAGCGTAAGATGCCAACTCCTTGTAGAAGAAGCCTACACTGTCACGACGTGCGCTAAGTGGTACTGATTGAAGGGCAACAAAAAGCTTCTTACCGTCAGCAACTCGCTTTGCAGGAACAACCAGAATACCGCCATTGCAGGCATTTACCTGCTTGCCAGTCATGTTCTGTGGCATAACTTCTTCGCCCCAGCTACCTGTAGCCTTCGCTGCATCTTTGTAAGTAAAGATGTTGAATCGTCTGCCTCCGTAAACGTCACGGCAGCTCAGTAATACGCTACCATCAGGCATTTCCTCAACTTTTGACTCGTCCTGAGCAATAGAAGGAGCCTTTGATGGAGTGCCTAAAACGTTCCATGTGCGACCGAAGTCATCAGAATAGATCACAAAGGTACCGCAGCGGTCAACGCCCTTCTGACGGATTGGATGCGCAACATAAAGGCGATAGAACTTGCCTTTGCGGACGTAACGGCTCTGCATAATCTTACCTGACGTCAGGAAGATACCATCAGGATTGCCACCATTAGGCAGCTTGCCATCGTAGAGACCGTGAATCATCTCGGTAAGGTCTGTTCCATTGTCCCATGTCTTACCACCATCAGTACTGTGGAAGAAGTAGGCATGCTGTGGGTTCTGACGGGTTGCAGTCTGATAAGCACTCTTACCTGCTACACAATGAAGCAATACATTGTCTGACGTGCGGTCAGCAATGATACTTGGATCACCGAAAGCAGTACGGATTGGGTCAGCTGCATGTTCGTTACCACGTGCCACACAAACCGTATCAGACCATGTCTTACCAAAGTCCTTACTTGTCTTCATGACAACGTTAATCTGCCACAGACCATTTCTATTATTCCATCCCACATCAGTGTGACTGAGACGGAAGTCGCAAGTAGCTAACAGTGTTCCCTTACGTGTCTCGGTAATTGCAGGGATACGATAAGGAACTGGGCTATTAGCTCTATCAAAAACGATGGTGGTAAAACCATCATCGTTCTTGATATTGTTGTTCTTCTCTGTTCCTACTGCACCTACCTGTAAGAGTGAGGCGCAGAGGGAAACAGTTAATAAGATCTTCCTATACATTAATTCTTGTTTGTCTTATAAGCACTAAAACTTGTATTCAACAAAAGCTTCCATTGCTTCGTAGCAAGCAAGTCCTAAGTCATCATAGAGCTTAGCTGTACCACGATTGCGGTCCTCTGAACGCTGCCAGAAGAGACGTTCGTCATTACCAAGGAATGGAGCACTTTCCATCTGACTCTGATGCTTGAGGATAGAGTTACGCTTTGCACGCAGCTCCTCTGGGCTGATAGGTACACACATCTCGATGTTCTCAATTTCCCATTCTGCCCAGGCACCACGATACATCCATACGCGACAGTCCTTCAACCATTCTGACTTAGCTTCCTTTTCAAGGTCGATAGCAGCAAGGACAGCATCTGTACACTTGCGGTGAGTACCGTGTGGGTCAGCTAAGTCACCTGCCACATAAATCTGATGAGGCTGTACCTTAGTAATGAGTTCTCTTACGATATTTACGTCAGCTTCGCCCATTGGGAGCTTCTCAATCTTACCAGACTCATAGAAAGGCAGGTCAAGGAAGTGAACATGGTCGAGAGGAATCTGGTTGAAGGTAGAAGCTGTACGTGCCTCGCCACGACGGATAAGTCCCTTGATGGTACGAATGTCCTGTGTGTCGATGTCACCTTCCTTCTTATTCTTTAAGAACTCCTTAATCTCCTTGTACTTAGACTTGATAACCTCATCTTGCTCACCAGCGAAGAGCTGATTGAAGCCATTGATGAAGTGCATGAAGCGCACAACTTCCTCGTCACCCACAGCAATGTTACCTGATGTTTCGTAAGCTACGTGAACATCGTGTCCCTGTTGTACCAAGCGACGGAGGGTACCACCCATTGAGATAACATCATCATCAGGATGCGGAGAGAATACAATCACTCTCTTTGGGAAAGGATTGGCACGTTCTGGTCGATAGGTGTCGTCAGCATCTGGCTTACCACCGGGCCAACCTGTAATTGTATGCTGGAGGTCATTGAAGATCTTGATGTTTGCATTGTATGCAGAACCATAGAGTGCAAGAAGTTCACTAAGACCATTCTCATTGTAATCCTTGTTGGTCAACTTGAGAAGAGGCTTACCTGTAATCTGACAGAGCCAAACGAGAGCAGAGCGTACCAACTTATCTGTCCATTTACAAGAAGCAACGAGCCAAGGATGCTGAATACGTGTCAGCTTAGCTGCAGCAGATAAGTCAATAACAACATGTGCATCGTTATGTGTCTGCAAGAATGATGCAGGAACAACATCACTCACCTTCCCCTCAACGGTCTTCTTAATGATGTCAGCCTTCTCTTCACCCCATGCTGTAAGGAATATCTTACGTGCAGAGAGAATAGTGCTAACACCCATTGTTATAGAGCATGGTGGAACAGACTCCTGAGAACCGAAGCTCATCTTCATCTCCTCACGTGATGTCTCATCAATCAAGATAAGGCGAGAAGCAGATGTAAGGCTTGAACCTGGTTCGTTGGTAGCGATATTACCCATACGGCCAATACCCAAAAGGATAACATCAAGACCACCGAACTCCTTAATATTCTGTTCATACTGGCGGCAATGCTCCTGTACGTCGTTCTGAGCAATTGTTCCATCTGGTGTAAAGATGTTCTCAGCATCGATGTCAATATGATTCAAGAAACGTTCTTTGAGCTGATTAATACTACGATTTACGTTTTCGACACTCAGTGGGAAATATTCGTAAGCATTGAAGATAACAACATTCTTGAAGCTCAGTTTGCCAGTCTGATGACGCTTGATAAGCTCCTGAAAGATAGGAGTGAGGGAAGAACCAGACCCAACGCCCATTACATATTTTCTTCCTTCTTGCTCTCTCTTCTTGATGTCTGCCTCAAGTTGATTGACTATGTCGATAGTTCCTTCTTCAATCGTTGGGAAGATATCTGTTGGAACCTTCTCAAAACGTGTTATCTCCGAGCGTTCGATAGCTGTTGCTGGACGATAAAACTCCTCAGGTATTTGATTGAGTACAATCTGTGAACTTAAATTCAGTTTCATTACAAGTTCTCCTTTTCTATGTCTTTAAAGTATTTGTATGTTTCTACAGTTAACTTGTCTGTTGCACTTTCATCACAAACAATGATACCATGTTCGTGCATCTGTAAAGCACTGATTGTCCACTTCTGTGTGATTGGACCTTCTACAACAGCACGCAAAGCTTCTGCCTTGTTGTGACCATTTACAAGTATCAATACTTCCTTTGCATCCATTACAGTACCCACACCGACAGTCAATGCATGTACAGGAACCTTGTTAGGATCATTGTCAAAGAAACGTGAGTTGGCAATACGTGTGTCTGATGTCAATGTCTTGACACGAGTACGTGAACGAAGTGATGAGCCAGGCTCATTGAAGGCAATGTGTCCGTCAGGACCGATACCACCGAGGAAGAGGTCGATACCACCTGCTTTATGAATCATTTCCTCATAGTGCTGGCACTCTGCCTCAAGATCTTTTGCGTTACCATTCAAGATATGAATGTTCTCTTTTGGACAATCAATGTGGTTGAAGAGGTTCTCTGCCATGAAGCTATGATAGCTTTGTGGATGATCCTCTGGCAAGCCTACATACTCATCCATATTGAATGTAACAACATTCTTAAAGCTTACTCTGCCTTCCTTATAAGCCTTTACCAACTCAGCATACATACCCTCTGGTGAAGAACCAGTAGGCAAACCGAGTATAAATGGCTTGTCTTGGTTTTTAGCAGCATTGATACGCTCAATAACATAGTTTGCTGCCCATTTTGATAACTTTTCGTAATTAGGTTCTATTATTAATCTCATAATCTTTGGTTTTAATTATTTATTTTGGTTTTATGTTTATAAATTCTCTACTTTTTTATGCTTCAATCTTTTCTTTCTTCGTGTTGTCTGTGTATGTGAATGGAACGAACCATGTTATAAGCAGCGCTGGAATGGTACATACCAAGACGAAGATAAAGAAGTGACGATAACCCAACATGTCACTGAAAATACCACTCAACATACCCGGTAACATTACACCCAAGTTCATAATACCACTTGCAAAAGCATAGTGCGCCATCTGGTGTTTACCCGGTGCAATCTGCTGCATCATAAAGAGTGGAAGTCCAACAAAGCCGAAGCCATAGCCAAAGTTTTCCATAACGATAGCACCACCAATCAACCAAAGGTTTTCTGGTTGATAGACTGCTAATAATGTATAGGCAATAAATGGAATATTAAAGATTAATGCGAGGGAGAAGAGGCTCTTCTGTAATCCTCTCCATGCGATGTAATAGCCTGCAAGGATTGAGCCAATAACGAAGGCTGCAGCACCAAAGGTTCCATAGCAGAGTCCAATCTCTTGTTCACTTAATCCCAAACCTTGTTTGGCACGTGATGCCTTAAGGAAGAGAGGAACAATCTTTATTACAAAACCCTCTGCAAAACGATAGAGGATAATGAAGAATATATAATATATAATGTGTTTCTTCTTGAAGAAGTCGATAAATACCTCAACAAGTTCACCTAACAATTCTTTTAATGTTTTAGCAGAATCAGTTGTAGCCTTCTTTGAATTTGGGAGTATAATGATATGGTAACAGCCTATCACTATCATAATTGTAGCAATAATAAGCATGATAAACATCCATGCCTTTGTTACGCCGAAATGTTCAATAAACGTACCTGCAAGGTAGACTAATCCACCTGTTGCAGCAATCTTAGCAATGTTATAGAAGGCTCCCTGCCAACCAATCCAGCGTGCCTGTTCTTCATTTGAGAGAACAGACATATAGGTTCCGTCTGCAGCAATATCATGCGTAGCGCCACTCAGCGCAATAACAGCAAGTATTGCGATTGTAACGGGGAAGAAGAAAGGAAGATGAAGGGCAAAGGCTACTAATGCAAAAAGCACACCTGTAAGCAGCTGTGTTAATACAACAAAGAACTTCTTTGTCTTATAAATCTCTAAGAACGGACTCCACAGTGGCTTTAGTGTCCATGGAAGCATGATGAGGGAGGTCCAGAAGGCTATCTGCTTATCAGATACTCCCATTCCTTTATACATCAGTGTACAAACCATATTGAGTACGACGAAAGGCATACCCATGGCAAAATAAAGCGTAGGAACCCATGTTGCTGGACTATGCAGCATCTTGTTTTCCTCTTTTAGGTTCTTAGGGTTTA
Source organism: Prevotella melaninogenica (assembly GCF_018128065.1). Lineage (NCBI taxonomy): Bacteria > Pseudomonadati > Bacteroidota > Bacteroidia > Bacteroidales > Prevotellaceae > Prevotella > Prevotella melaninogenica. Next base: position 1,378,910 of record NZ_CP072360.1, on the reverse strand, counting down.
GACTCATTTTCTTTATATAGGATTTCTAAAGAAAGTAACAGTTAAAGAGAGGTTTTTACTTATCAAAAAGGTTTTATTTAACTTTAATTTACCAATGCAGTGAATCTCTTACTTTGAAAACCGCACTTCTCTGAATTCATACTATTGTACATATAACGCTTATAAATGCGTTTTATTGTGTACGTATTTGGTTTTCTCGACGAAAATAATTAAATTTGCCGTAGAATATTAAAATTACATTTATAAATCATTACCTAATAATTATGTGGCTGAATTCTTATTCCCATCTTTTTAAGGCAACGATAGCTTGTACAAGCTTATTATTCTCGCCGGTAGTTCTTCCAACGCTTTGTGCTCAGGAGCAGAACGTTGTAATAATCAATCCGACAGATTCTCCTGCGGAAATTGTTCGTAAGGCAGCAAATGTTGTCCCATCTGCTCGTCAGTTCAATTGGCAGCGTCAGGAGCTTACAGCTTTCTTACATTATGGTGTAAACACCTATACAGGGAGAGAGTGGGGTGATGGCAAGGAATCTCCAGCTATCTTTAATCCTACCAATCTTGATGCAGATCAGTGGATACGTGAGTTGAAGGCAGCAGGCTTTAAGTGTGCTATCCTTACTTGTAAGCATCATGATGGTTTCTGTTTGTGGCCATCGGCTTATACAGAACATAGTGTTAAGAACTCTCCATGGAAGAAGGGTAAAGGTGATGTTGTACGTGAGGTGAGCGATGCCTGCAAGAAGTATGGTATGGACTTTGGTGTCTATCTCTCTCCTTGGGATCGTAATTCAGACCTTTATGGAACTGAAGCTTATAACGACTTCTTTGTTAAGCAGTTGACGGAATTGCTTACACAATATGGTAAGGTAAGTGAAGTGTGGTTTGATGGTGCTTGTGGTGAAGGACCAAATGGTAAGAAGCAGGTGTATGACTTTGTACGTTGGTATGAGCTTATTCGTAAGTTGCAGCCAGAGGCAGTGATAGCTGTCATGGGACCTGATGTTCGTTGGGTTGGTACAGAGACTGGCCGTGGTCGTGAAATGGAATGGAGTGTTGTGCCAAAGGACAATCTTGATCAGGATGCTATTGCAAAGAACTCACAGACGGAAGTACTGACTGCACCTGTTGGTGATATGATGGGGCAAGACCTTGGTAGTCGTAAGAAGATTGAAAAAGCAAAGTCACTTATTTGGTATCCTGCTGAGATTGATGTGTCTATACGTCCGGGATGGTTCTATCATGAGGATCAGGATAGCAAGGTGAAGTCACCAAAGGAACTGATGGACATCTATTTCACATCTGTCGGAATGAATGGTGTACTTCTCTTGAATCTCCCTCCTAATAAGGAAGGTAAACTCTCTGAGGCAGATATAAGAAGTCTTCGTGGTTTCCGTCAGTTGTATGTAAATACCTTCACTGATAATCTCTTGGCAAAGGCTAAGGTTACTTGTGCGCTTTCAGAGGGTAAGGGTCGCAATGTTATTGACGATAATTATGACACTTCTGTACGTCCAAAGATGAAGGATGGTAAGGCTGTCTTCTCATTCAAACTGAATAAACCTGCTACCTTTAATGTCCTTTCTGTGCAAGAGGATATCCGTAAGGGACAGCGTGTTGAGAAGTTCTCACTTGAAGTGAAGGATGCTAAGGGCAACTGGAAGAAAGTTACAAAGGGTACGACCGTTGGTCATAAGCGTTTGTTGAAGTTCCCTGTCGAGACTGCTAAGGAGGTTCGCCTTATCATCAGTGAGGTGCGTGCCGTACCTGCTATCTCTGAGATTGGTTTGTATCGATTAAGAGATTAGGCTATTATTCTAAGGCTTATTGCAATAAGTTATATAAAATGAGCGTGTGTCAAAATGCAAATTAATAACTTGACAACTTTCAACTATAAGTAGGTTTTTCCTAAAATAGAGAAAAGACCATTTCTTTACTCAAAATCGAGTAGAGAAATGGTCATTTTTAATGAATTATTTCAAACAGTAAGATTATCAAAATGGCATATGCATTTTACCACAGCCTTTCCCCATCAATTTTATTTGTTAGAATTACTCCTGTTTTACAAATCCATTCTTATAAAAGTCATACCAAGCTGCAATCTTTTCCGAGGTATTGGCTTTCAGAAGTGAGAGCATTTCACGAGTGAACTCCAAGTGACCAGTAATATTTGCTGTAACGATATTTTTATCACTTACAGCCTGTGCGTTCACATATCCTGTTTTGTTCGTGTATCTTTCACCACCCCATTGTTTAAGTTGGTCGAGACCATTACCCGTATGTTTTACGTTGTTCAAGAAGCCATGAGCACACAGAAATGATGCTCCGTTGCATATAGCTCCTACGGGTTTGTCCTTATCCAATGCTTCTTGTACCAATGGCTCAACAAGTTCTGCTTCAGGAGAATTCCATTGATTGCCACCGATAAGCACTAAGGCTGCATACTCTTTGGGCATGTTCTCAAAAGAATAGTCGGGCAATGTTTTGAATCCACCAATGGAACAGACTGCATCTAATGTCGGAGCAACTGTATGCACTCTGTACTTGATTTCACTACCTGGTATTACGCCAACATGAAGGGCTGTAGAGAGAAAAGCACCTTCCCAATCTGTGTACTCATTCAATAAGACAAACAAAACTTTTTGGAGGTTTAGTAGTGCCATTATCTTATTCGCATCTTCATGATTGGCTGTGTTGTATAGTGTGGCATCGTTAACCCGTTTCTTTTCAATATAATCGTGCATAGGATAAGCATTGATAGCTGCTTGAATATCGTCTTTGCCGTCACCGATTGTGCAAGCACAAATAGCTACATCGCATCCCAAATTCTTTAATTCTTCGAGATGATTCTTTACAGAGCATTCTCCTTCTGGATAATCTCCCTGTGTAACAATACCAACTTTTCTTCCGTTGTATTCTATGACATCAAGAAAATCACCATTGGATATTTTTTTAAAACAATTGTTAGAATTTTGAGAGCTTTGTTCCAATAGCTTATCATGCACAATCGTTAGTGTTGTTGTTTTCCCACTATTTTGGGGACCTCTTAATGAGATAATTTCCATATTATTTATATTTAATTACAAACAAAATAACTCTTCAGCAATAATGAACGTTGAATATCAAGAACTTATAAACGTAACATTGTAGCAAAAAGGCTCAAAATGACATTCTTTACCAGAACTTGTATGTATCTATTTATGTAACTTGTTGATGATCAACAGTAGTTTATACATCTTATCGCAGAAGAGTTACACATAACCTTATTCATTGATTAAATGCTTTTAAAATATAGTGCAAATATACAAAAAACAAGATATAAACATCTTATTCAAACTAAAAAATATATATATATTGTTTTAAGAACTAAAATTGTCATACTCTCTTCAATATACTTACGTACAGATGAGTCTTTATTTTTTATTTGATATTCCTATTAACTTGTTTCTATTTTGTTTTCTTAAATATAAGTAGGTTATTTCCGTATCCCTTCCAGTCAGCTACTCCACAGATGCTATCGGCTGGTGTGCGATAGAAGGTGTTACCATTGTTTCCACCTGTCAGATAGACGGCATCAGTAAAGCCATAGTCGGCAAGGGCTTGTGCAAAGTCGTAGAGGGATTCTTTATGGATAGTCTCAACATACCAAATCATTGTAGAGCCAGCTTTACGTGCTAATGCACAGCGTGTCACTTTTCCCTTTAAGGCAAACTGCTCTTCGCATATTTGTCCTGCCGATACGAGGGCAAATTGGCGGAACATGCTACCATTGTGGGCTTTGACATACTCCTTTATGGAATCATCTTGACCGATGCCTATTTGCCACTTGTCGCCAACAATAGCTACAAAGCCAGCCTTGTTATGGTTGCTTGCATACTCCTTACCATGATAGATAAAGTCGCCAATGTATTTGTACTGATGGTTTTCATCCCAATAGAAGTCCCAACCATGTGTGACAAGACAGACGGTAGAGTCGCTGTCAGAAGGGGCAGTGCGAGATAGGGTAGGTGTGAGTCCATGCAGTTCGTATAGTCTCATACTTACGCCATAGAGCGAATCTACCTTCATCGTTACCCCTTGTAAAGAGTCTGTTGGCATCTTCTCCAAGTCGCGAATGATTTCTGTTGATGTACGACTTAATGGGTAATCAAAAGCGAGGGTACGGCTATTTGCTTTCTGCCAGAAGTAGAAGGTTGCAGCAGAAAGGGCGATAAAAGCAAGTGCAACAATTCCTATCCACCATCTACGGGATGCTGGTTGCTGCTTGTCTGTTAGCTGAGAAGGTTTGAATTCCGCACCTCCTAAGAACTGAATATCGTCGTCACTATAACTCATTCTGCTTTTATTTTATACCCTCTTCAAGGAGCTGCAACGCTTTGTGTGAGATAGAGTCGAGTACTATCTTTTGTGATAGTTCTTTTCTCCACAGGCTCAGTTGGTCCTTCTTTGTGTCAATTCTACTGATATAGTGAAGGTTGAGAACGTATTGTTTACCCACCCTTACGAATACAATTTCTTGCTGTCTCATCTGTTGATCAATGAGTTCTGTAATGGCTTTGAGGCTCATCCATAGCTGTATCTCCTCACCATTCGAAAGTGTCATCACACAGTAGTTGCCGTCTGATCGGATATAAAGAATCTCGTCAAACGCCAGTCGCATCATTTCTGTGCTTCCGTTTTGTATGATTAACAGCTGTTTCACTACTTATTATCAACAAATTGTTATAGTACTGCAAATTTAGTAATAAAAAGCTATACTCTTGTTGCTTTGTATAGAAAATCTATTTCTGTCAGTCATTCAATGGTTTAGAATGGCTACTCACAGAAGTCTTTTCGATGTGTAACATACAAGTCAATAAAGAGTTTAACTCTTGCCAATAACTCCCTTATATGTGTCCATATGGCCCTTGGATGTCGTACGTCATCAGCATTATATCCCACAGCTTTAATATTCATCTTGTCTGCCAAGAAGATGCTCCGCTCATTGTGCCACTTCTGTGAGATGATAATCATATCGTTAACCCGAAAGTGTTGTTTGATATTTCTCATAGACAGTAGGGTACGATAGCCTTGTCCGTCCATTATGATGATACTATCAGGTACACCTCTTTCTATAAGGTCATGGCGCATTGTTTGTGGTTCGTCATAGCCTTCTTCTCGCTTGTCACCACTAATGATAAGCTGTCGGAACTTCCCATGTTTATATAGTTCTGCAGTCGCCTTGATACGTGCCATATAGAAGGAACTCGGTCTTTTACCTCCCCTTTCCTTTGGGTTAGTGCCGAGCAGTAAGGCTGTCTGCATAGTGGGAACATCATTGATATCATTGAATGTTCTTCCTTTTGCATTCTTATCAACAATAATGTTGCATAATAGAATTATGGTTCCAAATAGGGCAATGATAGCGGTGATGGAAATAATGATTTTCTTTTTCCTTTGTTTGTTTCTTTTCATCTGTTTCTTTTCTTTATGTGTATCAAAGCGTTATGCCTATAAGTGCAATAGTTTTGATAGAATCTTGTAATAACCTTGATGCAAAGTTAATGCTTATCTATTATCTACTCTTATCTTTTTCCCACCTGCTGATGAAATAGTGCTGAGGGTGTATGAAACTGTGAATTGTTAATTCATAATTCATAATTCAAAATTCATAATTATGATTACCGACAAAGGTAAAGTTAAAAGCGTATTATTCAAATCATAAAGTTCAATGTTCAATGTTCAAAGTTCAAAGGATATGAAGTTCTATGTTCGTAAATGTTTACAAATGGCGTGGGAAAGATGTAGATAAAAGCTCAAAAAAGGCGCAATTTCAGTACCTTTATAAGTCGTTATCTATCAAGTGGTTGTAAGGTTGCCTTTCAATAGGTGCTTAGTAAGGGTTCAAAAGGGCGTTAGTAAGGGTTCAAAAGGGCATCTTTTAGAAGCTAATTAGGCGTTATTTCAACTCCGATTAAGCATCTATTAAAATTGTAGGTATGAAGTTTTTATTACAAAGGAGTGTAGTTTGATGAAGTTTATAACCTGTTGTTGGGCTGTAAATCGTTAATTATTTTTTTTGTAAACTATTAGATACTACTTTCTTATATGGTTTGTTTCTTCTTTTAGTTCGTTATATAAAGAAAGCCGTCACTTCATGATGAAGCAACGGCTTGTGTATATTTGAGAGATAGATAAATCTCTTACTTCTCGATAGCAGCTACACCTGGGAGTACCTTACCCTCGATAGCCTCGAGCATAGCACCACCACCAGTAGATACATAAGAAACCTTGTCAGCAAGACCGAACTTGTTAACAGCAGCAACTGAGTCACCACCACCAACGAGTGAGTAAGCACCGTTCTCCTGAGTTGCCTGTGCAACAGCCTTAGCAATCTCACCAGTTCCCTTAGCGAAGTTCTCCAACTCGAATACGCCTACAGGACCGTTCCAAAGGATTGTCTTAGAAGCGAGGATAATCTTCTTCCATGCCTCGATGCTCTCATCAGATGCGTCCATACCTTCCCACTCATCAGGAATCTGGTCGATTGGGAATACCTGACGCTCTGTGTCGTTAGAGAAGTCCTTACCGCAGACAGTAGCAACAGAGAGTGAAAGGTTTACACCCTTCTCCTTAGCTGCGGCCATTACGTTCAATGCCTCTGGCATTAAATCGTCCTCGTGGAGTGACTTACCAATCTTACCGCCCTGTGCCTTGATGAAGGTGTAACCCATACCACCACCGATGATGAGGTTGTCTACCTTGTCAAGGAGGTTCTTAATAACACCAAGCTTAGAGCTAACCTTTGAACCACCGATGATAGCAGTGAAAGGATGCTGAGCGTTCTTCAATACGTTATCGATAGCTGTAACCTCTTTCTCCATGAGGTAACCCAACATCTTGTGGTCAGCATCGAAGTAGTCAGCGATAACTGCTGTAGAAGCGTGCTTGCGGTGAACTGTACCGAATGCATCGTTTACATATACGTCAGCGTATGAAGCGAGCTTCTTAGCGAAGTCCTTCTGACGATCTTTCATCTCAGCCTTTGCAGCGTCAAACTCAGGAGTACCCTTCTCAACACCTACTGGCTTGCCTTCCTCCTCTGGATAGTAACGGAGATTTTCGAGCAAGAGAGCTTCGCCTGCTTTCAATGCAGCAGCCTCAGCCTCAGCATTACCAGCATCCTTAGCGAACTTAACCTCAACACCGAGAGCATTGCTTACGTTCTTAACAATCTGGCTCAATGAAAGCTCTGGCTTCACCTTTCCCTTTGGCTTACCCATGTGGCTCATCATGATGAGAGCACCACCATCAGCCAATACCTTCTTCAGTGTTGGCAAAGCACCACGGATACGTGTCTCGTCTGTTACATGACCATTCTCATCCAAAGGCACATTGAAGTCTACGCGGACGATAGCCTTGTGTCCAGCGAAGTTAAAATCGTTAATTTTCATTTGTTTTTTATTATTTGTAACGTTATAATGTTCCTATCCGCAAAAATACTAATTTTTGATGGATTGGTGAAATCATACACTATCTTTTTTGTAAATTTGCAGAAAAATAAGATTGTAATGAAAGATTCAGTTATTATTGTTAGTGGTGGACTTGATTCTATCACGTTGCTTTATGATAAGGCGGAGACTATCGCCTTGGCAATCTCTTTTGACTATGGTCAAAATCATGGAGCTATGGAACTGCCTTATGCTCGGTACCATTGTGAGAAGTTGGGTATTCCTCATATTACGATTCCACTTTCTTTTATGCACCAGTATTTTAAGAGTTCATTGCTTAATGGTGCTGAGGCTATCCCAGAGGGGCATTATGAGGAAGAGAATATGAAGTCGACGGTTGTACCTTTCCGTAATGGTATTATGCTTGCGATTGCAACGGGTATTGCTGAGAGTCATGAGTTGAAGCGTGTGTATATTGCAAACCATGGTGGTGATCATACGATTTATCCTGACTGCCGTCCAGAGTTTATCCATGCGATGAATGGTGCTACGGAGGCTGGAACTTTTGTGAAAGTGCGTGTGGAGGCTCCTTATACGGAGATTACTAAGGCTGAGATTGTGGCGCGTGGTGCTGCGTTGGGAATAGACTATTCTAAGACGTGGAGCTGTTATAAAGGTGCTGACGTACACTGTGGTAAGTGCGGTACGTGTGTGGAACGTAAGGAGGCTTTTGAGGAAGCAGGTGTGAAGGACCCAACTGTTTATCGCAAAGATTAAAGCGGTCTGTCAAAGATGAATTATTCTTTTACAACTAAAAACAAAACAGTCGGGTAGAGGCTTCTATCCGACTGTTTCGCTAATTATAAGTGATGAGATTTAACCCAACAATTGTTCTGCCATATTTGCAGCGGCTCTTCTTCCGTCTCCCATTGCAAGGATAACCGTTGCGCCACCACGTACGATATCACCACCAGCAAAGATTTCAGGCTGTGAACTCTGCATCTGGTCGTTGACGACAATCGTATCTTTGCGTCCTAACTCCAATCCCTTTATAGACTTTGGAACCAATGGGTTAGGGGATACGCCTACGGCAACGATGACCTGATCACAGTCAACGGTGATGGTCTCACCAGTAAGCTCTGGACGGCAACGTCCACTTACGTCTGGTTCTCCAAGTTTCATTACGTCTAAGACGGCAGCACAGACACGTCCCTTTTCATCGGTCTTATATTCTTTTGGGTTATGGAGGGTGAGGAAGTTAATACCTTCTTCCTTAGCATGCTTCACCTCTTCAAGACGTGCTGGCATCTCTGCTTCTGAACGACGATAGACGAGGGTTACATCGCCGCCTAATCGTTTTGCCGTACGACAAGAGTCCATTGCCGTGTTACCACCACCAATAACCAAAACTTTCTTACCCATAATAATAGGTGTGTCGGTCTCTGGGTTGGCTGCATCCATGAGGTTTACACGTGTTAGGTACTCATTACTTGAAAGGATGTTGATGGCGTTCTCACCCGGAATACCCATAAAGTTAGGTAATCCTGCACCTGAACCAACAAAGATTCCCTTGAAACCTTTCTCCTTCAACTCTTCTATACTAATGGTCTTACCAACGATAGTATCTGTTTGGAAGTGCACACCAATGCGGCGAAGATTATCTATTTCAACATCCACAATCTTGTTTGGAAGGCGGAACTCAGGGATACCATATTTCAATACACCACCAATTTCATGTAATGCCTCGAAGACATAAACCTCAAATCCACGCTTTGCCATATCTCCAGCAAAGCTCAATCCTGCAGGACCAGAGCCGATAACAGCCACTTTGATGCCATTAGCTGGTGCTACGTCTGGCAATGCCATATGTCCGCTCTCGCGCTCGTAGTCGGCAGCGAAACGCTCAAGATAACCGATGGCTACGGCTGGTGAGTTCATTTTGAGGTGAATACAACGGCTCTCACATTGCTTCTCTTGTGGACAAACACGACCACATACGGCTGGCAAAGCTGATGTTTCCTTGAGTATCTTGGCTGCTTCGAGGAAGTCTCCACGCTCTATATTCTTAATAAAATCAGGAATATGAATGTTTACAGGACAACCCTCTATGCAAGATGGTTTTGGACAGTCAAGGCATCGTTTAGCTTCCTGCATTGCCATTTCAGGTGTCAGACCAATGTTTACTTCCTCTAAACGAGTCTTCGCACGATAAGCTGGATCAAGCTCTGGCATCTTTACACGCTCAATGGTAGTGCGCTCTTTTGGTTTAAGTGCCTTGCGTAAAGCGGTGCGCCAATCGTCGCCCTTCATCTCTTCTGATAAGTGGGCTGTATTTTCTTTCTGACAGTCTGTAGCACCCTTATCAGTGTTGTTCTTATCTGTTGTCTTTTCTTTAGCCTTTTCCCCCAGCTTGTTTTCCGCCAGGCACTCCCCTCCTTCGGAGGGGTTGGGGGAGGTCTCAATTTCCTTAAACGTCCCCATTCGCTTGAACATCTCATCCCAGTCAACGAGGTCGCCATTGAATTCAGGACCATCAATGCAGACAAAGCGAGTTTTTCCGCCAATTGTAAGGCGGCAAGCACCACACATTCCAGTTCCGTCCACCATAATAGTATTGAGTGAAACATCGTTAGGGATGCCGTATTTCTTAGCCAAAAGGGAGGTGAACTTCATCATGATAGGAGGACCGATAGCCAATACCTTGTCTACATGTTCACGCTGAATCACCTTTTCTACACCGACAGTAATGACACCTTTTTCTCCGTATGAGCCATCATCGGTCATGATGATAACCTCATCAGAGTATTTCTTTACGTCATCTACCATGATAACCAATTCCTTGGTACGACCAGCAAGAACAGAGATGACTCTGTTGCCAGCTTTCTTTAGTGCTGTAAGAATAGGGAGGATGGCAGCAATACCGATACCACCACCAGCACAGATAATCGTACCGTAGTTCTCAATGTGGGATGGGGTGCCAAGTGGACCGACAATATCGACAATCTCATCGCCTTCATTCAGCTGGCAAAGTTTTGTTGATGAGCGTCCCACCTCTTGAATAACCATGGTGAGCGTACCCTTTACTGGGTCCGATTTCGCAATGGTGTAAGGTACACGTTCGCTGTGGTTGTCAACACGCACGATGATAAAGTTGCCAGGACGGCAGCTTCGTGCAATGAGTGGTGCTTCTACTTCTATGCAGAAGACCTTCTCTGAAAACTGTTGTTTACGGATAATCTTGTTCATGGAGTGGTAATAGATATTAGAAGTTCTGACCCTATATTCCCTTTATACAATGGGTGTTATCCAATGTAAAGAGAAAGGTGAAAGATTGAATAGGGTAAGTAACTTTTGTTGTTTTTATTAGTTGTTCGCAGTAATGCTGCCCCTCCTTTTTATACGGAGGGGCAGTATTCTTAGTCCATCTTGTCGTCGAGCATCTCGAAACCACAGTAAGGAACGAGCACCTTTGGTACACGGATACCCTCCGGGGTCTGGTTGTTCTCGATGATAGCTGCAACGATACGTGGCAGAGCAAGTGCTGAACCGTTCAGCGTGTGGCAGAGTTCAATCTTCTTGTCCTCCGCATGACGGAAGCGACAATGTAGACGATTAGCCTGATAGCTTTCGAAGTTTGATACGCTCGATACCTCTAACCAACGCTCTTGAGCAGCACTCCACACCTCGAAGTCATAACAGATAGCTGATGTAAAACTCATGTCACCACCACAAAGACGGAGGATGTGGTAAGGGAGTTCCAACTTCTTCAACAATCCTTCTACGTGCACAAGCATCTCGTCTAATGATTCGTAAGAATGTTCTGGTTTGTCAATACGTACAATCTCAACCTTGTCAAACTGGTGCAAACGGTTCAAACCACGTACGTCTTTACCATAGCTACCTGCCTCACGACGGAAACAAGCTGAATAAGCACAACGCTTGATAGGTAGGTCTTGTTCGTTGAGAATCTCATCACGGAAGATGTTGGTTACAGGAACTTCTGCTGTTGGGATGAGATAGAGGTCGTCAAGGTTGGCGTGATACATCTGTCCCTCTTTGTCTGGCAGCTGACCTGTTGCCTGACCAGAGTCTTGATTTACTACCAATGGTGGCTGTACCTCCAAGTATCCACTCTTACGGGCTTCGTCAAGGAAGAAAGCCTCTAAAGCACGCTGGAAGCGAGCCATCTTACCGATATAGAGTGGGAAGCCAGCACCTGTAATTTTCACACCAAGGTCGAAGTCTACTAAATTAAACTTCTTCAGCAAGTCCCAGTGGCACAATGCGTCAGCAGGTAGGTTAGGTTTCTCACCACCTTCTTTTACAACGACATTGTCAGAAGCATCCTTACCTTCTGGTACCTGATCATTAGGGATATTAGGAATGGTTAGCAACACATCTGTCATGTCTTTCTGTGCCTTCTCCATAATCTCATGGAGAGCCTTGTCAGAAGACTTTAAGAGTGCTACCTCCTCCTTTATCTTGTTAGCTTCGTCTTTCTTTCCTTCTTTCATCAGTCCGCCAATCTGCTTCGAGAGTTGGTTTTGCTGTTGCTTGTTTGAGTCAAGCTTCTGCTGAGTCTCACGACGCAAGTGGTCATATTCCAATACTTTCTCAATTGCTTCACGTGCACCATTGAAGTGTTTCTTCTCCAATCCTTTGATGACGCGTTCAGTTTCTTCACTGATGAGCTTTAATGTAAGCATAACGTTCTAATCTTTATTTTAATTTATTTCTGAGAGCAAAGTTACAAAAAAACTTCTATATCTCAATAACATTTACCTTACTTATTTAAGCATTGACTTACACGGCTAAAAGGCTTTCACTTTTTAAAATAATAGAATTAATGATTACAAAAGACAAAGTCGTGACTGATGATTTGTATGGTGTGCATATTTTTGCGTAGTTTCGTTTTCTTTATTCTTTTTCTGTCTAGTACCAGCCAGAAAGCTGTAGATAGCACCTATCTTCGAGATTTGGGTCTTTTGACCACCAATTTGCTAGAGACATTCTAATCATTGTTCCTTGTGGGATAATCTCTAAAGGTTCTTGAAAACCAACGTATTTAATTTTGTAATCTCCATAGCGATAGTATATTTTGTGTCCTGTATCAAAGGTGTATACTTTTTTAATTAAATCTTTATCTGCAATCCAGAACTCTACACTATGGTCTGGTGTGTCTTTATCAGTGATATAAGCCGTGGGGTAATGACTATTTTCAAAAGTGAGTTTATAGTCAAAGAGTTCCATAATACTTCCTTTTGTTATATGGCAGTTGTTTGTCACAAAAGTTGTAAGGTCTTTCATGCTAATCTGTCCAATACGCCTATGAGGAGTAACTTGTTTATCTTCTATATGTGGTTGTTGTCTTGCGTTCCATGCTTTTTTTACATCCATTTCCCACCTTTCGCCAACTTGGTAGGGTGCGTCATCCTTAAGACAAGCCCCCTTATGATCATGGATGCGGATAAATTCACAAGTATTCTCTATGATTCCACTTACACAAACTCCTTTAGCCATGCGTGTCCTTGACACGATTAATACTGTTTCCATAATGAATTAATTCGTTTCTTTTATGAATTAGTTGAATAGATTTATAGGTGATAAATTTGATGGCTTGTCTGCTGCACGCAATCGTGTCAGTTAGCTTATGTCTGTTAAAATCAGCTTTTTCAGCCCTTTTCTTTGTAGCTTATCTTGTTCCCTTGGGTAAAAACAGAACATGACATTTAAAGATTAAACATTATCACTTAAGAATTTAGGTGTTAAATTTTAGTCATATGCAGAAAATTAAAGATGTTTAATTTGTAGTCCAAACTTATTATGTAAGTCAGTTGCAACTAAGGAACGATGGCATGCGAATGGACTTTCTTCTACACAGAATAAGGCAATTTTCTTACAATTCATTTTTTGCAGGGAATTCAATAATGGTTTATAGTTGAAATCACGTAGGATAAGCTGCTTGTAAGCCATTCTGAATGTAAGTCCCAATTCTTTACGATCTTTTTTCTGTTCTTTTTTTAGGGCATCTTCAGCATGTTGTTTCTCTCTTATTTCAGTTGTTGGTGCCAGTTCTTTTGCATATACATAGTTGATTCCCAACTGTGTAAGTTTTTCTTGTAAATAACGGATGTTGACATAGCTGTATTTACTACCTCTTACTCCACGGCGTTGTCTTATGTCGCAGAATACATCAATTTTGTTGTCTGTTAGCTTATTGAAGAATGATTCTTCTGTGGAAGCATAGACCCCGATTGTGTAGATTTCAAAGTCATACATATTGTTTTCTTGATGTTAGGTGAATATCGGTGTTGTCTTGAAAAATGTTATTGAAATTGTTATTATTATTTAGAATTTCATTCATAACCATTGTTTGACCTTTTAGAATAATTTCTCCGCGTTTGGTTAGGTAAATGTGTTGTAAGTTGATACCTTGCTTTTGGAGTTCTACACCAATTAGTTTTGTTCGGTGGCACATATTCGGATTTGCCTCACTACACATGATACAAGTCTTGAATTTCTTATTATTAGCTTTTATGAGTCTCCTCAAGCCTTCCTGAAAGAAATCCATTTTCGCTAATTTTTCGTAATCAATGCGGTCGTCTGTATAGCAGGGGAATTTCTTATCTGGCAGTCCCCCAATGAGGTTGCCCATATACCCATATTTAATATTATTGGTTTCATTGATAGAATGTTGTAGTGCCTCCTTATTGAACCATGGGTAGAATTTAGAATAAGGTTTTGATCGAATATCAATAAGATACTCAATGTTAAATTGATTCAGTTCAGCGATAAACTCTTCAAGGCTTTTGTTTCCATGCCCGATAGAGTATAAATATGATAGTTCTTCCATAGTCATATTCTTTTGTGCAAACTTACATAAAATCATTGAATTATTTATCTGGCAAGGCATAAAAATCTTGCGATATAATGATTTTTAACCGTCCACTTTAATAATCCTTGTTTTATGTTTTAATGGAAGTTCTCTTAGAGTTTAGAGTCAAGGTTGTTGCTATAAGGCGTGTGTTTAACAAGGTCTTAATCCTTGTTTTAATGGAAATTACTCTCGGTGTTTTAATTTTTAGTTTATAATTTTAGTTGTCTTAATCCTTGTGTACACAAAAAGCTAATTATAAAAAAGTTCTTCCACACTATCGGGTAATAAGTATTCCCAAAGAAGAAAGATATTTGTTACATAAAACAACAGAAAGTTTTATTTCCGTTTTGCTGTCACGTTTAACATTTAATTTATCTTACTGTAATATAGTAAGTTAATAACCTACTACAAATGACAGGAATGACAGGAAATCAAGTTTGGGGTAATTCTGTAAAACGAAATCGGCTAAATGGTATAGATACTTTTGGGCTCTTTCGAAATGCAGAGTGATGAAGTAAGTTTCCCTATGTAATAGGACACACAGAACCCAATAAAGATGATGATTTATGGGCAGGCTGGTATGTCTTAATCCTTGTTTTAATGGAAGATACTCTCGGAGGTAACAAGACAGAGGGACTTGTTCAGTATAATGTTGTGCGGTCTTAATCCTTGTTTTAATGGAAGATACTCTCGGAGCTATCGGCATAGCAAGTAAGGAGAACAGAAACGGGTCTTAATCCTTGTTTTAATGGAAGATACTCTCGGAGACAGACTATATTGAAGACTCTGATTATAACGATGGTCTTAATCCTTGTTTTAATGGAAGATACTCTCGGAGAATGTACAATTAGAACTATTATTTTTCATAGCTTGTCTTAATCCTTGTTTTAATGGAAGATACTCTCGGAGTCGCGTCCAGGATGCGAAAGACAGACGTTACTGGGTCTTAATCCTTGTTTTAATGGAAGATACTCTCGGAGTTTGCCAAAATGGTTGTCGGAGACAATGGCAAAGTCTTAATCCTTGTTTTAATGGAAGATACTCTCGGAGCATCTGCAAAGACGCAGACGTTAAAAACTTCGAGTCTTAATCCTTGTTTTAATGGAAGATACTCTCGGAGTTTTTCAGTTACAGGTTACATCTGCAAAGACGTAGAGTCTTAATCCTTGTTTTAATGGAAGATACTCTCGGAGAGCATTTCAGAAGTACCATTTTTAAAGTAAAAATTAGTCTTAATCCTTGTTTTAATGGAAGATACTCTCGGAGCAAAACAGGTTACGTGAGTTCGAGTCTCACTTAGGTCTTAATCCTTGTTTTAATGGAAGATACTCTCGGAGGCATTGCAAACAACTAAAGTACTTGATAATATCTGTCTTAATCCTTGTTTTAATGGAAGATACTCTCGGAGAAACTAATTGGCAATGGTTTAAAGATAATAATTTGTCTTAATCCTTGTTTTAATGGAAGATACTCTCGGAGATTAAAAGAAATTCTTTTAGAAGAAGATGCTAGGAATGTCTTAATCCTTGTTTTAATGGAAGATACTCTCGGAGTTACACTTATGCTTACAATTAGAGAAACCATCTCAAGAGTCTTAATCCTTGTTTTAATGGAAGATACTCTCGGAGCATTATACAGCTAAATATCATAATCTTGAAATTAGTCTTAATCCTTGTTTTAATGGAAGATACTCTCGGAGCCAACAGAAATTACCATTTTTAGTAGCCGTAGATTTGTGTCTTAATTCTTGTTTTAATGGAAGATACTCTCGGAGAATACCAGCAGCTAACATAGGAATAGCTGCAATGTCTTAATTCTTGTTTTAATGGAAGATACTCTCGGAGTGTACGTATTAATTACTACAAGCGCTAAGAGAGTTGTCTTAATTCTTGTTTTAATGGAAGATACTCTCGGAGCAGAGTGCGATATATGGCAAGTAAAAGTAGTTCGTACTCGTCTTAATTCTTGTTTTAATGGAAGATACTCTCGGAGATCGCCTAAGAACACAGAAGGTACAGCATACGATGTCTTAATTCTTGTTTTAATGGAAGATACTCTCGGAGTTTGTGCTGCAAATTATGAAAAGAATGTTGTTGAACGTCTTAATTCTTGTTTTAATGGAAGATACTCTCGGAGCATTGCCACAAAGGTTACAGCTTGTATCAGGGATAAGTCTTAATTCTTGTTTTAATGGAAGATACTCTCGGAGAGCTAAGACTTATATTTCTTTGTTTATCGCTGTTTGAAGTGTATTTACTTTTGGCAGAACGCTTTAGTTAACATAAATTAACCACTTTGTTTGCGACTGCAAAGGTACAAATAATTATTCAAAATTTCAAAGATCGATGCGTTAAATATTCTTTAAGAGAGGTAATCTTACTGGAATATTACTTCTTATTTACCCTATTAAAAGAACAATGTATTACGCGAATGAGTGATAATATCTATATTGAGATCTTCACCGATAATCTTCATAGCTTGCAACTGATCAGTGGAGACGGGACATACGATGATGCTGTCATGATTGTCGTATAATGACTGTACTTCGGCAAGATCATTCTTGATTTGGTCATAAACGGTCTTGTCGAGGTCGGCAAGAAAGATGGATCGTTGTATGCGAGTACATCCTTTACGTTCCAAATATTTTGCAATATGATAGCGCACCTTGTTGCTTTCAATATCATACATAACGAAGAATAGCATATTAGTAGCGGGTCGAGCTGGTTTGTTTACTACTCCCAAGAGAAAGTCTACACGCCCTTGTAGAGTCTGCATATCGCTGAAATCACCCGTCCTTCGGTTGATGGGAGGTGAATTCTGTACGCCAGCTCTACAGAGTTTCCGTAGTATTTCTATGTAGGGGATAGTTTTTCGCATTATGTTTGTATTCGTTTAATTTGCAATTGATACTATCTAACGTTGGTGTATGTAGTCAGCACATAGCGTGTTAGTTGTTAACACCAATGGTGCTGACCATATACACCATGTGTGCTGGACGCTAACGTCAGTTGTGAATAGTCCGAGTCGGTTCATTGTTAATATTCAACTCCGATACATTTGTTCATGAATGGCGAAGTTCCAAGTAAGAAGTTTGCCAGATAGTACGATTGTTTCCTATCCTTTTATCTCTGCAAGAAACTTTTTACTAAGTCGGCAAGCAACTCATTCAGTTCTTCATTTGTTCCAAGTCTGGGAGATATGACGACGCTGAATCCACGTTTCCCATAAAAGAGATTTATCTCAGACTCATTTTGTCCAAGTCGTGCTCGGATTTTCTTGGCATATTGAATATTAATAATTTCAGTCACTTGTAATCCAGTTTCTTCTATAAAGAGTTTTAAGTCACCGATAATATCATTGAGTCGCTCTGGTACGTAGGCTGGTCGTTGTTCAACCTGCGCTTGTGCTTTTGGATTGAGTTGCATTCTAATACGTGCCAGTACATCCTTATCGGGATCTTTCGGTAGGGGTGTCTTTTCTTCCTCGCTCTTCTTGGTGACTTTATCATGTTCATCTTGTTCATGTTTCATTTTGAAGAGAGAGTCGGGATTTGTTTCGTCAATATAGGCTTTTATATCAACGGGTGTTGGGTTGGGGTTGAAATAGGCATCAGGGTCTATGCTAACGAAGCATGCCCGTGCAACATCAGACGTTCTGCTATCGGCTACTTGTGTAAGATTATGACGCATAGCAAAAGTTGCTGCAAAAGCCTTATAGAAGATAGAATATAATCCAGCATCATAGCATCGTTCTTTCAGACGAAACATAACTTTTAGACCATCTTCACTTGGTGAGGTAAAACACATCATAACCTGTTCATCTTGGATGATATCGTTACGTATGGCTTTTAGTGACAGTTGTTTGGATGCCAGGTGGTCAAAGTCAAGAATAAAACTCTCCGTATAGGCGAAGTTCTCTTTTCTGCGGAAAGGTGGATTAAATTGTCCACAGACGAAATAAGGTAGCTTACGTTTTAGTTGTGCATAGCCTTTGGCATCCATGCTGTAGACTATACGTAGTTGCTGTATTGTAGCAGCAATAGAGGGTTTAGGATTGCGAAGACTGTTATAGAGATATTCTTCCTGTACCTTCTTTAGTTCGTCCGCCGCAGATTGTATGTTGGTTCCGAATAATAGCATATTGTTTTTGCATAAAATCTATCATTTAGGTCTAAGTAATTGGCTATGAACAGCCTTATGAGTTATGAAATGCAGTAGGTAATGATTTAGCGACCTATCTTCAACAGTGATATACAACGCTTTGCATAACTCGAATAACCTATTGCAAAGATAAAGGTATATCGTGAGAAAAAAGAATTTTCTCCAAATTATTTTCATAGAGCCGTCCGTTGGGGCGGCTTTTTGTTTTCCGTGTATTCCGTTTTTATGATAAGATGCAGTCTCGAAAACTGCGTTTTTTGTTTTCGCCCCGCTTCTCCGTCTGCACATCCTCCACTTATGCCCGTGTATTATGTCGGGATCGGTTGTTCGTTGTCAGCGGCAAAGGTAGTTCCGGGCTTCCACGGACAAAAAAGGTCGGGGCGGCAAGCCGTTTAGACGACAATCTCCACACTTCCATTTCATTGCAGGTAGTATTCTCGCCATAAAACCTTGTTTGTCCTAAGCCCTACCTTTTTACGCCACTGAAACGAAAACGACCGACCCGACGGAAAGACGCATAAAAAAAATGTCGGATATGCGAGAAGCAGGGAAAAAGAAAATGGAAACTCAACTCCCTCACCTCTAAAATCCGCATAAAATCAAAAAAATCAGACAAGATGAAACTGAGATACAAAATATCAATTTGGGTGGTACTTGCACTCGCAGGCTCTCTCCTTTGTGGCGGAAGCGTCTGGCTTTGGCTGGCATGGATATGTGTGGGAAAACTCCTCATTCGGCTACTCCTTACCATTGCTTTGGCAATCGCCGCATACATTTTGGCTTATGCCCTCATCATCGGGACAATACTTTGGATACTCATTTCTTAAACAGACAGATATATGAAAAGAAGAAGCAAGACAATCGCACAGCAATGCAGATACTACGAAGTGGACAACATCTTCGAGTATATGGTATCGGTTTACCTCAACGGAAACATATCCACCTTTGGGGAACTATACAAGGAACTCTATCGGAAGGACAGAAAGGAATTTATACTCTATCTCTTTTCAGAAGTTGAACCTATTCATATCCAAGAAATCATTTTAGAAACCATCTAACTATATAAGACAATGAAAGGAACAGAACATTTCAAGGACGTTATCCAAAACTATTTGGAAACGAGAGCATCATACGATGAACTCTTTGCAGAGAGTTTCCGCAAGGAGAATAAAAACATAGACGAGTGCATTACCTACATCTTGACGGAAGTCCAAAGAATGGGGTGTGCAGGTCTGTCCGATGAGGAGGTATATTCCCTTGCCGTTCACTACTACGATGAGGATAACATCGAGGTGGGCAAGTCCATCAACTGCCAAGTCGTGGTAAACCATACTATCGAACTTACAGAGGAGGAAAAAGCAGAAGCACGGAAAAAGGCTATCGAGCGATACCAAGCAGAGGAATACCGCAAACTGACCGCCAAGAAACCAAAAGCGGAGAAGCAGGTGGAACAGCAGATAGCACAACCCTCATTATTCGAGTTTTAACCCTTGAACAACAAAAGAAAAATGGAAGCAAAGGATTTGAACGAAGCACGCATCTATGTAGGCACTTATGCCAAGTACAACAACGGCTCATTGCAGGGTGAATGGGTGGAACTTTCGGACTTCTACGACTTAGACGGCTTTATGGAGCGTTGTGCCGAGATATACGAGGATGAGGAAGAACCCGAATTTATGTTCCAAGCGTGGGAGGAAATCCCCGATGGTCTGATTGACGAGGGGCATTTGAAGGAAAACTTCTTTGAACTTCGGGACGAATTGGATAGACTGAACAACAGGGAGAAAGAAGCCTTTTGGAGATGGGTGGAGGGCAACAACACCCAACTCACACAAGACGCATACAGCCTTGTGAAGTCTTTCCAATCGGACTACATAGGAAGTTATGCAAGCAGGGAGGATTTTGCGGAGGAACTTGCAAAAATGGAGAATGAGTTATCCGATTTTGCACTGAATTACTTCGACTTCTCCAAATATGCCAATGACCTTTTCGATATGGACTTTTGGTACAAGGACGGTTATGTATTTCGCAATAACTGATTAAGGAGGACAGATTATGAAACCGAGAAACAAGTTCGAGAAAGCAGTACTTGCCGAGAGCAAGAACCTACGACCGATAACCAAGACACAGAGCAAATGGGCATTCCGTGAGTGTATAGACCATTTCGCCTACCGACTTCCCAAAGGTCGTATCACGTGTATGGATTGTGGGCATAGTTGGACAATAGAGAAGACAACCGAACATTGCACTTGCCCTCATTGTAGAGCAAAGTTGCAAGTCCGAACGACTTTTGAACGTAAGATAAGACAGAAGCAATACTTTACGATACTTACCACTTGTGGAGAGTACCAAGTATTAAGAATGTTCCTCCTCTCCGCAGAAATGGAGAAAGGATGCAAACCAACGTCCTACGTTATTGAAATCGGTCAGTATTGGTGGAGCGCACAAGGACGAAAGACGATTGTTGCCGTTCAGAGAGTATTGGGCAGATACATCGACACCTTTTCCTATTGCTCGCCTATGGCAGTGAGAAACGACAACGAAGCCTACCGCCATATATCATACTCTCCGATATATCCGAAGTTCAAGGCAACGGAAGCATTCCGCAGGAATGGATTTAAGAATGATTTTCACGACATCGCACCAACTGTTCTCATTCCAGCCCTATTGTCCGACAGCCGTGCGGAAACATTGATTAAAGCAGGTAGAGCCGAGCATCTGAAATACTTTCTTGACAATTCGAGGGCATTTGACGCTTGTTGGCAATCCTATAAAGTCGCCACTCGCAACGGCTATGACATAGAGGACATTTCAATATGGTGCGATTATGTGGATATGCTCCGCAGATTGGGCAAGGACATACACAGTCCGAAGTATGTTTGCCCCACCGACCTGCATAGGGAACACGACCGCAGACAACACGAACTCCGCAGACAAAGGGAAAGGGAAGAAAAGGAGAAGAGACGCAAAAAGGCAATGGAGGACGAGAAACGTTTTCACGAACTCAAATCAAAATTCTTCGGTATCCGTTTCACGGACGGCACAATCCAAGTCCACGTTTTGGAGAGCGTGCAGGAACATTTGGATGAGGGTGTGGCAATGCACCATTGTGTGTTCGACAATGCCTACTATCTCAAAGAGAACTCGCTTATCCTTTCGGCGACCATTGAGGGCAGACGGATAGAAACGATTGAAGTTAGTTTGGACACACTCAAAGTCGTGCAAAGCCGTGGCGTGTGCAACAAGAACACGGAGTATCACGAGCAGATAGTGAGCCTTGTCAATGCCAACCGCAAATTGATAAGGCAGAGAATGAGAGCGACAGCATAAGCAACAATCACCAAAACATCACAGATATGAAAGCAGAAATAGAAAGCATCGTATGTAATTGGGCGGACGAGATACCCAATATTCTTGTAAGAGTAATCAATGCCATTACTCTATCCGCCAATGAAGAGGAACTGAGGGCAGCCGTCAAGCGGATAGCCGAAGAAACGGAACTTGACAAGTTCTTTGCATACGGTTATGGCGCACACCATTTTTGGCTTACCCAGCGCAGGTTATCAAATGGAGAACCAAAGGAACACAGATTACTAATTGCTAAATTTTGAGAACATGAAGAAGAGAGTTTACAGAATACGGACGCAGTACATCTTCGAAGGAGTGTTTGAAGTGGTTGCCGAGAGCAGAGAGGATGCACGGCAAAAGGTCATTCAGGATTGCGGAATGGTGATGGATGGAAGCATTCACAGCACTCTTCCTGATGAGGAAATCAATTGGGCTTTCTCCACGCACCCCGATGTAAGGATGGGACGGATAACCGTTCAAGACAAACAGATGGAGTAATGCGGTCGGCAGATTTGCCGACCGCTCCTTTCTTTCGTGAGCTTCGGGCGGACAAAGAAAGGAGCAAAGAAACCCCGATGAAAACACCTCGTTACTTTTGACAGTGAGTTGAGACGGCTCAAAAGTAACAAAAAGCCATTACCAAGTTAAATCTTCATTAAACAGTTCTTTTGCAAAAGCTATATTCTGTAACGAAACATTGCTATGTATTTGAATCAAATCTTGCGGAGCTGTAAGCAAATTAGACAAACAAGATTTTACTCCTAACTCATTTATGCCATCATCACATCTGCGAGAGAAAGCTTTCGTTATATCTTTATTCTCTACATTAACTTTGTGTATAATTTGAATTGTTTCATCTCCAAATATTGTTGAGTTGTTTTTTTCTTCTGCACTGATGTCAATATCAATTGGCTCATCATGAATAGTAGGAATATAAAAGAGTTGTTCTTTATATGGTTGGAGAACATCCCCTATAAAGCCAAAAGATTTTGCAAATATTGGATTTTTCCGAAGAAAAAACACTCTGTCAAAATTATGTCTTTTTAGTTCATTCCGAAAATCTCCTTTACTATCAAAGTATATCTCGAACAGAATACCATTGAGTACATGATTTTCTCCATCTTTATTGTATTTTAATAGGTTATTCCCAAGGTTTTCAAAAAATCTTTGCACTTCCCACGCATAACCATTAGCTTGGTATAAATTGCGTCCCAAAATAAACTGTTGATTTTGTTGAGGTCAGAAGCAGGTATTCTGCGAACCTTTTCCATTGCAGGGTTTTGTCTATTCCAATCACAAGAACGGAGTTCCAAGATTAAATTGCCAAAAACATCGCCTCCATCAAACAGTGAGTCTTTAACGACAACTTCATCATAAGGGATTTCTACCGAATAAACCAATTGCCCAGTATTGAAAAAGAAATCCCCAATTAAAGACGTATGTTCCCATGGCGTTTGAGTTCCATTAGTTAGGTTATAGACCGTTTTTCTGACTTTCTTAAAAAGACTCTCAACAGATAATGTTTCCCTTCCTATATATTGCAATAAGGCACTTGTATACACACTATGACCATCTTGCCCATTCCCATCTTTCGCTCCTTCGTTTGGAGAGGTGGAAAAGGCAATAAGAGTTCCCTTGGGAGCCTGTACTTGTGCAAAAGAACTTGCAACTCCTCTATCAAAAGTTCTTCTACAGGCATCTATTATTACTATATTTACTTTTCCTGAATGTGTTTTGAGAATTCCTAAGACCTCTGTTAACCTAAGGCAGAATCTGTTTGCGTCATGTTTATTTACAGGGGGTATTTGATAGTCTATTGGTATTAAATAGTTTTCGCCTTCAAGTTCAAAGCCATGTCCTGCAAAGTAAAAGATAGAAGCATCGTAATCCTTTATCTGATCTTCAAAATCTGTTAGTATACGTGAGCAATCTTCTGACTTGATATTTAGTTCCTCACGAACATCATACCCAAGACGACGAAAGATCTTTGCTATCTCCGAGGCATCATTTACAGCACACTTTAGCTGAGCACCTTCAAAATAATCATTGTTCCCGATAACAAAAGCAATTGTTTTCATCTTTTCTTGTTTTGAGTTATTTGAAATAATGCGGCCTTCAGTACTTGAAAGCAAATTTTTGCGGTATTTTCATCTGGGGAAAAATGCTCTGACATCTGCTGAAATGGATGAATATAATTTCTAAAATCTCGCAATGAGTGACTGAATTTCTTGACATCCTCTCTTAGGAAACCAACCTCACAAGATACGTCAATAAGATTACTAAGTGTCCATTCATGAAACGGCCGAATCTTTCCCGTTTTGTTATCTCTTGGAGCAGATTTAGCTTGATTATACATTGCTGGATTATTTTGAGCTAATCCCAACAAAACACCCTCTAATGTACTTCCAGAAAGGAATATTACAGATAAAGCAGCTTTTGCAGATAAACAAGTTTTGATTTCGCTGATACGTGCTGCTATATAGGGTAGCACATAATTGTCTATAGGGAGACTTTCAATTGAAATATCTGTAAATTCCGCATTTAGGAATTCTGCTTCCGTATTATTTACGATGCGTTCTTTCTCCTTTTCCTTGTCAATATCTACCCCTGTTGCTTTTGAAAAAGTTATTTCTCGACCTTTACGTATAACATTCCACCCATCAAAACAGAGGTATTGATTGAAGTCTGCTATAAAAGAATCTAATTCAGAGAATCTTCCGATAAAATTTACTGGCGCAAAAACATCCTTAATACATCTATCTAATTCGGGCTTTCCATTCAATGCACGTATTTTCTCCTCTGTGTATATCCATCTTGAGGGAAAGCCATTTCCATACACATCTCTAAATCCATATTGATTGAAAAAAGCAACAAGCTTAGAACCAGAACGATATTCTGTTTCTTCATTTATTAACTCTCTCAACTTTTCAATAGTCTTCTGCGATATAATCATTATCTTTTCTTATTAAGTTTGCAAAGTTACTCATTCATAGCGAGAAAGGCGAAGAAAACAACAGGAAAACGCCCCTTGCGAAGCATAAAAATATCGCAAGAGGCGTATTTGAAAATCAGGGTATATAAAACAGGACAAACTCTACTTTTCGTCGTTTGACAAGCCCCCTGAGGACTTTGCCCTTGTATCGGCAGAAAGAGACAAATTCATGGTAGAAATTCCTGTCGCCCGACTCTATCTTTCGCAGCAATTGGCTTTTGGGGTGTTTACCATATCCCAGCAACCTGCCCGTTCCAACGTTGTAGGACAGAACGGCAAGCAGCAGGGCATCCTTGCCGTAGTCCTTGAATATCATCAGACGCTTCATCAGGTCTACACGGAGCATAGAGTCCGCCTGCCGTTCCGTCATTGCTGCCGTGAAGTGTTCGCCCAGTAAGAGCTGATGCCCGTATCCGACATAGGGAGCGTCCTTGAGTCCGTGTAAGCCCTCGAAGTGTTTGATGCAGACAACGGCACGCTCGAACGGCGGTAGTGAAAAGAGAGCCTTTCCGCCCTCCTGAGCGGAAAGGCGGAAGCAGGATAGGCAAACAAGGCAGAACGATAAAACGAGAAGTTTACTTCTTGTCCCCATTCGTTTTCTCCTTTTCCTCGTCCTTTTGACTGTTAAACTCAAACGAGAGTTTTTCCGTCTGTCCGAAATTGTCCTCCACATACACATCTATCGTCTGCTGGTCAGAGGAAGCAGAGGTATAGTATAGCCTGAACACCTCTTTTGTAAGAGGGTAACGGTCATTGGGTTTGAACACCGTGCCGTCGTCCATCTTCAGCAGTCCCTTTCCATCAGGTTGAAAGTATCTAATGGTATAGCGTGCGTCTTCAAACCGTCCCTGCCGTTTGAGCGTACAGCGTATCTCCGCCGTCTGTCCCTTGACGATGTGCTTCTGCACCGGCATCGTCTCTACCGTGAAGGGGTACGCCTGCTGAATATCCAACTCGTGATTACAAGCAGATAGACAAAACCCGGCGAGGACAAGCACTCCCATTACCCAAATCGTATTCAATATTTTCTTTTTCATTGTTCATTATCGTTTTGTTGTTCGTTATACATTGTTCCCTACATTCTTGGAAAGCAGAAACTCATTCAAATCCTTGTGGTCGGCATACAGGGAGGAACGGTCGATGACCCTCTCTCCGAAACAGTCGTGTAGTCTCTGAAAAGTCCTTCTCCCCGCCTCGTCATTGTCGAGGAAGCATTCTATCCTCTCATAGCCCTGCAAGACTTTCACCGCCTTCTCCACGTTGGAAACGGAATTAAGGACAAGCCAGTCCGAAGCGATGATACCTAATTGCATAGCAGAGAGATAATCCATAAAGCCCTCAAAGACGGAACAGACGTCCGAGCCGTTGCGCTTCAGTGAAATGTCTTTGGGCGGTATGCAACCCTTGAAGATACGGTTGCGCAATTCCAGTCCTCCACTCATATTACGGAAGCCGATGGCATAGTACCGCTTGCCCCGTACACGATACCTCACCTCCTCGCAGTTGGGGATGGCAACGTGGGCATTGATTCCTCGTTCTTCCAGATAACCCAGCAGTCTGGTATCCTGCAACGGTCGCACCCAAATATCATTGAAGACGGGTTCTTTCTCTTCATTCCTTTGTGGATGTTCTATTATGGGAAGCGGATAAGCTCCGTTCCGTGCAATGAATGCCGCCCGCAGGAGGAAATCCTCGCTTCCGATAAACTCTCCTGCCAAGTCAAAGATGTCTCCGCCTTTGCCAATGCCAAAGTCGAACCATACGTTTCTATTTATATCAACCTTGAAGGAGGGTCTCCGCTCCATGCGGTACGGAGCGGAATACCACAAGGCATTTCCTTTCTGTTTAGTCGGATGAATCCCCATTGCGTTCAGGAAGTCCGCAATGGGAATCTCTCTCATCTGTCGTGCATCCATCAGTCCAGCATGATTTTCAGTCCGACACCGTACTGTGTATGAAAACGCCCCGTAGAGCCTCCCCACAGACAACGTTCCCTGCCGTAGAGCAGCAGTACAAGGCGGTCACTCAGATAGGTCTCCGCCTGTAGGGTGATTGCCCCACCGTAAATAAAACCGTCTTTATTATGTAGTGTGGAGCCATCAAAGAGCTGTTTCTTTCCACCATTGACCGTCTCATAGCCCGCCAAGGCGGAAATACCTGCTGATAGGAAAAAGGTTTTACTTCCGTCTGAAAGCACGCCAGAGAAGAAACCTCCCTCGCCCGTGAACTGCTCCACAGGAATACGGCTCTCCCGATAAGGGTGGTATCTGCGGAGATACTCCGCCCCAAGCACCCATTGATGCCCGCCTTTGGTGTAGGTGGCAAGCGAAGCCCCGAACGAATAGCCCGTTTCATTCTTGGAAGAGGGAGAATAAAAACCGTCCGCCATACCAGCGGTCAGGCGTATACCTTTCATCTTGGGCAGACAACGCTGGGCGTGCGCCTGCCCTGCAAAGAGGGCAAGCGACACGACAAACAGGAAAAACAAAGACTTTCTCATACTACTTCACTTTGAGTTCGTTGATTTCCCTTGCACGCACAAGGTCTTCATTCTCCACAATGAAAGACTGGTGTCTTCCACCGTTCTTCTCGTGCATCTCCACAATGAGCTGCTTGTCATCGGGGATGGTGAACTTTTGCAGGGTGAATACCGTGCGACCGCTCTTCTGTCCCGCCACGCAGGTAACATAGTTGTAGGCACGCAGCGGAAGCAGTACCTGCTCCTGCATGGCCGTCTGTTTGGCGACCTTTTTGTCCACGATCTTGAACGTGATGAAGTCGATGTCGAACGGTACATTGGACTTGTTGCGCAGTTCCGTATGGAAGTACAGCAGTCCGTTGTGCGAGTACAACCCTTTGAGCAGGTACTGAATGCCGAAGGACTTGCTGCCGATGTGCTTGACGGTACGCCTGTTCTCCTTATGGATGGACTTCATGATGAGCCTTACCAGCATTGGACTCTCGCTGCCGAGTTCCTTTAGATAGACCTCCATCGCGTTGTTCGGGCGGTTTACGCTCGCACCGTCATGAATGAAGTCCGTCATCTCCACGTTCAAAAGCAGCGGTTCATCAGCATACTTGACATTAAATGTGTAAAACGCACCGTCCTCCGTGATGACGCTCATATTCGTCTCCTCACGGAACTCCTTGACCGTCGCTTTCACACGGATAACGTTCTCCGCTCCGTCCGCCTTTCCCGCAATGAGATTGGGCGAACCCAAATCGACATAGCGGACGGTAGAGGGGAAGATGATGTGCACTGTCTTGTCATAGGTGATTTCCAGACCGTGAGGCGGTATCATCCGCTCAAAGGCAATTTTGCGGGTCAGACCCTCATAGAGGTCTCCGCTTGAAGTCGTTTCCTGTGCGTTGGCACAGACTGCGCCCAGCATCAGGGCGATGGCTAAAACTGTTCTTCTCATTTTTACTTTGGATTAAAGTGGTGAATAATAACTGTGAATTACTTGTTTTCAGGTTGGTAGATCAATACCTTGTATCCTGCTTTGAGATGTACCTTGACGGAGCGCATTTTCTTTGAGAAATACTGCGAAGTGCCTTGTATCAGTCCCTTCCCCAAATCAGCGGCAAGCTGTGCGCCCGCATCGGTGGAGAAGTTCATACTGCTGCCTGCGGAAGTACCCATTCCTGCGACAATCTCCTTGGCGGCACTGCGCTCCATCGAGCCGGGGATGAATATCCCTGCTTGTCCGTCCGTATCGTACACCGCCAACTCCACGGGGATGATGTTCCCGTGATATTCCAGCGAAGAGATGAGTACGTTCAGGCGTTCACCCTGTATCTTCGCCACGCCGACCACCGAGGTGTTCCGAGGGATTTCCTTGCCGGATACCAGCATCGGTTCCAAGAGACGGAAACGTACCGTTTGCCCGTCC
Organism: Prevotella melaninogenica; assembly: GCF_018128065.1. NCBI lineage: Bacteria > Pseudomonadati > Bacteroidota > Bacteroidia > Bacteroidales > Prevotellaceae > Prevotella > Prevotella melaninogenica. The sequence goes on along the minus strand of NZ_CP072360.1, from coordinate 1,350,210 downwards.
GTAACCGTCTGCCGGGTATGCACACAGGCGGAGATGGTATTCTTCTCCGTCAGCGGGGCTGTTCCGATGGCGGTATGGAATATGTAGTTCCTCTCCTTGACATATTCGGAGCGGAAAGTCGAGTCGCTCATCGGCTGTGCCAGAGCCGACACCACTTGTTCGCTCACGGGGGCAACGGGAAAGGCTACCGCCTTCCCGTTTCGGGTGGTTGCGACCGCTTTCCTTTCGGAAGCCGTCTCACTCCCCGAAGTCGAAGGAAGAGCAGCGGGAACGGACTGCCCCCTGCCTCCTGCGGGCATATACTTGGCTGCCAGCTGATAGGACTTTTCAAGCAGAGCCATCTGGTCGTTCACGGTTATAGCGGGCGACTGTTGTTCATTACTCATACGACTTTCCAACTCCTTCAAACGGGTACGCATTTCCTCCTTTTCCGGATCTTCTCTCGGCATCTCATAGAAACTGCCGAGCGTGCGGTTGATGTCTTGGTAAGCGGAAGCCGAAGCATGGAATCCCTCCTGCGGAGCAGTAGTGCGAGAGCCGAAACCGTTGTCTCTTTCCGACAAATTCGTCTTCAAGGCCAACTCTTCGGAACTCTGCACCGGTTGCCCTCCTGTCATCTCGCCGAACATGGAACTGAGGCTTTGCATGGCACGACTTCGTTCCTGCTCCTTCTGTTCCATCATCTCCTTTTCATAGGCTTTCTTCTTGTCGCCGATGAGTTCCGAGGCTTGCGGATCCGGTACTTCCGTATTGAAGCCCTTTGACTGTTTCTCCTCCTCTTTCTCCGAAGGAGCGAAGATGAGCCACATAGAGCCTGCAAAAAGCAGAAACATCAGGGGGTAAATGATAAACTTCTTTCGCCTTTGTCTCTCTTCCTCCGTCAGCTCAGGCGAGGTGCTCGTATCGGAGGCTGTCTTTCTTTTGAATGGGAACATAATCGTAATACTTTAATAGGTTGATACTGTCTTTGGGATAGAGCCGCCTTACGTCAGGAGCTTCTATATGCTCGATTGCCGGTAACGTTTCCTCCTCGGAGTCTCCGTCGGAGAAGAGGCGGAACAAACCGCTGAAGAAAACATAATTGGCAAGGAAAGCGAAGAAAAGAAGCATCGTCAGGACGACATACAGCCTCAGGTGAGCGGGGATGCGTCCGCACAGGCGGCGGAGTCTTGCCTCCGCTCCCTCCTGCATCATTCGGAACAGACTTTTCTTTTTCATCGCTTACGGGTACTGATGTCCTTGTTCTCCACAATCTCGAATCCTTCGATATTGAAACCGTTCGGATTGTCATCGCTGCGGCTCGTATTGAGCAGGCGGCATACGGTCACGAGACTGCGCTCGGTCACGTTGGTGGCACGGATAATCATCTGCCGGGCATACGTCCGTACCGCGTAGGGATAGCGGTCGAAGTCACAGAGCACGCTGTCCACCTGCACGACCTGATTGATGTTTCCTGCCACGATACGGTTGTAGTACCCTCTCTCGGAGAAATCCCGATAGTAATTGTAGGCACTCTTGTCCGCCAAGAGCAGCGCACGGGAGATATTCCCCTCAATGGCACTCTTATCGGGCGAAAGGGTGAAGAACAACTCGTGGAAGCGGCGCACATGCTCCTTGGCTTCTGCGGGTCTGTTCTGCGACAGATCCTGCGACAAGGCGAGCATCAGCGACTTACCGCCATCCAACACATAGATTTTCTGCCTCTGGGCTTCGGCAAAGGAGTAGGCACTCCATACCGAATAGCCCGCAAGGGCGGTACACAGGCAGACGACGACCAAGGTAAAGAGGCGTATCTGCCTGAAACTTGTTTCGATATTCTTTAATGACTTAAATTCCATTGCTTTTCATTTTTGTTTATTATTCGGGAGCATTTCCGCTTCTCCTGCGGAAAAGCTGCCCTGCCACCTCCTTGGCTTTATGTCCCGCACTATGCAAGACCTGTTTTCCGTGTCCTCCGGCAAATCCACCAACGGCTCCGCCCGCAGCACCTGCGATACCGGCACCCTTTCCTGCCGCATAGTTCACGTTTTTACCGTAGTTACCCGCTCCTCCGGCTTGTATTACCCAGCCTGCAACCGTTGGAATGGTGAAGTAGCCGATGATGCCGATAATCATGAAGACGAGGTACACCCCGTTCGAAGCATCTATCGTATAGGTGGGATCATTCTGTAACTGCGTGATGTCGTGTTTGAGCATCAGTTCCTGAATCTTTGCCAGCATCGAACTGAACAAGTCCGCTACAGGCAACCACAGATAGATGGAGATATACCTCGTGAACCACTGCGTGAGGGTGCTTTGGAAACCGTCCCACACGGAGATGGCAAAGGCTATCGGTCCCAAGATGGAGAGGACAATCAGGAAGAATGTCCGAAGCGTGTCGATGAGCAGGGCGGCAGCGGCGAAAAGCAGTTCCAAGAGCTCCCGCACCATATTGCGGAACCATTTCTTGAGGTTGTACATACTGCGTTCCACGTACATTCCCGCCATCGTCGCCATATCCGAGGGAGAGATACCGAGTTCATCCAGTTTCTTGTCAAACTCTTCGTTACTCACCAGATAGGCTGTTTCGGGATTCTTCACCATCGCCTCGTACTCCAGCTTGTCCCGCAACTTGCGGTATTCGTCCATGCTGAAAGTCTGCTTTTCGAGCATCTTGTGTGTCCCCTGCACAACGGGACTGAGCACGCCGTTGATGGTGTCCAAGACCATCGGAAAGAAGAGGATGCAGAGACCGAGCGCAAAGGGACGGAGCAACGGATAGACGTCGATGGGTTCGGCACGGGCAAGCGTCTGCCATACCCGGAGTGCCACATAGAAGAGTGCGCCCAAGCCCGCAATGCCTTTGGCGACACCTATCATGTCACCACACATCGGCATCATCTCCGTGTAAAGCGAACGGAGGACTTGGTGCAGGTTTTCAAATTCCGCTCCCATGATTACCAATACCTTTCGTTATCCGTTCCATAGAGCGAAAGCACCCGGTCGGTATCCTGCTGCTTCTTGGCTCTGAGATAGCTCACGGAGATGTTCTTGTTCGTGTAGTAACGCACAAGGTTGCGGTAGTCCCTGATTTCCTTGTAGCAGCGATCTACCACGTCCATACGCTCCTTGTCGGTCATCTTCAGCGTGGTGATGTTCACCACCTGCTTCAGTTCCTTGAGTAGGTTGTTGCTTTCTCCGAGCAGTTTGGTGTAGCCGTTGGCAATGGCAACCAGCTCTTCCGGTCGGAAGTTCGGGTCGGAGAGCATCTTCTTGTAGTTCTTCACATAGATATCGGAGATTTCTCCGACCATCAAAATCGTCTCCTTTACCCGTTGGGCGTCCCGCACGAGGTTGTTCACCTTTTTCAGGGCATCGTAGTATTTCTTGCTCTCATTGTAGAGCTTCTCGACCTCCTTGAAGTTGTCAAGCGTGTTCTTGACCGTCTTGGAGGTCTGCACGATTTCCTTGGTCGTGTTGATGATACTCTGTGCAAGATTGGTGGGGTCTGTGACCACCCACTGGGCGTGTGCGCTGCCTGCCAAGAGGCAACCGCACGCCATAAGCATTAAAATTTTCTTTCTCATTTTTCAAATTGATTTTAGCGTAGATACAATGTCGTTCGAACCACTCGGAAAAATCAGTCGAGTAAATCTGAAAATCAGTCGACTGTTTTCTTGAAATATGACATCATATTTTTCGGACTTGTTGTATTACGCGGTTAAACATTCATTGATTACTCTTCTTCGGCGAGCTGCCTGACGGCAAGCTCCATATTCCCGCCGAGTTGCTCGGCACGGGCAAGTACGCGCATTTTCTCGGTCTCCTCCGTCGTGTAGGTGAGGTATTCGGCTTTCGAAACTTCGGTGGCATAGACAGCAGACTGCACACCTCCCAGTCCGATCCACACCTCCTTGTACGACCGTGTGGCATCGTTGCTCTGGTTGATGGAGAGTATCTGCCCCCGCTCCTTGTCCGTCAGTCCCAAGAGTGCCTGAATCTGGTCGAACTTGTTCATGTACTTGCGCTGGTCAAGCAGTATCTTGCAGTCGGAGTTGTTGATGATGGACTCCTTGACAATGTCTGAGGAGATGATGTCATCCACCTCCTGCGTCACCACGACCGCCTCACCGAAGAATTTTCTTACCGTCTTGTAGAGATACTTGATATATCCCGCCATATTCGCGGACGCAATCGCTTTCCAAGCCTCCTCAATAAGGATGACTTTCCGTATTCCCTTCAGACGTCGCATCTTGTTGATGAAGAGTTCCATAATGATGATGGTGGTAATGGGGAAAAGGATGGGATGATCCTTTATGGAATCGATTTCGAAGACGATAAAGCGGGCGTTCAACAGGTCGAGCTGCTTGTCCGAGTTCAGCAGGTAGTCGTATTCGCCACCTTTGTAGTACGGCTCCAGCACGTTGAGAAAATTGGCCAAGTCAAAATCCTTTTCCCTGACCTTTTTCTCACGGAGCAATGCCGAGTAGTCGGTGGTGAGATACTCGTAAAAGCTGTTGAACGAAGGAACGAGACCGTCGTCCGTCTTGATACGCTCGATAAAGAGTGAAACGGCATTGGAAAGGGCGACCTCCTCCGAACGGGTGGCTGGCTCGTTATCCTTCTTCCAAAGGGTCAGCAGCAGTGTCTTGATGCTTTCCCTTTTCTCCACATCATACACCTTGTCGGTGGTATAGAAGGGATTGAAGCTGATGGGGCTCTCATCCGAGTAGGTGAAGTACACCCCATCCTCGCCCTGCGTCTTGTGGCGTATCATCTCGCACAAGCCCTGATAGCTGTTTCCCGTGTCCACCAAGACGATATGGGTGTTCTGCTCCCAATACTGCCTCAAGAGGTGGTTGGTGAAAAACGACTTGCCACTGCCCGAAGGACCCAAGATGAATTTGTTTCGGTTCGTGGTGATGCCTTTCTTCATCGGCAGGTCGGAGATATCGAGATGAATGGGCTTGCCACTGCGGTCTGCCATCTTGATGCCGAACGGTGACAACGAATCACGGTAGTTGGTCTCCTCATTGAAGAAGCAGACCGCCTGTTCGATGAACGTGTAGAAACTCTCTTCGGCAGGAAAATCGGCTTCATTGCCGGGAATACCCGCCCAAAAGAGTGTCGGCACATCCACCGTGTTGTGTCGTGGCTTGCACTCCATCAGAGCCAGCTGACCGCCCACGTCGTTACGGATACGGCGGAGTTCCTCCTCATCCTCGCTCCACGCCAAAACGTTGCAATGACAGCGGACGGAGGTAAGCCCGAAGCTGTGCGCCTCGTTCAGATACTCGTCAATCCATTGCTTGTTGATTTGATTGGAGCGACTATAACGAGAGAGTGAATGCATATTCCGTGCGCTCTTCTCGAAGCGTTGCAGGTTCTCGGCACTGTCATCAATAAGTACATACTGGTTGTAGATATGGTTGCACGGCAGCAACAGCCCTACGGGAGCGGCAAAGGAAAGGCGGCAGTCGCTTCGGTCGGTGGATAATCGCTCATAGCGCATATCCGTGCCTACCAGCCCGGGCAGGTCTTCCGTATCGGAAAGGGTATGCAGGCAGAGCCGCTTATCGCCAATACGCATTTGGTCGGCTTTGAGGTCGATGTCCTCCAAAACCGTCGTGTCGGAGAGGGACAGCGAGAAATACTTCTCAATCAGTCCCGGTGTCTCCGCCGTCCCGATAATCTCCTCGTCCGTCAGGCGAGAGAGGCGAATAAAACCGCTTTCGTTCATAATCCGCTCGAATTGCTCGGTCGCTTCGAGGAACTTGCGGGCAGTATCCTTGTCCCGCACCTCCTTGGGGATGATATGCCCCCGGCAGAGGGTGGAGAAGTTGCTTTGCTGCCGGTTGCGGTTCTTGGTCGTCTTGGTCAGGAACAGGTAGCAGGCGTGATTCAAGAACGGTCGCTCATTGAAGTGTCGCTCGAAACTGCGGGAGAGGAAACTCATCTCCTCCTTTTGCAAGTCCGGACGGTAGCCCTCCTTGACAAACCAATCCTGCTTGTGTACGACGCTGTAGGTCGGCAACACCTTGATTGCCTTTACCCAAGAAGAATGGATGGCGGCATACTCCGCACTCGTCACCGTATAGAGTTCGGGAAGCTCGACCCGAAAGGCGACCGTAATGTCGGCGTCTTTCGAGAGGATACAGCCCTCTTCGACGGCAAGCAACGGGAAGCGGTTCTCCAGCGTGGTGGCTTTCAGTACGTTTCTCATTCTTTGTCCTCCTTTTCTTTTTGTCAGTATTCTTACGATGTTTCCTCTTTCGTCTTGGCAGTTCCTTGTGCCGCAACAGACGGGGAATGCGTCGTCGGTTGATAAGGTATCGGGGATGGCTGTACAAGGCGGAACGCTTCATCAGCCCGTGTTCCCCATACCTCCTGTTCAGGGAGAAGGTCTGCCATATCAGAACGGATGCGGCAATCCCTCCGAAGCCGATACAGATCCATTGATTGACACCCACCATATAGAGGATGACAAACAACACGAAAAGGGCAAGCAACCCTCCGGCGAAAATGAACAGATACTGGCTTTTGAGTCCCTGAAACTCTACCGAGCGACCGATCCCCTTGTTGATGGGATAGGTCTCCATAGGCTTAGAGGAAGAAACTTCTTAAAATGGTGGCTGCCACGATAAGGAAGATACAGGCTCCGAACCAGCTCGCGGCGGTCTTCGAGGTGTCGGGATCTCCGGACGAGAACTTTGAATAGACCTTTACCCCTCCGATAAGTCCCACGACTGCGCCGATGGCGTAGATGAGTTTCGTGGCTGGGTCGAAATAGGAAGTTACCATGTTGGTGGCTTGGTTGATGCCCGACAAGCCGTTGCCTTGGGCAAAGGCAGAGGAAATGGAAAGCAGCAGAACAGCTGCGATAAGAAAATGTCTTTTGGTCATAAATCTTTGTTTTGTGCCGAGAGGATTGGATATATCCTTCCGACGGGTGAATACTGTTGTTACTTTCGGATGTTAGTGGTGGCTCTCTTGGGGTCAGCCGTACTCTTTTTCTTTCATCGTCTTTGACTGTTTAATGGGTTTGTTACTATTTGTCCCTGCCGTCAGAAGGAACATAAAGCTCTTCAAAACGGTTGCGGACAATATCGTCTATCGTGGAAGAACGAACTTTGTCGCTTCGGAGTGTTTCCATCAGACGAGTGCCTTCCAATTCGGTCAATGTCTCACCGGCCCTTTGTCGCTCCGCTATGGAAGAGGCATTTCGGTGAATGACCGCCAAGGCTTCCAGCACCCGTTCAAAATCAATTCCCGTGGCATATTCGCTTTCTCCCGATACGGGAAGTTCTTCATCTTCCTCTTCTTCAAAGGATGGAGCATCCGAAGATTCATACACTAAAGGAATCTCGTCTATGTCGGGCAGATCATCTGGCTCTTCCGATGGCTCTTGTCCATTTTCGAGGGCAAATATAGAAGCCTTTTTTGCTTCTGCCTCGCCTTTTGGATAACTGCGTACTTGTGGCGTCGAGTGGCTGAGTTTGAAGTGACTTTTACCGATGATTTCGGCTTCATTGACCGTTTGAAAAGGCTCTTTTGGGGGTGTTCTCTTTTTTCTTCTTTTCCCCTCATACAAGAGAAAAAGAAGCAACCACAAAAGGTAGAGCAAGAGAAGGACAAGGACTATTCGGTACATAGGCGTTGCAGGATTTCGTGAAGCTCATTACCTAACTCAATACAGAGCCTGCTCAACTTCCCTCCGTGGGGTGGGAAGAGGGTGCATACCCCTCTTCTGCGTTCGGAAAGCAGCGGACGATACAAACGGGAGTGGCTCAATGAGGTCTGCATCAAGAGGACTCCCGTTTCATCGCCAAGGGTGCGGCAGCGTTCGTCGGCTTCCTCACGTTCCCAAGCCTGTGTCATATTGCGAAGCAGGTAAAGCTCCTTGATATTGCCTTTGCCCATCGTCAGTATCTGCTCTCCCAAGATGTCTATGAAATGGCGGACGGCTTCCATATCCATCGGACTGCCCGTAACGGGAAAGACGACGGCATCCATTGCTGAAAGCAGCTCCACCGTCCCTTCGGTACGCATCAATGGAGGGAGGTCGAAGAGGATGCAGCGAGGAGGATTGTCCGCACAGTGTCGCTCCACCCGGTTCAGGGCTTCCCGCGCCGGAGCGCAGATAATCGGATAAGGAGCATAGGATGCCCGATGCTTCAGACGCATCAGGTTTTGATGATTCAGTTCTTCCGACTCTTGTTGCCGCAGACGGGCGATGGTATAGACGGGATGGTTGCAATCCACGACGGCGACATCGCATCCTCTGTGGTAATGCAGAATGCTTGCGGCAAGTACCGTAAGCGAGGTTTTGCCGACACCTCCCTTGGGGGAAGCGATGGCGAGATAAATGGGTTTACTCATATTTTCTCTTTTCTTTGAGTGGGTGAATACTATGTCTTGATAAATCGTTTGTAATCGAAGTTGCCTGACTGAACCTCTTTCGGAGCTTCTTCGGCAACGCGCTCCAGCAGCTCGCGGACACGTTCCCCGGCCGCTTTCTTAATCGCTTGGAACATAGGGGAGTCGTGTATCTTATAGATGGTTTCAGCGGCTTTCGCAGCTTCCTCTATCGGAGCATTTTTGCAAGAGAGGACATTACCCATTTGTTGCAGCTCTTCCGCTGTGATGCTTTCCGAAAAGGAGTGGCTTTCACCTTGGACTTCCACCAATACATAATCCTCTTCTTCGGGAATGACGGGAGCGTTTTCTTTCAACCCTCCGGAGTCTGGGTTCTCATCCTGTGATTCCTCTTTTTCGGTCTCAATGGGCAACTCGGCTAAAAGGACATTCTCCTCTTGGGAGGATTCCTTTTGGGGGATACGGATGGTGACGACGACTTTGCCCTTGCCCCGTTCCCTGAAAAAGAGTTGCAAGTCACGATAGAGTCTCACGGCACTCCAATAGCGCCCGTATAGAAAGCGGACGACCTGTACGCTGCCGAGATAGGCTAAGCCTACCGACAGCAGAATAACAATCACCTGCTTCATCGCTCGAAACGTTTACGGAACTGTTGTTCGAACAAGGCATCTATCTCATCATGATAGTTCTCTAAGTGATGCCGGAGAATATGTTCTACGAATGCCCCAATCGTCAGTTTGCCTGCGGCTGCCACATAGACGATTTCGGAAATCTCTTCCTGTGTCTTTTTGGAAATGAACACGCCCTTTCGGTCTCCAATGTTCAGGGGTTGAAGAAAGGCGGTTTCGTAATCGCTTCTCTCTTCCTGAAGGAGACCTGTAGGGTGTCCCTCGGAATGTTCGATGAGCGTGGTGGAGTTACGGATGGTTACTTTTGAAGAGACGCTTTTTCGTTCTCTGCAGGACTTATGACCTGTCATTGGTCGATCTTTTTTCTGTTTCATATCACAATAATTTCTTGAAGTTCTTTTCACTTAATCGGTTGATTTCTTCCTTGTAGTCCTCCAAATGTTTGAGAAGGATGTTTTCCACGTACATACCCAATGTCATCTCTCTCTTTCGGATGAAGAGGACGATTTCCGACAGTTTGTCCTGCAACTCTTTGGAGATGTAGATTGCCTTGCGGTCATACAGGTCATTGCGGTGCATGAAGAGTGAGATGTAATCTCCTTTGGCGGGATTCTTGCGACGTGTTCGGATGGGTAGTTGTGGTTCTTCCAAAGCCTCTTTCTGTATTTCCGAAACAGACTCATCCTCCTCTTCGACTGTGGGAGGGGGTATCATCTCGCTCTCTTTCTTTTTCATCGGGATACCCTGTGAAATCAATTCCCGGATAGCGACGGGATCTATCGCCCCTTTATTCTTTCCTACCATATGCTTCAGGTTTTACGATGGACAAGATTTCCTCCACAAGCTCTTTCAGACGACTGCCTCTAAGCAGCGTGCGAGAGGCGGGAAAGATGGTTGAACGGAAGAGGGTCGTACCCTCCTCCATTACCTCCTTTTTGTAGCGGGTCGTATTGGGGACTGCCGTTTTTAAGATGGGAAGTCCCAAATCGGCAATGACCTTTTCATACATCGCATAGAGGGGTGTTTTCTCTCTGCCGTCCACCATGTTCCAAAAGAGGTAGATCCCTTTGTTGGCAGTGTCTGTATTGTCGGTTATCGCATCCTTGATGATGGCTGAAAAGCTCAGCGTGCTTTCCAAGGATATACGGTCGGCGGAGATGGGTGTGAAAATGTAATCCATACCGGAGAGAGTGGTCAGCACACCGTCATTGTTGATGGTTCCGGGCAGGTCAAAAAAGACGAAATCCGTATCCGGCTCGTGCGTGTCCAGATATTCCCTGACCGTATCCACGGCTGCCTCTGCCGTGGCACAAAGGATGGTGTACGTAGGCTTTTGTAACTCGGAGAATTGGGTGGCTGCCAATTCTTGCAGTGCGGGGTTGCGATCCACGCCCTGTGCGTCACGCTGACGCATGGCATTGATGCTGAATTGCGGATAGTCGCAATCCACCACAATAAGGTTATACCCGCAGGCATAGTGCAGGTAACTTGCCGCCAAGACCGTAAAGGTCGTTTTGCCGACACCGCCCTTTTGGGTGGAGAAGGCAATGAAAACAGGTTTCTTTTTCATTTCATTTTCTGTTTAATGGTTCTACATATATGTGAGGAAAGGCGCATGCACGCCTTGGCTTGTTTCCTTGAAAAGGCAGATATGGAAATGAGTCTGTGAGGGAATAAATCCCCGGACAGACATACGGCGAGGTATTCCGATAAGGGAACATAGACCTGCCTTTCGGGATATGTCCCTCCCTGTATAAGGGTGGAGCTATATGACGGGAGGCATACTTGCACACGTCCACCCATCCATATGTCCACACTTGTACCCTTGCGCAAGGGTGTGAGGGGTGACGGGTGCAATAACTTGTACACATTCTCATTCCTATTTCCATTTCCGTAATTGTCTGTTCAAATGGCTGCGGACAGGTTTTCAGACTTGGGCAGGCAGGTATGTCCACCAACCTGCAAACACCTGTTTGACGGGGCAAATATAGAAGCCTTTATCCCCTTGTTTCTGCCCTTTTTGCTAACTGCGTACTTGTGGCTTCGATTTGCGTATTTGTGGCTCCGTAAGAGGTAAGTGATTTAGGCACAACGCTTAGTAACTTTGCACCCAAGCGGTAAGCCGAAGCCTTCGAGGCATAAAGCGTTCTTTTTTGAGGGACTCGACTTCCGTCCTTCGCGGACGGATTTATTTGCGCCGGAGCAAATAGCAAGATATGTCCTGCGTTACTCGAAATAAATTCGGTAACTCAGAACTCTTGCTCTTGCAGAGGGCTGAAAAAACTCCGAAGTCGTTTTTTCTTGGAAGAGAGAATGCCTTGTCTTGAATGCCGGTGATGCCGTGAAACACTAAAATCCAAAGTAAAATGACAAAGAGACATGTGGGGAGACCCCTGAAAAAAGAGAAAGCCAGCCATTGTTGCATGGTTCGGTTTACGGACACGGAGTTTGCGCGTTTCCTGACGCTTTATGAACAGTCAGGTGTCCCGAACAGGGCTGTTTTCATCAAGGCAAGGGTCTTTGATGAGACTTTCCGAGTGATAAAAGTAGATCGTTCACTGCTTGATTACTATCAAAAACTGACGACTTTGTACGGACAATTTCGCAGTGTCGGGGTGAATTATAACCAAGCTGTGGTCGCCTTAAAGAGCAATTTCACCGAGAAAAAAGCCTTTGCGATGCTTGCCCAACTGGAGAAACTGACACTCGAATTGGCGGCTGTCGGAGGCGAAATCGTACATCTAACCCGTGAATTTCAAGAGAAATGGTCGCAAAGATAAACTATGGCAGTTCCCTTTACGGCGCGTTGGCGTACAATGGAGAGAAAGTAAATGAGGGCATTGCCAAGATTCTGGAGACCAACAAAGTGTTCTCTCCGGCTGATGGAACACACGATATATCCGCCTGTATGCAGGACTTTATGGCATATATGCCGAGTCATGTCCTCACTAAGAAACCGGTTATACATATCTCCTTGAATCCGCATCCCGATGACAAACTTACCGATGAGCAGTTCTCAGCCATCGCACGGGAGTATATCGAAAAGATGGGCTACGCTAATCAACCCTTTATCGTTTATAAGCATGAAGACATAGACAGGCATCACCTGCATATTGTCACCTTAGCTGTCGATGAACGGGGAAAGAAGATTAACGATGGTAATAATTTCTATACCAGTACCCGTATTCTCAAAGAACTGGAACAGAAGTACGGTTTGATCCCTGCGCAAATGCGGAAGGAAAAAGAAGTGTTTCGCCTGCAAAAAGTCTGCTACGGCGACGGAGAGAATCTTAAAAAGCAACTGGCTTCGGTTATCAAACCGGCAGCAAAATTCTACCATTGTCCGAGTTTTAAGGAATACCGTGCTTTGCTCTCCACCTATAATATATGTGTGGAGGAGGTTAAGGGAGAGATACGCGGAAAAACCTATATGGGACTTCTCTACTTTGCCACGGATGACAAGGGGAATAAAGTCGGAAAAGTATTTAAATCCTCTCTCTTTGGGAAGTCTGTCGGATATGAAGCTCTGCAAAATAGATTCAAGGCGTCAAAGGAGAAACTGAAGGAAAAGCATCTTGCTCCTAAGACCAAAGCAATCGTAGCCGGAGCATTGAAGCGTTCTGCCACAAGAGAGGATTTCAGGGGGAACCTGCATCACAGGGGTATTGATGTCATCTTCCGAGAGAACGAGGAAGGGCGGCTCTATGGTGTCACCTTTATAGACCATAACAACGGCTGTGTCATCAATGGCTCGAGATTGGGCAAGGAACTTTCGGCAAACGCTATTGCCGAGTGGTTCGACCGTCCGCATCCCGAACTCTCTGTTAATACTCCTCAAGGTGAAAATCAGTCTGCATCTCATACGCTCCCGTCGGAAGAAAATTCCTTCTTGGGCGGTCTTCTTGATTTGCCTATGGAAGCCAACGGAACGGATTGGGAGGAAGAACAGTTCCGTAGACGGATGCAGAGAAAGAAGAAACAGAAGAAGCCTCGGTTATAAACCGTATTTTCCATCTCTAAAGTGTAGAAAAAAAAACGAAGATTGTAAGATGTTGATTATCAGGAATTATCAGAGGTGTCAAATTCTCTTATAAGGGAATTAAAATTGTCCTATAAGACAATTTGAAAAGTCTTATAAGACAATTTCAACAATCATAAAAGTAAGAACGAAATTAAACGAAAAACTATGCAACAAGAAGACGATTTGAGAGCACTGGCGAAAATCATGGATTTTCTGCGTGCCGTAAGTATCATACTGGTGGTTGCCCATCTCTATTGGTATTGCTATGAAGCCATCAAACTATGGGGGCTGAACATCGGTGTGGTGGACAGGATACTGATGAATTTCCATCGCACGGCGGGACTATTTGGAAATATGCTTTACACCAAGCTCTTTGCGCTGGTACTGATGGGGCTTTCCTGTTTGGGTACAAAGGGTGTGAAAGAGGAGCATATCACGTGGTCGAAGATATGGGCATTCATGAGCGCCGGCTTTGTCTTTTTCTTCCTCAATTGGTGGATACTTGCCTTGCCACTGCCCATAGAGGCGAATACGGCTCTCTATACTTTTACGATAACCGTAGGCTATGTTTGTCTGCTGATGGCGGGACTCTATATGAGCCGACTCTTGAAGAACAACCTGATGGAGGATGTCTTCAATCAAGAGAATGAATCCTTTATGCAGGAGACAAGACTTTTGGAGAACGAGTACTCGGTCAATCTGCCGACCCGATTCTATTACCGCAAGAAATGGAACAAGGGGTGGATAAACGTGGTCAATCCTTTCCGAGCTGTCTCCGTCTTGGGAACGCCGGGCAGCGGTAAGTCCTATGCCATCATCAATAATTTCATCAAGCAGCAAATCGAAAAAGGTTTTGCCATCTACTGCTACGACTTCAAATATCCCGACCTCTCCACGATTGTGTACAATCATTTGCTGCATCACTCGGAAGGATATAAAGTCAAGCCGAAGTTTTACGTGATCAACTTCGACGACCCTCGGCGGTCGCACCGTTGCAATCCGATACACCCCGATTTCATGAGCGACATTTCAGATGCCTACGAGTCGGCGTACACCATCATGCTCAACCTTAACAAGACGTGGGTACAGAAACAAGGAGATTTCTTTGTGGAGTCGCCAATCGTACTCTTTGCCGCTATCATTTGGTATCTCCGCATTTTCGAGGGAGGAAAATACTGTACCTTTCCGCACGCTATTGAGTTTCTCTGCCGTAAGTATGAAGACATTTTCCCAATACTGACTTCTTATCCCGAATTGGAGAATTACCTTTCTCCTTTTATGGACGCTTGGCTCGGAGGGGCGGCTGACCAGTTGCAAGGGCAGATAGCCTCCGCCAAGATACCCTTGTCAAGGATGATAAGTCCGCAGCTCTATTGGATTATGACAGGAGATGATTTCACACTCGACATCAATAATCCCCAAGAGCCTAAAATCCTGTGTGTAGGGAATAACCCTGACAGACAGAATATCTACGGAGCAGCATTGGGGTTGTATAATTCGCGCATTGTCAAGCTCATCAATAAGAAAGGAATGCTGAAAAGTTCCGTGTTGATAGATGAGCTACCTACCATATACTTCAAAGGGCTCGACAATCTGATTGCCACTGCACGAAGCAACAAAGTGGCGGTATGCTTGGGCTTTCAGGACTTTTCGCAACTGAAGCGCGATTATGGAGACAAGGAAGCTGCCGTGGTGATGAACACTGTCGGAAACATTTTCTCCGGTCAGGTGGTCGGCGAAACGGCAAAGACGCTCTCAGAGAGGTTTGGCAAGGTGCTTCAGAAACGGCAGAGCATGAGCATCACCCGTAGCGATAAGACCACTTCCATCTCCACACAGATGGACAGCCTGATTCCGCAGAGCAAGATTTCCACGCTCACACAGGGAATGTTCGTGGGAGCGGTCGCAGATAACTTCTCCGAACGTATCGAGCAGAAGATATTCCACTGTGAGATTGTAGTGGACAATGCGAAAGTTGCAAAGGAAACGGCTGCTTACCGCCCGATACCCATTCTGACAGACTTCACGAATGAAAACGGAGAGGATATGTTGGAACAGGAAATCAAGGCGAATTACGAACGGGTAAAGACGGATGTGCGGGACATCGTGGAACGGGAGTTGCAACGGATTGCCGATGATCCGGAACTTTCCAAACTACTCAATACCAAGAAATAACGGTTGTTTTTCTTGGCTCTAAGGCAGAATTTTTGTATTTTTGAACACGTTAATTGATTACACTATGAATTGTTTTAATCATACCCAAGAACCAGCAGTTGCCCAATGCTCAGATTGCGGGAAAGGACTATGCTCAGAATGTGCGGAAAGATATCAGCCGATACTCTGTACACCTTGTTTCAGAAAAGAAAACGTAGTGAGATTTGGCGAAGCATCTTCAGTCTGTTGTTTCTCATCGCCTTGTTTGTCATAGGTTTCAAATGGAACTTCTTGGCGACCAAAGGCGTTGAGGATATGCGATGGATGTCCGGATATGTGCTGATGGCGATATGGTCAGGCTATCTCTTTGTGGAAAAGTACATTCCTTATAAGATGATGGCTGGGACAAATGGGCAGTGGATTGTTTACTATATTGTCAAACTGCTCCTCTTTGTCGTCATAGGAGTCTTCACCGCACCTTTCACCTGCTTGTGGGCAGTGTTCAGGGTAATAAAGGCTTTTCGGTAAGAGGCGGCAAGAATAACATCTATAAAGAAGAAAGAATATGAGTACGCACAATATACCACTCACATCGGCATCATCATTTGCAAATCCAAAAGCAGGACGATTGTGGAGTATGCCCTCAAAACTTCTGCAATGCCTATCGGGGTGGCAACATACAGCCTCTCACCCGAATTGCCGGAGGCATACAAGGAACTGCTTCCAACATCTGAGGACATAGCCAAGAAGTTGGAAGTGCTTATCAAAGAATGAATGAAGGGAGGTACTCCGAAATACCGGAATATCTCCCTTTTGATTTACCGTTTCTTGAACTTGCCACCTTTCAGGTCACTCTCCACCATACGCTTGTTCAGCTTCTCACGGAGTTCATCAAGAAAGTAGGTACGGCTGTCATCCTTGCGGCGTTTCATGTTCATATAGACGTTGTAGCAGTTCTTTATCTCCACTCCAAAGATTTCAGAAAGAACATCAGCTAATTCCTCCACACCTATTTCTCCATCATTGATACAGTCGCAGGTGTCAAGAGCATAAAGGAGTTCAACTAAATCTGTTGCCTTGCCTGTCCAACAGAGTTTCTTGGCGGGTTTGACGGACAAAGCAGGAAGAAGTCCCTGCATTCGCATTTTCACTAATTCCAGCTCCGTGTCAATGACAAAGAGCAGCTCTGATACATTTTTTTCCCATTTCAGTTGGTATGCCTGATGTTTCAGTCATACTTTCTAAATGGAATCGAGTGTAATGGAGAGTACGATACAATGAAGCAAGGTTTGCTTCGGTTTCCCCCAACCTTATAATTTCCTTGATAAGATTGTCTGTTGCAGTTTTGCTATTGTCTGATAGCAGCAACTCAAAGGTTTCTGTTTCAATCAGTTGTTTCATATTATGATTTTTATATTGCTAAATTGTTTGTGCTTATGATAAATGCACAAAACCTCCACCTGTTACAACTTCTGATTGCAACAAATGGAGGTAGAATGGAAAAGAGAAGTTTTACTTGCCTTGTTCCAGTGTGCGAGTGGTGAAATAACTGTCCGAAATTGAAGGGGTGAACTTAATAACGTTGTTATTCAATACCGACTTTCTTTTATTTTTCAGATTAATCATTGTCATCTCCTTAAAGCGATACTTATGGTGCTTTGTATCCACTTCCGTGATTGCAGAGACGGTCATCTCCTTTTCTTTCTCTCCGGCAAGATTGTAGTATGTAGCCTTACGGATAATAAAAATATGCTTGTCGATATAGGCTATTTTCTTAGAGAAACCGTTTTCATTGGCAATGGTTTTGTTCTTTGGCGTAATTTCTAAGACATAGCAGACATGATTACCTACATTTTGGTCTTTCAAGAATTTATAGTTGAAATCTTCGACAGCTGGTGTGGACATATCGGCGTAAGAAAACTCAGACCCCATGAAACTTTTGGCATTCTCTGAACTTACAATACGTCGGGTTTTACGAAGAGCCGGCATATAAATCCACTTGTCATCGTTCTTCTTCAAATAATCGAACGATAGAAACCCGGTGCCTTTCACATCAGCAGGTTCGATAAACCGAATGAGTTTTTTTTCCAAACTACCATTCTCGTAGAGTTTACTGACGATAGTCATCTTGCGAACTCGTTTGTCTCCGGACGGACTGTAAATCGTCATTGATGATTCTGTTTCCATTCCGGCAATACGAGTGGCTTCAATGGCTTTTTGTTGTACTTGTTGCGGAGATACTCCTCCTTGTGCATGAGCAACATTTGCCCACATGGTTGCGATTATTATAACCGCCGATAAAAAAACTTTCTTCATTGTATTTATTGTTTGATGAATATTCGTGTATCAATCTTCTTTGAAAAGCTCATAAGCTTTTGACTGTTTCTTTTATTGCTTTTATCCTTTCAGTCCTTTTAAGTTATTTGCAATGGATTTTCTGTCTCAAGAATTTCGGTTTCAACACCATACATAGCGCAGGTACGAGCAGCACTGCGGCAATGAGGCATACGAAAATGATTGTTACCATCATCATTCCGAAAAAGCGAACGGGCAGGAAGCCTGAAAAGAGCAGAACTACAAATCCGATAATAACGGCAATGGCATTGAATACGATACCGCGTCCCGTTGCCTTGAACAAGCGATGTACAGCCTCCTTATCGTCGTAACCCGCACGTCGTTCCTCCCGATACCGCCAGACAACATGAATCGTATAGTCCACGCCGACTCCAATAAGGATAGAGGCTTGGAAGGCGGTCATAAAGTTCAGGTCAATACCAAAATATCCCATCAGTCCGAAAAGCATCAACATGGCAAACATGAGTGGAACGATTTGCAGTAATCCTGCCTTAAACGATTTGAAACCGAGGGATATAATGATAAATACAACAACGAGGGAAATCAACAAAGAAAGGAACTGCCCGCTTACGACATGCTTGTCCATATCCGTGAATACATCGGCATTGCCACCAACAAGTTTCACATTGGGGTCATCTTTTACCATTTCCTTGATTTGAGCAACACATTGTCGCAATACCGGTGTGTTCAATTCCTTGAAACGAATCATCAAGAGAGCTTTCTCAAAATTGAAATCCACCATCTTTTCCAAATCCTTCTGACTGCCGCTCATCAGATACAACTCGAAGTATTGTGATACGGCATCGTAGGTGTCGGGGATTTTATCATAACCTTCTTCGCCTTTGTTATAGAGAGCACGGCTGATCTGACGTGTAACTTTTGCGATAGACTGCGTTGTTCCCACTTCGGGGATTTCTCGCACCTTTTTCTCCAAATCATCAATTTTCTTCAACAAGGCAGGGTCTTTGATGTCGCCTTCGAACACGACACAGAGAGGAAAGAAGCCCCCCAGTTCCTTATTGATGATTTGTGCGGACTCCTTCGCAGGATGTCCGTCAGGGAACAACTCGGCGGGATTTGAGTTGATGCTGAAACGCAACAGTCCGGCTGCTCCGATTAGAGAAATGACCACGAATAAAGCCAAAATAGTCTTGGGCTTTTTCGTTACCCAATCGGCAATAAAGTCCAACAATCTGTCTAACCCTATTCCTCTTTTGCTTTTAGGGTTGTTATCCGCTCTCAATCGAGGTTTGGTTTTGGGAAGTACCGAACTCAATGCAGGTATAAAGAACAGACTTCCAATCAAGGCAAGTCCGATACCGATACTGCCAAGAACTCCCATCTGTCCACCGGGAATCAGCACATGTCCCAACATACAGAGCAACCCTGCAATGGTTGTCAATCCTGACAAGATAATGGGAGCGCCGAGACTTGTAACCATTTTGACAGACAATTCTTTTGCTGTATAGTTGTTTCCGGGAAGATTGTCTCTTTGGTAGCGGGCAAACATGTGTATGCCATAGGAATTGGCGGTGGCAATCAGCAATACAACTAAAATAATGGTCGTAACGGCAAACTTCCATCCCAACAAAGGTGTTGCACCCAATGCCGTGAATATCGCCATGACTACAATCAGAATGGGAAGCCATACCCCTCTGAACTGACGGAAGCTGATAAAGAGAAAGACCATCATCAACAACAATCCGAGAGGAATGAGCCGAGCCATATCCTTCTGCATCATTCCCGCATTCTGCATTCGCATATACGGAGAACCTCCCAAAAGAACTTTCTCTGTGCCGGGATACTTGGCAATCATTGCCTCCACTTGGTCTATTACGTCCTTGTCCTTTGCTCCAGGTTCAAGCAATCCAATAATGGCTGTGGTCGTAAAATCTTTGGAAATCACGCTTCCATAGACAAGGTCGTTACCGGCAAGCTCTTTCTTAATAGTGGCAACATCTTCAGCAGTCCGTGGAATCATTTTCACGGCCGCATCAACGGTCATTGCGTCATTCTCACTACGGACATTTTTCAATTCAAAGACAGACATCACTCGTTCTATGCCTTTTATGTTCTGCATGTCCTGTGAGAAATGCTCTACACGCTTCAGTGTCTTGCCATTCACGACATCATCTGTCTGTACGACAATCATCACCATATCCGTTCCTCCAAACATCTTTTCTATCTGTTTTTGGTTCATGCGGGAAGGCAGATGCTCCGGCAGATAGGTAAGCAGGTCGGGATTAAAACTTGCATTCTTCATCTGAAAGCCCATAAAAGCTGTCAGTGCAAGAAAGAATACGATGACCGCCCAGCGGTATCGTATCACAAATTCAGCTAATTTCTTCATTCGATATTATTTTGAGATGAGATAATCTAAAACGAAACTTTCAACTCCGTAAAAACCGAGTTCTTGGTCTTTTCCAATATTCCGAATAATCGGTCATCTGGTCCGTAAAACAGCTGACCTCCCACCGTAAGCGTAACGGCATCGGCTATGGCATAGCGTACCTTGGGTTGAAAGAAGTATTCTTTTGTACTGAATTGGCATAACCCAAGTAGTTCCACATTTAATGTCTCATGAAATAATGACAGTGCAGGTCTGACTGAAACCGAATGATTCCAACGTTCGTGTTGCGTGAAAAGAATACGGTTCAGCGAGTTAAGTTTCTGTTCTATCGGATTGCCTTTGATGTCTGTCGCCAAGTCCGGTATATACTTACCTATGTACTGTACAATCAAACTGAAATTATCCCAGCTTCGGTCAATCCCGATCGTGTATTCTATTTGCTTATTGGGAACGGAATAAATGGAATTATTACTTTTTTCGGGGAGTGAACAGGCAAATTCCCCTCTTAGTCCGTAGTTGCCCAACGAGGAGGAAAAGTCCATTCCAACAATATGCACCCGATAGGGCTCTTGTGATAACTGGATTTCAGAAGGAGTTTTTTTATACGCGATGCCGGGAAATTTATGCAGCCCGTTGTAATAGGAAAGAGAGAGGTCGAAAGACGGTTTTTCCAAATCTATTTTCACTCCGAAAGACTGATTCTTCCATCGGTAAGGACGTTTTTCATTGTTCCATACAATCCCATCTCCCATAGGGTTTCCGATGAATGGGAACAATGACGATTTATAAACAGGTACCCAATCCACTTCGATACGGAAGGGATAAGGATTAAAGACACCTTTCACGACAAAATTCCCCAACCGCTTATCATCTTCTTCCAGAGAGAATACACAAAAGTCTTGGGGAGTAACGTTGTTGGTCGGATTGAATCCATCTGCACGCCCCCAAAGAACGATTTGCTCACCCACACGAAAATCGAACTTACCAAGATTAAGATTTAGATAAGCCTCGCGGATATCGAACTTATGATTGTTGTTGCCATCAGCTCTGTAACGGACTTCCGAAAAGGCAGAAGCACTTATGCCGATGGGAACTTCTAATTTCAAGGCACCTTCTCCGTAGTAATTGCGTATTTCTTTTTCTCCGCCGAAAAAACCTGCACGGAGATAACCATTGAGTTTAATGCGGTTATCCGATGAGATTTCTTCTGTATAGAGAGAGTCTGTTTCATTCGGAGATTGTGCATAAACAGAAATACCGGAAAACAATGATAAGATTGTTACTCCGGCAAAAAAATGAAACTTAAATGTCGTTATTTTCATTGCCTGATGTTTTTGCAGGCAAAGTTCGAAAGATTGTTTAGGGCAAAATAACCCTCAGAAAGCAAGTAATGTCCCTATTGTGTAAAACTTATAATGAATCAAGATATTGCTTAGGTTTTATCCTGTGATATTTGCAGAAAGCCTCTGTGAAATGACTGAGGTTAGCATATCCAACTTTATAGCCTACTTCTGACACCGAGTAGAGGCGAGTGGAAAGCAGTCGTTTTGCCCATTCCATCTTTTCAGATAGGGCATATTCGGCGATGGCTTTTCCAATAACCTGCTTGAAGCACTTTTGTAATTTGGAACTGCTCATATTGGCTTCACGCGCCAATTCGGGAATACTCGGTACATTACTGAGACTTTGAAGAATCTGGCGACGAACACGGAATACTGATTCAACATCATTCAAGTTTAGGTTGGCAAGAGATTTTACTTCCGAACGTTTTTCGAGCTTTTCAAGGAACATTGTCAGTAATTCCATAGTTTTTCCATGCAAATGAAGCGTTGAAAAAGGATTGTCGATTTCAGTTATAGACTTAATGTTATCCAAGACCTGTTGCATTGCAGGTGTAATGGTCTCAAACAAATAAAAAGCCTTGTCCGATTGGAGAAGCCGACCGATATAGGTTTCATGTGCTGCATCAATCTTTTCAATCCAATCCTTATTGAAAGTCAGTGTAATATTTTCGTATCGTTTCTTTGGAGGAAAACTCCACTCAGTCGGGATGCTACTTGAAGGCATGAAAATGCCATCGAGCGTGTCCACTCCGACCGTTTTTGTACTTGTTCCTATTATCTGCTCGTGTTTATGCTCATTGATATAGAACATGACAGGAATCCATTTCGAGTTTTCCACCGAGCGACGTATCATAGTTATCGGCTCGTATGCTACGAAACTGATATAAGTCAATGTTAGCCATGGCAGAGGATAATATTGTTTGAAGAATCCACTACCAATAGAAGAAGGAATGGTAAATCCATTGTTTATTACTGATGTGCCAAATTGTTCGGCAACCATCTCCATCCAATCTTCAGGCTTATTGATTGCACAAAATTCTATGGTCATTTTATCATGTCTTTTTGCAAAGTTACAAACAAATACGGATAAAAACTTGAATTATCGTAAGTTTTTATCCGTATTACTCTCAAAAAAGAACCAATAGCTCCATGAGAAATATTTTTAATGAGAGTTTACTCAAATGCGACTAAACTTGAAGGAACTCCTATGGCAGTAACAATTGGGTTTTGCGAGCATTCGCCTGTCTTGGTATTGTAGGTGTAATACCCCGTACCATTGTTACATGTCATTCCAAAGACGATGAGGTCCTTGTAGCGAGTTATAGCAAAAGAGCCATTGCTGTCGGTCATTGGCAAATCAAGTTTTTCGATGGTTTTGTTCCAAATGTCGATTTTCACGGGTTGGAAGTCTTTCTTGAGTATTCCAAATTCTGTATCCGTTACTTTCACGCAACTATACACAATACCATTACCTGCATAGAAAGACTTAATCATATACTGCCCTGTTTTGCCTATTCCTTTTATGGTTGTCTTCGATAGGTTGAACAGATAATCGCTATCCCATTTGTCGCTTCCTTTGCGGATACGCAGGAAACCTTCCTTATCGGCAACATTGAAGTTGTTGCCCGCACTGTAAAAGTAGATGTCACCCCGCTCGTCTATGAATGCGTCAGAATGGCGGAACAATCCTACAACACTTGTGCGGTTATCTTTGATAACTTCAGTCTTTTTCGTCTTGAGGTCAATGATAGCTACCTCTGCTCCAGTACCCGGTACAGAGGTATGAGGCGAATTGAGCTGATTGAGGGCAACATACATCTTTCCATCACGGATGACATTACAGCCGGGATCAGGATTGTTGTCTTGAACCGCATAAGACGAGAGGTCAATTTCATCTTCCTTTTGCAATGTTGAAGTATTGATTAACGCAATTTTTCCACGTCCATGCAAAGCAACGTATGCCCGCTGTTCATCAACGAAGTTAATTTCTCCGGGTTGAGCCATCTGTTCAAATGTCATAGTACCTGCTTTTATCAGTTCTCCATGGGCACCTCTTGTAAACTTATGTATCTTATCCCCGAATTTCCCTTCGGGTACAAGCACTGTATTACCCTTAGCAAAGAGGTAGCAACCGAACCCGAATTCAAATGCTTTCTTATTGTTGGTCGCTTGAGGAGTCAAATCACTGAATGTCCCTACATAAGCACTTTTGTCCACA
Source organism: Prevotella melaninogenica (assembly GCF_018128065.1). NCBI lineage: Bacteria > Pseudomonadati > Bacteroidota > Bacteroidia > Bacteroidales > Prevotellaceae > Prevotella > Prevotella melaninogenica. The sequence goes on along the minus strand of NZ_CP072360.1, from coordinate 1,326,785 downwards.
TAATGCACAAAGGTGAAATGTTGCTGCACCTCTTGAGGAGTAGGCGTAGGTTCATCATTTTTGTTACAAGATGTCAGCCCTATGAAGCCGACCAGCATAGCAGAAAAAGCTATACGATTGAAAATTGTTGTATTCATCTTTTTATATTTGTTAAATTAGAAAATTCCTTTTGAGAAGACATATCTGAATTTGAGGTGAAGTGTCCGTCCTGCCAATGGTTGGCGGAATTGGTCCCAAACTTCTTTGTTCATTATATTATGGCATTCCAAGGCTACGGAATATTTGCTTTTGTAGGTCAACAATAGCCCTATGTCATTGACGAAACTGCGGGGAATACGTCGTTTCTGTAATTCGGTAAGTTCCCAGAAGTAGAAGAACTCCTCAGTAAATTTGCCGTCCCAGAAAGCCTTGACATACCAATTCTTGAATAATCGGTTGCTGTGATACTCCGCCCCGAAGTTGCCGAACAAATAGGGAATGTTCGGCAGTCGCAATCCTTTTGTCGGATTGGGGGCTTGGGTACCGGGTAAATAGTTCAAGACATCACGCACATCCTGATAAGTTAGATTTCCGTAGGCATAGACCGTTGGCGATATGTCCAATTTTATTTCGGTTTCTATACCTTTAATATGTACCTTTTCTGCGTTTACATATCCGGCTGCCATGTGCTGTTTCATCAGTTTTATCATATCGCTTACCTGCATATAAAAGCCGTTCACTTCAAACTGCAATCGCGATAATCCGAGGACATCATTTTTGTCTATTAAGAACCCCAGATTGAAGTTGTGGCTTTTCTCTGGTCTCAATCCGGCTGCAGGAAAGGTGATGATACCATCACCGAATAGTTCTTGTGAATTGGGAAGGCGTATTGCCCGCTGGTAAGATGCTTTCAAGTGAAAACCTCTGAAGGGCTCGTATTTTATTGCCTCTATCCAGCCTATTTGTGAGGTCGTATTGTTCTTTTTCTTCGGAGCCTCAATCAGCTCGTATGAAGTCAAATCTTCTATCTCGGAATGGAGGTGGAAATACTTTGCGGAGAGCATATTCGTCAGTTTCTTATCAAAGAGTTTTGACTCCCAAGTCAACCCCGAAATGACACTGGTCTTTTTGCTGGGAAATCCTCCGATAACAAAACCTGCATGCTGACTTGCAATGTTGTCGCTCGGTTGCCTTCTGGCGTAGTTAATAAGTGTGTTCAGATTCAAACTGTGATTGGCGGACAACTTGTAATCAAAATTGATACGTTCATTGATTTCCAAGCCTTTGTCATTTGAGTTGTGAGGAACATCTCCTGTTTCTCCCTGCCCATTCGGACTCGGATATATGTTTCCTTCGAAATCGTGATTAACTCGTGCCGTATCCACAAAATTGTTTGTTGTATGTGAAAGGGAGAAATGGGACTCAAGATTAAGGCGGTCGTTCAGCATTCCGCTTTTTATCAGTTTGTTTTCCAACATAAACATTCCTGATTGGTTTTCGGCATGTTGTATGTTTTTTAAGATACCTTGGATTTCATTGAAACGATTGTAATACCCGAACTCGGTACTAATCTCATCGAACCAAAGTTTCGTGAAAGCAATTTTTCCCTTTAACATATACGAACGAAAACGGTCATGGTCACGTCTTACCAACAGATTTTCTCTCTCGGGAACTCTGAAAGAGTAGTCATTCTTTGCAGATGTATAATAACCTCCCGCACCGAGTAGAACGCCACTCTTTGGAAAGTTCTTGCGAGAGAAGACGCTTCCTTTGTGTGTTTGGTAAGACCCGAATTCATACGAGGCATCTAAATAGTCCGTACTAAACTCTTTAGTAACGATATTGACGGCTCCCCCCAATCCATCACATCCGAAACGGGCGGGTATGATACTCTTATAGACTTCTATTCTTTCTATAATGTCTATCGGAATTTCATCAAGAGAAAAAGCCCCGTCAGAAGTACTCATTGGTATTCCGTCCCATAAGATTTGAATGCGGTTTCCTTCCAATCCATGAACAATAATTCTCGAACTGCTTCCCAAACCGCCGGTCTGCCCAACTTTCAAACCTATGGTTTTATTCAAAACGGTTTCTAACGAAATAGATCTGCCTTGAAGTTCTTTCGCATTTATTACAGAAACTGCTTCAGGCGACTCTCTGAGAACTTGTGCTTTTGTTTTTCCGAAGACCACTACATCTGCTAACTCTGTTGATTCCGGGAGTAGTCTTATGGTATAACGCTTCCCATTTGCAGTAATCGTATCGGTAATGGTCTGATAACCGACATAACTTACCATAAGCATAAGTTTTTGATTACTTGATGCACTTAGTTTTGCAATACCTTTCCTGTTTGTAGTCGTACCATTTGTGTACGTTGGAGCATTCAAACCTTTCCAATGTACGGCGGCAAATTCTATACTGTTCCCATTTTCTGCATCAATAACTTTTATTTCTGTTGGTTGCAGTTGTGCAAACATAGGAAAAGACCACAACAATAGAAAGCCGACAATGAGCATTCTTTTGTATAAATGGACTATTGAGCTGATTGACATATCATATTTGTTTGTGAGATTCTGTGCAAAGGTACTTACCTGCCGAGCAAATAAATAACCCTATTATCCACGCTTATACCCCTGTTGTGTTTATATGCGAGCAAATTGTTGTTTTGGGGCAGTGTAATGCTTATTGGGGTTATTTTATTCCTGTTTGTTGCCGTACTTTTGCAGCAGAAAAAATCAAAACGACACATCACATATATGGATAAACAAAAAGTCAGACCTCTTGATGAGGAACGGGAGAGCCGCAGCCTGCTCTCCAATGCAGTGGTCATATTGCACCTTATTTTAGGTACACTCCCTATACTGCTGGTAGTGTGGGCAGTGGACAAGCTGATGAATGGCACACTCTCTCCCTTAATAGTTTGGGGTATTGGAGGAATAATGATACTATTTGCAATGCTTCGAGGCGTATTCTATGGAACCTCAATTTGGCGGGCACACCGGTCGGCTTACAATGCCCTTACACGATTGAGGTTGCGTATCATAAGTCATCTGCAACGCTTGCCGCTCGGTTTCTTTCAAGAACGGAAAGTTGGCGACTTGGTGAATATTATCAACCATGATGTGGAACAAATTGAAATTTATTTAGCACATGGATTACCCGAAATCCTTTCGGCTACGCTTTTTCCTGCCTTACTCTGGGTAATCATTATGGTGTTGGACTGGCGTTTGGGGCTGTCGCTCATTTCTCTTTTGCCTGTAGCATTTCTTCTGCAAATGGCTGTTAAAACACTTTGGGGAAGGAGCTTTCAACACTTTATGGAAAGTACGCAAAAATGTCGGAAGACCTTTTGGAATATGTGGCTACCATATCGGTAATCAAAGCCTTCAGTAACGAGGAAAATAGAACGGAACGAGTACTTGGTGGTATGCGCGACTACATCCGTTGGGTAAAGCGGAGCATGTTTAGCGTTACCGTTCCCATGACATTGATAACGATACTCTTGGAAGGTGGTATCGTGGTAATGACTCTTGTCGGGCTATGGCTGATGACTTCGGGCGAACTGACGGTGGCACGTTTTATCCTTGCCCTGATATTGGGTGGACTGTTCTCATCCTCCTTTGCTAAGTTGGCAACATTCCAACATTTCCGAATCGTCTATGGTCAGTCGTTGGCAAAAGTACAGTCCATTACAGAGGTACAGGCAAAGGAAACTGCGAACAAGAAAACGGATACGACACAAACGGATGTTTGTGTCGAGCACGTTACATTTTCCTATCCAAACAAGGAAGACAATGCGCTGAAAGATGTATGTCTTCAATTTCCGAAAGGTAGTCATACAGCTATCGTAGGCGAGTCAGGGTCGGGAAAAACCACGCTGGCAAGTTTGATGATGGGGTTCTGGCACCCCCAAACAGGTACTATCCGATTGGGAGGAGAGAATATTACGGAACTCTCCGAACGTAATATCGCTGATTATTTTTCGATGGTACAGCAGGAGGTTTTTCTCTTTAACACAACCATTCGGGATAATATCCGTATAGGAAGACCTACCGCCACACAAAAGGAAGTGGAAACGGCAGCACAGCGTGCTCATATTCATGATTTTATCATGGGATTGCCGAATGGTTATGATACGCTGGCAGGCGAAGCTGGCGTAAAATTCTCCGGCGGAGAAAAACAGCGTATTTCCATTGCCCGAATGTTACTCAAAGACTCTCCAATAGTTATTCTCGATGAAGCCACCGCTGCTTTGGACGGAGAGAATGAGAAACTAATCCAAGAAGCTCTTGATGAATTGCAGCGCAACAAGACCGTCATTACCATTGCCCATCGTCTCAATACGATTCAGGATATGGAGCGTATTGTTGTGATGGACAAAGGGCAGGTTGTCTCAAAAGGAACACACCAAGAACTGATGAAAGACTGTTCTCTGTACCGCAATATGACGGAGACGCAAGAACAAGTAAGTAAATGGCAACTGAAAGAAGAGGAGGTATAAACAATGGTACGCAATATATTGAATGAATTGACCGCTCGCGGAGTGCGGCATCTGATTATCTCTGCACTGTTTTTCGTGGTTTATGCTCTTTGTGGCACGGCAATCATGCTAACCGTCTTGTTCCTTATCGACCGTCATATACAGGGAGAAAGCATCTCTTTCATTTCGGCAGCATGGTTACTTGGCGGTCTGCTGGTATTGAAAACCCTATCCAATGCCATTGCCGATATGAGCAAGCATTTTGCCGGATTTGATCTTGTGGAACGTATCCGCGAGAAAATCATATTGAAACTGAAAATGTTCTCACTCGGTTTCTATACCAATGAGCGTCTGGGAGAGATAAGTACAGTCATTCACAAAGACGTGGATAACATGGAAATGGTAGTAGGACATCTATGGACACGGATGTCTGCTGATTTCATTGTAGCTCTGATACTTGGCATCGGACTGTTCTGTGTGGACTGGCGCATGGGATTGACAATGGTAGCCATTCTTCCTATTGCCCTGTTTTCTCTGTATCGGGGCATTCGCTCGGGAATGAAAGCACAGGAAGAGTCTCAGGACAATCTGGCGGATATGGTCAGCCTCTTTGTAGAATACGTCAAGGGCATTCCGGTTTTGAAAGTGTTTGGAGAAAAAGGAATGTTCCGTGACAGACTCGACCACTCTGTCAGTGAATTTGGAGAAAGCAGTAAGAATACTTCTCGTTTGGCAGCTGTGAGTGTGGGCAGATACACTTTCCTGATAGAGTTGGCTTTCGCTCTGATGGCTACAATCGGTCTTTGGTGGACTTGGTACGGAGAATTTTCCGTTTTCGCCTATCTTATGTTCATTATTGTCTCGAAAGAGTTCTACAAACCTTTTGTCAATATGGAGAGTCATTGGCTGAATTACATCAAGGTAAAGGACAGCTATGGACGCATTTCCCATTTGTTGAATGCCCCTGTTATCACCAATCCTGAACAGCCGAAAACAGCGGAACGCTTCGACCTGTCATTCGAAGGAGTCGGTTTCCATTATGAGAAGGAAGGCTTTGAGATGAAAGCTCTCACGTTCCATGTTCCCGAAGGAACGGTAACGGCACTTGTTGGTTCGTCAGGTTCTGGTAAAACAACCATTACCAACCTTTTGCTCCGTTTCTGGGAACCGCAGGCTGGCAGAATCTGTATCGGAGGTATAGACATTCGAGAAATGGACTATGATTATCTACTCGGTGAAATCAGTGTGGTGATGCAGAATGTTATTCTCTTTTCAGACACCATTGCCAATAATATCAAAGTGGGCAACCGCAATGCTACGCAGGAAGAAATTGAAGAAGCAGCACGTAGGGCGATGATACACGACTTTATCATCAGTCTGCCAGAAGGTTATGAAACAAAAATCGGAGAAAACGGTTTGGGACTCTCTGGAGGGCAGAAACAAAGGCTTTCAATCGCCCGTGCTTTCTTGAAAGACGCTCCCATCATTCTTTTGGACGAGATAACGAGCAATGTTGACCCTGTCAATGAATATAAGATACAACAGGCAATGTCTGCCCTTATCCGAAATCGCACAGTCTTGGTCATTGCCCATCATTTGCAAACCATCCGTAACGCTAATCAGATTATCGTGATGGACAAGGGACAACTTGTAGAGAATGGAACGCACGCCGAACTCGAAGCAAAAGGCGGAGTGTATTGCAAACTATTGTCAATGCAATAACCTAATCAATGAAAAATATGGAGGTATGGAGTTTGAGCCATACCTCTTTTTTTGCCACTTCCATCCATATCGACGCCACAAGTACGCAGTTATCTCAAACCTCTAACATACACGGTTTCTTTGGTTTACTTTTGTCCGTGCACCGCTGTTGGTGTTATTAAATACATTGTAATATGGACGAAAAAATCAAAGACCAAGAAGTCCTTTTGGTGAAAGATTCCAAGGACGAGAATCTCAAAGCCGTCACAGGTACGGACGAGAAAGGCGGGCTGAGAACCGTTCCGCCCACCGCCGAGCATGAACAGAGTTTCCTGAAGTTCGACAAGCACAGCAATGCGCTGGAGAATTTCCTCTCCAACTTCATGCGTCAGTTCAAGCATCCCACACCGCTGAACTTCTTCAAAGTGCCTTTTGAGAGTGCCGTTGCCAGTGCACGTGTGCTCTCGGAGATACTCAAAGCACCGGATGTCCCCTCCAATAAGGAGATGCTGGACTCCGCCCGTATCAATCCTTCGGACTATGCGGGAGAGCAGAAACAGTCCTTCCAAGGCATTGACCCCGACAAGGTGAAATGGGAACAGTTTGAGCAGATGGGCATAAGCCGTGAGAGTCTGGAAAAGGGCAAGCATCTTGATGACCTGCTTCAATACAGAAAGACTCCACTTGTTCCCATCAGCATCAAAATCGGGGAAGTCTCCCTGCATACCGATGCCCGTCTTTCCCTGAAAGCCTCCGGAGACGGAACATTCATTCCCGTTGTCCATGCCATCCGCAAGGAACCTCAATTGGAGCGCGAGTTCTTCGGGCATACCTTCACCGACGAGGACAAGAAAGCCCTCAGAGAAACGGGTAATCTCGGTCGCACCGTGGAGCTGACCTTCCCCGGCAAAGAGGAGCCGACCCGCAGCTTCGTGAGCATCGACCGCCTGACGAACGACATCATCGCCCTGAGTGCCGACAGGGTACGCATCCCCGATGAAATCAAGGGCGTGAAGCTGAGCGATGAGCAGAAAAAGGAACTCTCGGAAGGAAGGAGCATCTATGTAGAGGGCATGACCTCCAAAATGGGAAAGCATTTCAATGCCAACCTTCAATTCAATGCCGACAAGCGATCTATTGAATTTCGTTTCGGCTCTCCCAAGCAAGGACAACGCCAAAGACAAGCTCCCGAAGGACAGGAACAAACGGAGCAGAAAGAACTGCGTGTCCCCAAGAAGATGTTGGGACGTGACATCTCTCCCGAAGAGCAAGCGAAGCTCAAAGCAGGTCAGACGGTCTATATGACCGGGCTTATCGACAAGAAAGGAGAGCCTTTCAATGCCTATGTACGTCCGAATTTCGAGAAGAACAAGTTCGACTTCCTCAAATGGAATCCTGACAAGTCCCAAGCCAAAGAGGTAACTCCCGACAATGCTTCCCGCACGCAGGTCGCCGTCAATTCCGAAGGCAAGACCAACGAGGCTACCAAGCTGGTGAATGAACCGCTCAAGCAGGGACAGACACAGCCTACTGCCGGACAGGAACAGAAGGAAGAAGAGAAGAAGCGTTCCAAGGGAATGAAAATGTAATCCGCCACCACTAATATCCAAAAAGTAAGAACAAATGAAAGTCATCATAGCAGAAAAGCCGAGCGTAGCTCGTGAAATCGCCCGTGTCGTTCGGGCAACCAACAAGAAGAATGGTTATATCGAAGGAGGCGGCTATACCGTCACGTGGGCATTGGGGCACCTGATAACGGCAGCCATGCCCGAAGTTTACGGCATCAAGGGTTTCCACAAAGAGAACCTGCCGATTCTTCCTCCCGTCTTTACCCTTATTCCCCGTCAGATTAAGGAGGGCAAAGGTTATAAAGCCGATGCTGTGGCAGTAGCCCAACTCAAAGTCATCGAAAAACTCTTCCGGGAATGCGAGGGTATTATCGTAGCCACCGATGCCGGACGGGAAGGTGAACTTATATTTAGATTCATTTACGAATACTTGGGCATTCCCCGTCCCTTCGACCGCCTATGGATCAGTTCTTTGACGGACAAAGCCATCAAAGAGGGACTTGCCCATCTACAAAGCGGAGCGGCGTATGACAATCTCTATTATGCCGCCCGTGCCCGCAGCGAAGCCGATTGGTTGGTGGGTATCAATGCCACCCAAGCCATATCCATTGCGGCAGGAAGAGGCACTTACTCCTTGGGCAGGGTACAGACTCCGACTCTCTGTATGGTCTGTTCCCGTTTCTTGGAGAACAAGAAGTTCGAGCCGCAGCCATTCTGGCAACTCAGCCTTACTGTAAAGGAAGGTGATGAGAGTTTCCGTTTCTCTTCTGCCGACCGCTGGTTCGATAAGGCGGAAGCCACCGCCCTGTATGATAAACTCAAACAGGCTCCTTATGCCACCGTGGAAACGATTGTGCGCAAGGAGACCAGACAGGAGCCACCGCTTCTGTACGACTTGACCACCCTACAGAAAGAAGCGAACAGTCGATTCGGCTATTCGGCGGAACAGACCCTTTCCTTGGCGCAGAAGCTCTACGAAAAGGCATACATCACCTATCCTCGCACGGGCAGCCGATATATTCCCGAAGATGTCTTTGCCGAAATACCTGCCCTGATAGCCTTTTTGCACGACCATCCCATCTGGGGTGTCCATGCCCGCCGACTGACCGAATTTAATGCGCATTCGGTGGACGGCAAGAAAGTGACCGACCACCACGCCCTGCTCATTACGGGCAAGAAGCCGATAGACATGTTCGGAGAGGAAGTAGCCATCTACGATATGATAGTCGGACGTATGCTCGAAGCCTTCTCGGCCCGTTGCGTGAAGGATGTCAGTACGGTTACTGCCGCCTGCGAGGATGTGAAGTTTATCCTCAAAGGTGAAATCATCAAGGAAGAGGGTTGGCGTGCCGTCCTCAAAAACAGCAGAAAAAAAGACAAGGAGCAGGCGGAAGCCGAAGAACGGGAAAGCCGAGAGAATGGAGAAGGCATCATCATCCCTCAATGGGAGGAAGGTAAGCAACTTCCGCTCTGTGCCTGTTCGCTGGCACAAGGAACGACCAAGCCCAAGCCCCTGCACACGGAAAGTTCGCTGTTGGCAGCGATGGAGACGGCGGGCAAAGAGTTGGAGGACGAAGAATTGCGTGCGCAGCTCAAGGATTGCGGTATCGGCACGCCCGCTACCCGTGCCGCCATCATCGAAACCCTCTTTGCACGCGAGTACATGGTGCGCCAAAAGAAGTCGCTCGTCCCTACTGAGAAAGGACTTGCCGTCTATTCCATCGTTAGGGAAATGAAAATCGGTAATGCCGAGATGACCGGACAGTGGGAAGCGGACTTGGCGAGAATCGAACGGGGAGAGTTGAAAGAGCAAGAGTTTCGCAAGGGCATCGAAAACTACGCCACACAGATTACCGACGAACTGCTCTCCTCCAAAATCCTCTTCCCCAAAAAACAGAGCGACATCCATTGTCCCAAATGCGGCAAAGGCTCACTGGTCTTCTATCCCCGATGTGCCAAATGCTCTGATGCCGATTGTGGGCTGACGCTTTTCCGCAGCGTGGCAGGCAAGAGCCTCACGGACGAGCAACTGACGCAGTTGGCGGTAAACGGAGAGACTGGCATCATCAAGGGCTTTACCTCCAAAACGGGCAAGAGCTTCGAGGCTTCTCTCTCCTTGGACGGAGAGTTCAAGACGGTCTTTGTCTTCCCCGAGCGTAAAAAACCGGGCAAATCCCGAAGGTAAATCCCCGTAATTTGCTAATTTTGCCACTGAATGATGCGGTCATAAACAATCCTGTTGTTTTTACTGCGGATTTTAGTGGTGGCACTCGGCGGGGACGTCGAGTGCCTTTGCATTATATACCCATTAAAATTACAGATATGACAGCCATTCGATTTTCCTATTACGAGCTATCCCTGCTCTCTTTTCTTCGGGAAAGCCATCCCGAAAAAGCCGATGACATTCCCTTCGTCAAAGAGCGTGCGGCAGCCGCTTCCGAAGCCTATGCCGAAGCCTTCGATACCGGTCTTCCCATAGCCGAATGTATCGGCATTGCCAATAAGACGCTCTATGCGGGTTTGCACTTTTCCCACCATGATACCATCTCCTCTGTTCTTTGGAACGAGTTCTCTGCTGAAGTGCCGCTTGAAGCTGTCAGGGAGACCGCCATCCGTCTGCGCCCGCTCTTGGAAGAGGTTTTTGCCAAGTATCCGATTTCGGACGAGTTCGCCTATATGCCCGAATACAACTCCCTCTATACGGAGATTACGGGTTTTGTCCAACTAAAACTCGAAGAGGATGGCAAGTTATAACAAGAAGGAGCATCTAAGGGCAAACATAGAAGCCATCAAGACCATCTTTGCCCTGCATCGGGAACAACGCACGGCGACACCCGAAGAACGCACGATATTGGCAGCCTATACGGGCTTCGGCGCATTGAAGTGTATCCTCTCTCCTGCCAACACGATGGAGGACATTGCCCGATGGAACAAGTCGGAGTTGGAGCTATTCCCCTTGGTGATGGAACTGCATCGCACCATTCGGGATAACACCACCTCCGAATCGCAATACAAGAGCTATATGCAGAGCCTGAAAAATTCCGTGATGACCGCTTTCTATACTCCTGCACCCGTAGTACGGGAGATTGCCGCTTCCTTACGGGAGGCAGGCATCGTCCCTCAACGCATCCTCGACCCTTCGGCGGGAATGGGCGAGTTCATCCGCTCTTTTGACGGCATTGCAGCCGAAGGACATACGACTTTCGGTTTTGAAAAAGATATTCTCACAGGACAGATGCTCTCCGCCCTGTATCCCGAAGACAAGATACGCATCCGAGGCTTCGAGGAAATCGAATCCAAGCTCAACGGTTCTTTCGATGTGGTCAGCAGTAACATCCCTTTCGGAGATGTGGCCGTCTTCGACCCTGTTTTCAGCAAGACGGCAGAACCTGCCCGAAAGGTCGCACGCACATCCCTGCACAATTACTTTTTCGTCAAGGGCGTTGATATGCTCCGTGAGGGTGGCGTGTTGGCGTTCATCACCTCGCAAGGCGTCATGAATGCCCCGACGAATGAACCGGTACGGGAGTGGCTGATGAACCATACCCGCCTTATTTCGGCAGTTCGCCTTCCTAATAATCTCTTCTCGGAAAATGCAGGGACGGAAGTGGGCAGTGACCTTATCGTCCTGCAAAAGCAGAGCAATAAGAAAAGTCTTACCGAAGAGGAAAAGCGTTTCATCAAGAGCGAGAAACGCCCCAGCGGAGTACTGTTCAACACCTATCTGCGAAGCATGTCGCAAATCGTACATACCGAATGGAAGCAGGACACCGACCCTTACGGCAAGCCCGCCATCCTGTTCCATCACGAGGGTGGAGCGGAAGGCATCGCCACCGATATGGGAAAAATCCTGCTGGCGGATTTAGCCAAACGCTTGGATATGGCGTTGTACCAAAGGCATATCTCCATTCAGGAGCAGCCCAAAGTTGCCGCTTCTCCCAAAGTCAAGCAGGAAGAGCCAACGCTTACACCAGCCGCTTCGACAGAGGAACAACCGCACCAAAAGGTGGTGCAGCCGAGAGAGGAACAGCCTGTGGAGCAAGCCCGAAGCAGTGTCACACCACAGGTACAACTGCTCGACCTTTTCGGCAATGTTATCCCGGAAGAAAAGCCCAAACGTAAAGCTGCCACAAAACAGAAGCCTGTCGCTTCACCTCCCCCATTTTCCGAGGTTTCACAAAGCGATGAGACGGCACACGGACTGGAAGACACGAACGAGCTGTGGTGGCAACAGGACAAGGAGAAAGGGATGCAGCAGCGTTCCTATGAGGGAGTATGGCACGAACATCTCAAAGAGGGGTCTTTGCTGGCTTCGGACTTTCAGGTCGGAATGCTTGTCCGTGATATGGAGGACAACCGCATGTTCCAGCCCATAGACCTCCCGTCCCAAGAACGACAGAAAATGTTGCTCTACATAGACCTGCGGGATGCCTACCACGCCCTCTATGATTATGAAGCGGAACGCAAGGTGGCGAATGAATCCCTACGACAGAACCTCAATGAACTGTACGACCGTTTCGTGCGGCAGTACGGACATTTGAACGACCGCAAGAACCACGAGCAGATCCTGATGGATGCCGGTGGCAGGGAAATCCTCTTCTTGGAACGGAAGGTGGATAAAGAAACGCTCAAAGCCGATATTTTCCATCAGCCCGTTTCCTTCAGCCTGCACGAAGTGACAGAGGTGGGCAATGCCCAAGAGGCGCTCTCGGCTTCACTCAATAAATTCGGAGCGGTGGACACCGAGTATATGCTCTCTTTGCTTCCCGAAAGTTCCGAAGAGGAGATGCTCTCCGAATTGCACGGCAGGATTTACTACAATCCCTTGGAGGGAGAGTATGAAATTGCCGAGAAATTCATATCGGGCAATGTGGTCGCCGCATCGGAGCGTATCGAACAATACCTTTTGGAGCATCCGGAAGACACAAGGGCGCAAGCCTCCTTGCAGGCGCTGAAAGATGCCATCCCCGAACCGATACCTTTCGTGGACTTGGATTTCAACTTCGGGGAGCGATGGATTCCCGTAAATCTCTACTCAGACTATGCCTCGCACCTCTTCGACACGGAAGTGACGGTACGCTACAATTCAAGTGCGGACGAATACTCCGTGGAGGCACGGATGCACAATGCCAATATCTGGGACAGGTTCTGTGTACGGGGGCAACATCGTCGCTACGACGGCATTGCCCTGATGAAGCACGCCTTGCTGAATACAACGCCCGACATCACCAAGAAAATCATGGTCGGCGACAAGGAGGTCAAGGTTCGGGATACCGAAGCCATACAGATGGCAAACGCTAAAATCGACGAGATCCGAAACGGCTTCACCGATTGGCTGAACGAGCAGAGCGATGAGTTCAAGGAGCGATTGGAAAAACTCTACAACAATACCTTTAACTGTTTTGTGCGTCCTCAGTATGATGGTTCCCATCAGACATTCCCTGACCTCAATCTGAAAGGCTTGGGCATCGAGAGTTTGTACGGCAGCCAAAAAGATGCCGTTTGGATGCTCAAACTCAACGGGGGAGGTATCTGCGATCATCAGGTGGGAGCAGGAAAGACGCTTATCATGTGTACCGCAGCTTATGAGATGAAGCGGCTCGGCTTGGCAAACAAGCCGATGATACTCGCTCTCAAAGCCAACGTGCAGGAGATAGCACAGACCTTCCAAACGGCTTACCCGAATGCGAAACTGCTCTATCCGGGCAAGAACGACTTCACGCCCGACAAGCGACAACGGATTTTCCACGACATCAAGAACAACAACTGGGACTGCATTGTCCTCACGCACGACCAGTTCGGCATGATACCGCAGTCGGACGAGATACAGCAGAAAATCCTTCAGGGCGAGCTGGACAGCGTGGAAGAGAACTTGGAGGTTTTGCGTCAGCAGGGACGCAGCATCTCCCGTGCGATGGAGAAAGGGCTTGTCAAGCGGCAGATGAATTTACAGGCGAAGCTGGATGAAATCAAGTTCAAGATAGAGAACCGCAAGGACGATATAGTGGATTTCAAGACAATGGGTATAGACCACCTTTTCGTGGACGAGTCGCATACGTTCAAAAATCTGATGTTCAACACCCGCCACGACCGTGTGGCAGGGTTGGGTAACAGCGAGGGCAGCCAAAGAGCCTTGAATATGCTCTTTGCCATACGAACCATTCAGGAAAGGACGGGGAAAGACTTGGGAGCAACCTTCCTTTCGGGGACGACCATATCGAACTCACTTACGGAGTTGTACCTGCTGTTCAAGTATTTGCGTCCCCAAGCCCTCGAAGCACAGAACATCAAGACCTTTGACGCGTGGGCTGCCATCTTCGCCAAGAAGTCGGTGGACTATGAGTTCTCCGTCACCAACGAAATCGTGCAGAAAGAGCGTTTCCGCTATTTTATCAAAGTGCCGGAGTTGGCAGCGTTCTACGCTCAAATCACTGATTACCGGACAGCGCAGGACATCGGCATCGACCGACCGGAGAAACGGGAGATTATGCACAACATACCGCCCACACCCGAACAGGAGGAGTTTATCGCCAAGTTGGTGGAGTTTGCCAAGACAGGTAATGCGGAATTGCTCGGCCGCGCACCGCTCTCCGAACGGGAGGAGAAAGCCAAGATGCTCATTGCCACAGATATGGCGAGGAAGATGAGCTTGGATTTGAGGCTCATCGACCCGAACAGGTACGGAGATCATGTGGACAACAAGGCTTCCCACTGTGCCGCCAAGATTGCGGAGTACTACCGCAAGTTCAATGAGCAGAAAGGAACGCAGTTTGTGTTCAGTGACCTCGGCACATACAAGCCGGGCGAGTGGAATCCCTACAGCGAAATCAAACGCAAATTGGTGGAAGACCACGGCATTCCCGCTCAGGAGATACGCTTCATTCAGGAAGCCAAGACCGACAAGGCTCGAAAGACGCTCATTGCAGGGATGAATGAAGGCTCAATCCGTGTATTGTTCGGTTCCACTTCTATGCTCGGCACGGGCGTGAATGCCCAGAAGCGTGCCGTTGCCATCCATCATTTGGACACACCGTGGCGTCCTTCCGACTTGGAGCAGAGGGACGGAAGAGCCGTGCGTAAGGGGAACGAGGTCGCCAAATTTCATGCGGACAATAAGGTGGATGTCATCATCTACGCCGTGGAGAAGTCGCTTGACAGCTATAAATTCAACTTGTTGCACAACAAGCAACTCTTCATCGAACAGCTTAAAAACAACCGTATGGGTAGCCGTACCATTGATGAGGGAAGTATGGACGAGAAGTCGGGAATGAACTTTTCCGAATATGTCGCCATCCTCTCGGGCAATACCGACTTGCTGGAAAAGGCAAAATTGGAAAAGAAGATTGCCGGCTTGGACAGCGAACGGCAGGCGTTCATACGCAGTAAATCATCCTCCCGAAGCCGATTGGACGAAGTTATGAGAACGGTGGACGGAAACAAGGAATTGATAGCCCGTTTCCAAAGCGACTGGGACTTGTACCAAAGTCGTGTACAGAAGGATAAGGAGGGCAATATCCTCAACCCGATAACACTCAAAGGGGTGGAAGGAAGCGACCCGAAACGCATTGCCGCCAAGCTTGCGGAAATCAACGAGAAAGCCTGCACACGGGGAGAGTATTTCAATATCGGAACACTCTACGGATTTAATCTTGTGGTCAAGACGGAGTCCTCCTCCAAAGACCTTTTCGACCTTTCGCAGAACAAGTTCTTCGTTATGGGAGAAAGCGGAATGAAGTACAGTTACAACAATGGTAGGATTGCGGCAGACCCGCAACTCGCCAGTATGAATTTCCTGAACGCCTTGGAGAAGATACCCGGCTTGATTGAGAAGTTTAAGGCGGACACGGAAAAGATAGCCAAGGATATTCCTGTTTTGCAAGAGGTCGTGAACGGATCTTGGAAGAAGGAAGAGCAGCTCAAAGACCTCAAAACGGAACTTGCTGCCCTTGACCGAAAAATACAGCTCTCTCTAAAGCCCATTGAGCAGTCGGAGAGTACGCAAGAGGAAGTGGAAATGATGCAGGATGGCGAAAGAGCGAGGGAAGAAATGGAACGGTCACGTCCGATTGAGCCAACTGTCGCCGCCTCCTCCGTCAGCACCTCCGTGGCTCAAACCGACAGACCGTTGGAAAGCAATGGGCAGAGTAGCTCTGCTACACAGCCCGCAATGGACGGACTACCGCCGTCTCTGACAGAAAAGGTGTTTATCGTCAGACCGAAAATGTAATCTGTAATTCAAGCAGCAGCCCCCGACTTGTCATTACGACAAAACGGGAGCTTTGCTGTTGCGATCAATCCAAAATTACGTGTCTTTGGGCACTCTCTTCCTCTTGCGTTTGAGGTTCTCCGTAAAGTGGGTTTGCATAAAGGCAAGGATTTCCGATTCCAAATACCACGTCTTGTGGTAAACGATGTGGAAAGGAAGTGTACCCGATGCCCGATAACGTTGCAAGGTGCGCTTGCTGATTTGGAGCATCAGACAGACCTCTTGGTTATCCAGCAGCGGTTCTCCATCTATCATCGGACGTTGGGGGATGTCGGGAGCCGTCTGTTTCAACTCATCAAAACGCTTCATGATGCGTTCCATCCATTCAAGGAAGGTCTCTCTATCTAATAGTTCCATTCTTTACCCTCCTGCTTTTAAGTTCGAAGTTATGCCGTAGCTCTTTCAGGTTCTGAGGATTGCAGTACAGGCTCTTGTTGCGTATCGCCTTCTCGATGTCATGCAGGTCGTAGTAGCAACGCCCATAAATCATCTTGTAGCTGATTCTGTCCGTACTGCGCATACGCTGAAGGGTACGCTTGCTGATACCGAGGATCTCGGCTAACTCATCGTTGGTAACAAGGCGGTTTTCGTACTCTATCTTTGCCTTTTCCTCTTTCTCTACATAACGGAGGATTTTCTCTATCTTGCCCATCAGTTCGTGGTAGGCTTTACTTTCGATTGTTATGACATCCATGACGCTTTGAATTTGATTATGCTGCAAAGTTCGGGAGTTAAAATCGTCCGGATTGTATGCTAAATATGTACTGAATAGAGATTTTTCTGTATGATTCCAAAAGCCATACGACAAAAGTATCCATATCGAAGCCACAAGTACGCAGTAAGGGAAAAGCTGCTTTTGAATACTTACTCCGTAAGTACATTTGCACAAAGTGTAATCTTAAAACGAACAGAAATATGGAAGTAATAACAATCGAGAAGAAAACGTATGAAGCCATGATGGAGTGTTTCCGCATTTTGACCGCCAAAGTCGATGCCCTGTGTCGGGAGTGTGACGAAAAGCGTATGGGCAGGTGGCTGGACAATCAGGATGTCTGCCAAATCCTGAACATCAGTTTGCGTACCCTGCAAACTTACCGCAGCAACCGGATGCTGCCCTATACGCAAATAGGGTATAAGATGTTCTACAAGCCGGAGGATGTCGGGAAATTGCTCGAACAATCCTCCGCTTTATGACCAATGAATAGTATCACCACTAAATCCGATGTAAAATATGGACAACGATGTAAAGACCAAGAACAACGAAGAGATTGCGCACTTTCTCAACGCGAGCGACCGCATGATAAAGGGAATAGATGTCCTGCGGAAAAAGAACAGACCTCTGCTTAACGGGCATCGCTATCTGACGGACGATGAGCTGTCCCGCTTGTTGCATATCAACCGGCGCACGTTGCAGGATTATCGCAACATGGGAAGAATCTCCTTTATCAAGTTAGGCGGAAAGGTACTCTACCGGGAAGAAGATGTGGAAAAGCTGTTGCAGGAGAATTACCGTCCTCGGTTTGAGAAGCCTTGACAAGAAACAGGCAGTAAGAAAAGAGCTTCTTACTGCCTGTTCTCATATTTAACTATACCATCCATCTTTGTTGTAACATACAAGTAGCGGAGTGGTAGATTTCTTTTGGGTAAGTTTCCTGATAGCCCATTTGCGGAAGAGTTGGGCGTGAGGAGAGGCAAAACGAAATGACAGCATCATTATCATCTCAATGTTGTATAAATCCACCGCACCGCCCTTGAACAATAGGGTTTGCATCGCCTCATCTTCTCTGAGCAAGCCCTCTTTGAAGACAGATTTGATGTGACTGTTTACCTTACCGGAGAATACTCCGAACAAGGAGGCTATTTCGCAAGCCGACATCCAAACGGGAGCTGTCGGGATATGTACCTTTCCATTCTCTCCAATGGTTATGATTTCTCTTTTCATCGTTCGTCCTCCTTTTATATAGTGATACCATTGAACTGCTCTATCTTACTCAGTTTGTCGGAAAGTGCCGCCATGTCCCGACTTTCCTTTTCGTGGGTGATTTTGGCGTAAATCTGCGTGGTGCGGATGTTCGTATGTCCGAGCATCTTGGAAAGGGTTTCGATGGGAACGCCGTTGGTCAGACAGATTTCCGTCGCCATAGTATGGCGGCTGGTATGCCACGTAATCTCTTTTCCGATACCGCAGAGTCCGATGATTTTCTTGATGTTCTTGCAGGCGGTAATATACTGCGGAACGGGCAGGAGGTAATCCTCCTTCGCCGTGCCATCGTACTTCTCGATAATCTGCTTCGGAATATCCAAAAGCATGATATTGGACTCCACACCCGTCTTTTGTCGCTTGGTCATAATCCAGAGTTTCCCGTCAAAGGAAGTCTGAAGGTTGTCCTTGGTCAGGTTCTTCATATCGGTAAAGGACAAGCCTGTAAAGCAACAGAAAACATACAAATCCCGAGCAAGTTCCATTGATTTACGCCTGAATTTCAAATCCAACAGCCTGCGGATTTCATCCTTGGTCAGATAGTCCCTGTCGGTACTCTCGGCGGATATGCTGTAATCCACGAACGGGTCACGAACTATCCATCCGTGGTTCTGGGCAATGGTAATCATACGACGCAAAGGCATCATATAAATCCATACTGTATTGTGGGAACATTGCTTTTCGGTACGCAGGAAGATGTCGAAATCAGTAATGAAAGCCGGAGTGAGTTCTTTCAGTGCAATGTCGCTGACACGGTAGCGGGTCTTGATGAACTCCTCCAAATGTTTATAGACCGTGCAATACTTGTGGTAGGTGGATGGGCTTCGCAAGCCCGCATCTACCTGTTTGAAAAAGTCCTCATTGTGCTGGGCAAAGACTTTCAGCAAGGTTTCATGCCGCATTTCCAAGCCCAAGAAAGCATTCTTCACTTTCTCGGCAGTGACATAGTTATCCCGCTCGGCTATCTCCTTGTATTTGGCATTGATGCCGACACGTATCTTGTCCAAGAAACGGTTGGTTTCCAACGCAACGGCACTTTTTCCCGAAGCTCTATTGCTCTTGATGTCCCACAAATCAGGATGGATATCGCATTTGCAACTGAACTGGGCAATGGTGCCGTCAATGGTGATACGACACATCACGGGAACGGAACCGTTCTTCTTGGGAGCGTTCTTTTTGAGGTAGAACAGAACCTTAAACGTACTACGCATAACTCTGACTTTTTACGGTTTACAAAACTATTCATTGTCAGGTTATTTGTTGCTATGCAAAACATTGTCGTTCAATGGTAAAGAAACAATCCGCAATTTATTTGCCTGTTTCTTTTCATCGACGTACCTTTGCAGGAGGTAATCCCCGAAGTTCAGGTCGGATTTTGTGCTGTTCGTTACCGCTTTTCCCAATCCTCACTTGCAAAGGAGGTGGTAATGTTTTGGTAACGTTGCTCTGTCCGAAATTGGTATAACCCCGTCTTTTCGAGGTTTTGCTCCGAAAGGCTTAAAAATCAGAACCGACTGACTCACAAATCATTCACGCTATTTCGCCTTTTCTTGAACCTTGGGGATAGATTTTTGGGTAAAAATGTAATGAAAGTATAAGGTATATGCTGGGCTAAGTTGAAATATTTATTTTCATAGCTTTTGCTTTTTATAGTTCTTCCTTAAACTTTTGAGCAAGTGATTGAACATAAAGCGAGAGCATTGTAAGGCGAGATCTCGTTACTCCTTTTTGGGTTATTACTTCGTCCATATAGTCATTGAGTGATTGTATGAGTACACGTCGTCCTAATGCCTCAAGCCAGTAAGAGCCGTCTTCGCGGACAGAATAGAATTCTTCCGTAATCACGTTTTGTGCAAGAAGTGTATAAACCACATAATCAACCCATATACGATACATCTCAATGATATCATAGACAAGTACAGGACGATTGTAATCATCACGGTGTAGTATACCGATATACGGGTCAACTCCTGCTTTTATAAGTGCCCCTTCAATACGTCCGTAGAGAATACCATATCCATAGTTGAGGAAGGCATTTGTAATATCAAGGGCAGGATGTTGTGAACGGACACTGAATCGATACTGTTCAGGAAGGAAGGTATTTATCGTGCTAAAATATATACGTGAAGCCTGCCCCTCCCATCCTCGTAACATAGGTGCTATGTCGTTAACAATCTCGCCATCAAGTTTGCGAATTTTAGTACGATAATCTTCCAACCGTGCAATGTTCTTTTCTGTCTTTACTTCGGGATGGTTTCCATTGTTAAAAAGTAACATTAAAGCCTGTTGGTTTTCTATCTTCTTGAGGAGTACTTCCTTTATCCATTCTACTGCATTGTGAGAATAAGTAAAGTTCAACTGTCCTTTCCGGATGGTAGAGATGCTACCATATCTTGGACTCCATATACGTCCGATAGGTTTTCCTGTCTTGTCCATGAACATGACTTCTATCTCTTTTTCTATGGCAAGCATAACGGCATCACTTGTTATCTGTGCACCACGGCTGATTTGTATGCTGTCTATACCTACGGCTGGTATGCGTTGTTTACCATCACGGGTGTTGATAACAAAGCCTTCATTGTCACGATTGAGTGAAACACCAAATGTGTTGAGTATTAGTTCCATAAGTTTGCAGTATTATAGTACTTGTTTTATTTCTAATTTGATAATTGTAGTTGTGTCTTTTTAACCGATAAAAAAGTCATCTGCTACGTGAAGCCGGTTGCTGGCACGCGTCATAGCTGTATAGAGCCACTGATAGGCAGAACGCTTCGGAGAGTGGCTGAGGTGTCGAGGAATGTCGAGATACACGTCCTTCCACTCTCCACCCTGTGCCTTGTGGCAAGTAAGGGCATAACCATAGACAGCACGGAGAGCATTGAGGTATGGGTCGTTAAACATAGCTGTCTTGAAGGCATCAGTCTTGGGTTTGATATGCTGCTTCTTCATTCGTCGGTAGAAGTCGATGAAGAGTGCTTTTTGAGCTTCTTGTGTAAGATTGGTCATATTACCATATAGAATGTCTTCTATGAGAAGGAGAGAGAAAGTTTGCTTGCTAACTATTTCTTCCACTTCAACTTGCAGAAAGGTGAGTCCTGCACGTCTTATGCGCCGCTCTGTGGAGATAACCTTTACGAGGTCACCATTCATGAGCCTTGTCGTATTGTTGTTCTGTGTGATAAGTAGTAGTTCGCCTACTTCAAGTGATAAACTGTGGAAGCCGAGTGCAGGGCGTATAATACTTGTCAGTGTATTGCAAGCAGCATTGCTTCCGCAGAGTAGGGTAGCATCTTCAAAACCGTTCTGCTTTACGTTGTTAATATACGCATTGAGTATCGACAGTTTGTTAGGATGTATCTCGATGTCTTTGTAACCACGGAAAGGGAACTTTCCCCATTTCACGTGAGGTGGATTCTGGTAGAGTGCGCGCATACGTGCAGCAGCGACGACAATGTCATTACCATCCTGCTGGCGTACAATCTCATTGAGCGTAGCACGTTCAACATTCATTCTGTGAACATCCTCCAGATATTCCTTGTCAAGCGCAGGAGAGAACTCTTGTGCAATAGGTGGTAGCTGACAAGCATCACCTACAAAGATAAAACAACCTTTGTAATCGTAGTTGATGAGATCATGTAGTAATCTTCCTGTTCCAAATATAGCCTGTGTAGGGTTTTTATCGGGAAAGTCAGAAATCATAGATGCCTCGTCAATGATATAGATTTTGCGGTCATAATCAGAATTCTTTGCTGAGACTGATGTAAATTGCAATAGTAACTGTCCTGTATCGTCAACACCTTTTGAGTCGTCAATCCGGTTGACGACCTTTTCGATATCCTGATTGAAATCATCAAAGGTATAAATGCAACTATGAACTGTTTTTGCTTCACATTCTGTCTTGTTGCTGAGGATCTTTGCTGCTCTGCCTGTTGAGGCAAGTAGTTGGAATTCTTTGTTCTGCTCATTTATCCATTCAATGAGTGTCTTCATCAGCGTAGTCTTTCCTGTTCCAGCATATCCAGTAAGGATGAACGTGATGGCACTACTCCCATTGACAAAGTTTTTCAGCTTATTGAAAGCCTGTTGCTGGGAAGGTGTCAGAACTATCTGCTTGTCATTCTTTTCAGTCATTTTCTTTGATAGCAATGATTAATACTCTCTGAACTGGACAAAGGAGAAACGTACAAGTTTCTGATGGTCTTCTGTCTCCTCAACAATGCGCTCCGTTGTAGATGCAAGACAACGTATTCCCGCTTTCTTCAGTAGTCTGACGGCATAGTAGCAGAAAGTAAGTTCGCCCATAATGTGCACCGTTAGGTTTTCTGTAGGGTAGGTCTCCAGTATCATCGTTACACAGGCTGCAGCCTCTTTCTGTACAGCAGCCTTGCTAAGTTCCGGGTCAATGTTCGGAAAGGCAATTTCCTGCAGTTCGCCATATTCCCTCGCAGCCGATAGCTGCGAGGATGACCAAGAGGCGAAAGGGTGGTTAGAGAGGTTGATGAACATAATCACCAAATATTATATTATGAACTTTATTAATGCTTTCTTCAATTTTATGTGCGAGCTTGTCTGCAGTCATCGGGTTAGGTCGGAATCCTGCATGGTTGAAATCGTTACGTACACCTGAAGCTGTGCTAAAGCTCCTGGATAGTTTTTCTATGTCAGGATCTTTAATAAGTTCTCTCACCTTGTCTTTAGCCTCGTTACCTTTACCATAGTTCGGGAGTTCCCATTTCTCATCATTCTGCTGTAGTTTTTCATATACAATGTAGAAAGCCTTATTGACCAAAGCACGTGCATCTTTGTCAGTTACCGATAGTTTATTTTTATTACAGATATAGGTTACAATCGTTTCTTGCAGAATTGTTATTGACTGTTGATACATGTGGTTGTCGTAGCACCATTGTGCAGCATGCAGTCCATTAAGGATATTAGAGTCTGGGATAAACTTCGTAAATGACAGCTCTATCCTTTTCACCACAGGAACTAAAGGTGCAATGATGTCTTCAGATAACTGATCGATAGATTCTTTCAGACGGCAGATGTCCTTATCCTCTGTAATATTTAATCCACGACACATTTGAAGATTATTGGTAATATTGTTCAGTGTTTCTGAGAATTTCCTGAGTGCCTGCGCCTGTTGGTCTTTTCCCCTTGTGTCGCGGAGGATTGGTTTAAATACCTGTTGAGTGAGTTGCGTCAGCTGTTCGCTTCGTCCATTGTGCAGGAAATTGGCTGCAGCAAAGGTCCAGTCTTGAAGAACAGTCAGCGGTAGCAAATCTACGATAGGAGACCCCTCTTCGTTGCGTGCTTCATAGTTGCCGTATGAAATGTGTGCTATGCGTATGTTTTTTAGGAACTTGGCATAATTGCCAAGAACAAGAATGAGCATCGGTAGATAGCGAAAGCTGTGAGTAAGGTCGAAGTAAAGTTCATCCCCATCCTGTATCTGTTCAAATGTAGTCTGGAATATCTTCCACATTTCGTCCTCGTTTTTCCCATCACAGATTGATACAGGGGTAATCTGAGGGCGCAAATCCATTCTTTGGAGCAAGGTGTTCAGTCCCTCGTAGGCTATTTCCTCCTTCGTATGTGGATGTTTGCGTGATGATACCTCCCAGTTTAATTCTTTCGCTTTGTCTGTGAGCAGGATGCAAATCCTGTCTTCTTCCGTCCAAGTCTCTTTACATCCAATCAACTCAAGCGTTGCCTGTTGGATGAATCTTGTTTCACTTGACCTGATGTCTCCCTGTGTATACACACTTTTTTCGTATAGACCCGTTCCGAGAACGGATATGAATAGTTTTCGTGCCATTATTTTTATTACTATTTGGTATTTATATAGAAAAGTTCTTGGTCAAGTAGTTGGAATAATGATACTTGTGCTGACTGTCGATCTTCAAAGTCTTTCATACTAAATGAGAGAATATGATTGTCTGAACATTTTTCTATAGCTTCTGGTTTCATCTTTGCATCTGTAATGAAGAGTGCCTTAGATCCCAATCCACCATAGTTTTTCACAGCTGTGTTGAATTTATCAATATCTGTGTTGTCATATATTTGGGTCTTGCACTCTATCATAAGAAGTTTATAACCTGTATTGACAATTATGTCTATCTCATTTTTGGGATACTTATTATTATATGGATAAATGGTGTTTAACCAAATCTCTTTGGCATATTTCCATTTGCTAATCATCTGTGCAACCTCATATTCAAACCAGCCCGAGTTGAAAACAATCTGCATAATGTGTGGGGACTCAAATGTGTTTTCTTTAAATCCATATTTACCACTCAGTGATAGAGTTATGTAATTTTCTTTTTTGTCCCATTCTATGTATGAACCATTGGAGGTTTGAAGTGTTCCTTTACTTTGATTGTTTATTTTTTTTGTCCATCTTTTCCTGGTGTTGTTAATCTATTGAATTCATTAAAGTTATATTGCCTTATAGCTTTTATTTCTTGTAAGGTGTCAAGGTCATCTTCTGTATAATCATCTAATAAGAAATGTGATTTTGCAATTTGACCATTGTACTGCATTAATTCTTTCATACTGAGACCCTTACTTGACCATTTTTTTGTTGGGTATAGTTGTAGCATATACTATTTTGATCAATATATAGTAGAGTTACATTCTTCATTCCTTGTGTTTGTAAGGCAAATGAAAGAACCCATGGTTTGGTACCACCAGATAGGTTGATGGTTATCTCATCACCAGTAAGGTTGTGTAACAGTTTGTCAACAGAAACTTTGATAGTTTCATAATCAACTGGTGTAAATTCTTGAAGATAGCATTTTTCAGAACAGAGGTTCTCTATAAGTTTTGCCTCAGATTCACTTTTTCCAGAATGTACAAGTATGATTTCGTCTGGAAAACTTTCTTTTATGCCGAGAATAACAGGCATAGTTTGACCTCCGACAAGCGCTATATGTACCTTTTTTTTCATTGCTTAATCCTCTAATAATGTCATACGTATGAAACCTAAAGGTTTACAGGAACTATCAAGCCTTCTTGATTTAGGAAAGCTGTAATTACTATATCTTTGATTTTGAGGACGTGCTACAGGAACAATACTTTCGTTGAATTTTTCAAATGTTTCAGCCCATGCTCCAGTAATGAATCGCCATCCTGATCCTGCTCCTAAACGTAGGATACAGGAGGTCTTACTTGGGTCTTTGCATTTTTGTATCTGTTCCATAATGATTTCCAGGTTTTTAATGTATTTATCTACGTTTTCAGCATTTGGATTATTAATATGGTCTTGCCAATATTTTATTTCATGAGCTAATAAGCTCTTTGTATGTTGATTGATAGTAGAGAACATTTTATTGAGTGATGACATACATTCTGGTAGCTCTTGGACATATTTTTTTGCGTATCCATAAGCTTTTAAATCAAGTCTTATTTCGCAGACAGATGAATCTTTGGGCATCAATGTTTCAACCAACTGGCTTTTAGATGTATCCCAGTAGCTGTTTGTTTCCCGTTCATTAATACTAAATAATCTTACAATATTTTCATAATTATTACCGAAAACGGCATCTCCAATTTTGAGAAAACGGTATATATCTTTGTTCGGATTTTCTCCTAACAAGTGCTGCTCTATAGCTTTTGCATTAATCCTTGTAGGATTAACAAGATTTTCCACTTCATTTTTTTTATTGATAATATTGGATAGGACAGCTGTGCGTATTGCACCTTTGATAGAACTCCCTGGGATGTAGGGATCTCCTAAACCGTTATGAATAAAAGTTTGGAGGGTGTCATTTTCTTTAAGAGTTTCATACGTATGATCAATTCTGAAGCAATAATCATCAGTAATTGCTTTTGGAGCATAGGTCTTCATAAAGTCAATGATAGATTTTTTTCTTTCAATAGTTGCTATCCAAGCGTCTAATGCTTTTGTATCATTTTTTATCAGAGACATTATTTTTCGAGGAGATATAATACCTACATAATTATCACCCCCTTCTTGGAAATCTATGAAATCACTTCCATATTGCAGAATTTCACCAGAACCAATATGAACTCTGCTCACGATATCTATTTTGACTTTACTCATAGTTTAATATTTTAATAGGTACACTAAGAGGTAATCCGCTTCTGTAGACAGGATGCATTTCGTTACTGTTCCATGTGGGCTGTAAATCTACGACTTTTCCTTGTAATTGCTCTTTTGTAATGAAGTAAGAACCGACATTGAACATATATATGTTTTTTTTGTGAATATGCCGAATTTTTTCATTACAGCTACCAGCCATAAAACCACCTCGAGGTAAAATGCTATACAGGGAGTTCTTGAGGTTGAGTTTTGGAAGCTCTTCTTCTGTTGGGATATAGAGTGAGAGAAGCAATTGTCCGTTACTATTTTCTTTTGTTTCCCCTAATTCTAATGTCCCTCCATATTCAACATTGAATTTGCCGCCACCAATATTTCGGTCTGTTCCTATTCCCTGTTCACCGAGTATGGTGAAGAGCTCATATAATTCTTTGAGTAATTCTTTTTTAGCATCAGTAAGAACATAGAGTCCAGCTTTATTGTGATAAAAATCCCACTCGAAGAAGAAGGGTTCTGCATCTTTCCCTTTTTCCCGTGATACGCTAACTCGCTCATTTACTTGTGAACGTGAGATAATAGGAAATGATCTGTTATTCATTGAACCAGAGAGCAGGTTCTTGTGTATTTGATTTTGATCTACATAAATTACTTCTCCTTTAATTAGTTGACTCCAAAGACTACTTTCTATATATTGGACTCCTTTAAGAATTTTACGTGTTAGGCTTTCTTCTTTTTCTCTGATTCTAACCTGTAGGCGGCCTTGCGGTTTTGGTAGAAAAAGATGGTTTTCCCAAAAGGGGAAGGCTGAGCTGATAGAAAAAGAATTTATAAACTCTTTAATTTCTTTAGGGCCTTTAATTTGTACCCGCATAGCTGCCAATGCTGCAGAGAGAGTATCTGAATGTAGCGTGTGCGCAGAACAATCTGTAGTCTCTCTACCCATTCCTATATGAATGGGAGAGAGGTTAGTTAGCTTTATGATTGAGAATGTCTTCATACTCAATAAGTCTTTTCGTCTTCTTTCATTATTTTTATTTCAACTTGGCCGTATCCACGTGAACCGTTTCCTCCAAGGTAATCGTCGTGTAGAAGGGTAATTCCTTGCTTTAGAGTGCTTTTTAAACTATTTTCATCTTCTCCTTCAAAGATATTTAGAATCATTTCTAGCTTGAAAAATGCACCTGCTGGTACTCTTTCAAAAGTTCGTGGGTTAGCCTTTGCTGTAATGCGATCTATATTTACTTCTGTTTTACTTTCGGTAAACGGTAAATCAGTACTGCTAAAGTCTAGTATGTCAGAACGTTTAAGTCCAAATATTTTTAGTTCATTTTCGTCATCAGTTTGTGTTGCCATAACTGCATCTCTTACAATTAGGCGTGATGCATGATTTGACTCACTATCTCCTGCAGTACCAAACAATGCACCAGCTTTGCTTTGTGGATTGTTTGAAGGTTTACCCTCATTAGACTCTCCATTTGCTAATTCAACTAAACATCGTAGCTTCCCTTTAAGAGAACTTCCTGGTATATAAGGAATATTGGTTAAAGGGTTACGAACTACAAATTTATCTGGTCCACCAATGTTGAGTGCTGCATTTGTTCCACCAATGTGTAAACCGGTCTTTAATATAATAGTACCAGTATAGACAACTTTCTTTTTTAATCTTGTTGTAGTCATAGATAGTTCTTTATAATGTAATAATTTAATCTTTTCCTCCATACGCTTTATGGTATGCAAGGATAGCTTCTATAAGATTGCAGAAATTATTATAGGTTTTTTGATCTTTGACAAGAAGATATACTCTCTCAAAGATGAGTTTGAATAGTTTTAATCCTTTGTTTTTTTCATCTCTTCCAAAAGCATAGGCTACTTTCGGACGGAGTAAAAAGAAAGAAGCTTTTTCTATCTCAAATTTACCCATTTGTATTCTTTTTATTTCTCCATAAATACTGCGGATTTTAGAATTAGTAAGTCCATTCCTTGCCATATATTTCCCAAGGATTTCAGCAAAATCTGGAAGTCTCTCGTTGGCTCCTTCCGTAATCCAACTTTCATCGAAATCTGCTTTTGTCAGAATTTCCTCTGGAGTTTCAGACCCAATCTTGTTTGTATTCCAACTGTTTCTTCTCTTGTCGGGATACCTGTTCTCATTGTAAGGTGTTACCATAATTGTTCTCTTTTAATTTATTTGTTTGTTGTTTGTTCGTAGTTCTAATTCTGCCCATCTGCACGCTAATGCCCACAGTTCTAAAGGGTGATAGGAAGAGTTTATAGTTTTGTTATTTAGACAAAAGCTATTACCACAGATCTCTTTTATGTATCGATTAATTAATTCTTTCGCTTGTACGTTTTTTGTACGGTTCTTCATCCTGCCCATATCGTACGCAATCATCCAATAGGTTTTGAAGTTTGTAATTTTGTGTGAATTCATCTCTGCATTAGTTCTATGTCTGAGAACTTTTGATATAAAGGAACTCTTAATGGCATCATCAATGTGCAGTTCTTTTATCTCATTTTTAAGTGCTTCAACGGCAGGAAACTCTTCATCCCAATTCAATGCTGTGTTGAGTAGAGAAAAGGAATTCTTTTCTAATTGCTTGCATCGGTGTTTTTTAGCCCTATCTTCCTCAATAGCACTTTCTTCTGCACCTTTCATTATTGGAAATTTAGGTGATAACAAGGCGACGCCACCAGATATTGATAAATTAGGATTGTTGCAAGTGTATTTACGAAAATCTTCTCTTATTCGTTTTGCAATCTCAACAGTTTTTTCCCAACTACCAACAATGAAAAGGTCGTCACCACCACTATATATGATGATTGATTTACTTGGATCTGTTTCTCTCCATATTTCATTTAGATAACCTGAGAAGAAATAATCGAACGAACGGCTTAATGTTGCATAACGTGATAGAGATGTATATTGGGGATTTATACCAGCTTGGAATATACGTCCAAGGTTATCGACATCCATTCTTAGAACTCCTAATCGTCTAAAAGCATTATCTGTATCTAATTTATGACATAGTTCCTCAAAAGTTGGTATTCGTGTGAAGCCTAATTCGTTTCCACCATAATAGAATAAACCATAGACGGTATTAGAATTCTCGATTATTTTTATAAGACTATTACTATCTTGGCTTGTATTTGCTTGTAAAATAGTTAGCGGTTCTTTTTCAAAACATATTTTATCTTTTACTTTTATTAATTCTTCTTGTTTTAGAAGGTAGTAATGGAAGCCTAATTGAGCAGGCTCTACAGAATGTTTGTCTGCTAAATAAGGTATTTCTGATTCGCTGATGATAATTAAATCAAAGTTACGGAGCTTATGGCCTAAAACTATTTGTTCTTTTGTAATATAACGGAGTGGTGAAAGTTCTCCCTCGCTGTAGCTTTGTTCGTTGGCAGGAATTTCTTCTCCAGAGATACAATCAAATTTATTGAGACCTGATTGTGGGCTAAAGAATATTTTATAATCCTCTTCCATCATTGCTGCATATCTTTGATTTTTTCGTTGATCTTTTTTTATAAACAGATTCCCCCATAGTTTACCTATATCTTCTCCGTTTCTATGTAGTAAAGCATCATCAGAAACTGTAATGCTATCAATTGCAACATATAGTGATGTCCCATGTGTTGTGAATATTCTTTGTTCAATTTCTTTGATAGCTGTTTTAAGCTTCTGTTTGATACCAGTTGTATTAGGTGCTAGAAGATAAAATCCTCCACCACTATTATATATGATATTTGCTTGAAAGAGGTTTAGTTGTTTCAATAGATAACGCACAACTGCGTCTGATAACAAACGAATATAAAAAGATCGGCCTTTAAGGTTTTTACCAGCATATTTTGATACTATCTGATAGATATATGATTGAATTCCACTGAGGTCGGCACCAATGAGGAGGAAACGATCTTTTGGTTTTTCTCCTGAGCACATAAGATCGTAAAGGCAGATGGCTAGCGCTGTTGTTGTTTTGATATGATCATAGAGTGAAATATCTGGAGAGTGTGTTATATTGGATGGAATGCAAGAGGTGTATTTGTATAGTAATGTCAAGAGGGTGTCTGAAAAAGTTTGGTAAGTACCGTGAGTGAGGGAGTCAAATTCACTTTTAAATTCCTTCCAGAGATTGCTATAGTTAGGAACTTCAATAATTTTCTTTTGAGGAAAATTATCAATAGAAGGAATCTGCTTCTGTACAGGAAGTTGATGCCATTCTTTATTCGTTAACAATTCATCTTGATTACCAATTGTTTCTAATATGGGAATTAATCTTTCGTTCTTACAAGATTTCCAGTTGCTTTCGCTCTCTGTAGAAAGCTCTTCAGTATAATCTTCTTTACCAGAAGATAATAATAATGCTTCTTTGATGATTTGTTCTATTTTACTAATCTGACTTTTGACTAAGGTCTTCAGATTGTCTTTGTTACTTGACTCGTTTTGAGTATTATTAAGCAGCTTATTAAAGACTCGCTGGTTTTCCTTAATAAATAGTTTTGTCCATAAGGTATATTTGGCTTCTTGTTTTAGGTAGAAGAGAGCTTCAAGTTCACCTATATGTATCGGACTAGAAGTTATAGTAATATTCTCGGTGTCTGCTTTTTGGTAAAACTTTCCGATTTCGTGTAGTATAGCTGCTAGGTAGATATGTTTTCTAATGTTGTCCATATTTATTTTTTACGTTATTTTTCTTAGTTATTATACCAAATCCCACACTTGTATGTTTGCCTATACCTATAAAGTCGGGCAAAGACAGATTACTTTTAAACTGTATGTCCATACATTGTAAAGGAACTCGTTTATATCTAACACCTCGTATGTTTTCGATAGCTGTTATGGAAACATAAATTGTTGATGTAATGTTTATTTCAAGCCCCTTAGCGAGGGATAATATATTGCCGATGAGGATTTTTTCGAGTATTTTTATATGTTCTATGAGACTCGTTGTTTCAGTATAAACTTTGTAGTTTGTTTCGTTTAGGGGTAGCCAATCCCGTATGCGGTAATCAAAACTACAATCCCAGCACTGTATTTCGGTCTGTAGGGCTTGTAAATTCTGTATGGGAAAAGCCCTTGTTTTGTCCCTAATCCTTAATTTATGGTCTTTATTTATAGAGAAAAATTGCCCTATAGTATCCACTCCCTTACCAATACAGGTGATAGCAGCTTTCCCACCAATACGCTTATATTGTATCAGAGGGTAAGAGTACCGTAGGGATGTTCTATCGTGATTATGGAATAGGATATTGCTTGATGGAATTGCTGCAATAATGGCTCCGCGAAATAGTGGGATTTCTGATCGCCGTAAGGGGGTATCAAACTGTATGGTCAGTGTCTTTATTTTGGTCATTGTTTTGGCTTTATATTTTAGGTTATGGGTGGCTTGTCACTCAATCAGACATTGTTCATTAAGGAATATACACTCCTTATAATATCGGTGTATCATGTTTAGGACAATGAATGCAAAGATAATGAAATATATTTAATTTGTTTGATAATTCCGAAAAATCTTTTAATTAATGGTTGTTTTTATAAATTTCACTTCATGCAGGTTATTAAAACCTATTTTGGGTAATAATACTATGAATTGAGCAGTGAAACTATTTATCCCAAGTTTAACCCCCACTTTCGCCTATTTCTTGCAGTGACCGTACTTTCCTCGTTTTTCTTATGGGTTCTGTGTCCTACAAATTTTATTCTTTTTGTATGGTGAGTGTTTTAAGTTCAACTTATCGTATATCTGTTTTGCTTGCTTCGAAGGACTACTACATTGGCGCATCTCGATGTTCTCTCCTAATGGATTCTTCCCTTTTGTTGTGACGAGCTTCTGGGTGCTCATACGTCGTACAATCTCGGTCCAGTAACAGGATTCTCCTTCTCGTTTTAATTGACAACGGATGGTGTTTACCACCCAATAGGCTAATAAACCGAAGAAGAGGTGTGCGTCGCTTCTCTCATCTTTCTGATGATAGATAGGACGGAGGTTGAGATCATTCTTTAGTTGCCTGTTCGTGCATTCTATCTCACGAATGAGATTGTAGTATTCCCATGTCACGCGCTCATCAAGTGTCCTGACATTGCTGCGGAGGAAGTATATTCCGTGACCAGATTCCATTGCGGAGAGGTCTTTTATCTCCCAGTCTATGCGCAGCATCTGCTTGGGTTTCTTCTCATCTTTTATGTAGCTTATCTGATAGAACTTCGCTATAGATGGGTACTTCTGTATGGCACGTCCTGTACGTTCAACAACCTTTTCATAGGTTTTCGTTCCACCTTTCTTAGAGATTCCATCGTTTATTCTCTGCAGTTCCATCTCAAAACGCTCTCTCCAGACCCTGTTCATGGACGACTCTGTCATAGCTTTCGAAGGAGATGTTATTTCGAGATAATAATCCTTGTCATCCTCTGTCTTAACCTCTTTCAGCGTTATCTTCTGCCGACGGGCATCCATTACCGTAACACTCCTGTTATCATCACTGAGCGTATAGTCCTTCATTTTCGTACGAGATACGCAGAGATAATTGTAACCTTTTCTTTTAATCAGCTCCAAGTTCTCTTCCGTGGCAACACCTGCATCCATGACAACGAGCGTATCCTTTGTCCGTGATGGATTCTTCTTTGCCAGCGTGTCAATCATATCGGGCAGAGACTTGGGGTCTGCTGTATTACCCTCCAAGATAGAAGAATAACGTATAAAACCTTCTTTATTGATACATAGTGCAAGTACAAGTAGCTTACAGTCAGAGCGTTTTTCTTTTGACCGACCGAACTTAGCCTTGTCGCTGTTACGCTTACTGCCCTCGAAATAGAAGTTGGTTAAGTCGAAGAGCATCAACTTGTTGTCTATATTAAAGAGATCGTCAGTAACGTTGCACAGATGACGCTCTAACTGTTCCTTTAGTTCATATAATTTGTCAGTGACTTTATACAGAGAATTGATTCCTGGTGTCCAGCCAGGAACTCCACTATAAAGTTCACCAGCAGCTGAGTTATCGCGCAAATAATAATAAGACGAACGTTCAGAAACTGCATATACTGTGCGAACAATCAATGCTGACAAAGCCGTGCGGATCGTATTCTCCGTCCAGCCGTTTCTGCGCAGGAAACCCTCTAATTGCAGTTTGTCTATCGTCTGCTTGCAGAGCCACTCAGCACCGACATTCCTTGCGTCAGTATATTTTGCCGTCTCAAGGTCAACGTAGTTCTCATATTTTCTCAGCGACTTCTGCTCTTCCTTGTTAAACCTATCGATTCCACCTTCTTGCTCCATACGGCTCCACCATTCGTCAGCCTTTGCCTGTTCAATAGGAGTAAGTCCGTCAAGATGTTCCTTGAAAAGCGAGGGTGTACTTCTGTTTTTGAAGCGTTCGGTAAGTGCGTATGCAATTTTTCGAACCTGTACGGCA
The DNA here is from genome assembly GCF_018128065.1 of Prevotella melaninogenica. Classification (NCBI taxonomy): domain Bacteria; kingdom Pseudomonadati; phylum Bacteroidota; class Bacteroidia; order Bacteroidales; family Prevotellaceae; genus Prevotella; species Prevotella melaninogenica. The sequence continues at coordinate 1,293,341 of NZ_CP072360.1, read as the reverse complement.
GTAAGTGAAGGTTCAAACCCGATGTTCAACAGAATTAGCGAATGTACATGACCCTGCACGTCACGATATGACTCCTTAATGCGATAATAAGGAGCCATGTCGCCTGTTGCAGGGTTGAATCGTGTCTGTACATTTGCGTGCATGAGTGCAAAGTAACAAAATAATTTTGATATGACGGTGTCCTACAATTCGGATTTTACTCCTCGTTACAATACCCTATGCTTGATTATCAATCATTTATAAAATTGATACTACACAAAACATCCCGAATATTTATGAAAAATATTTTTGCCAGTTAAACTTGGGTTATGGTTCTTACGTTAAACGTGTGGATGTTTTTCGTATAGTTTTTAACGGAGTAACAGAAGTTAGACTACTAGTGATGCAATAATTTTAAATTAAACTTTATATATCCCTTTATTAATAGTAACTATTCAGCGATAATAAACGTTGAATATCAAGAACTTATAAACTTAACATTGTGGCAAAAAGGCTCGAAAAGACATTCTTTATTAGAATTTGTCTGTATCTATTTATGTAACTTACTGATAATCAATAATAGTTTATACACCTTATCGCTGAATAGTTACTATTAATAAGGGTTTCAGAGCGTTCTTTGATTTTTTGATTTGAAAATGACAGCGTAACTTTGCAACCAAAATTGCATTGTTATGAACGTCGGTCGATATGTGTTTTCACAAGTTGTGAAGTACATACCTCGTTATCAGTTCGACAAGTGCGTGAAGAAGTACCGTGGCGACTGGCATGTCAAGGATTTGACTTGTTACAACCTGCTTCTGCACCTTTTGTTTGGACAGCTGACGAGTTGTGATTCTCTACGGTACATCTGTCTGTGTCTAGGTGCCCACAAGGACATCCTCTACCATCTTGGATTTGGCAACACGGTCAACCTGTCATCACTTTCCCGAGCTAACGACAATCGGGATTACAACATCTATGAGGAGTTTGGCATCTATATGATAAATCTGGTAAGGCCTTTATACACAAGGACCTCGATACCAGATGTCACCATAGACAACGTACTTTACTCCCTCAATTCCACGACCATCTCCACAAGTGTCAAACTTGCGACATGGGCTTTAGAAAAATACAACAAAGGAGCGGTGAAGATGCACACTCTACTTGACTTGCGCGGGAGCATTCCAGCAAACATCCACATCACGGATGGCAGATGGCATGACAGCAACGAACTTGAACTGACTGCGCCGGAGCCTCTTGCCTTCTATATGATGGACAAGACCTATGTTGACTTCGATGAGTTCTTTCGCTTCCATTTGGCTGGAGCCTATTGGGTTACCAGACCGAAGGACAACATGAAATACGAGATTATTGGCCATAGAAAAGATTTCTCCCGAGAGGATGGTATTCGAGGCGACTTAACCATTCGCTTGACTCAGCCAAAGACTCATGCACTTTACCCTGAGCCTTTCAGGGCAGTCTGCCACTATGATGAGGAGACGTGTGAAGAAATAGTGTTCATCACTAACAACTTCGAGATTAGCGCAGTGGAAGTGTCCGTCCTGTATAGGCACAGATGGGACATAGAGGTGTTCTTCAAGTGGATAAAGCAGAACATTGTCGTGAAGACCTTGTGGGGGTATTCCGAGAATGCAGTCCGAATCCATCTCTGGGTTGCAGTCATCGCCTATCTGCTTGTTGCAAGAATAAAGGCTGACAACAAAAGTCCATACACCATTACGGAAGTGGCAGCGCTGATAAGAGTTTCTGCTTTGGAGAAAACTCACCTCAGAGATTTAATCACTAAGCCGAGAACCTCTGTCATTTACAATCAATATGTCAAAGAACTTCCTCTATTTGATAATATGTAAAACTTAACGCGATTTTATCGCATCAGTACTAATATTTTATTGAGAATTTATGTTTATCCCAAAAGGAAGAGTGGTTCTGCTCATACTCTATTAAGGCCTCACGCATTTTGTTCATTCCAATCAATGATATTTGGGCAGTTTTGTCAAAATCGAAGATGCCGTATCGACACATTGGCACTTGAACAATGATGTCGGGCTTTGAGATGAGGATTTGTTGTCGTGTATTCTGTTCAAGCATAATGGAGATGGTGCGAGAAAGTAAGGTTAGATAGTTTAGTGCCAATCCTTCTTGAAAAGTTATAAGTCGTTCGGAGATAAAGGGTGGTAATGACTTCTTTATTTTTTTTCTTTCTATCATCTCAAAGAAAGACAGCTCCTCTTTATAATTGTGTGTACTTACATTGACACCTACGAGAATATCTCCTTTCTTTCTTGCAATGCGATTTAGGGGTAAGGCATTAACCAATCCTCCATCTACCAGTAGCATTTCTCCTTTGCGTACAGGGTCGAGAAACAATGGAATGGAAATGCTGGCACGTATTGCCTCGTATAAACTACCAGAACGGAAGATGATTTCTTGTCCGCTATTCCAATCTGTAGCAACGGCAGTATAGGGGATGGGTAAGTCTTCTATATTTACATCAGGGACAATTTCTTTTAAGGCATCCATAACCTTAGTTCCCTTCACTACGTGATTCAAGCTAAAAGAAAAATCGGTTAGTGAAAACATTTTCTTCTTGTCCAATTTCAGCATCCAGTCTTTCACTTCCTTTAGCTTGCCAGCAGCATACATTCCACCTATTAAGGCTCCCATAGAACAGCCAGATATGGATGTTATGCAAAAGCCCCTCTGTTCCAATTCTTCAATGGCTCCGATATGAGCTAATCCACGAGCACCACCACTTGATAGTACTAAAGCTACGTTCTTTTTCATTTTATGTGCTATTTAGTAATCCTTGATGTTTTCTTTGGGTAAGTATATGCTGTTCCGATTTTATTATCTACTCTTCTGAAAGCCCTCTAATTGTTCGTATTGATTGGCTTTCATCTTTTGACTGATGCCTTTAATCCAATGGCGGTGCGTGACGATAAAGCTGATGCCGAAGAGGGAAAGGAGACTATTGGTGAGGGTAGGTTGGTTTAGCCACCATGTTCCTAACGATACGATAGGGAAGGGACTGAGTATAGCTATGACAGTAACGACGAGCTGTACGTAGTTGGTATTTGCATTCTTACCCGTGTGGGTTGCTTGCATAGAAAATGTCACCTTATTATATATTGCCATTTGAAAGAGAATACGATAGGCAACACCAGCTGTAAAGAGAGCGTAGGCAAGTATCGTCCAAAAGCTTATTTTGCCAATAAGAACTATGGGAAGGAAGGTAAGCAATGGAACTAACTGCAGGGCAGTATAGAAGTAGTACTTTGCTAACAAAAGAGTTTGGACACTATTACGCTGCATCAGTAGGCACTCGTAGTAATTGCCTTCATAACACATGATTTTGTAAGTGAACTTAACCCGTAGATGATAAAGCTGTAGTAAATGAAGCCATTGATTTTACGATGTCACTTTCTGGGTCAATAGCAATAATTAGGCTAAACAGAAAGATACCAATTGTGTTGAAAATGAATATAAGGCGTAGGCTCTTATTTCGGAGGATTGTCCATAACTCAATTTTAAGGTACTCTCCGATTAAGTTGAAACGATCGAAGAAAGTGAGTTTGATATTACTTTTGGTACTTTTAGATCTTGTTGCTGGGTATTGTTCTTGGCGGATACGCTGTTCAAGGACATTGCGATTTAGCAATATCATTCCTATTAGCAACAATACCATAACAGCATATATCCATAGCTCTCCTCTTATCATTGCATTGCCCACCTCTGCACAGTGATGGAGGTAACTTTGTGGAGAAGGGAAGAATATTGTTATTACTGCGATGGAGAAATAAGTAAAAATCGGTATGAGCCAATACAAAAGTCCACGTGCCGTCAGCACTTGTGTAAACTGGAAAAACTGTCCGTTGATAAGCAGAAGGAGGTAAAGTCCTGCTGTATAACCAATCATAGCTGTTGCACCCAACTCTGGAATGACTGTTTTAATACCAAAAGGAATGCAGATAAAGAGGAGGTTTACGTTCTTAAAAACTATCAACTGACGCAAAATCAGATAGTCTGTATAGCTGTGTTTGGGAAGCGGTAGGAGAAGATAAGGACGGATATGCATCAGCAACCGATGGTCTGTTGTATATCTGAAAGATAATCAATGAACAGAAATATGGGTAGCAGGGCATAGATAAAGCGATAACCTCCAAGATTATCGTGGATAGTGAGGCCGGCTAATGTATATCCTATCCACGCAAAATAAGCATAAAGAAAAACAGCCAACACGTAGTAAAAAAGCTTTGCTACGTTGTTGGCTTGCCATATTTTATGCCTTCTACCAGATAGGTAGAAGTGCTTATGTAGTGTTTGTATAGCCTCCCAGTAAGTCATTTATCTCAAGTCTATAATCTCAGCAGATGGATGACTTTTCTTATTAAAAGTAAAAATAGCATCAGAAAAATTCTTACGCTGGATGTCAGAGACTGTTATAGTAGTCCACTTGTTAGCCTGTTTGATCTTTATTTTCTGCAACTGATAAGCTTTATTGACTGTTACATATGCCTCTGGGATATTGCGTTTAGGATTGGTAGCCTTCATGTGTACTACGTAAGCACCACCCTCTGTTGTCATAGAGAGCTTGTAGCCCTGACGATACAGTGTCATCAATGCGTAAGGATTCATTGAAAGGCGTTGCGCCTCTGTAGGTGTAGAAACGTTCACCTCGTCAGTTGACTTCATATATGACCATTGTGTCGTACCATTAAACCATACGGTTGTCTGTGGAGTAGTAGCAACAAATTTAGTTCCTTTCACAGAAATAGTGCCCGATGTCCTGCCAACAGAACCTGGTCTGGAGAGGGCAAAGTGGGCAGTAAAACCGCCTAAATTAGACACTTTAGCAGTAGCTTTATCCAGGCATGCCTTTGCTTGATTAGCATTTTGTGCTACTATACTATTTGCCATAAAGATGGCAACGAACAATAATAAATATTTAATCTGCTTCATAGTTTTATCGTTTTAATGATTTTATCCGTATATGTAAAAACTTTATTAGCCACGCAGGATTGTAAGAAGGTTGTCAAGACTTACCTCATCACTTATTAATACTTCACGTGGTTTTGAACCTTTTGCCGCACCCACGATACCAGCTTTTTCCATTTGATCCATTAGGCGACCAGCCCGGTTGTAACCAATAGACAGTCGACGCTGTATCATACTTGTTGAACCCTGCTGGGATACAACGATAGCTCGTGCTGCCTCCTCAAACAATGGGTCAAGAGTTTGTGCGTCCAGTGAGCCACCACCAGCAGCTTCATCCTCAGACAAAGGCTCTGGGATTTCCATTGGACGGACAGGTCCTAACTGGTTAGCAATGAACTTTGTGATGTTCTCTACTTCTGGTGTATCCACGAAAGCACATTGTACGCGGACAGGGTCAGCACCATTGAGATAAAGCATATCACCTCGTCCAACGAGCTGTTGTGCGCCTGGTCGATCAAGAATGATACGTGAATCCATCATCGCTCCAACACGGAAAGCAATACGTCCTGGGAAGTTTGCTTTGATATTACCTGTGATAATAGATGTTGTTGGTCGCTGGGTTGCAATAATCATGTGAATACCGATGGCACGTGCCAACTGTGCGATACGTGTGATAGGCATTTCTACTTCCTTACCAGCAGTAAGAATCAAGTCACCAAACTCGTCAATGATGACAACGATATATGGCATAAACTCATGTCCTTCCTCTGGATTCAGTTCATGTCTAAGGAATTTCTGGTTGTATTCCTTTATGTTTCTAACACGAGCTGCTTTCAGTAGGTCATAACGCTCGTCCATAAGTACACATAGACCTTTTAGCGTCTTTACAACTTTCTGAACATCTGTGATGATTGGCTCTTCCTCATTCTCCTCAACAGCAGCCATAAATGGTTTTGCAATTGGAGAATAGACGCTGAACTCCACTTTCTTAGGGTCAACGAGTACAATCTTCAGTTCGTTTGGGTGCTTCTTATAGAGTAGGGAGGTGATGATAGCATTCAGACCAACTGACTTACCCTGTCCAGTAGCACCTGCAACAAGTAAGTGAGGAATCTTAGCAAGGTCTACCATGTACACCTCATTGGTAATAGTCTTACCTAATGCAATCGGCAACTCCATTGTTGACTCCTGGAACTTACGTGAGTTTAGGATAGAGAACATTGATACGATGTTGGGTTTAGCATTTGGAACCTCAATACCAATTGTACCCTTACCCGGCATAGGAGCTATGATACGAATACCGATAGCAGCCAAACTCAGTGCAATATCGTCTTCAAGGTTTTTAATCTTAGAGATTCTAATACCCTGTGCAGGGGTAATTTCATAAAGAGTAATTGTCGGACCGACAGTTGCACGAATACTACGAATCTGTACGCCAAAGTCATTTAGAACTTTGATAATACGATCTTTGTTAGCTTCTAACTCTTCTTGGCTTACATAGTTAGTCTTAGAATCAGAAGCATATTCTCTCAACAAATCAAGTGAAGGGAACTTCCACTTTGTGAAAGGTTCACGAGGATTGATTGGTGTCAGTGGAAGGTTGTTACTTGCGAGTGTCTTGCTATTTGCTTTCTCTTCAACTTTCTTCTCCTCAATCTCAAAGCCTGGGGTAATATTGTTTGGTGTCTTTGTTCCCTTTTCATTGCCATAGGACGAGTTGAGTGTGTCTGGCTCTTGTGGAGTGGTTGTTGGTTCTGTTGGTAAGTCAATAGGTTCAGCGAGAGTAGGATCAACGTGTTCTATTGCCTCTACTGGTTCATCTTCTATTACAACCTCATCGTTATAGAGATCTTCTGTGCTATCGCTTTTGCTGCCATGTACCACTGTAAACTTCACCTTGTCACGGATGTAACCAAAAGGATTTATCATCTTGCGTACGACGGTAATTGTTTCAGAGGTGATATAGGTAAGATAAGCTAACATGACAATTACCAAGATAGCTATCAATCCCGGTGAACCAACAAGATTCTCCATATATTGTACACAGAAAGCTCCATGGTCTCCGCCAGGATTATATATTTGATCTCCCAGTAATGGCGTGAGGGCTTTTGCAAAAGTAACAGATGACCAAATCATTACCAAAGCCATTCCCATGAACCATTTCGTTAAGTTCAGTTTCTTGTAAGCTCCCATCATGCGAAGTCCACAAAGGGCAATGAAGGCAGGAATGATAAAGGCTGGAATACCAAAACAGCGTGAGATAAGTCCGTAGGAAATGATTGCACCGAGTGAACCGCAGACGTTTTGGAAAACTCTATTCGCATTCTCCACCTCTCCAGGGCGGAGATCAGTAACTAAACTTTGGTCTGCTGCACCAGTACTGAAATAGCTGAAAAAAGCGACACAGATGTAGATAGCAACGCATAAAAGGATAAGTCCAGCAACAAATCCTGTTTTGTCGTTAATAATGTTATTTAGTCCGATCGCCTCGGTGAAAGTCTTGCTTTTCTGTGTTGTTTTCTTTTTGCCATTTATCGTTGTTCTTTTATCCTTGCAAAAGTAATAAATAAGTGCCACATAAGTGCCGTTTTTCAAACTTTTTTTTTAATTTTGCAAGTTAGTATGCAATCTAAAATGAGTACAGTATTATACAATAGATTTGATAAGAGTAAAATATCACAGTTGCCAAGGGTTACCTTCCCAGGGAAGATAGTCGTTGTCTTAAATGAAGTTGAAGCTGAGAAAGCGGTTAATTATCTGCTTTCTAAGGATATCATCGGCATCGACACGGAGACGCGTCCTGTCTTCAAAAAGGGCAACGTCGCAAAGTAGCACTCTTGCAGGCTTGCGATCGTGATGTCTGTTTTCTCTTTCGATTGAATATCATAGGTGTACCAGATTGTATTAAACGTTTTCTTGAAGATACAACAGTGCCAAAGGTGGGACTCTCATTGAGTGATGATATCTTGATGTTACATCAGCGTGTAGACTTTAAACCAGGTTTTTTTATCGACCTTCAAGACTATGTTAAGGCGTTGGGTATTGAAGATATGAGCCTTCAGAAACTTTATGCTAATGTTTTCCATGAGCGTATCACGAAGCGTGAACAGTTATCGAACTGGGAGAATGAGATATTAAGTGATAAGCAGAAAATATATGCTTCTACAGATGCTTGGACATGTATTAAACTCTATGAGCGTCTGCATGAATTGAAACATAGTGGTAATTACGAACTCGTAGTAGTCCCTCCCAAGGTAAAACCTACACCAGAAGAAGCGAGGAATACATCAGAAGTGACATCAAAATAACGTCTCTATGTAAATTATTATCGTAGAGATAAATATTTTTTTTCATGAAGAAAAAGATTTCTTTTCACGTAAATAAATATTTATTTTCATGTAAATAATTCTGGAATCATCAAGTAGAGGAAAACGATAAACGCTAAATAGAAACTTTATGTATAAGCAAGTATATTTGAAAAGGGGCAAAGAAGAAAGTCTTCTTCGTTACCATCCATGGATTTTCTCAGGTGCTATCAACAAGATAGAAGAAGGACTTGAGGAAGGGGATATTGTGCGTGTTATGACGCATGAAAAGAAGTTTATTGCTGTCGGGCACTTCCAAATTGGTTCTATTGCAGTCCGTGTTCTCTCGTTCCACGACGTAAAGATAGATGATAAGTTTTGGGAAAGTCGTTTGAGAGCGGCTTTTCAAGTTCGTCAGGCTATTGGTGTTATTCGGGAAGAATCAACAGGAGTAGGACTGTTCCCAAACACAACTTATCGTCTTGTTCATGGTGAGGGCGACAATCTTCCTGGATTGATTATTGATATATATGGCAAGACTGCTGTTATGCAAGCTCATTCAGTTGGTATGCATGTATGCCGTGAGGAGATAGCGAAAGCCCTTGTTAAGGTGATGGGCGATAAGTTGGATAGTATCTATTATAAGAGTGAAACAACTCTTCCTTTCAAGGCAGACCTCGGTCAGGAGAATGGTTTTATATATGGAGATACAGACAATAATATAGCGATAGAGAACGGCTTAAAGTTTCATATTGACTGGTTGAAGGGTCAGAAAACTGGTTTCTTCATTGATCAGCGTGAGAACCGCTCTCTCTTGGAGTATTATGCGAAGGGAAGAAGTGTACTAAATATGTTCTGTTACACGGGTGGCTTCTCTGTTTATGCTATGCGTGGCGGTGCAGAAGTGGTGCATTCTGTGGATAGTTCGGCTAAGGCTATCGAGTTGACTAATAAGAATGTAGAACTCAACTTCCCTAATGATTCACGCCATGAGGCAATCTGTGAGGATGCTTTCAAATATCTTGATGACAACGATGGTAAGTATGATCTTATCATTCTCGACCCCCCAGCCTTCGCAAAGCATCGTAGTGCTTTGAAGAATGGTTTGCGTGGTTATACACGATTGAACGTCAAAGGATTTGAAAAGATTAAGCCGGGAGGAATCTTGTTTACCTTCAGTTGTTCGCAGGTAGTCACAAAGGATAACTTCCGACAGGCTGTCTTCACTGCTGCCGCACAAGCTGGACGTAAGGTACGCATCCTGCATCAGATTCATCAACCTGCTGACCATCCAATTAATATTTATCATCCAGAAGGTGAATATTTGAAGGGTTTAGTCCTTTATGTTGAATAAAGTAAAACGATTCATAGCCTCTGAGCATCTGCTACGAGTAGATGCTCTTTATTTGGTAGCTCTGTCTGGTGGTGCTGATAGTGTTGCCCTCTTGCTATGTCTCAAGGAGTTGGGCTATCGTGTTGAGGCTGTTCACTGCAATTTCCACCTACGTGGAGAGGAGAGTTTGAGGGATGAACAGTTTTGTGAGGAGTTATGTCAACGTGAGGATATTCCACTTCATAAAGCCCATTTTGATACGCAGGCTTATGCCGACTTGCATAAGGTGAGTATTGAGATGGCAGCGCGTGAACTGCGTTATTGTTATTTCTTTCAGTTGAAAGAGGCGTTGAGTGCTGATGGTGTTTGTGTGGGACATCATAAAGAAGACTCTGTTGAAACGATTCTTATAAACCTTGTTCGTGGAACAGGCCTTAGTGGTTTGATGGGTATTCGTCCTCGCAATAATGATGTTATCCGCCCTTTGCTATGTGTGACACGCCAAGAAATTGAAGATTATCTCCAAAAGTATGCTGTTTCTTTTGTTATTGATAGCACTAATCTTGTAGATGATGTGGTACGGAATAAGATTCGGTTGAATGTTCTTCCACAGTTATCTGAGATTAATCCGTCGGTTACGGATACTATCCTTACTACTGCTAATCATCTCTCTGAGGTAGATGCTATTGTGCAAGAATCGCTTAAATCGGCTTTGGGCAAGGCTATTAGCTTTGTCGGTTCTGCGAGTCAAGTTAGTTTAAGTAACTTGATGAATGAACCTTTCCAGATTGATTTGTCATTTGTTCGAGTATTTCCTTCTCCTTCTTATTTCCTTTTTCATGTGCTTAAACCGCTTGGCTTTTCATCTTCTCAGATAGCCGAGATGGTTTCACATCTTGATGGTCAGATCGGGCAGTTGTGGTATTCGTCAACACATGAACTTACTCATGATCGTGGATTCTTTATGGTTTTGCCTCGCGAGGAAGCTGAACCACGTGAGCTTGTAATCCCTGAAACAGGGCGTTATGTCTATGATGAGCACCTTTCTCTTCGATTGACACAACGAGCATTGACACCATCTTCAAACGTTTCTTATTCAAAGAATCCTATGATTGTTGACCTTAATGCATCCTCTATTCGATTTCCTTTGACCTTAAGACGTGTTGCAGAAGGCGATCGATTTACTCCTCTTGGCATGTGTGGTACTCAACTTGTGAGTGATTTTCTCACCAATCTCAAACGTAACCGCTTTGAAAAACGTAACCAGTTGGTCCTCCTTGATGCTACAGGTACTATCCTTTGGGTCCTCGGTCTTCGTATCAATGATTGTTTTAAGTTGATCCCACAGAGTAGTTCTTGCCTACAGATTGAGATTTTGTAATGTAGAAGAGCTTTCTGTTTATTCTAATCTTTTATCTACTTGTGTAGTGAAGGAATGGTCTTAATAATCATAATCAAAACAGTCGACCATTTCTTTAAAACAGTTGACTATTTTTCAAAAACAGTCGACTGTTTTCGCAGAAAGGGTTGACCTTTTAGCCAAAAAGCTCTTAAGCTTTCATCAAAAAGCTCTTAAGCTTTCATCAAAAAGCTCCTAAGCTTTCATCAAAAAGCTCTTAAGCTTTCACCAAAAAGCTCTTAAGTTTTCACCAAAAAGCTCTTAAGCTTTCAACAAAAAGGTTGATAGTGATTAACAGATAGCTACAGACGTTCTGCCTCTTTTACTTTGTTCTTACCTGTTTCAAACTTACTACTTCCGAAGTTGTAATGTACACGGAAGATAACTTGGCGGCTTTCACTGTGCCCCCAAATGTCTAAATCTAATGCTCCCTTACGTCCATAGCTATCCCAACGCTCAGTGTGGAGTAGGTCGGTAATCATTAAAGATAGAGAGAGTCTGTCTCGGAGTAATCGTTTACTCAATCCAATATCTATACCTCCACTTGGTTTGAGGACCTCATAACTTCTGCCTTGTCGTTTACTTGCGTATCTTGCAGACAGTTCCATACGAACTTTTGCAGGTAGTTGTATGTCGTTTGAAAGTGAAAGGTTACATGAGGGGCGACGGTAGTCTTCTCTATAAGATTCATAATCAAGATGGTTGATAAAGTAGTAAGCACCGATGTTTGCACTGACATCCCACCATGAGGTGAGACGTTTGTTATAGATAAGGTCAAGTGCCAGCTGCTTCTGTTTACCAATATTCTTGGTTGTCATGACTATGCAGTCTTTCTTGTATGTATCGGGAAGCTGTGTAAAATAATTGTTTAGCTGATTATAAGAGAGCGTTACACTAAGATTATTCTTTGTGTAATCTAAAGATATCCTATGATTTATTTGTGGCTGAATAAATGGATTCCCTTTCCAATAGGTTAGTTCATCTAACAGATATTCAATGGGGTTAAGGTCTTCGTATCTTGCTTTGTCTTGCCGTTTACTATAGGCAAGTGTGAGCTTTGCTTTGTTGTTAAGATTATAACTGATAGAAAGATTAGGAAAGAGTCTTGTGTGATTGTTCTTATTCTCCTCCATCAGTTTTCCGTCCAAATAGGATTCTAAAGTCCCGATAGTCTGCATATATTCAATCCGCATACCTGCAGTTGCCTGTACATGTTTCCATTTCTGGGCATATTGTATATAGCCTTCAAGGTTTGACTCTTGGTAGGTAAACCTGTTAGATCTTGTGTTGTCAAGCACACCTTTTGCATAGAAGCCAAAGCGATTTTTGCTTTCTACCTTGGCAGCTTTAATACCTGTTAGGAGTTCTCCGTCATGACTATTCTTTAGATTATAGTCGATAGCAGATGAGATGATGTTTATTTTCTTTTTGGATTTAGCTGGATAGTCGTCTTCCCTTAGTAATGTTCCATTTGGAGAGTAAAACGCATTGGGCTGATTGTTATTACTTACAACATCAACGTGAATCCAATCTGCATTTGCAGTGATGGTCTGTTGTTCTGTAATATTAAACTGATAGCCTATGCCTGTCGTATATTTTGTGTTCTCTTGTTTGGTATAATCATTCCTTGCTTTAAGTATTTCATGAAGCGTGTCTCTACCTTTATATATCCATGTAGTTGTTGCTGTCACTCCGGGACCTGTTAAGGCATCAACTGATGTGTTCAGCATAAGTTTGTGTTTCTTGTTAGGTTGGAATACAAAAGCCAGTCCTCCTGCGTAAGTGTTTCGCTTGTCAGTATCATCGGTCTCTGAAAAGTTTCGGTCTCCTTCTTGCATTCTATCAGTACCATACTCCATGTCATAGTGTCCAATGTTATGACTATAGTTGATGCCCAGCTGCCATGTCTGTTTGTTATAAGTCATACTAAAATCAGAACTTTGGCGTATGTGATTCCAAAAAGATGTACCATGAGAGGTCGAAATGTAAAGCCCTCGTTCGTTGTTGTCTTTTAGTTTTATGTCAATAATACCGCTTGCCCCTTCTGAATCATAACTTGCATCAGGGTTGGTTGAAGTAGTAATGCTTGCAATGTTAGAAGATGGAATAGTACGCAGATAGGCTGTAAGCGTTTCACCTTGAAGTCGTATGCGTTTTCCGTTCACGTAAACGGCGGCATTGCCAAGGGCAGAAAGCGATAGATTTCCTTTATTATCAAGCCTTACACTTGGGGTGTGGCGCAGAACATCTAAAGAGTTGCCAAGGTTGGCAAGATAGGATTCTGCAACAGAAATGCGTATCTTTCCACTTTCCATTTTGATGAGTGAGCGTTGTTTGCGGGCTGTGACAATAACGTCTTTCAGCTCTGTACCGTCAGGATATAAATAGATGTTATAAATGGAATGGTTATTTGGAATGGAGAAAAGAATAGTAGTATCACGGCATCCGATAGCTCCGCAGTATAGTTGATAACTACCATCAATAAGGGTGTAATTAAACTTTCCGTCCGTCTCGGTTAGCCCATTGGCAATTACTTTTCCTGTTTTCTGATCAGAAATGATAATTGTTGCAGCATCAATAGGGTGCTTTGTTTGTTGCTGGATATTAAAGATTATGTTCTGCTGAGCCATAAGACAGGATGAGTTCAGCAGCAATAGAGTTATAACTAAGATGATGTATGATGCGAAAGGTCTTGTTTGTAATCTTTGAATTGTCATGAGGTTTGTTATATTTATATCTATTTTTATAGTATACTAAGCACTCAACACGATTGGTGTTTACCACCATCACCACTTGTGTTGGGCATCAACACATCGGTAAAATATGAGAAGTTTGATTATTATTCTCATTATAATATTGTAATACATGAAAGATTAACTTATGTGAGAGATGTTTACTGGATAGCATATTAATTTATTTTTGTTTGTAGGCAATAGGTTTAATGAGTCTACAAAGATAATAAAATAATATTTTTCTTAGGTGTATTCTTTTGTATAAAAAATAAACGTTTTGTTTTCAGCTAATGCATTTTGTTGATTTATAGAAAGACTTACTTACTTTTGTTTTGTGAATCTAAATAAATGTTTTATTAGCTCTTTTACTTTCTTGCAGATCTTTTGGAGTGGTTAAAGTTACATGTTGAAGACTATACTTGATAATTATTAATCTAAAAAGTAATATTTAGTTAATGAAAAACAATTATATGTTATTTCTTAACTTTTAGATGTTAATTATTTAAGGAAATCCTATCTTTGCAGTCGAAAAATAAATATATGGTGCTGTGAGTGGATTTCTTCTATGAGCAGTATGGATATAAAGTAGAGAGTAATGAAGAAGAAAACAATTTGGACAATAGCCATAATCATGGGACTCTCGTTCCTTGGTTTGCTTCTGCTCCAGCTCAACTACATTGAAGAAATGGCTGAGATGAAGAAGGAACAGTTTGACGAATCCGTCAACCGTGCCCTCTATCAAGCATCTCGCAATATGGAGTTGAATGAGACTCTTCGTTATTTGGAGGATGATATAAATAAGAAAGAACGCTCACAAGGCGAAGAGCAGAATACAGATAAAGATACATCTACTTCCGCTCATCAAGCTCCTGTCACAGACGAACAGGGGGAGCCATATACTTCATTTGAGGCAAAACTGCTTCAAGCAAAGCCATCTTTGACACCAAAAGCTATGATTCTGCGCAATGATAGTAGTACACTGTCTGCTACAAAGCGCAACATGCAGGAGATTGTTCGCAATCGTTACGTCTATCAGAAGGCAATGTTGGAGGAGGTGATATACAATATCCTTTATTCTGCTTCAGATAAGCCGTTGCGAAATAGAATTAACTTTAAGCTGTTGGATCAGGACTTAAAGGCGGAAATGATGAACAATGGAATCAATATTCCTTATCATTTCACGGTGACGACACAAGATGGTAGAGAGGTTTATAAATGTCCTGATTATGTGAGTGATGGTGAGGAGAATACTTATTCTCAGGTGTTGTTCCGCAACGATCCTGTAAATAGAATGGGCGTTGTAAAGGTTCATTTTCCACAGATGAACAACTACATCTTCTCCAGTGTACGGTTTATGATTCCATCCATCATCTTCACTTTCGTGTTGTTGGTTACCTTTATCTTCACGATTGTAACCATCTTCCGACAGAAACGTTACAGTGAGATAAAGAATGACTTTATCAATAACATGACACATGAGCTCAAAACGCCTATCGCAAGTATCTCTCTGGCTGCTCAGATGATGAACGATAAGACGTTGACAAAGAGCCCAAAGATGATAGAACACTTAGGAGGTGTAATTAATGATGAGTCTAAACGTCTGCGTTTCCTTGTTGAGAAGGTACTCCAGATGAGTATGTATGATCGCAAGAAGGCTGTGTTAAAGAAGAAATATACCGACCTTAACGAAATGGTTGAGACGATTGCTCATTCCTTTAGTTTGCGTGTTGAGCATACTGGTGGTAAAGTATATACAGAGATTGAAGCGGTTGACTCGCTCATGTATGTTGATGAAATGCATTTTCAGAATGTTATTTTTAACCTCTTGGATAACGCCGTTAAATATGCAAAACCAGACGAACCATTAGATGTTTATCTGAAGACATGGAACACGAATGAGAATCTCTATCTCTCAGTTCGTGATACTGGTCAAGGAATAAAGAAGGAGAACTTAAAGAAGATCTTTGATAAGTTCTATCGTGTTCACACTGGTAATCTTCACGATGTCAAAGGCTTTGGTTTAGGCTTGGCATATGTAAAGAAGATGGTTGACTTACATGAAGGAGAGATTAAGGTGCTGAGCGAATATGGTAAAGGAACAAAATTCGTCATTAAACTCCCCGTTATTCGCGATGAGGAAGATGAAGAATAAAAGATAATTAAGAGTATAAACAATTTAATACGTATAAGTTATGGATGATAAATTGAAAATTCTGTTGTGTGAAGACGATGAGAATCTCGGAACACTGTTGAGTGAATATCTGCAGGCAAAAGGCTTCCAAGCTGACCTCTGCCCTGATGGTGAGGTTGGTTACAGAGCTTTCTTGAAGAGCAAGTATGATATCTGTGTGCTTGATGTTATGATGCCAAAGAAGGATGGTTTCACCCTTGCACAAGAGATTCGTCAGGCAAATGCAGAAGTTCCTATCATCTTCCTTACTGCAAAGCAGTTGAAAGAGGATATCTTGGAAGGTTTCAAGATTGGTGCTGATGATTATATCACTAAGCCATTCTCTATGGAAGAACTCGTATTCCGTATTGAGGCAATCCTTCGTCGTGTAAGAGGAAAAAAGACCAAGGAGTCAACAATGTACACTATTGGTCGTTTCACCTTTGATACACAGAAGCAGTTGCTTACTTTGGATAACAACCCAGAGAAGGCAACTAAGCTTACAACAAAGGAGAATGAATTGCTTGCTTTGCTTTGCGCACACTCTAATGAGATTCTTCAGCGTGATTATGCTTTGAAGACCATTTGGATTGACGATAACTACTTCAATGCACGTTCAATGGATGTTTATATCACTAAGTTGCGTAAGCATTTGAAGCCAGACCCACAGGTTGAGATTATCAATATTCACGGTAAGGGTTATAAACTCATTGTACCAGACGAGCAGTAAAAACTATAGTCTGTAATGTTTTATTTACAGAACCTCTAAAAAGTAACGCTATTCTTTCCTTTTCAAGAGAGGAAAGAATAGCGTTTCTATTGTTTAATAAGGAAGTTGAGAGATAAGAATCTATCCTAAAATATAGATGAAAACATAGTAGACATATCACAAATTAGAGTTCTTCTTGCTATGTGTTAGTATTTCGCACCATTGGTGTTTACCATCCGCACCATTGGTGTTTACCATCCGCACAATAGTAAGAAATGGAAAGAGAGAGGCTTGCTTACCATTAAATCAGATAAAAAAGAACTAATATTCAATATGATTAGAAACACTTTTATCATGCACGTATAAATATAAATACTCTTTTCTTATTGATGTTATGGTAATTTTTATTACTTTTGCACCTACTAATTTATGATATCAGACGTAAAGGCCTTATGATATACAATTTCGATTTCTTGGTTATTGGTAGTGGTATAGCAGGAATGAGTTATGCCTTGAGTGTGGCAAATAGTGGTAAGGGAAGGGTTGCCCTTGTTTGCAAGACCTCTTTAGATGAAGCCAATACGGCTAAGGCGCAAGGAGGAATAGCAGCGGTAACGAACCTTGCCATAGATAATTTTGAAAAGCACATCAACGATACTATGATCGCTGGTGATTATATTTCTGACCCTTTAGCTGTTAAGCAAGTTGTTTGTAATGCGCCAGAAGCAATCAAGACACTTGTCAAATGGGGCGTTAACTTTGATAAGAACAAAGACGGTACATACGACTTACATCGTGAAGGTGGTCACAGTGATTTTCGTATTCTCCATCATGCTGATGACACAGGATTTGAGATACAGCGTGGATTAATGGAAGCAGTGAGGTTAAATCCTAATATCACAATTTTTGAGAATCACTATGCTGTTGAGATTATCACGCAACATCATTTAGGAATGACGGTGACGCGTAAAACTCCAAACATTGAATGTTATGGTGCTTATATCCTCAATCCTGATACCCAAAAGGTTGATACTTTCTTGAGTAAGGTAACACTTATGGCAACAGGAGGTGTCGGAGCAGTCTATGCAATGACATCTAACCCTGTCATAGCTACTGGTGATGGCATTGCAATGGTCTATCGTGCCAAGGGAACAGTAAAGGATATGGAGTTTGTACAGTTCCATCCTACGGTTCTTTATAATCCTTCCGAGACCCACCCTGCATTTCTGATTACTGAGGCAATGCGTGGTTATGGTGGCATTTTGCGACTCCCTGATGGGCAGGAGTTCATGCAGAAGTATGACGAACGTCTCTCTCTTGCGCCGCGTGATATTGTTGCTCGAGCTATCGACCATGAGATGAAGATTCATGGACTAAACCATGTTTGCCTTGACTTAACACATAAAGATGCTGAAGAAACAAAACACCACTTCCCGCATATCTATGAGAAATGCTTGAGTATTGGTGTCGATATAACAAAGGACTATATCCCCGTTTGTCCCAGTGCACATTACATCTGTGGAGGAATAAAGGTTGATTTGAATGCTGAAAGTTCTATTCATAGACTCTATGCTGTGGGTGAATGTTCGTGTACAGGTCTACATGGTGGAAACCGACTTGCCAGCAATTCGCTGATAGAAGCCGTCGTTTACGCTAAGTCAGCAGCTGACCATGCACTTCAGGTGATAGATAACTATGATTTTAATACGCATGTCCCAGAGTGGAATGATGAGGGTACAATGACCAATGAAGAACATGTCTTAATCACGCAGAGTATTAAAGAAGTTGGTGAAATCATGAGTAACTATGTGGGTATTGTACGAAGTGATTTGCGCTTGAAACGTGCTTGGGCAAGGCTTGACTTGCTATATGAGGAAACAGAGAACCTTTTTAAGCGTGTCACGGCAACGAAGGATATTTGTGAACTTCGCAATATGATAAATGTTGGTTATCTCATAACAAGACAGGCTATAGAGCGAAAGGAAAGTCGAGGTTTGCACTATACGGTAGATTATCCAAAGCATGCATACGACAAGAAGTAGTATAGGAATATAGTAAGGTGATACGAACAGTACAATAGTTATTGTACGCTCGATTTATAATACAAAATAAAATGATAAACGAAAAGTGGCTGGAACAAGGTTATATAGATGAACCTATTCCAGAAGGGATTGACGTAAAAGCAGAAATACGCCGAATGTGTAAGGAAAAGAATGCGCTTATCATGGCTCATTATTATACAGAAGGTGTAATCCAAGAATTAGCTGATTTTGTTGGAGATAGCTTGGCTTTGGCACAAAAGGCTGCCTC
Organism: Prevotella melaninogenica; assembly: GCF_018128065.1. Lineage (NCBI taxonomy): Bacteria > Pseudomonadati > Bacteroidota > Bacteroidia > Bacteroidales > Prevotellaceae > Prevotella > Prevotella melaninogenica. The sequence continues at coordinate 1,274,448 of NZ_CP072360.1, read as the reverse complement.
TACTGATGCCGATATCATCGTTATGTGTGGCGTACATTTCATGGGTGAGACAAATAAAATCTTATGTCCTGAAAAGACAATTCTTGTTCCCGACCTTAATGCTTCTTGTTCTTTGGCTGAGAGTTGTCCTGCTGATGAGTTTGAGAAGTTCGTACAGGCTCATCCTGATCATACGGTGATAAGCTATGTCAATACAACGGCGGCAACTAAAGCGGTAACTGATGTTGTAGTAACGAGTAGTAACGCAAAGCAAATTGTAGAGTCTTTACCAAAAGACACCCCTATTATTTTTGGACCAGATAAGAACTTAGGTCATTATATAAGCGAACAAACAGGACGCAAGATGTTGCTTTGGGATGGAGCTTGTGAGGTTCATGATAGATTCTCTGTTGAGAAGATTCAACAACTAAAACACGAACATCCGGCTGCTAAAGTCCTGGCTCACCCTGAATGTCCACCAGCCATACTTAGTTTGGCAGATAAGGTAGGGAGCACGTCTGCCTTGCTAAAGTATAGCGTTACGAGTGATGCTCTGGAGTTTATTGTGGTGACAGAGAGTGGTATTCTTGTTGAAATGCAGCGGTTGGCTCCACAAAAAACTTTCATTCCTGCCCCTCCTAATGATAGCGATAGCCCTTGTAACGAGTGTGAGTATATGAAATATATCACATTGAGGAAGCTGTATAATTGCTTGAAATATGAATGGCCAGCTATCGAGGTGGAACCTGAGTTGGCAAAGAAGGCTGTCAAGTCAATCCATAAGATGTTGGATATCTCAAAAAGTTTAGGTTTATAATTTAATCATATTATTATGTTGTCGGTAGAAGAACTTAATGATAAACTTATCGAACTCGCTTTCAGTGAGGATATAGGAGATGGTGATCATACAACGCTTTGTTGTATCCCTGCAGATGCTATGGGTGAAAGTAGGTTGTTAATCAAAGAAGAAGGAATCTTGGCAGGAGTTGAGGTTGCTAAAAGAGTGTTCCACCTTTTCGACCCAGAACTACAAGTGGAAGTCTATATAAAAGATGGTACACATGTGAAACCTGGTGATATTGCCATGAGTGTGAAGGGTAGAACGCAGAGCTTGTTACAGACAGAGCGTCTTATGCTTAATATCCTACAACGTATGAGTGGTATTGCTACCATGACGCACAAGTACCAACAGGCACTTGTTGATGCTGGTACGAAGACACGCGTTTTAGACACACGTAAGACAACACCAGGAATGAGAATGTTGGAAAAGGAAGCTGTGAAGATAGGCGGCGGAATGAATCATCGCATTGGTCTCTTCGATATGATTCTCTTAAAAGACAATCACGTTGACTTCTGTGGTGGTGTGCATAATGCAATTTCACGTGCAAAGCAATATTGCAAGGAACATGGTAAAGATGACCTTAAGATTGAATGTGAGGTAAGAAACTTTAAGGAGTTGGAAGAAGCTCTGAATGAAGGCTGTGACCGTATTATGTTTGATAACTTCACACCAGAGGACACATGTAAAGCTGTCAATATTGTAGCTGGTCGCTGTGAGACGGAATCAAGCGGTGGAATTACTTTTGAAACGATGATTCCTTACGCAAAAGCTGGAGTCGATTTCATCTCTTTTGGTGCCCTAACACATAGTGTTAAGGGACTTGATATGAGCTTCAAGGCAGTTGTCTCAAAAGATTGATTCTTAGTAAGATGTCAATAAATCTAATTTCTTTACATGAAGAAAAACACTTTTCTTCATGTAAAGAAATATTTTTTTCTCACGTAAATAAACTTTTCTTTTCGTGAAAATAATTCGATAAAGATATTCTATAGGAGTAGAGGATGATACTTCAAGTCTTCTAATACCTTCTCAAGTAAACTATAAGTAAAGCCTAATCACTTTCTTACTATTAAAAGATAAGCTTATAGCTGTTGGAGATAAGCCGAAACCATTTCTGCACATCGTTCTCCATCAATGCCTGCACTGACGATTCCACCTGCATAACCAGCACCTTCCGCACAAGGAAATAGCCCTTCAAGGCGGATATGCATGAGTCGTTCTCGGTCACGCAGAATACGAATAGGAGAACTGGTACGAGTCTCTGAGGCTATCATTACGGCTTCATTAGTAAGGAATCCATGAGCCTGTTTGCCAAAGGTTTTGAAAGCTTCTTGGAGTCGTTTCGTAACAAAGGATGGCATCCAGAAATGAAGCGGACTGGAAATTAATCCTGGTGCATAGCTTGACTTAGGCAAATCATACGACAGACGATTATTTACGAAGTCTGCCATTCGCTGCGCAGGAGCTGTCTGCTTGCGATTTCCCTGCTGCCATGTGTCTCGTTCTAACTGTTCCTGATAACGCAAGATACGTAGAACATCATCACCTTTAACATCTTCTGGATTCAGCTGAACAACCATACCTGAGTTCGACCATTGCGTTCCACGATTGGCAGGACTCATACCATTGGTAACAGTCTGTTCTGGACCAGTAGCCGAAGGAATCACAAAACCACCTGGACACATACAGAAAGAGTAAACGCCACGTCCCTGTACTTGTGTCACGAAAGAGTACTCTGCTGTTGGAAGATACTTTCCTTTTCCGTTCTTATTATGATATTGTATTTGGTCTATGAGATGAGAAGGATGCTCTAATCGTACACCAACAGCAATTCCCTTTGCTTCCATCTCAATACCTGCTTCTGCAAGATAGCGATAGACATCACGTGCCGAATGACCTGTTGCAAGAATAACAGGACCATGAAAAGCTCGCTTCATAGTGATTGCTCCACGATTATCAACAGCTTCAACACCAACAACTTTATCACGATCGATGATTAATGAGGTCATCTTGGTTTGGAAATGAACCTCACCTCCACAGTCAAGTATCGTATTACGCATATTTTCTATCACACGTGGAAGTTTGTCTGTTCCAATATGCGGATGGGCATCTGCGAGGATAGAAGGCGATGCACCATGCTGACAAAAGACGTTTAGAATCTTATCTACAGGTCCACGTTTCTTACTTCGTGTATAAAGTTTTCCATCCGAATAAGCTCCAGCACCACCTTCGCCAAAGCAGTAATTCGACTCAGGGTCAATCTCTTGCGTCTTGGTGATCAAAGCAATATCGAGCTTTCTATCACGTACATTCTTTCCACGTTCAAGGACTATTGGACGTAATCCTAATTCTATAAGTTTCAAAGCAGAGAACAGACCAGCAGGACCAGCACCCACAACAATGACCGAAGGACGACTACTTACGTCTTGGTATTCAGTCTTAACATAAGGGTCATCTTGTGGAAATTCGTTTATATAAACACGAACTTTCAAATTAACATATATGTCGCGATGACGTGCATCAATAGAACGTTTCAATACCCGAACACGATAAATTGTACGCTCATCCAGTCCCTTTTCCTTAGCAAGGTATGCTTTTATGTTGTCTTCATTATAGCCAACTTGGGGCAAAACACGTAACTGATATTCCTCTGTCATATATCGTATAACTTCTTCTTTTTGCCACAAATTTACTCAAATATATCGAGAAAATCGTTGGCTATTGCAATATTTCTTGTTATTTTTGTGACCAAGTTTTGCACTTCCCCCATTGTAACGGGGATGCCGAATAATAACAAATTAAACATCAGGAATGAAAGTATTAAAGTTTGGTGGAACATCCGTAGGTTCTGTTTCGAGTATTTTAAGTCTGCAAAAGATTGTAGAAAAGGAGGCAAAACATCAACCCGTCATTGTGGTTGTTAGTGCCTTAGGTGGTATAACCGATCAGCTTATTGCTACCTCTAAACTCGCCTTGAACGGTGATGATAGTTGGAGAACAGAGTTTGATTCAATTGTTGCACGACATCACAAGATGATAGATGCAATAATTACCGACCCACATGACCGTGAGATACTATTCTGCAAAGTGGATAGTCTCTTCGAGCAACTCCAGTCTATTTATTACGGTGTATTCTTAATTCATGACCTCAGTCATAAGACAGAGGACACTATTGTGAGCTATGGTGAACGCCTTAGTTCAAGAATCGTTGCAACCCTTATCCGTGGAGCTAAGTGGTTTGATGCACGTGAGTTTATTAAGACTGAGGAGAAACACGGCAAAAGAAGTCTTGATTCAGAACTGACTAACAAACTTGTATTAGACACTTTCTCTGACCTTCCTCGCATCTCTTTAATACCTGGTTTCATAGCACAAGACCGTGACTCAGGCGACATAACCAATCTCGGACGTGGTGGAAGTGACTACACTGCTTCAATCCTTGCTGCAATGCTTAATGCTGAAGTGTTAGAGATATGGACGGATGTTGATGGCTTTATGACCGCTGACCCTCGTGTTATCAAAGGTGCTTATACTATCAACGAGCTTTCTTATACCGAGGCTATGGAGCTTTGTAACTTTGGTGCAAAGGTAATCTATCCTCCAACGATATACCCAGTCTGCGTAAAGAATATACCTATTAAGGTTAAAATACGTTTAATCCTGATGGGAAAGGTACGATCATCAAGTCGCACATTGAAAACAACCAAAAGCCTATTAAGGGTATTTCATCTATTAAAGGCACAACGGTTATAACCGTGACGGGTCTTTCTATGGTGGGTGTTGTTGGTGTCAACCGACGTATCTTTAGCTCTCTTGCTAACAATGGTATCAGTGTCTTCCTCGTGTCACAGGCTGCTTCAGAGAACAATACTTCTATCGGTGTGAAGGATGAAGATGCTGATAATGCAGTGAAGGTGCTCAATGAAGAATTCCGCCTTGAGATAGAAGATGGTCGTATGTTCCCAATGCACGCTGAAAGTGGACTTGCAACAGTGGCTATCGTTGGCGAAAATATGAAACGAACACCTGGTATCAGTGGCAAGCTTTTCGAGACACTTGGTCGTTCTGGTATTAGTATTACAGCTATTGCGCAGGGTGCGTCAGAGATGAATATCTCATTCGTCGTTAAGGGTTCGGATTTAAGAAAGTCGTTAAATGTACTTCACGACTCTTTCTTCTTGTCAGAATACAAGGTGCTTAATCTCTTATTTGTGGTGTTGGTACGGTAGGAGGAAAGCTCATAGAACAAATTAAGAGCCAGTATGAAGAGCTAAAGCAAAATTCTAACTTGAAGTTGAATGTGGTGGGTATTGCCTCATCTAAAAATGCTATCTTCAATCGTGACGGTTTGGACCTCAATAATTATCTTGAGGAACTCAAAGAGAGTGAGCCTTCAAGTCCAGAGCACTTGCGTGATGTTATCCTCAAGATGAATATCTTTAACTCGGTATTTGTGGATTGTACTGCTTCTAAAGAGGTGGCAGCACTTTACCAGTCTTTGTTGGAGAATAACATCTCTGTGATTGCAGCCAATAAGATAGCAGCATCAAGTGCATACGAGAATTACTATCACTTGAAGCAGACTGCTATCCAGCGTGGTGTCAAATTCCGCTTTGAAACAAACGTGGGCGCAGGTTTGCCTATCATTGGTACTATCAACGACTTACGTAATTCAGGTGACAAAATACTAAAGATTGAAGCCGTATTATCAGGTACGCTTAACTTCATCTTTAATGAGATTGGAGCTGATGTTCCCTTCTCTGAAACTGTTAAACGTGCTAAAGAGCAGGGCTATAGTGAGCCAGATCCACGTATTGACCTTAGTGGAACGGATGTTGTTCGTAAGCTGGTTATCCTCACACGTGAGGCTGGATACAAGGTGGAACAAGAGGATGTTGAAAAGCATCTCTTTGTCCCAGACGATTATTTCCAAGGCACAGTAGAAGACTTCTGGAAACGTCTTCCTGAACTTGATGCCAACTTTGAAGAGCGTCGTCAGAAGCTTGCACAAGAGGGTAAACGCTGGCGTTTCGTTGCTACAATGGAACGTGGCAAGACGAATGTTGCACTAAAGGAAGTGGCTTCTACCCATCCTTTCTATAATCTTGAAGGTTCTAACAACATAGTCCTACTGACCACTGATCGTTATAAGGAGTATCCTATGCAGATACAGGGCTATGGTGCCGGTGCATCGGTAACGGCAGCCGGAGTGTTTGCAAACATCATGAGTATCGCTAACATCTAAAGAGACATTAGTAAAGCATTATATATCAAAAAGAAAAGGGCGTACGCTATGTATGCTCCCTTTCTGTTTAGTACGCTCGGCATGAGCATTGTCTAACGGGTGTAAGTCCCGAGTAAGCCCTAATAGCAGGAATTACATAGCCAGAGGGTGCTCATCGTGAGGTGAAATCTGAAGGAAGCTGGCGGCAAACATCTGACCTAACGGACAGAAATTTCATATAAGGCATATAACCGTGGCTGAGATTGCCAAACAAATCAAAGTCCCATAGCTATTCGGAACGGTTGGTGGAGTTTCCTTGAGCGAAGCGAAAAATGAAGTAGGTATAAGATGGAAAGACAATGCCCTTATCCGAGGAGGTCTCACGGACATGACGATTTATTTCTTTTACGTAACTCATGGAGCAAAACTTGTCGTGATAAGTCAGAAGATGCCATAGTACCTAAGGCACGTGTGCCTATGGGGAAGGACTGAATCGGGCAGTGCAATAGTAAATGATTGCTACCCTGCGATTTTGTTTGTAACCAGATGTCCGAAAGGAACTCTCTATTCGTACGATAGGACGGAATCCGACAATAGAATAGAAGTGGTCGTACTCAAAGGGATAGCTGAAAACAACTTGCCACACATCGTGAGATGAGAAAACCCGAAACCACCGTATGCTGAACGGTATGTACGGTGGTGTGGGAGGTCGGTAAATGTAAAAGTAGGAGGTAAATGCCTCTTATGAGTAACATTTACCTCCTACTCGATTGAAATTAAAGACTATAATACCAGTTTCCACTTAACATTCTCAGTTTTCATGTCACCTGTTTCTTCGTTGAAGATAAACCCTTGTGGCTTTTGTCCTTCCACACTAATATCTATAACAGTCATAACATTCCGCTTGACAGTTAACTGCTTGGTTTCCTGCTCTATGGTTCCGTCACTTTTGTCCATGTAATCTTTACGTCAACTGTTGCTTGATAACCTTCTTGACTTGCATTTACAATATCGTAGAAAGAATATGTCGCACTATTATCATACGCAGCACTGTTATCCATCACAGTTATACGCCACCCCAAATATGTAATAACTAATTTACCTTCATCAGGCGGTGTTACCTTGAAACGCAATCCAAACACAGCCTTTCGCATATCAATGGTTAGATCTTTTGTTATTTTAGGACTGAAATCATTGATAGTACCATAGAGCTTGACAAGACGTGGATTTGCAATGCCTTGTCCATTAGCTATGATCGTTTCACTATTCGTTAAGTTATTCATGTTTTCATCTTTTGAGAAAACAAAAGTATTTGCAGCCTTTGTCCCTTTATTCGCTCCATGCAAGAAAGGAGCCAAATACTCTCCATCCTTAGTTCCAAGCCTATCGTCTCCCTCCTCAACTGTCAAACACTCTACTTTATAAAGGTTCTCCACGTTCATCTTTAATGCAATCTTTGAAAGATTCGTGAACAAACCATAAGCATACAGAGAATAACTCTCATCATTAGGTTTCTTCTCGTAGACATTGACAGCATACAACTTATTTTTCTTCTTTTCTTCACTATTCGCCCTACTCATAGGCTGTCGTTTTGCCTGCATTGCCTCTTCTATCGTTTCAACGCGTAGCTCCTTAGGATGGATACGTACAACTCTGGTAAGTTTTTCCTTTGTGCCATTAGGCTTTTTACCACTTTCATTGCTTTCTAATACAGGCTTTTCACAGGCTGCAAACAAAAGTAAGCAGCACAAAAGCCCAAACCATGTTACTTGTTTTTTCATCATCGTAATTGTTTAAGTTATAGTAAAGTATTGTTAATCACTCCATTCCGTCATAGAGTCTGTAATATTATAATCAGAGAACAAGTCTCCTTTCGATAATTGTTTTATATCTGGCTCTGGCTGATTATGTACTAATCCTTGATCATTCGTCAAAGCCTTTCCTGCCTTTTCTGGTGAGCCAGCCAACAAATGAAAAGAGGATAAAACGTGATAATTCTTTATTAAAGGTTTGATATATGTTTTCATGTCTACTTATTAAAAATCAGTTAATCACTATTGTACCATGCATGACAGCTTGAAGACTTATCTGTTAAGATACTTCTTTCCGTTTACGATTACTATTCCCTTATAATCCTTATCCACTTGCTGCCCAGCAAGATTATAAATAGGACTACTAATCGCTACCTTTTCAATCGCTGAAGAATCTTCTATTCCCAAAGCAACATCAAAACCGAGAAAACTCTTTGCATGTGCGGTTGTTGATGGAGAATAAGCAAGATAGGCTTTGTGTGCTTCTGTTGTAAAGACCTTACCATCTGGCTCTTTCCAATAGAAACCGACACCATTACTACCTTTACCAAACACATAATACAGCTTTCCTCCTGTCGTCATCGTTTTATTATCAGAACCACGCAAAACATTATCAGGGTCAGTATCACCAGTCTTATTTGTTTCTTCAAAGAAATAATTACCTTCCTTAGCCTCTAAAACGACAGCAGTACCCTTCGGAAGTACATTTCCTTCTTTATACTCCTTACTTTGAAAAAGTACATTACCTTCGATTTTATAGGTGCGTGCAACAATGCCCTTAGGAATAATAAATGACTTATCACTATAATAAAGTGTTGCTCTTTCAGCAGATGATATTGCAATAGGAATGACATATGTCACCTTGATTGATTTTATATCTACGTTATATCCACCAAAAGCGGCAAAAGATATACTGGAAGTATGTTCAGACCATTCTTGTAAATAAAGTTTATCATTAGTTTTGTTGAATTTCTTAATAGATAATTTATCTCCATTATACACCTTTAAAAGATGCTTCCGATCATAAGTAATAAATTTAATAGATGTAATAATGTAATCTTTACTTTCTATTGATAGTAATCCTTTATATTTGAGTCTCAAGAAAATAGAATTCTCCTGCTTATGATAATCAGACAAAAATTCTTTTGAGAGAGCACTAAACTTCAGAGTAATACCATCCTTTTTTATTATTGGAGGTACAGCATCATCTGATGAAGACGTTGAAAAATCAAATGTCACAGAACTCTGTGCCCATATTGTGATAGGCAACAGTAGTATTAGAGATAATACTATTAACTTTTTGGTCATAGTTATTAAGTTTTTATGTTTTTTCAAGCAAGTTTGTAGTCAACTTATTTACACTATTAAATGGGGAATAGGTATTGTAGGCTACTCTTTGTTAAGATTTTATTTAGGTTTTGTTCATGCAAAGGTAAATAAAAAACGGCTAAAAAGAAAACTAATCAGAATTTTTTTACATAAAGTGGTTTTAGATTATATAAAAGAAGAAATCGCCATCAATAGTTCTTTTTACCTCAATACACTCTCGTTACACCTCTAAAAGGCAAACTGTAATTATCGCTATCTTGCGAATTATTTCCATGAAAAAAAATATTTATTCACGTGAAAGGAAATATTTATTTTCGTGAAAATAATTCTTTTTTATCATGAAGATAAATTGTCATTTGTAATCGTTTTGCTTCTAAAAGCAGATTATGTTTATAGCTGGCAAGGCTTACTTGCTATGCTATAAGAATGCTTTTTAGTTACAGGAAGGTTTTGATTAAGTTTTAATCTAACTCTCCTGGGGCAAAGGGTGTTGTGTCCCAATCACCAGTTTCTATACCTTTCTTCAACCAATACATACGTTGTTCGGAAGTTCCGTGTGTGAAGGTTTCGGGCTGTGCATAGCCACGTGCTTTCTTTTGAAGATAGTTGTCACCGATTTTCTCAGCACAATCAACCGCTTCCTCAATGTCACCATCAGTAATACTTTGGAATTTCTCGTTGTCATAATGTGCCCAACAGCCAGCGTAGTAATCGGCAAGGAGTTCAAGTTTTACGCTGAGCTTATTAGCTTTTTCTTGACTGACACGTGCCATCTTTGCATGACATTTACCAAGAATACCACGGAGATATTCTACATGATGACCTACTTCATGCGCAATCACGTAAGCGTAGGCAAAGTCAAGATCGCCCTTTGCTTCTATTCCTAAGTCCTTACGCATACCACTAAAGAAACTCAAGTCAAGGTAAAGGCGCTGGTCAGCAGAGCAATAGAAAGGTCCCATAGCGACCGAACCATTGCCACAAGCAGTTTGTACAGCACCTGTAAAGAGAACGAGGGTAGGGTATTGATACTTCATACCGTGAAGCTGAAACTGCTCTGTCCAGACATCTTCAGTACCAGCAAGAATCTGTTTTGAGAAATCAGCAAGTTTCTCCTCTTCTTCTGTGAATTGGTGTTGTTGCCCATCGGTCTGTACTTCAGTCTGTCCCTGCATCTGTGTTTGCACAACGTTGTTAACGAAATCCCCTAAGTTGCCACCGCTTAAAAAGGTGAAAAGAGCTATGATAATGATACCTCCAATGCCTCCAATACCTGCTTTTGCACCAGTACCCATGCCACGTCGGTCTTCTACATTATTGCTTTCTCTACGTCCTGTAAGTCTCATATTGTTTCTTTAGTTTTTTGTCTAAACTTGTTTTATGCCTGCAAAGGTAAGAGATTATCTTGAGATCTGCAATTATTAAAGAATAATCGCCATCCCTTTTGTTGAGCTAAAGGCACTTACGTCTATTGTTCATAAGCAAAAGTTGTTGTTGTTCATTGTTATAATGGAAGAAAGAGGGAGTTTCTTCTACCATAACCGCTTTTTTCTTTTATCCTTTTGCTATGTCTGAGTTTTTTAGTAAATTTGCACGTATTTTCAGAACAAACAATATAACAATATAATGAATATTTCATATAAGTGGCTAAAGGAATACGTTGACTTCAGTCTAACTCCAGAAGAGATTGCTGTTGCACTCACCTCTATTGGTTTGGAGGTTGGCGCATTGGAAGAAGTTGAAACGATACGAGGTGGACTGAAGGGATTGTATGTCGGTAAGGTACTCACTTGCGAGGCACATCCAAACTCTGATCATCTTCACGTAACAACCGTTGACCTTGGCAAGGGCGAACCACAGCAGATCGTATGTGGTGCACCGAATGTTGCAGCAGGACAGAAGGTTATCGTAGCTGACTTAGGTTGTGTACTCTATGATGGTGACAATGAGTTTACGATTAAGAGAAGTAAGCTGCGTGGTGTAGAGAGTTTTGGAATGATTTGTGCCGAGGATGAGATTGGTGTCGGCACAGCGCACGATGGTATTATCGTGTTACCAGACAATGCACCAGTAGGTCAGCCAGCATCAGAGTATTACCAGTTGGATAGTGACTGGTTGATTGAAATAGACATTACGGCAAACCGTGCTGATGCGTTAAGTCATTATGGTGTGGCGCGCGACCTCTATGCATGGTTGATACAGAATGGTTATGAAACCTCATTGCATCGCCCTTCTTGTGATGCTTTTAAGGTTGATAATCATGACCTTCCTATTGATGTGACGATCGAGAATACTGATGCTTGCCGTCGTTATGCTTGTTTGAGTATGACGGATTGTGAGGTAAAGGAAAGTCCACAGTGGTTGAAGGATAAACTGAATATTATCGGTCTACGCCCAATCAATAACATCGTCGACATTACTAACTATATCATGATGGCTTACGGACAACCTATGCACTGCTTTGATGCAGATATGGTTAAGGGCAATCATATTATTGTTAAGGACAAGAACGAAGGTAAGAATTTCGTTACTTTGGATGGCGATGAGCATACCCTTGGCGAACACGATCTTGCTATCTGCAATGAGGAAGACCCTATGTGTATCGCTGGTGTCTTCGGTGGAAAGGGTAGTGGAACTTATGAGACGACCAAAAACATAGTTTTGGAGAGTGCTTATTTCCACCCGACATGGATTCGTAAGAGCGCTCGTCGTCATGGTCTTTCTACAGATGCCAGTTTTCGTTTTGAGCGTGGTATCGACCCGAATGGCGTTATCTATGCACTCAAGCAGGCTGCAATCCTTTGTAAGGAACTTGCAGGTGGAAAGGTAAGTATGGAGATTCGTGACGAGTATCCAACTAAGATGGAGGGCTTCCCAGTTCGTTTGAACTATGAGTATTGCGATCGTCTTATTGGTAAGAAACTTGGTCATGAAACGATTAAGCGCATTGTTGAAAGCCTTGAAATGAAGGTTGAAAAGGAAGATGCAGAGGGTCTCAACCTCCTCGTTCCTCCTTATCGTGTTGACGTACAGCGACCTTGTGACGTTGTAGAAGATGTCCTCCGTATCTACGGATATAATAATGTAGAGATTCCTACAGAGTTGAAGTCTTCATTGACAATTGCAGAAGAGGCTGACAAGAACTATCATCGTGAGAATATCATTGGTGAACAGTTGGTTGGTGCTGGCTTCTCTGAGATTATGAACAACTCACTTACCAAGAGCTCTTACTATGAGGAGACAGACCTCAATGCTTATCCTTGGGAGGAGACTGTGAAGGTGATGAATCCTCTTTCAGCCGACTTAGGTGTGATGCGTCAGACCCTTCTCTTCGGTGGTTTGGAGAGTATTGTACGCAATGTGAACCGCAAGGCACAGAATCTCCGCTTCTTTGAGGTTGGTAATGTCTATAAGTACAATAAGGAGAAGTGGACAGAGGAAAGTCCTATCAAGGCTTATACACAGGATTACCACATGGCTTTGTGGGTGACAGGTAAGCGCATACAAGGTTCATGGGCGCACCCTGATCAGGAATCTTCTTTCTATGAACTGAAGGCATACGTTGAGAATATTCTGCGTCGAATCGGTATCGCACAGGGCTTACTCGTTAGCGAGAAGTCTGACAATAATGTTTTTGACAAAGCAATCACACTGAAGACACGTGCAGGTAAGGTACTCGTTGAGATGGGTATTCTTAGTCATAAACTCTTGAAGAGTTTCGATATCGATCAGAAGGTTTACTATGCAGAGTTGGATTGGGCTGGACTGATGAAGGCTATTCGTAAGAATAAACTTCAGTTCCAAGAGATATCTAAGTATCCTGCTGTAAGCCGTGACCTTGCATTGTTGGTTGACAATAATGTTGAGTTTGCACAGATTGAGGAGATTGCACGTCAGGCAGACAAGAAGCTCTTGAAGCGTGTTGAACTCTTCGATGTTTACCAAGGTAAGAACCTTCCAGAGGGCAAGAAGAGTTATGCTGTCAACTTCATTCTTCAGGATGAGACGAAGACACTCAACGATAAGGCTATTGATGCCATCATGCAGAAATTAATTAAGAATTTAACAAATAAACTCGGAGCAGAACTCCGTTAACAAACAAATCCAATGGGTAGAGCATTTGAATATCGCAAAGCAACTAAGCTCAAGAGATGGGGTCACATGGCCCGTACGTTCACAAAGTTAGGTAAAGAAATCGCTATTGCTGTTAAGGCAGGTGGTCCTGAGCCAGAGAACAACCCACGCCTTCGTGCAATTATTGCAACATGTAAGCGTGAGAATATGCCGAAGGATAATATCCAGCGTGCTATTAAGAACGCCATGGGTAAGGATACCAGCGACTATAAGGAGGTGACATACGAAGGTTATGGACCTCATGGAGTTGCTATATTTGTTGATACATTGACAGATAATACTACACGTACAGTAGGTGATGTTCGTTCAATCTTCAATAAGTTTAATGGTAACCTTGGTACACAGGGTTCTCTTAGCTTCCTTTTTGATCAAAAGGCTGTCTTCACTTTTAAGAAGAAAGAGGGTTTAGATATGGAAGAGTTGATTCTCGACTTGATTGACTATGGGGTTGATGATGAGTTCGATGAGGATGAGGAAGAGAACGAAATCACTATCTATGGTGAGCCAACAAGCTTTGGTGAGATTCAGAAACACTTAGAAGACAATGGTTTCGAGATTACTTCTGCAGAGTTCACTCGTATTCCTAACGATTTGAAGGACGTTACACCTGAAGAGCGTGAGACGATCGATAAGATGGTTGAGCGTTTAGAAGATTTCGATGACGTGCAGAATGTTTACACTAACATGAAGCCAGCAGAGGAATAACCTCATACGCCAATGTGCCTATATATAATAAGGTTTAATTGGTTTTAAGAACATAGAAAGAGGCTATCTTAAAAATGTAGTCAGCACTTTGGGTGGAAAGCATATTTGTCTTTCCATGTCCATTGTAACTGACAGGTGCGCAAATTGTGTATCTCTACATTTTTAAGATGGTCTCTTTTTCTGTTTTCCGATATGTTGTTTTCTACTCTTTCTGTTAATCGAAGAATATGCGCGGAAGGCAAACTTTTGTCCTATTTTTTCACATCCTTCTTTTTAATCTATGCTTAATAGCGTTTGAATTAAGGCTTAATTGCCTTTCAAAACATGCCCTTTTGAGGGCTTACTAACGCCCTTTTAAAGGCTAACTAAGCACCTTTTCTTGCACTGGTTTGTAACTTACTTATAGTAAGGGATTTATGAATGAGCTTGTGAATGTCTTTTTTCGCCCTTTTAAGGAGTTTATTTTAAGAAATAATGTAAAGTAAATTCATATAAAGTCAGCGTGCGACTTAAAGATAATACCATTAATAAGGAAGTGTCAGTGTTCTGTAAGCATCCAAAATTAGCCGTCTTTTGTGGATGCAGCATTGTTGCTACCTTTGCACAAAAAAGATGTTTGCACTGAATGAAACAAATGTTTATCGGGTTTGTTGTTCTCCTGTGGATATGCGCCAGGGGATGCTTCGATTATGTCAATTCGTCCGTGGTAATGATTTTAACCCATCTGATGGTTGTGTTTATGTGTTCTATAATCGTTCTCGCAATCGTATCAAGCTGCTTCATTGGGAACGATGTGGTTTTGTCGTATACCACAAGCAGATGGCACAGGGTTGTTTAAGTGGTAAAATCATGCAGCAAACCAAGGGATTTTATGAACTTCGATGGGATGAATTGGTCCTTTATATAGAAGGTATAAATCCTCATTGTTATCGAAGGAAACGTTACAATAAACCTTAGAAATTTCTTGCAAAATCCAGATATTTTTCGTACCTTTGTATCATATAAATAACTGGTTTTCTGATGAATACATCCAACAATAAGACTGCGTCTAACTATCATTTTTTAACTCGAGAAGATTTTATAAATCTCCTTGAGCAGAAAGACATGGAGCTTAAAAGTAAGGATGTAGAACTTAAGAGCAAGAATGTTGAACTTAAGCAAAAGGACGCAGAGATCAAGGTTAAGGATGTTGAGATTAAGCAAAAGGATGCAGAACTTAAGCAAAAGGATGCAGAGTTAGCAAGAAAATCTCAACGTATTCTTGAACTTGAGCGTATGGTATTCGGTAGACGTAGCGAAAAGCGTTTACCTGAGAGTCCCAACGGCTGGGCAGGTTCGTTCTTTGATAAAGATTGGGCAAAAGAAGGTAAACAACTTTCGGGGGAAATACCAACTATCATCAAGGAAGTAGAGAAGCAAGCTAAGCAGCGCAGGGAAGCAAGCTGTAACGCTCGTTCTACGAGAAAAGGCAAGCCATATGCCTCTTATGTTCCTAATGATATAGAGCGTGTGGTTACTGAGATTTATCCAGACGGTTATGATGAAAACCGTATGGTTATCATCGGTCACGATAAGACAGAACACTTGTGCTTACGTCCCTCAAGCTTTTATGTTAAGGTTGAAGACCGCATCGTCTGCCGTTTGAAAGATGCAAAACCCACGGATGCAAAGATTGACATACTGGAAGCTCCTTTACAGAAGCAAGCTGTGGATTGTTTTGCCGATGCCTCTCTGCTGGCTGAGATTATCACAGGAAAGTTTGTCTATCATTTGCCAGAGTATAGACAAAGCACCAGATGGAAAGAGTATGGCATCAACATCCCAACCTCTACCATAAACAGCTGGGTTCACAGCACAGCTAACGCTTTATATCCTCTATATAAACTCCAAGCAAAGTTGATTTTACAGAGTCCCTACTTGCAAGTTGATGAGACAAGCGTACAAGTTGCCGACCGTAAGGGTAAGACTCGCAAGGGTTATCTGTGGGGAGTAAGAGATGCGCTGCACTGCCGAGGGGTCTTCTTTCATTGGAAGGAAGGTTCACGATCGGGAGCCGTACCCGACGAACTCTTCAAAGGCTATCATGGTGCTATACAATCCGATGGGTATGAAGCTTACAGCAGATTTGAAAACGTTCAAGGCATAGAGCTCTTGGGATGTATGGCACATGTCCGGCGAAAGTTCGAGCATTTATCGACAAATGATAAGAATGCCGCCCATATCGTTAAGATGATCGCTGTACTCTACGAGTTAGAAGCAAACTTAAAACACAGTAACGCCAGCTACGAAGAGATTCAGGCTGAAAGAAAATCCAAAGCATATCCTATATTAAAGGCTCTTGAAGCATATATGAAGGAGGTACACAAGGAGTATCTCCCTGGCGAAGCTATGGAGAAAGCTCTGCGTTATGCTTTCGCCGTATGGATACGCATCAGCCGATACGTACAAGATGGGCGTTTCAATATAGACAACAATCTTATGGAGCAAGCCATCAGACCCATTACATTGGGAAGGAAAAACTATCTGTTCTGTGGCAACAACGAAGGAGCCGAAAACAATGCCATCTTCTATACGTTCATGGCATGTTGTAGGGAAGCAAAGATAGAACCTAATGTGTGGTTAAGGCAGGTATTAGCAAAACCCTTGCTGGACATGGAGGATGAGGAATTGATTAAACTGCTACCCATAAACTATAAATAGCATAGAACCCTTATATGAAGCCAGTCATATAAGGTTTTTTTGTGAAGTGACAAGACGGCGAATTTTGGATGCTTACAGTGTTCTTGTTTAATTATTGTTTTGTTTTCATATAAGTTTATGCTTTAAAGGTATCATAAAACTCCCATAACGTACCATCGTTGGTAAAGTTATGGGAGTTTCTGTTGTATTCTTTAGTATCTTATACTATTCCATAGTCTTCAATATCTCTTGACAGAGCATATAGCCTTTAATCATCATACGTGGAACGTGGAAAGGTCCTTTGAAAATGTTACCCTTTGCAGGCTGTGCAACGGTTCCGTCACGATGCAGGTAGCCGTACCACTCTGGGAAGTCTTGGTCAGGGAAGTGGGCGTATGTCCACTCGCTGATACGTTGGTGGCGATAGAGATATTCTTCGTCTCCTGTTCCAAGGTAGGCATAGAGTGAAGCAATGATTGTCTCACACTGTGGCCACCAGAACTTCATATCCTGTGAATAGTCCTGTGGTGGGAGATTTCGGCAGTCTCGGAAGTTGATGATACCGCCATATTGCTTATCCCATCCCCAGTCCCATGACCAATCGAAGATGGTGAGGGCAGTGTCAAGTAAGTCTTTGTCCCAGTTGCGTAACTTAGCCTCCTCCATGATAAACCATGCCGTTTCAATGCAATGACCAGGATTGATGGTGCGTGCAGCATTGGTGTCAATGAATTCTCCCTTAGGACCAACTGTTTCAAGCAGTGCCTTGAACTCAGGGTGCATGAAGTAGCGACGGAGCAATGAGATAGACTCGTCAATCTGCTGAGTCAATGTTGGGTCGTCAATTACCGCACGAAGACGTGAGCCAACGTTGATGAGAATCATAATGATAGAATGACTTTGCATCTCGACACCCGCTTCATACTTGGCAGGAAGGAAACCTGGAGTAGAGAGGAAACGTTGTGCATCATGGAATACTTGTAATGCTCTTTCCGCATAGTGTTTGTCACCAGTAGCCAAAGAGTATTCTGCAAAAGCGATTGCAGCGAAAGTCTCTGAGAAGACATAGCGACGCTTACGCAGTGGTTTACCCTCTGCTGTTACCTCAAAGTACATGTGTCCGTCCTCGTCAAAGCAATGGTTCTCAATGAAGTCGATAGCAGACTTAGAGGCTTCAAGCCATTCTTGATTCTTTTCTACATTGTTGTATGCAAAAGCACAGATGAATGCCCATCGTCCTTGAAACCACACCGATTTGGTTGTGTCCATCAATGAACCATCACGATTTAGACAGGTGTAAATACCGCCATTCTCTTTGTCCCAACCATGGTTCAACCAGAAAGGCATAATGTTGTTTGTAAGGTCGTTCTTATAGGTTTCAGCCCATGAACGTAAGTATTCTTTTTTATCCATAATTTTAGGTGATATAGACAATGTTTTAAAATCCAAATGTATCGTAAAGTAAAGAGGACAATCTGTGCTTTTGTATGGCTGTCCTTTACTACTGTGCTTTGGCAAATTTAGGACTAAATTATCAATTATCCAAAGAAAAGAATTGAAAACTCTTTCTCTCTTGCCAATAGGGTATATCTTATTTTAGTGCTTTTGCAAGGAAGCGGGAAGTATAGCTTTCCTTATTCTTTGCCACAATCTCTGGTGTTCCACAGCCTAACATACGACCGCCACCACGACCACCTTCTGGTCCCATGTCAATGATGTAGTCTGCAAGTTTGATGACATCGAGATTATGCTCGATGATGACTACTGTGTTGCCACGGTCAACAAGCTTCTGTAAGACGTCCATCAAGATACGAATATCTTCAAAGTGAAGACCTGTCGTAGGCTCGTCAAGAATGTAAAGTGTCTTACCTGTGTCACGCTTTGCGAGTTCGGTTGCTAACTTGACACGCTGACTCTCACCACCAGAGAGGGTAGTGGAACTTTGTCCAAGTTTGATATATCCTAAGCCAACATCTTGTAATGCCTTTATCTTCGGCAGAATCTGTGGTACGTTCTCAAAGAACTCTACAGCCATATTGACTGTCATATCCAATACATCTGCAATTGATTTTCCTTTAAAGCGTACTTCAAGGGTTTCGCGGTTATAGCGTTTGCCGTGGCAGACCTCACAAGGTACCATCACATCAGGCAGGAAATTCATTTCAATAGTTTTGTATCCATTACCGCCACAAGTCTCACATCGTCCTCCTTTCACGTTGAAAGAGAATCGTCCCGGCTTGTAACCACGAATCTTTGCTTCAGGAAGATTGACAAATAGTTGGCGAATATCAGAGAATACACCCGTGTATGTAGCTGGGTTACTGCGAGGAGTACGACCAATAGGACTTTGGTCAACGTTCACCACCTTATCAATGTTATCAATGCCTTCAATCTTTCTGTAAGGCATTGGACGCTTCAGAGAACGGTAAAAATGTTGTGAAAGAATAGGCTGTAAAGTCTCGTTGATAAGCGTACTCTTTCCAGAACCAGATACACCCGTAACGACAGTGAGACTGCCAAGTGGGAAAGTTACGTCCACATCTTTTAGGTTATTACCTTTACAACCAGTGAGTTGAATGGTCTTTCCGTTGCCCTCTCGTCGTTCCTTTGGGATTTCGATAGCACGTTCACCGTTTAGATACTGTGCGGTGAGTGTGTGTGTCTTGAGCATATCTTCAGGCTTACCTTGGAATACAACCTCACCACCTTTGCGACCAGCTTTTGGTCCAATGTCTACAATCCAGTCTGCTGCTCGCATCATGTCTTCGTCGTGCTCAACAACAATGACCGTATTACCCATATTGCGTAGTTCCTTGAGCGAGTTAATGAGTCGTTCGTTATCCCGCTGATGCAGACCAATAGATGGCTCATCGAGGATGTAAAGTACGTTGACAAGTTGTGAACCAATCTGTGTTGCAAGGCGGATACGCTGGCTCTCTCCACCAGAGAGAGTTGCACTCTGACGGTTCAAGGCGAGATAATCAAGTCCCACATCGAGTAGGAAGTTTATACGCTTACGAATCTCTTTTATAATTTCAACGGCAATTGTACGTTGCTTCTCGCTCAAGTGTTCTTCAACATGGTCAATCCAGTCTTTCAACTCGGTAATGTCCATTTCCGCAAGGTCAGCAATATTCTTGTCCCATATTTTATAGGATAAAGCCTCACGATTCAGGCGGTGCCCATGACATTCTGGGCATTGAGTTTCGGCAATGAACTGGTCTGCCCACTTCTTTCCTGCTGAGGAGTCGTCGTTCTCCATAACAGTACGGAGATACTTAATGATACCATCAAAGGATACAAAGTAGTCGGAGGTGGTATGTACAAGTTCTTTGGCTATCTTCAACTTCTCCAGCGAACCGTACAGAACCTCATCCATTGCCTCCTTTGGTATATCCTTGATGGGTGTTTTAAGACTACAATCATACTTCTTCAATAAAGCATCTATCTGCCAGAAAATCATCTGGTTCTTGTATTTTCCTAAAGGGATAATTGCACCGCTATGAATGTCTTGTTCGTCATCTGGAATCACTTTCTTTAAGTCAATCTCATCTATGACACCCAAGCCTTTACACTGAGGGCAGGCACCTTCGGGTGAATTGAATGAAAAAATGTTTGGTGCAGGGTCTTTGTAGGCTATGCCTGTGACAGGGTCCATAAGTCGTTTTGAGAAGTATTTAGCTTCATTGCGTTCGTTATCAAGAATCATAATCAAACCTTCTCCTTGCTTCATAGCAGTCGTAATCGTCTTGGCTAAACGTTCACGTAGTGTGTTATTCTCCGTACCACCAAGCTTCATCTTGTCAATAACGACTTCAATGTTATGGTTCTTGTAACGGTCTACTTTCATTCCACGAGTAAGCTCCTCTATCTCTCCATCTATGCGTATGTAGAGATAACCTTTGCGACGCATCTGCTCAAAGAGTTCACGGTAGTGACCTTTACGATTGCGGACGAGTGGAGAGAGGATGTATATTTTACGGTCTTGATAGTCAGACATAATCATATCCACTACTTTCTCCTCTGTATATTTTACCATCTTTTCACCACTCATATAAGAGTATGCCTCGCCTGCACGAGCAAAGAGAAGTCGGAGATAATCGTATATCTCAGTAGTTGTTCCGACGGTAGAACGTGGATTCTTATTGGTCGTTTTTTGTTCAATGGAGATGACGGGAGAGAGTCCTGTAATCTTATCTACATCAGGACGCTCCATATTTCCGAGGAAGTTGCGTGCGTATGCAGAGAAAGTCTCAATGTATCGACGCTGACCTTCAGCGAAAATAGTATCGAAAGCAAGCGAACTCTTTCCTGAACCAGATAGTCCAGTAAATACTGTAAGTGAGTTGCGTGGGATGGTTATATCTATATTCTTCAGATTATGTACTCTGGCTCCAAAGACTTCTATCTTTTCGTTCATTGTTTGGTGGTAATGTGTTGAGTGTTGATGAATAGCTGAATGTTAATGACTCCTTTTTGAAATGTCAGCCGAAAGGAAAGTTAGAATTACCTTTTAATATTATCTAAACTTCATTATTCTATCATCTTGTATTCTGTGTATATCCTCTAAGGAGGTTGACATCTCTATGGATATGAAACTCTTTTCCGTCAGCTCCTTTTGCAGTGACATTGACGAAGTAAGTCCCTTGGGCAACATCTTTGCCTTTATACTTACCATCCCAGCCACCAGAAGGGTCATTCCATTCGTATAACTTTTGTCCCCAACGATTGAATATAATAGCTTTGAACTCTATAATACTTTTATAACCAGGTTTCGCACGATAGACATCATTGATGCCATCGCCATTAGGGGAGAAAGCATTAGGCATTTGTAGACTACTTTCACTGATAGAGAAGCTGATAGCATTATAGCGTGTAGTGTCACCATTCAGAATTTCATAAAGCACCACTCTCGTTGTTCCAGCCTCTGTAAAGGTGTATTCTGTATTCTCATCGTAACGGATAAGAAAGGCTGAACGTGGATTCTTTTGATTGAAGAAATGCCATTCGTAATTTGTGGCAGCATCGTTTGTTGTAGATGGATTAGCTGAAAACGAAACTATTAGAGGAGCCGATCCTGCATAAGTATCACCCGCTGCAATCGTATTGGTTTCTCCATTTGCATCGGTGTATTTACCTGAAGGTTGGCAATTTTGTGCCCATGCTATGGAAGAAAGAAGCAGCGACAGTACCATACCAAATATCCTAAATTTATATTGTTTCATTTTAATAGTTCGTTTGATGTTACCTTGAAAATGTGTAATCGTGCAAATTTACACAATTTTTTCCATACAAACAAGTAAATGTAGCAGTCTGCACAAATAATAATATGCTATAAGTGTTTTTGTGTTTTTTATCATTCTACATCTTTTGATTACAGATTTCTTTTGTATATTTGCAGTTGTAATTTGTTACTATTAGAATACAAAAGTATGTATATGGAAAAATATCTCAAATACCTTATGTTGTTTTTGGCTATGACTTTTAGTTATAGCGTGCTGGCACAAAGTGCCCAATGGCGTGATCAACACAAGGTAAAACGTAAGGAAACTATCTTTGGTATTGCTAAAGAATATGGCGTAACAATCCCACAGTTACTTGATGGTAACCCGACGATGAAGCAGGCTGGCTATGAATTGAAGAAAGGTGATTTGATATTTGTTCCTTATTCAAAGGAGGGAGACTTCCTGCCAGATGGTTCTGTAAAAGGTAAGACAAACAAAAAGTCAGCTGCTAAACCTGTTGTTGCTCAGGCTCCAGTAAAGGCTGTGAATGCAATTCGTGTTGGTGTTATGCTTCCTTTGCATAATCAAGACGGTGATGGAAAACGTATGGTAGAGTTCTATCGTGGTGTCCTCTTGGCTCTTAATCAGTTGAAGAGTGAAGGTATTACCACAGATGTGCATGCTTGGAATGTACCAAAGGGGGCTGATATTCGTAGTACATTACTCGAACCAAATGCTTCTAAATTAGATATCATCTTTGGACCTCTTTATTCTGAGCAGGTAAAGCCTTTAGCTGATTTTTGTCGTGCGTATGATATCAAGCTTGTGATACCTTTCTCAATAACAGGCAACGATGTTGAAACAAATCCTAACATATTCCAAGTATATCAGACTGATGCATCCTTAACAAATAAGGCTATTGCTGCTTTCTTGGAGCGTTTCCAAAGATCACATCATCCTATCTTTGTTAATTGCAAAGATGCAACAAGCCAGGTGGGTGATTTTACCACAAATTTAAGGAAACAGCTTGATTTACAAAAGATTAAATATAATCTCACAAGCTCAAAATCATCAGCCACAGACTTCTTAAAGCACTTTGATGCAACGTGCCCTAATGTTGTTATTCTTAATTCTGAGAAAAGTCCACAGTTGAATGAGGTCTTTGCTAAGTTAGCTCAGCTTAAGAAGGCACGTCCAGGTGTAGCCATCAGTTTATTTGGATATAACCAATGGTTTGTTTATCAGGACTATAACCTCGACCAATACTTCAAGTATAATACTTATATCCCATCTACCTATTATTATAATAAGGCAGCGGATAAAACGAAGGAATTAGAGGCAAAATATTTAGAACAATATGGAGAGCCTATGGCAAAGCAAAATATTCCCCGTATGGCACTTACGGGTTACGATATGACACAGTTCTTCATACGTGGCTTGAAGGCAAACGGAAAGAATTTTAAGGGTGCAGCCTCAGAGGTTAAGTATCGTCCATTACAAACTCGTTACGACTTTGTTCGTATAGGGCAGGGTGGATATATTAATGACAACTTCCAACTGATTCATTTCAAGACAGACCAGACAATGGAGAATCTTGTCTATTAAATTGTAGAAGAGACCTTATTCCAAATATGAAGAATAGAATCTCAAAAATATTAGTTATCTTCCTACTTGCGCTGCCTTTGTCTGTTGCAGCGCAAATAGGAGACCATCGTAACGACTTTGCTATTGGTGTAAATGGAGGGTACGTACTCTCAAACGTAGGTTTTACGCCAAGTGTAAGGCAGTCTATGCATGGCGGAGTCACGGGTGGATTAAGTCTGCGTTATGTTTGTGAGAAGTATTTTAATACCATTTGTTCTATCTATGGTGAGGTTAACTATGCTTCTATCGGGTGGAAAGAGAAGATACTGACTGGTACAGACCAGCCTGTAATTAATTCTAATGGATTGGCTGAAGAATACTCACGAACCATTAATTATGTTCAGATACCCGTTTTTGCACATCTTGCATGGGGACGTGAGCGGAATGGTTTTAACTTCTTCATCCAAGCGGGACCACAATTAGGAGTTTATCTTGGAGAGTCAACATCTAAGAACTATGATACACCTAACCTTGCCACCGATGGTACAGGGCGAAGTAATACGACCATCGCACAAGAATCAATGCCTATTGAAAAGAAATTAGACTATGGCATTGTGGCTGGCTTAGGTATGGAGTATTGCAACCGACATGTTGGACATTTCCTGCTCGATGCTCGTTATTACTATGGATTAGGTAATATCTATGGAAGTTCAAAGAAAGACTATTTCGGTAAGTCTAATTATGGCAACATTGTTGTCAAGGCTACCTATCTTTTTGATATAACCAAAACTAAATAAGATAAGCTATGTTTAAAAATCACCCAAAAGGATTGCTTCAAGCAGCCTTCAGTAACATGGGCGAACGCTTCGGTTACTACATTATGAATGCGGTTCTCGCATTATTCTTGTGTTCTAAGTTCGGTCTGTCAGACGAAACGTCAGGTCTGATTGCATCCCTTTTTTTGGCTGCAATCTATGTCATGAGCTTGGTAGGTGGTGTTATTGCTGACCGCACACAAAACTATCAGCGTACAATTGAAAGTGGTCTTGTCGTGATGGCACTGGGGTATGTGGCATTGTCTATCCCTGTTCTCGCTACACCTGAAAATAATTCTTATCTGCTTGCCTTCACTATCTTTGCTTTGGTATTGATTGCTGTTGGTAATGGATTATTTAAAGGTAATTTACAGGCTATCGTCGGTCAGATGTATGATGATTTTGAGACTGAAGCGGCAAAAGTTTCACCCGAGCGTCTGAAATGGGCGCAGGGACAGCGTGATGCTGGTTTCCAGATCTTCTATGTCTTCATTAATTTGGGTGCATTGGCTGCTCCATTCATAGCTCCTGTATTGCGTAGCTGGTGGCTGGGACGCAATGGTCTGACTTATGATGCAGCTTTGCCACAGCTTTGCCATAAGTATATCAATGGTACTATTGGTGACAATCTCAGCAATTTGCAGGAACTTGCAACCAAGGTGGGTGGTAATGCTGCTGATTTAGCATCATTCTGTCCTCATTATCTTGATGTGTTCAATACAGGTGTTCATTATAGCTTTATTGCCAGTGTTGTTACCATGCTCATCTCTCTTGTTATCTTCATGAGCTCAAAGAAACTCTTCCCAATGCCAGGCAAGAAGGAGCAGATAGTCAATGTTGAGTATACCGAGGATGAGAAAGCGTCAATGGCAAAGGAGATTAAACAGCGTATGTATGCTCTTTTTGCTGTATTGGGTATCAGTGTATTCTTTTGGTTCTCATTCCATCAGAATGGTCAGAGCCTTTCTTTCTTCGCACGCGACTTCGTCAATACGGATTCTGTAGCACCGGAGATATGGCAGGCGGTTAACCCGTTCTTTGTAATCTCTCTTACTCCATTGATTATGTGGGTCTTTGCCTATTTCACCAAGAAAGGTAAGCCTATTTCCACACCTCGTAAGATAGCCTACGGTATGGGTATCGCAGGCTTTGCCTATCTCTTCTTAATGGTATTTTCACTGGTTCATGATTATCCTTCAGCTGAGCAGTTTACTTCTCTTGAGCCTGCTGTCCGTGCAACTATGAAGGCTGGTCCGATGATTCTTATCCTCACTTACTTCTTCCTCACCGTTGCTGAGTTATTTATCTCTCCACTGGGTCTGAGTTTTGTAAGTAAGGTTGCTCCTAAGAATCTTCAGGGACTTTGTCAGGGATTGTGGTTAGGTGCTACAGCTGTTGGTAATGGCTTCCTTTGGATTGGTCCATTGATGTATAACAAGTGGTCAATTTGGACTTGTTGGCTTGTTTTTGCCATCGTATGTATCATTTCTATGGCTGTTATGTTCGGTATGGTGAAGTGGCTGGAGCGTGTAACGAAGTCTTAATGTAAAATGATTGACCTCTTATAAGGGAATTATAGCTAATTGATTTTGAGTATTTAGGACATTGTCAAATAACCAAATGAATCTTGGCAGATTATATTAAATATTTGCGTCAATGCTATAAGAAAGTGGATATGTCATAACTTATAAAGTTGATATATCCACTTATGTTTTGTCCGTATTTTTCAAATGCTAAATTTTAATAGATGCCCTTTTAGCTTTGAAAAGACGCCCAATTGGCTTCCTAAAGATGCTCTTTTGAGGTCTAACTAACGCCCTTTTGAAGGCTAACTAAGCACCTCTTCTTGTGCGGTTCTGTAACAACTTGATATGTTGATAAATACGAATGCGGGAAGAAAAGGCTTTTAATGCCTATTTAAAAGTAGGAGAATTGTGAAAAATGTAAATATATTTCGCAGTCTACAAAACTTGTGTCCTCCTCACACATGCTAATATCTTTTTCTTATTTATACGAAGTGTTTTTGTCGTACATAGTGTGAACCTTTTAGGTTATCTTTCATTCTCTGTACAACACAATACTACAAATCTTATCTATTTTAGCTTCTCAATCAAATACTTACCTGTTAGGCTCTCTTTGCAATGTGCCACTTCCTCTGGCGTACCTGCTATGACGAGGTATCCACCTTTATCACCACCATC
The DNA here is from genome assembly GCF_018128065.1 of Prevotella melaninogenica. Classification (NCBI taxonomy): domain Bacteria; kingdom Pseudomonadati; phylum Bacteroidota; class Bacteroidia; order Bacteroidales; family Prevotellaceae; genus Prevotella; species Prevotella melaninogenica. Next base: position 1,247,921 of record NZ_CP072360.1, on the reverse strand, counting down.
TGGACCAAGGTCAATAACGTGGTCGGCGCATTTGATGACATCGAGGTTATGTTCAATAACCAATACGCTGTGACCACGGTCAATGAGGGCATTGAAGGCGTGAAGTAGACGCTGAATATCGTGGAAGTGAAGACCTGTGGTAGGCTCATCGAAGATAAAAAGTGTTGGCTCTTGCTGTTCCTGTCCAATGAAGTAGGCGAGTTTTACACGTTGATTCTCACCACCAGAGAGGGTAGAAGAACTTTGTCCGAGTTTGATGTAGCCCAGTCCGACATCCTCCAAAGGCTTCAAGCGGTTGACAATTGCTTTGCGTTTGTGTTCACCGAAGAACTGAATAGCTTCAGACACTGTCATATTCAGAACGTCGTTGATATTCTTTCCTTGGAATTGTACGTCAAGAATTTCATGCTTAAAACGCTGTCCGTGACACTCTTCACATTCCAAAACGAGGTCTGCCATAAATTGCATCTCTACCGTAATGACACCTGCACCTTTACATTCTTCGCAGCGACCACCTTCTGTGTTGAATGAGAAATATTGTGGCGTGAAGCCCATCTGCTTAGATAACTGCTGGTCTGCAAATAGCTTTCTGATTTCGTCGTATGCCTTTACGTATGTTGCAGGGTTAGAGCGTGTACTCTTACCGATAGGGTTCTGATCTACAAACTCCACGTGTTTAATCTGTTTCCAGTCACCACCGATAGATGAATATTCACCTGGTGTGTCGGCAACTTCATCTAAATGACGTTTTAGAGCAGGGTAGAGAATACCTTTCACAAGGGAAGACTTTCCGCTACCACTGACTCCTGTCACTACAGTAAAGACATTCAGAGGGAACTTTACGTCAACACCCTTAAGATTATTCATGCGTGCTCCCTTCAATTCTATCGCCATATTCCAAGGGCGTCGACTTGTAGGTGTGTTGATAACTTCCGTTCCTGTGAGGTATTTAATGGTATATGAATGAGGATACTGCTCCAGCAGTTGCAGTGATTGAGTATTTTTCTTCTCTTTAATATCTCCCTCTATTCGCTTGATATCAGATACTTTACCTTCGAAAACAATCTCTCCGCCAAGTCTACCTGCATCTGGTCCAACGTCAATCAGGTAGTCTGCAGCACGCATGATTTCCTCATCATGTTCTACAACAACCACCGTGTTACCTAATGCTTGAAGTTCTTTCAGTACATGGATGAGTCGGTCGGTATCTCGACTGTGTAAACCTATAGATGGTTCGTCAAGTATATAGAGTGAGCCAACGAGGGAAGAACCAAGGGAAGTTGTGAGATTGATGCGCTGACTCTCACCACCACTCAATGAGTTTGATTGGCGGTTAAGGGTGAGATAGCCCAATCCTACATCTAAAAGGAACTGCAGACGACTTGTTATCTCGGTCATCAATCGCTTACTAACTTCCTGCTCATGCTCTGTTAGTTCCAGCTTGTCAAACCACTTTTTAAGGTTGATAATAGACATATCAACAAGGTCGGTGATAGCCATACCACCTATCTTGACCCACGTAGCTTCTTTCTTTAGTTTAGTTCCATGGCAGTCAGGACAAACAGTCTTACCACGATAACGACTTAGCAAAACACGATATTGAATCTTATACTGGTTTTCCTTTACCATTTGGAAGAAGGAATCAATACAGATTCGGTCGTGAATATCCTTCTTCCTTTCGCTTGGAAGACCCTTCCAAAGGCTTTCTTTCTCAGCCTTTGTTAGTTCATAATAAGGTTTAAAGATAGGGAAATTATCCTTTGCAGCACGTCTGCAAAATTCATCTTTCCACGTTGCCATTTTCTCACCATGCCAACATTGTACGCAGCCATCATAGACAGAAAGAGAGGAATCAGGAATGACTAACTTCTCATCAATTCCTATAACTCGCCCAAATCCTTCACAAGTAGGACAGGCACCAAGGGGAGAATTGAACGAAAACATATTGTCGTTTGGCTCTTCAAAGCGGATACCGTCAGCTTCAAAGCGAGTTGAAAAATCGTAGGTTAGTTTAGCTGGGAGAATCATCAACCGCATATTGCCATCGCCCTCATAGAAAGCTGTCTCACAAGAATCAGTGAGTCGAGTCAATGTATCTTTGGACTTATCGACCGATAGTCGATCAATAACGAGATAGATGTCTTTATCCTTGTTTTTAGCTTTGCTTTTGTTGCTCTCATCAGCAGGATTTTGTTCAAGCCAGTCTTCTATGCGAATGAAATCATTATCCACATAGATACGTGCATAGCCTTCCTGCATCTCCATTTCAAGTTGGGCTTGTACGCTTCTCCCTTCAATGATATGGAGAGGGGAAAGAATACAGAACTTTGTACCTTCAGAATAGGACATCACTTTCTCAATGACATCTTCAACAGAATGATGTTTTACCTCTTCGCCCGATACAGGACTGAAAGTTCTACCTATGCGAGCATAGAGAAGACGGAGATATTCGTATATTTCGGTAGAAGTACCCACTGTCGAACGTGGATTACGTGAGATAACTTTTTGCTCAATGGCTATGGCAGGGGGAAGTCCTTTGATGAAATCGACCTCTGGTTTGGCCATTCTACCTAAGAACTGACGGGCATAAGCGGAAAGACTCTCAACATATCTGCGTTGTCCTTCAGCGTAGAGTGTGTCGAAAGCAAGCGATGACTTGCCCGAACCTGATACGCCAGTGATAGCAACAAACTGACCTTGAGGGATTTTCACGTTTATATCTTTTAGGTTGTTAACCTTAGCCCCTTTTACCTCAATATATTTATTCATATTATTCAACTTTATTCTATATTTATCCTTACAAACTCTTAAAAGTGATTTAAAGGACGGAGAGTAATATGCAAAATTACAAAAAAACTTTGGTTCTTTCTGATATTTACTTTATATTTGCAGCTGATATTTTATTTTAAAAGAACACAATTATGAGAGTTAAGAAATTATTGGTTATTGCTTTGTTGGTCCTTCCAATGATGGGTATGGCACAAAGCTCATACAAGCAGATAGGTGAATCTGCAAACACAACACAGTTTGAAAACAAGCAGAATAGTGCAGCTTACCAGCAGTGGTTGAGCCAGTATGAAGAGTGTGGACAACGAATCAACGCAATATCTGAACAATATCAGAAAGAGGTTGATAAGCGTGGCTACCCTAAGAAAAAGACTATAAAAGCTAAGATTGCATTGGTTAATCAGTATATCAGCTTGTTGCAGCAGCAACGTGATTCACCAGAACTAAATCAGGGCGTTGATCTTGATAAGGTAAATAGCAAGATTTCCATGTGGCAGGAACAGCTTCAAGGATTGACTGCTTTGCTGAAGAAAGTTTAAATCGTATTTTATTGTAATTTGAAAAGAGCTGTAACCGCATTGGCAGTTACAGCTCTTTTCAAATTTATTGCTCTTCACCATCTGTGTTAAGTAAGACTTTCTTGTTGTCTTTCTTTGCTTCAAAGTAAGGTGGTTCATCTCTCAACGATATACTATCATAGATGAACGGTGCTACAATGGTATTTTTCCCGTCAGGAAGGATTAAACCAAGCTTACCATCTAATTGTGCTATGAGCGGCATTGTTCGCAAATCATCAACATAGACATAACAAGTGCGAAGGAACTCATATTTCGGTTCAACGAGAGTACGACCTCTATGGTCGAGAATACCAAATTTCCCTTTCCGCTCAATAACCTCATGATACTGGATATAGATTTCACGGATAAGGTTCAAGTATTTCACCATCTTTCGTTTATCGTTGACCAATGTAACGAGATATTCGAACGTGTCAGAGTAGTTTGCCATTGCACGAGCTAAGATAATCTTCATATCTAATCCCTTAATGGCTTTACGATTCAAATCTATATAGCGTGCAATAGCAGCCTCCTTCTCCTTCAAAGGAAGGTCTTTTAGATGCTCTTCAAAACGTAGCATCTGTTGTTTGCTACCGTGCATTGCTTTGATATATCTATGTATCTGTCGTCCCATCTCTATGCACACGAAATGGCGAATCTGCTGTTCCTCTATAGGGTCAGCGTATTCTTGGTTGAAGTTGTCTTGCGTAATCATGGGCTTTGTCTCCTTTGTTTTTGCCAAAGATACTGACTTTTGATAATTCTACCAAGAATTTAAAAGAATTTTATTCAAATGATTTTCAAATGTCTTTTTTTAGTTGTTGTCCTTAAAGGTTAAGTACAACATCCTTACCGAATGGTGTTAGAGATAGTCTTGCCAGTTTGAAGTGTTGCTTAGCAAAAGGAATTCCTATAATGGTTATGCCAAGGAGAATACCAAAGAAGATGTGGGTCAACCAAGCCCATAAGCCACCAAAAATAATCCAAATTATATTGAGTGGAATGGTGATACAACCCGAAAGGCTTTTCCCTTGTCTTACTTCTGACCCGAAAGGCCATAAGCATAATAGTCCAAGTTTGAATGTTTGTATTGCAGCAGGTATGCCTATAATGGTGATGGCGAGTACCAAGCTACCTGTAAAATAACCGATAGCAGCCTCTAAACCGCCAAAAATCCACCAGATGATATTTCCAAGAATACGCATAATTAATTGTTGAATTAGAATGATAAGATGCAGATTATTCCTCTGCTTTTATCTTATAAAAATTAGTTTTGAATCTGAATTTAATTACACTTTACTTTCACGCTAACGTTATATGTCATTGTGCGAAACCTCAGCACATCGGTTGAGGGTAAGGCGATAGATTCGTAATAGTCGTTACGTTATAAATATAAGATGCTAATGACGAATCAATGGGAATATGTTCAATAGACAACAGAAATCGTTGATAAAGATTATATAATGTCTATTATTTCTTCTAATGGCTTCCTTTTCTTCTCATTCATTGGACAGTCATCAACAGGATGACCGATAGGAATGATGGCAACCGGTTCATAACCTGAATATAGGAAGGTTTCTTTCAGTTTGGCAACATTGAAGTTACATACCCAACAAGTGCCTAAACCACGTTCTGTTGCAGCTAAGCAGAGATGTTCTGTTGCAATGGCTACGTCGATATCACCATGCTGCTTGTTATCCTCTTGGCGTATCCAGTTCTTTTCAACCTCACGCATACAAATGATGTAGAGTGGTGCCGACTTGAACCATTCACGGTCGTAACATTCTTGTAGTTTCTTTCGTGCCTCTTCTGACTTCACGATAACGAACTTCCATGGCTGTTTGTTTACAGATGATGGTGCCATACGTGTCACCTCAAGGATATATCTTAAGTCCTCTTCTGACACAGGTGTGTCGCTGTACTTACGTGCGGAAAAACGCTTTTGGGATAGTTCTAAAATATTCATAATGTGTAATTAAAGCAAGATGATGAGGAGAGTGGGGTAGAACAGATGTTAGTTTCTGTTTATTTCAACTCTTCTTTATAATATAAGATAGCTTTAATAGCAATCTGTTCAGCTTCTTCGATGGTGCAGTTCAATCTTCCTCCAGAAGCATCAGCATGACCTCCACCATTGAAGAACTTTGTAGCCATTGGCTGACAATGGAAGCCATTGCAGGATCGAAGGCTCACAAGTACGGTCTTTGGCTTCTCTGTGTCTTCGCGCAAAGATATACTTAGTTTGAGCCCTTTTATCTGCTGTGGGATGTTAACCAGTCCTTCCATGTCGCCCTTAATGAAATGGAATTGTGCCATTTCTTCCTTTGTTACGGTATAATAGGATGCGTGCAACTCCTCAATCACCTTCATCTTGTTGAGGATGATGTGTGCACGGAGGCGGAGGGCATTGGTAGAGTAGTTATGGAAAACACGGTTATAAATCTCGTCCTTATCAATGTTCTTTGCAAGAAGCTGACCGATAATATAGAATATCTCTGGGCGTGACGAATTATAGGTGAAACCACCTGTGTCGGTCATCATACCACAATAAATGCAGGACGCACATTGGGTTGTCATCTTCTCGTAGCCATCTAACTGACTAATCAGACGGAAGACAATCTCACATGTACTTGACATTTCTGGATGTGAGACTGTCAATGCGTTGTTTGTTTCAGGTTCTAAGTGGTGGTCGATGAGTAGGCGAGGGGCTGTGGAAGACTCCAAAACCTCTTGCATTGCATCTACACGTGAGTTTTGGTTGAAGTCAAGACAGCAAACGAGGTCAGCTTCCTTAAACGCCTTCTCAACCTCCTTTGGTCGTCTGTCATAACGAATAACGGAATTATGTCCTGGAAGCCAATGCAAGAAATCGGGTGTAGCGTCAGGCATACATATCTTAACGTTGGTCTTGCCAATCTGTTTAAGATAGTGCATCCATGCCAGCGACGAACCTGTTGCGTCACCATCAGGCGACTTATGAGCACAGATTACGATATTTGTCGCATTGGATAGAAGGTTGCGTAATGTTGCAATTTCTTCTTGATTCAGTAGGTTTAATTCCATTATAGCTATAAGCTTTGATGTGTGTTTGAAGATGGTTGGGCTGTTATGCCCGATGTGTGTAGAGATAAGAAAATGAGTCCCCTGCCTGGATATCCGTCTTGCACCTTGAAAGAATTCGTAGGATGTCTGCGGTGATAGTAGCCAAGCAGGGGGTATCTGTTAGAATAATTTAGCAGGGTATACACCCTCGTCAACCAATGACTGAATCTTGTCAACCACGCTCTGACGGTCAGCAGCGTATGTAACGCCAAACCACTTGCTGGTAGTGTCGAGTACCTTTACTGTTGATGTGCCATCGTTGATGAGCTTGTTTACCATCAATGGGATGAAGTATTCAGACTTCTTATTCTCCATGTTCTTTGGATCAGAGAGGAACTCCTTGAAGTAAGCCTCGCTATAATCAAAGTAGTCTGGTGTGAAACCCCATACGTTCATAGATACAGGAGTATTCTCATCTACAGCAACCCACTCACCGTTATCGTCTTTATACTTAATTTCTCCATCACGGCGCTCAATCTCTGTACGCTCAACAACTGTTGTCAAGTTTCCTTCAGCATCTGTAGAGCAGATACCACGAGCAACAGTACCATTCTCGCTCAGCGTGTTACCTACGCGGAAACCAACCATTGCATACTTATCTCTTGCACCCTCTGGGAGGTCAGCAAGGAACTTACCAATAACCTTGAAGCAGTCGCGGTTGTAGAAGTCATCGCAGTTGATAACGCAGAAAGGCTCTTTGATAACATCCTTTGCCATCAAAACAGCATGGTTTGTACCCCATGGCTTCTCACGACCTTCTGGTACAGAGAATCCTTCTGGCAGTGCATCAATGCTTTGGAATACGAGTTCTGCAGGGATATGACCCTCATACTTTGAAAGAACTTGGCTGCGGAACTGCTCCTCAAAATCCTTACGGATAACGAAGACGATCTTACCAAATCCTGCCTGAATTGCATCATAGATAGAATAGTCCATAATGGTCTCACCATTAGGACCTAATTCGTCGAGCTGCTTCAGCCCGCCGTAGCGGCTTCCCATACCTGCCGCAAGGAGTAATAATGTAGGTTTCATTTTCTTTTTATATCGTTAAACTATATATTATGTTCTGATTGCAAAGGTAAGAAAAAGATGGGATATATTATTATTTTGTCTTATGATTTATGAGAAGTAAATATGTTGTTTTTTCTTCAACTAAAATCTAAATCGCTTATTCACGAGTTAACTATACCTATGTTGCAAATATTTGTGTATATATCAGAGCACTCTTGTTTGTCTATTTGATAAACTGATAAAGGAAATTATTATACACGCTTCATGAGAACGGACCGCTCTGTAGGTGAAAACTTCTCTATCGCATAACGTAACATAGTGCGTGGCATGTCTGCTCGATGGTTCATAACGTAATCATAAAGACGCTCAGGATTACGTTTACCTGTTTCACGAAGCATCCAGCCAATAGCTTTGTGCATGAGGTCGTGTGGGTGGTGCATCATTATATCGCTCAGTGCATAGGTATCCTCTAACTGTCCTTTACGAATGAAAGCATAGGTTGAAACGATGGCGATGCGATTATCCCATAGTAGTGGACTTTGAGCTAACTGATAAAGAATATCACGTGATTTGTTGAGTAGGTATTCTCCTACAATGAAGCGGCAAGATAGGTCAACAAGGTCCCAGTTGTTAATTCTATCGGTTTGAGAAAGGTAGAGATCAAATAGCTGTTGACGTAAGGTCTCATCTTTTTTCTTGCTTTTCTCCACCATAATAAGCAAAGCACAGAGGCGTACCTCATGCCATTCTGATTGTATCAGTTCTCGTATTTCGTTCAAGGAAATGTTCTTGTATTGCTTGGCAATAGCTCTGATATTGGGAACAGTGACACCTAAGAAGCGGTCGCCTTCTCCATATTCTCCTTTGCCAGTCTTAAAGAACCTCGGGAAAATCTCTCGTTTTTCAGCATTTGACAGTGCTTGAAGTTCACTTGTAATAGTCTTAGTAATCTGTTTCATAATAAATTCTTTAATGTTTTACCATATTCTTTTTCTAATGCAAAGATAATTCTTTATTTTGTTTTTAGTCTAAATGGCAAGAAGAACTGACAGGTTGTCAGATTATATTCTTGTAGTTGTCAGCAAGTCCTTTTGGCATAGTTTTCGTATAATGAAAGACGAAACGACTTGTTGACAGGTCGCAAACAGATTGAAAATTAAAATCTTAAAACATATACAATTATGACAATTAAACCTTTAGCAGACAGAGTCCTCGTGCTTCCAGCACAGGCAGAAGAAAAAGTTGGTGGTATTATTATTCCTGATACTGCCAAGGAAAAACCACAGCGTGGCAAAGTTGTTGCCGTTGGTAATGGTACCAAGGATGAGGAGATGATTCTCAAGGTTGGCGATGAGGTCCTCTATGGTAAGTATGCTGGTACTGAGCTTGAGAATGATGGTGAGAAATATTTAATGATGCGCCAGAGCGACGTGTTGGCAGTTGTTGAGTAAGGCTTCTCCTATCCTCTTTTAGGTGAAAGGAAATAAAACTGCTTTTGTTTATCAATTATAGTGTATATAGTAGATGTTCTATACTATAAAAAGATTAACAGAAAGCAAAACATAAACAAACATAATAAAGAATAAAGAAAATGGCAAAAGAGATAAAATTCGATACAGATGCGCGTGAACTCTTGAAGAGTGGTGTAGACCAGTTGGCAAACGCAGTAAAAGTAACACTCGGTCCTAAGGGACGTAATGTTGTTATTGGTAAAAAGTTTGGTGCTCCTCAGATCACTAAAGATGGAGTCACCGTTGCTAAGGAAGTAGAACTTGAAGATAACTTCGAGAATGCTGGTGCACAGCTCGTTAAGAGTGTTGCAAGCAAGACTGGTGACGATGCTGGTGATGGTACGACAACAGCAACTATCCTTACACAGGCTATCGTTACTGAAGGGTTGAAGAATGTTACAGCTGGTGCTAACCCAATGGATCTCAAGCGTGGTATTGATAAGGCAGTAGATAAGGTAGTTGAACATATCAAGAACTCAGCAGAGGTTGTTGGTGATAACTATGATAAGATTGAACAGGTTGCTACTGTAAGTGCCAATAATGACCCGGAAATTGGTAAGTTGCTTGCAGATGCTATGCGTAAGGTTTCTAAAGATGGTGTTATCACTATTGAGGAGAGCAAGACCCGTGAGACAAGTATTGGAGTTGTTGAGGGTATGCAGTTTGACCGTGGCTACCTTTCTGGTTACTTCGTAACAGATACAGATAAGATGGAGTGTGATATGGAGAACCCATATATTCTCCTCTATGATAAGAAGATTTCAAATGTTAAGGACTTCCTTCCAATCCTCCAGCCAGCAGCTGAGAGTGGTCGTCCATTGTTGGTAATTGCAGAGGATGTTGATTCTGAGGCTCTGACAACATTGGTTGTTAACCGTTTGCGTGCAGGTTTGAAGATTTGTGCAGTAAAGGCTCCTGGCTTTGGCGATCGTCGTAAGGCAATGCTTGAGGATATCGCAGTATTGACAGGTGGTGTGGTTATTAGTGAGGAGAAGGGTCTTTCTTTGGATAAGGCTACTCTTGAGATGCTCGGTACAGCTAAGAAGGTTACTATCTCTAAGGACAACACAACTATTGTTGATGGTGCTGGTGAGAAGGAAGCTATCAAGAATCGTGTAGCTCAGATTAAGAATGAGATTGCTGCCTCAACAAGTTCATACGATAAGGAGAAATTGCAGGAACGTTTAGCTAAGCTCTCCGGTGGTGTAGCTGTTCTCTACGTAGGTGCTAACTCTGAGGTAGAGATGAAGGAGAAGAAGGACCGTGTTGACGATGCACTTTGCGCTACTCGTGCTGCAATGGAAGAGGGTGTTGTTGTAGGTGGTGGTACTACTTACATCCGTGCTCAGGAAGCATTGAAGGACCTTAAGGGTGAGAATGCAGACGAGCAGACTGGTATCAATATCGTTTGTCGTGCTATTGAGGAGCCTCTCCGTCAGATTGTTGCTAATGCTGGTGGCGAAGGTGCAGTGGTAGTAAACAATGTTCGTGAGGGTAAGGGTGACTATGGTTACAATGCTCGCAAGGATGTTTATGAGGATCTTCGTGCTGCAGGTGTTATCGACCCAGCTAAGGTGTCTCGTGTTGCACTTGAGAATGCTGCTTCAATCGCAGGTATGTTCCTGACAACTGAGTGCCTCATTGTTGATAAGGTTGAGGATACTCCAGCTATGCCAGCTGCTCCGGGCATGGGCGGTATGATGTAATAAGCATATTCTTTAAAACATTATAAATAAAAAGGAAGGCATCAAAAGGTGTCTTCTTTTTTATTTCTACCTATTGTAATCGTATCTTTGGTCTTAAGTGAAGATATGGCTATTCCCAAGTAAGAGAGAGATTATCACATATCTACAAGAAAAGTTTAATTTCAGTTTACTGTCACTTTTAACATTTCGTGTACTACACTGTGAATTAATAAGTTAAGTGTTTTCAACAAGTGATAGAAGTGACAGGAAGTTTGATTTTACACAAGCGGTTGGGATTTCTTTACATGCTAATTGTGTGTAATGCCAACTACAACTATTTGATAAAGGGATAAAAAATAAAAGCGATGACCTTCACAGGGAATCGCTTTAATTACTCAATAGGTATTAGTCTTTTAAAGGTAAAAGATTGTTTTCAGGATAACAGGCACAAAGATATGTTATTTTTACTTTTCATGCAAACTTTTCGTAGATTATTTTTCATTGAAAAAATGTGTGCGAACACATGTATTTTTTTGTCTTTATTGAAGAAAATAAGTCCCGGTCTTCTTCTGACAAAGGACTTTTTATAGTTTAAAGGTTTAGAAATTTATGATATTTTTCTTTTCAGGAAATAAGATATTGTAATGTTACAAGAATTGTCGGTAGTCTATAAGATTTATCATGTTCTTATGTTATTGTATGATAATTTGCCACAGTTTCGTTTTTGTCATTTGGAGTATATCCTTTATTCATATATTATATTTACCTTTGTACGGAATTTATCCATGAGTTAAGTTTTTAAGAAAAAGCAAAATCTTTCATTACTACATTATAAATGATTATGAAGAAAAGAACAATTGTATTGTTTGGTCTACTCCTTATGGTTCTGACTGCCGTTGCAGGTGGAAAGATTAAGGTCGCATGTGTGGGAAATAGTGTGACATGGGGAATGACAATCACCGATAGGGAAAAGAATTGTTATCCAGCACAACTGCAGCAGATGTTAGGTAGAGGGTATGAAGTTAGAAACTTCGGGCACTCTGGTACTACGTTGCTTCACCTCGGGCATCGTCCTTATGTTGACCAAAAAGAGTATAAAGAGGCTTTGGATTTCAAAGCAGACCTTGTTGTTATTCATCTTGGACTCAATGATACTGATCCACGTAACTGGCCAGAGCATAGTGAGGATTTTAATGCTGATTATATCCAGTTGATTGATAGTTTTCGTCAGGCAAATCCCAAGGCTAAGATTTGGATTTGTCTTATGACGCCTATCTTTGATCGTCACCCTCGTTTTGATAGTGGTACACGTGACTGGCATGCGCAGATTCAGAAGCATATACGACAAGTTGCTGCTGCTACACGAACACCATTGATTGACTTGAATACACCTTTATACAGCCGTCCTGACCTTTTTGCAGATGCTATCCATCCAAATGCTGAGGGTGCTAAGATTATTGCTGAAACCGTATATGGTGCTTTGACAGGCAATTATGGAGGTCTTGCACTTTCTCCATTGTATACAGATGGTATGGTTGTTCAGCGTAACAGACCAATCGTATTCCGTGGAAAGGCAAATACGGGCGAAACTGTTAAGGTGAATTTTAATGGTCGTGTGCTATCTTCGGTAGCTGATGGAGCAGGGAAGTGGAGAGTTGCTTTCCCAGCAGAGAAGGCTGGTGGACCTTATAAAGCAATGATAAGTACGAAGAAAGAAAAGCTTACGGTTAAGGATATATATGTTGGAGAGGTATGGCTTTGTTCTGGACAGTCGAATATGGAATTGCCTGTGAATGCTGTACAGAGTAGAAAGCAAGATTTAGATGAGGCTGATAGTCAGACTCGCTTACATCTCTTTAATATGTCTGCAATTTATCCAACGACTGCTGTGGCATGGTCGGCTGGTGCTTGCGACTCTGTTAATCGTCATCAGTATCTTCGCATTGGACCATGGCGTAACTGCTCTTGTGAGTCTTTGGGTGATTTCTCGGCTGTGGCTTATCATTTCGGAAAGAAACTTGCTGACAGCTTGCAGGTCCCTGTTGGTATTATCTGTAATGCTGTTGGTGGAACGACCACTGAGTCATGGATAGATCGCCAGACGTTAGAACAGCGTATGCCAGCTATTCTGCGTGATTGGTTTCATGGCGACTACGGAATGAAATGGGCGCGTGAGCGAGCTTTACAAAATATCAGTGTGAGTAAGAATCCATTGCAACGTCATCCTTATGCACCTGCTTATATGTTTGAAGCTGGTATGTTACCTTTGAAAGGTTATGCTATCAAGGGTGTTGTTTGGTATCAAGGTGAGTCAAATGCACACAACATAGAGATACACGAACGACTTTTCCCAATGTTAGAGAAGAGTTGGCGTCGTTTCTTCCATAATCCAGAATTACCATTCTATTTGTACAACTCTCCAGTCTAAATCGTCCTTCATGGCCACGTTTCCGTGACTCGCAGCGTCGGATGGCATCAACGTTACGTAACACGTGGATGGTTGTGACAACAGATGTGGGTGACTCATTAGATGTGCATTATACCAATAAAAAACCAGTTGGAAATCGTCTTGGCTTACAGGCATTGCACCATAGTTATGATTATAAGATTGAGTCTGAGGGACCAGTTTGCCATTTTGTATTAGTGAAAGACAATGGTCTTGAATTGCAATTTACACATGCGCAGTCGCTGTCAGTTAATGGTAGTCATATTATTGGTTTCGAGGTGTCAGGAGCAGATGGTATTTTTTATCCTGCAGAAGCACAGATAACATCGCCTAACACGATTCTTGTTAGGTCGTCTTCTGTTACACGCCCTCGCTTTGTCCGTTATGGCTGGCAGCCTTTCACACGTGCAAATCTTGTGAATGAAGTGGGATTACCATGCAGTACCTTCCAATGGACGATTAGGAAATAGGTGTTTTGCATTTAGTGCTGTCTGGCACAGTATGACTCTTTTTTACAACAAGTTGTCCTCACTTTGATAGCATGTTGCAATGTGTTTAGCTCTTAGCACCATGCGTGTTTACCAATAGCACCAATGGTGTTCACCACTGACACCATGCGTGTTGGGCAACAGCACATTGATAAAACATGGCATGTGAGCTCCATAGTAATAAGTTACTAATGAATAACTTGTGTGGAAGATATTTACCAGACAACAATTAAAGAGAGTTCTATTAATTTACAGCGATCCCAAATCATGGGTTTCGGGGTCCACGCGTTAGGCAATGCTCATGCCGAGCATACAAAAAAAGGTATGCCTCACGACATACCTTCTTCTCTGTTCTTAGTCATTCTATTAATTTGAGCCTCTTGTCGGATTCGAACCAACGACCCCGAGATTACAAATCACGTGCTCTGGCCAACTGAGCTAAAGAGGCGGGGTGGACAAGCGATTCCTATCGCACCGCTACAACCTTCTGCCCTTGCTACGTTCCCGTCCTGGGGGATTCAAAGGGAGCTGGTCGTAAGAGACTTGTCCGTCTTCTGCTTTTTCATTGCTGTTAAAGCGGGTGCAAAGATACAGATTTTATTTAATACTGGCAAAAAGGATACAGAACTTTTTCTGTTTTTAACAAAAAAATATAAATTTGGTAGACTGCCACATTATTTATAATAAATAATCAGTACTTTTGTAGCATGATTAATGAAGATTTTAAACAACTGACAGCTTATGCTCGTTATGATGGTATTTATCTTGCTATCATTTGGGTGGCAAGTTTTGCGTGCTTATTGGGTATGACTGTTCTACCAGTTTTGGCACAATTTAGTTTCTTACTCTCTCTCTCGACACCTTTCTTTGTAGCTTATCGACTGAAGGTTTTTCGTGAGGAGGGACGCAATGGAGTTATCTCTTTTCGTCGTGCTCTGTTCTATTGTTTACGTGTTTTCTTTAATTCTGCAATTATCTTCAGTTTGTTGCAGTGGCTTTATATGGAGTATCTCGACAAAGGGAAATTACTCATGATGGTTACTAATATCTATTCCAGTAACGAAGGTAAAAGTCTTCTTGCGGCTATAGGTATTCCATACAAACAGTTTATTACGGCATTGTCTGAAGCTTTCCAACCATTCTCTTTGGCTGCCAGCAGTTTTGTATATGCAGTGATATTGGGTGGTTTTTTCTCGCTATTTATTGCAGCAATTATGTCTAAAAAAGTAAAGAATCAACCATCATAAGATAGAATTTAATTAACTCCTCATATCTAATAGAAAACTCCTAATTCAGAATATGGATATATCAGTAATTATTCCTCTTTATAATGAGGAAGAAAGTCTACCAGAATTATACGCGTGGATTCAGCGCGTAATGAACGCTAACGGTTTCACGTATGAAATAATATTTATCAATGACGGCTCTAAAGACAGGAGCTGGGATGTTATTGAGGAATTGCATCATAAGGATGCAGAACACGTTCATGCCATAAAATTCCGCCGTAACTACGGTAAGAGTCCAGCACTCTATTGTGGTTTTAATGCTGCAAAAGGGGATGTTGTCATAACGATGGATGCTGATTTACAGGATTCTCCTGATGAGATACCCGAGCTTTATCGTATGATAATGGAGGAGAAATACGACCTTGTCAGTGGCTATAAGCAGAAGCGTTATGACCCATTGACAAAGACTATACCTACAAAGCTTTTCAATGCTACGGCACGTAAGATTAGCGGTGTGCATAATTTGCACGACTTTAACTGTGGTTTAAAGGGTTATCGTCGTGATGTTGTAAAGAATATTGAGGTGTATGGAGAGATGCACCGTTATATCCCTTATCTTGCTAAAGAGGCTGGATTTGCACGTATCGGCGAGAAGGTTGTACACCATCAGGCACGTAAGTATGGCAAATCAAAGTTTGGTATTAATCGTTTCTTTAATGGTTATCTGGACTTATTGACACTCTGGTTCCTTACTAACTTTGGTAAGAAGCCAATGCATGTCTTTGGTCTGATGGGATCGTTTATGTTCTTCATTGGTTTTATTGCATTTCTTTGGTTGATTGTTGAGAAGGTGGTAATGCTTGTGAATGGCGTTTATGGAGATTTGCTTTCAAATCATGCTTCGTTCTTCATTGCACTCGTTGCGATGATTTTAGGTACACAGCTCTTCCTTGCCGGTTTTATAGGCGACCTTATCAGTCGTAGTAATCCAAAGCGGAATGACTATCAGATTGAGAAAGAAATATAATGTGACAGCTTTCTGAAGTGGTAACTGATGAGAGGTTAGTACAGTTTGCTCTTTATATAGATATCAATAAAAGATAATGAACTATAGAAAAATCAGACATATAGTAAGCAGTATCAGTACCTTTGTACTTCTTTTTGGAGGACTAAGTTGGCTGAGTTCTTGTTCTGACATAGACTGTCCTGTAACCAATGGTGTTCGGGCTAATTATGTTGTTCAGGGTGATACTTTGCATGATACACTTACTATCTCAGCTATACGTAAGAACAGGACCGACACCATTCTATTGAACAAACAGGTCAATACGACGAAGTTTAGTTTACCGATGAGTTATAGTGGTGATAGCGATAAATTACGCTTTGTATTCAAGAGTAAGGCAGGTGTGACAACGATAGATACAGTAACAATATCGAAGACGAATATAAGTCACTTTGAGAGTGTTGATTGTCCTCCAGTATTCTTCCATACCCTTACAGCTGTTTCGGCAAAAGGTACGCGTATAAGTCAGATAGAAATCAGTAATCCTAACGTTGATTATGATGGTACGAAAGAGCATATACTTATCAGTTTTACTAATCCTTAATGCTTTGCTTCTGCTGTTTCCAACAACAGCTAAAGCACAGCACCGACCGTCTGTCCCAAAGGTTAAGGAAGATACTATTCCATTCTTTAGGGGAGTAGCAGTTGGTGTTGACCTTGTAGGACCAAGTATGCGCTGGCTTGCTTCATACGGCCAGTATGAGGCTTTGCTTCGTGTAAATATTAAGGATAGATACTTTCCTATCATCGAGGCGGGCATTGGGCAGGCAGATAAGACTGACGAGACTACTGGGACGAACTTTAAGACCAGTGCACCCTATGGGCGTGTGGGCTGTGATTTCAATATGCTAAAGAATAAACATGATGACTATCGCTTCTTAGTGGGCGGTAGAGTGGGGTATACCTCGTTCAAGTATGATGTTCTTAGTCCAGGTATTGCTGACCCTATTTGGGGAACACAATCATCTTATGGTGCTCTTGGTAATAAGGGAAGTCAGCTCTGGGCAGAGCTTGTTGGCAGTGTTGATGCAAAGATTTTTGGTCCTATTCGTATGGGTTGGAGCGTTCGTTATAAACTACGCCTTGCTCATAAGATGGGCGATATAGGCGAAGCATGGTACGTCCCAGGCTATGGTCGTGGAGGTTCATCACGACTTGGTGCGACTTTTAATGTATTATTTGAATTATAATGAGTAAGTTGTTTATAATAAGTAGGAAATAGTTGTATATGCTTTAAGCGTTATGCTAAGAAAAGAATTAACTCTTAATTCTCATCTTTTTTCTTCTAATTCTAATTTACTCTTTAACTCTTAATTAATAAACATTATATGAATAAGAAAAAAATATATTGGCAAGTACCTTTTCTACTTGTGCTGATTATCGGTTCAATAGCTATTGTTCGTTGTCAGCACTCAATGCCTTATCAGCATAACAAGGGCTTTATCTTTGGTACAGTTTATAATATAACCTACCAAAGCGATGAAGACCTTCAACCGCAGATAGAAGCAGAATTGAAGAAGGTAAACCAAACCTTTTCAACTTTTGAAACCAATTCACTGATATCACAGATTAATCAGAACAAGCCTGTCAAGGTAAATGAAATGTTCAGAGAAGTCTTTACACTCGCCGAGTCAATTTCAAAAGAGACAGACGGGGCTTTTGATATTACAGTTGCTCCTATGGTAAATATGTGGGGCTTTGGCTTTAAGACGGGTCAACACCCTTCTAAGCAGGCGATTGATAGTTTGCATCAAATAGTTGGATATAATAAGGTGAAACTTGTTAGCAACACCATTCAGAAGACGAATAAAGGTGTAATGCTTGATTGTTCTGCTATTGCTAAAGGTTATGGATCAGACATAGTAGCTCGTTTCTTACGTCGTAATGGTATTAAAAACTTTATGGTGGAGATAGGTGGTGAGATTGTAACGATGGGTAATAGTGAGCAACGCCTGCCATGGAAGATTGGAGTTACAAAACCAACAGATGATAGTGCGAAGGTTAATCAAGAGATTCAAACCGTATTGAATGTCACTGACAAGGCTATGGCTACGAGTGGAAACTATCGTAACTTCTATTATAAAGGAGGAAAGAAATATGCACACACGATTGATCCTAAAACGGGTTATCCTGTACAACATTCGCTTCTTTCGGCTACTGTTTTAGCAAAAAACTGTGCTACTGCTGATGCTTATGCTACTGCCTTTATGGTGATGGGAATTGAAAAATCACGCAAATTGCTTGAGCGTCACCCAGAGTTGATGGCTTATTTCATTTATTCAAATGCAAAAGGTAATTTGCAGGTATGGTATAGCCATTCTATGAAAGGAAAGTTTGTAGAATAATGAAGATAGCCGCTTTCTAAGCAGAAAGCGGCTATATAATTTCTTATTAATGTTATGCTTCAGCTCTACGATAAACTCATTGAACTACCACTTTTTATCGGTATAAGTACGGATGAATTGTCTGATATTGTGGAGCAAACAAAGTTTGGCTTTCATAAATTGGCAGTTGACAGGCCACTTGTAAGCACGGATGATAAATGTACACAACTCTTCTTTCTGATGAGTGGTACGCTTCGTGTCGTTAGCTATGCTGATAACTATCGTTATCGTATAGAAGAAGAACTTTCTGCTCCTGCTGTTATTCAGCCTGAACACCTCTTTGGATTACAGCAACGTTATACAAAGGATTTTATAGCGCATACTGATTGTAGTTTGCTTTCGTTGGATAAAGCAGAAGTTTTACGATTACTTGATTCTTACCTTATTTTCCGTCTTAATCTTCTCAACAGTATTTCTATGCAGGCACAGAGAATGAGTCGTATCCCATGGAGACAACAATCCAGTGATATTCGTCAGCAGTTTGTTAACTTTCTGCGTCTTCGTTGCCTTACACAAGCTGGGTGTAAGGTGTTGAGAATAAGGATGGAAGAGCTTGCTAAAGAGCTACATCAAAGTCGTCTTAATGTCTCTCGTATGCTCAATGCCTTACAAAATGAAGGACTATTGACAATGAGTAGGGGAATTATTATAGTCCCACAGTTGGAGACTTTAAGAGGATAGAACTAACTTTTATCTTTGTGTTGTTACCTATCACATGTAGTGCTGTTGGTAAGCACAATTGGTGCTGGTCGTAAACACCACTGGTGCTGTTGGTAAGCACCATCTGATTTATTGCTGAGAAACAGGCTACTTATTGGTAAAAAAGAATAGTACTATCAAAGGATTCCCACTCGTTTGAATGGTATAATAAGACGTTTTTACATGGAGAGTTTGTTGTTAAAGATTTTTCGATCTCGAATATTTCTTACTATAATATCATTTTTTCTAACATTAAACATAAGTGGTGTCTGAACAAAACTTACTCCTATTAGCAGATACTTATTGCTTTACTCGTAATATAGAAACAAAATTGCGTTAAATTCCACCTCTTTATATAGTATTTTCCTTTTTTTGAGTTACCTTTGTAAATTAAATTAAGAGAAAGCAAGAAAAGACATGACAGACAGTATAACAGGGGAGAAAGAACGTGTAAATCCTTTCTTCCGACCTTACGATACACCACATAATACAGTACCTTTCAACCGTATTACACTTGCTGATTATGAAGAAGCAATGATGGAAGGTATTCGACGTGAGGACGAGCAGATTGAGAAGATTATCAATAACCCTGATGAACCTACCTTTGAAAATACGATTATACCAGAGGATGAGGTTAAGGGGCGTAAACATTACTATGACCTTCTAAGTCGTGTGGAGAGTGTGTTCTTTAATATGCTAAGTGCTGAGACCAATGATGAAATGGATGCTTTGGCTCAGAAAATGAGTCCTATTCTCACGAAGCATAGTAATGATGTTAGCTTAAATCCTAAGATTTTCGAGCGTGTCAAGCATGTTTATGAACATCATGGAGAGTTGACACCAGAGGAAAACTGTTTGTTAGAGAAAAGTTATGAGGGCTTTGTTCGTAGTGGTGCGTTGTTGGATGAAGCAGGAAAGGACCGTTTGCGCAAGCTTACTGAGGAAGCCTCAATGCTATCACTGCAGTTTTCACAGAATGTATTGAATGAGAATAAAGCCTATACTCTGCATATTACTGATGAACAACAGCTTGATGGACTTCCTAATTCAGCACGTGAAGCGGCACATGAAGCTGCGAAAGAGCATGGATTAGAAGGCTGGGTATTTACTTTGGATGCCCCGAGCTATGGTCCATTTATGATGTATAGTACTCAGCGTGAACTGCGTAAAGACCTCTATATGGCGCGCAATACGCTTTGTATAAAAGATAACGACACAAATAACCTTGAACTTTGTAAGCGTCTGATAAATCTTCGTAGAGAGATGGCACAACTTCTTGGTTATGATACCTTTGCTGACTATGTGATGAAACATCGCATGGCTACGAAGGTTGAGAATGTGTATAAACTCCTCAATGACCTTATAGAGGCTTATAAGCCAACAGCTATTCAGGAACGTAAGGAAGTAGAAGCATTTGCTAAGGAAGAAGAAAGTGCAGGCTTCAAAATGGAGCCTTGGGACTTAGCTTATTATAGTCAGTTGCTGAAGAAGAAGAAATACGACCTTGATCCCGAGATGCTTCGCCCATACTTAGACTTAGGCAATGTTATCAAGGGTGTCTTTGGCTTGGCTACACGTCTTTATGGTATTACCTTCAAAGAGAACAAGGATATACCAGTTTATCATCCAGATGTAAAACCATATGAGGTTTGCGATAAGGATGGTAGTTATTTAGCTGTACTCTATGTTGACTTCCACCCACGTAAAGGAAAGCGTGACGGTGCATGGATGACGGAGTTCCAAGGTCAGTGGATTGAGCGTGATGGTACGAATGTTCGCCCACATGTATCTCTTGTGATGAACTTCTCTAAGCCTACGGAGGATAAGCCTGCATTACTGAGATTAGGCGAGGTTGAAACTTTCTTACATGAGTTTGGACATTCCCTTCATGGCATTTTTGCCAATACACGATTTGAGAGTTTGTCTGGAACTAATGTATGGTGGGACTTCGTCGAGCTACCTTCACAATTTATGGAAAACTTTGCGGTTGAGAAAGACTTCCTTCGTACCTTTGCTTTCCATTATCAGACTGGTGAGCCAATGCCAGATGAGTTGATTGATAAGGTTATTGCGAGTCGTAACTACGGTGCGGCAACAGCTTGTCTGCGACAGGTTAGTTTCGGACTTTTAGACATGGCTTATTACACGCAGAAGAACGAGTTCACAGAAGATATCATCCCATTTGAAAAGAAAGCGTGGGCACCAGCAATTATTGAAGAGCAGCGTACGGATACATGTATGACTGTGCAATTCTCTCACATTATGGCAGGAGGTTACGCTGCTGGATATTATAGTTATAAATGGGCTGAGGTCCTTGATGCTGATGCTTTCAGCGTATTCAAGAAAGAAGGAATCTTTAATCAGGCAACTGCTCAGCGTTTCAGAGATAATATTCTCTCACGTGGAGGAACAGAACATCCTATGACACTCTATAAGCGTTTCCGTGGCGGAGAGCCAACTATTGATGCGTTGAAAGAGAGAGATGGTCTTACCAAGGGGCAGTAATAGCTTTTTAATGTTGAACTATCTTTAAAGATATTGTTTCGTAGAAGAAAGGCTAATTGCTGTTTTCTTTTGTTCCGTGATTATTTACAAAAACTATCAAGACAATGATTAATGAGCATTCGATAGAACATATTTCAACGTCTTCTGCTTCTGTAGAAGGAAGTAATAAAACTGCTGTTGATTATCGTTATCTTCGTATGGCACGTATTTGGGCTGAGAACTCCTATTGTAAACGTCGTCAGGTAGGTGCGTTGGTTGTGAAGGATAAGATGATTATTAGCGATGGCTATAACGGCACACCAAGTGGTTTTGAAAATGTATGTGAGGATGAGTTGGGCGTAACAAAGCCTTATGTCCTTCATGCTGAAGCTAATGCTATTACGAAACTTGCTCGAAGTGGCAATAATAGCGAAGGATCAACGCTTTATGTGACAGCATCTCCTTGTATCGAATGCTCAAAACTCATCATTCAAGCTGGTATTCGTCGTGTTGTATATGCCGAGAAGTATCGTCTTACAGATGGCATAGACCTGTTGACAAGGGCAGGGGTTAAAGTGGAGTATATAAGCCTTGAAGATAGCTGCTGCTCTTCTTCAGAATCTATATAGAAAAGGGAGGAATTAGAGTAGCTGTAGGACTGTAATCATATAGCTTTTGCACCTAATATGATTCTTCTTTAATATCAAAAATAAAGTATAACAAGTAATTATAGAATCCCTCTAAGTCTTTTCCTTTTGCAAGAAAGGGCGAGGGTTAGGTTTTTATGAATCAGAATAAAAACAATCGTTTTCTACCACTACTGATGGCACTGTGTGTTGTTATCGGTATTCTTATTGGTACATTCTATGCCAATCATTTCTCTGGTAATCGACTGAATATCATAAATAATGGTAGTAGTCGACTCAGTAATCTGTTGCATATTATAGATGACCAATACGTTGATTCTGTCAATATTGACGAACTTGTCGATAAGGCTATTCCTGAGATCCTGTCAGAATTAGACCCACATTCGGTATATATTAGTGCAAAAGATGTTCAATTAGCAACGGATGACTTGAAGGGTTCTTTCTCTGGAGTTGGGATAGAATTTAATATTCGTCAAGATACATTATGTATACAAAACGTTATTAAAGATGGACCAGCAGATAAGGCTGGTTTATTAGCTGGTGATAAGGTTGTTAGCATCAATGGTAAAGCATTTGTTGGTAAAGATGTAACAAACGAAGAAGCTATGCACCGCCTTAAGGGTCCGAAGGATTCGAAGGTGAAGATCGGTGTGAAGCGTTATGGTGAACATGGTGTTAAGATGTTTACTGTTACTCGTGGTGATATTGCTGTAAAGAGCGTTTCAGCAGCATACATGCTTAATGATACAACTGGTTATATTCGTATCAAAAACTTCGGTGAAAGAACTTATGCAGAGATGTTAGCAGCCTTACAGACTCTTAATATTCAGGGTGCTGATCACTTAGTTATTGACCTTCGTGATAATGGAGGTGGTATCTTGGAGTCTGCTGTACAGATGGCAAATGAGTTCCTTCCAAAAAATCGTCTGATTGTTTATACACAAGGAAGAAAGAGTCCACGTGTTAATTATCGTAGTGATGGTAAGGGAAGTTATCAACATATTCCTATGGTTGTACTTATCAACGAGGGTTCAGCTTCTGCTGCAGAGATTTTTGCTGGTGCTATGCAAGATAACGACCGTGCAACGATTGTTGGTCGTCGTTCCTTTGGTAAGGGATTGGTACAGCAGCAAATTCAGTTTAATGATGGTAGTTTGATTCGATTGACAATAGCACGTTATTATACTCCTTCAGGGCGTTGTATTCAAAAGCCATTCAAGCCTGGTGATAATGCTGACTATGAGAATGATATTCTCACACGTTATCAGCATGGTGAGTTCTTCTCTCAGGATAGTATCAAACATGAGGGACCAGCTTATCATACAGTAAATGGTCGTACCGTATATGGTGGCGGTGGTATTACGCCAGATATCTTTGTACCAGAAGATACTTCAAAGGTAACTTCTTATTATAAGGAGGCTGTGATGAGTGGACTTATCCTTCAGTATGCTTTTAACTATACTGATAGTAACAGAAAGAAACTCAGTAACTTTGGTGAGATGAAGCTTTTAGCTAACTACTTAGAGCAGCAGAATCTTGTGAGTGACTTCGTTAACTTTGCAGAAAAGAATGGATTGCGCCGACGCAACTTGATGATTATGCGTTCTCATTCACTTTTGGAGGACTATCTCAACAGCCGTATCATTTATAATATCCTTGATGAACAGGCTTGGATAGAGTATATAAACCGTAATGATGCAGCAGTTAAGGAAGCCATCAAAGTGTTCCACATGCCTTCTATCTTGTTGCTTAAACCGAAACAGAAAACATTGAAGTACTCTGGTTCTTTACGTAAAACAATCCCTCTACGTTGATGATACAGTTTGATAAAAAGTCCTTACGGAAAGACGTTAGGGCACGTAAGAAACAGTTTTCTACAGAAGAATTGATAAAGGAGTCAAGTCCACTTATTCAGCGAGTACTCAATCACCCACGTCTACAAAGTGCTAAGACAGTTCTTCTGTATAATTCATTGCCTGATGAGGTTTATACACATGGCCTCATCAAGCAACTTCATAATGAAGGAAAGACTGTCCTTCTTCCTGTTGTCATCAGTGATACCGAAATGGAACTTCGACTCTATCGTAATCCAAATTCCTTTGAAACGAGTAGTTATGGAATACTTGAGCCTATAGGTGAAGCTTTTACGGATTTCTCTTCTATAGAATTTGCGCTTATTCCAGGCATGGCTTTTGATAAGGAGCGGAATCGTCTTGGACGTGGAAAAGGTTATTATGACCGTTTTCTTCTGTTGCTCACAAAGGCATATAAGGTTGGTATCTGTTTCCCTTTTCAGTTCCTTCCAAACATACCAACTGAAGAGACAGATATAAAGGTAGATGAATGTATCTACTAAGATTATGAGAATCTGTGAAAAAATCAATCTTCTATAAGACATAAAGATAGTGTGTTGTATCTTTAGATTTTATAGATAATGTCAAAAAATATTCTTATTATAAAAGAGTGCTTAATTGGATTCCGATTAAGCACTAATTGTCTTGTAAAAGATAACGTTTCCGATTCGGATTTATTGTATACCTGTTGTTAATACCCTTATAAGAGTGTTCGTAAATACCCTTATATGGGTGTTCGTCAATACCCTTGTATGGGTGTTCACTGATACCCTTATATGACTAATATCACGAGGCTTTATATTACCTTTTAATTGGGGTGGTATAAAGGTCTTCATCTATTTTTCTTCCCCTCTCATCAAACAGTGAGTATATCCTCTTTAACTCTGATATAAGCATTTGCTCGAACGTTTCCCATTGGAATAGGGAGGTTGCATCGTCTCTATCACAATAGTGCACGGTGCTTGTTCTTTTATCTATATAAAGATAAGAACCGTCCCAGTCATAACCGCCTGTAAAGAAATGGTCGTCTGCGGCATTTCTAGGTCTTTCCCGAATGTTTGCCGTAATAATCGAAAACGGTTGGCGGCTTTCATCAGTGCTTCTTTTATAGTTTCTTCTTAACCCGTCTAAACAAAAGGTTCCAACCAATATGTTTAACCCATTGCTTACATCTAACAAGAATTTTTTATAATCGATGGGATTTTCCATGCCTAATTCTTTCTCCAATGCTTGGACATCGTTCTTACTTAGCGGAGGATACAGGGTGTTTAGCCAAGCCTCGGGGGCTATATGGGGCGCTTTTCCTATAAGGATTGCACCGGTGGATTGGGATTCTTCAATACCCAGGTTCTGAAATCTATAAATTAAATCCCTATATGTTTTATTCATATTCTATTTTTCTATATACGCTATACTATTTATGGTAAAGGCTCATCATTAAAAATGAAGAATTTGACAATAGTTGATTTAATCTCTATTGATTTTCTTCCCACTTGATGGATTCCTGTAATCAACATTATGCCTACTAAGATGTTCTGCCCTTTTGAGGTCTGATTAACGCCCTTTTAAAAGCCAACTAAGCACCTTTCCTTATTCTATATTGTAAAGTCTTGATTTACAATTGATTATATGCGCGTTAAAGAAAGATGTTTTATATTGTCTTCTAACAGGCTTTGTAGAATAAAATGTAAAAGAAATTCTAACCTTAAAAGCCGTAAAAGTGAGGTTGTATAGCTGCTTTATGGTGACGGATAATATAAGTGTTTCAGTGCTACCTCTCTAAAGTCTTTGTTTTGAAAAATTTGTATTAGACCAAGTCTTCGTAGGCTTGATTCATTTCATTCATGAGATGTTCAAAGTTATCAGAGTTTAATGATACCTTTCTGAACATCATTTCTAAATTCTCCTCTTCAAACTTTACAGGCTCTTCATGCAAAAGTGTCATCATCCCTGCAATCATCAAACGGTATACAGTTGCCTGGTGCAATCCATTAATCTCTGTCTTTGCTTGTGTTACTCCAGCTGCATAGGCTTGCATTTGTACACGAACGATAGAGCGGATAGCCAGTGAAACAGGTACGTTGTTTTCATGTGCTAAAGTAGGGCAATCAACAAAATAGTCTTCAGCAGACTGTAAATGTCCGTCAAGCAGAGCAAATATCTGTTTTTGATATTCGGCTGTTACAAGGTCATATAACTCCTTACTCCCACAGGCATAACGCAATAAAATCTTTGCAGAAGTTGTCTCTGAGAAATGTCGTCGTTTCATATCTTCTGTTACAGTCTCAAGATTTGAGTAATTCAGACGAATAAGTACAGGGAAGAGCACAGATACAAATTGACTCGAAAGGTTATCAAAATTGTTAACCAACAATTGCTTGTATTCCTTTGGTTCTAAGCGTTTCTTTCCAGGATACAAGGCATCTGCTTGCCCTGAGAAGAAAGCATGAAAGTAGCCTCTGACCATTACAGAGGCTACTCTTGAGCGGTTTATGTCCGTTATTTTCATATATTAATCTTTCTACTATCTATGTCCACCGAACCTACTATTATTCGTTGGCGCATCAGAACGAGTTGAGCCCGATGAAGACTGATTTGAATTCATTGGAGCACTTGGGAATGATGAGCGAGAAGCATTTCCAAATGATGAACTATTGTTACTGCCTGATGGCTGTGGCATTGGAGCAGAATACTGCTGTTGTTGAGGTTGGTAAGTCTGTCTTTCTGACTGTTGTCTTGCCCCTCCAAACTGCTGGTTATAAGACCTGCTTGGTGCAGTGTTCATATTCTCTCTTCTTGCATTGCCGAAGCTGCTATACCCATTATTCTGTTGAGGGTTATTCCACGAACTATTATTCTGATAAACCTCTTGTGGAGTTCTTGTACGATTCGTTACAGCAGGTGGATTACGGCGTGCCCCAAAGCGCCCTGCATAATAACTCTCATTATATCTGTTTCGTCCACCGCGATAGGTATAGTATTCTGCTGGACGTGAACGATAGTAATAGTTGTGGTCGTTGTAACGATTGTAAACCCGATAAGCATAATTATTATTGTACCAATAAACTGGGCGGTAGAAATAATCTTCACCTATATAATAGTTATATTGGCGAGCATTCAACACATAGAACAAATCGCTGTTACGACGTGTCCAATAGTCTCCATAAAGAGAGCGTTCGCCCTGCATATTAAGGAGATAATCAAGATTTATTTCATACACAGCTTGATATTGTGCATCACTTAAGCCCAGTTCATAGGCCATCTTGTCTGATAAAAAGAGCGCTTGTCGTCGTGCCTCTTCGTATCCAATTCTGCCGTATGTACTGCTGTATCCAACGTTATAACCATCATCATATACGGAAATAGGACCACCATATCCACCTCCGGCAGAGAAGTATGTGCCACATGAAGAAAGTGAAAGGCTTAAGCACCCTAATGCGAATGTATATAAAATATTCTTTTTCATATCTGTAACCTTTAAAAATGACTACTTATGTTATATCTCTATTGCAAAAGTAGTCTTTTGGTCTCAAATATCCAATAGGTAAATTCCTATTCCGTAAGGGAAACCTCCTATATATTATTCCACTTCCTCTACAATAGTGTTGGGAACTTCCTTTGATTTCAACATCTCATCAAGGCTCTTAAATGTGTAGGCCGCTTTATCTTTAACAAAAGTCTTGGTAAACCGGTCGCGCAGACTCATCAGCTTCTGTACCGCCTCTTGATAGGTCTCTGCTGTAATACGCTCAGCCATGGCTTGCGCATTAACAGGTGTAAAATCAAAGTATTGTACAAGATACTGCTGGAACTGGCGACGCTGGTTCTGTGTCATTTCTTGCAGCTGTACGTTCATCTTATCCTTTGTGCGGTGTATGATGAAGATAAGCTCATCTGGTTCACCACCACGCTGACCACGGTCATACTTCTTCTCATATTCAAAATGACAATCGCAGAAGCCTTTCTCAGCAAGCTCTCTTAATTCTTGCATAGCTGGGTCTAAAACACGACGACAGAAGTCAGAGAATTTCTTGTAGTTGTTTTCCAAACGAAGCATCTTGCGGAACTCGAATGTCTTGATAACAGTACGACCTTTATCTACCCATGACTCAATAAACATATAGATACGTTGGGTATAACGATTCTTACATGCAAAAACAATCTGTTTGCCCAATCGATGATAACCAAAGTCTAAAGATACAAGACGCTCTGCTACGCTATGATCAAGCTTTAGAATTGCATATTTGTTATAAGAACGGTCTTCAGGTATATATACGTCACAAAGGTTGGTTGCCTTTGTGTATTTTCTTCCTTCAGCCGTCTTATAAGGAATCTCTACAGGAATAGAGGCAAGCATCTTCAGTGAGTTTCGCAATTGAGGATAGTGATTGGGGTCAACACCTAATTCCTTAAAAGGTAATTTAATTGGCATACGTCCGTCCTCATCCAACTCATCAGTGTGGAATAAGTCAAGCTGAAAACCTCGCTTGTTGTTCAAAATACCATGTAAAATAGACTGCAGACTCTCAACAATAGATACCAAAATTCTCACCTGAATAAGTGAATAATCATGGCGCATCATCGTCACAGCAATTGGCTGAAGAAGCCAAGTTTCTTCTTCTATTGGGATAAGATCGTTCGAGATAGTACGGCTTTTTAGTGGAGCCTTCTGTGCCTTCGCTCCACGCTTACGTGTAACCTTTCTAATAGCTGTTTTATCTGTTGTCATATCTGTTATCTTAGCTTTATCATGTTTTTTATAACACTTTATAAGCCACAAAGATACCACTTTTATTTGGATCTGACCACTAAATAACAAAAATAGTTTCTTCTTTGTAATTTGAAGAGTTTTAATTTGAGTTTTCCTAAGAGTAAGTTGCACATGTTCTGATAATCAGTTTGTATGGTGCTAACCCTTCGCACCACTGGTGTTAGCCTTTCGCACCAATGGTGTTGACAGTGAACACCACCTGTGATGGGCTACATCACATTGGCAGAAGATGGGAAGAGAGGGTGGTCGTTGTCATTAATAGGTATATAGTTAAGAAGCAATCTATTTATAAGGGTAAAGTTTGACAGATAGTACTAAGGGGGGCTATTAATTCCCACCTCCGTTATATCAATGGTTGCATTTTGTCACTTTTTGAACCCTCTTTTGTTCAAATTGTTAGTTCATTCAGCCATTATGCTCATATAACCTCTTTGTTCACTATCAATTTGCCCTCGAAGATAGTTTCGGAATATGACAAAGCTAATTAATAGAACCCACTTAAGTAATTGTGTTTTATGAGAAGATTTATGAAAATAGTTGATTGTTTTGTAGTTAAGACATAGTGCTTTTGGGGAGGCAATAATTAATGATAAAAACTAAATACTTTACTGCAACTATTGCATTATTGACTTTTTTTTGTTATTTGCATACGATATCGTTATAAAATTACAAGATGAAGAATCAGAAAATGTATGAGCCCGATGATAAGATGATTTACCTTATCAGAGATAATTATGACCTATTACAGAGCTTAGGGAGTTTTGGTATCAGTTTGGGCTTTGGCGATAAGACTGTGAGTGAGGTTTGTGATGATCAAAATGTAGATACTTTCACATTTTTGGCGGTAGTCAATTTTACGATAAATGGATACAAGGGGTTTGATGATGTTGATAGATTGTCAATCCCAACCCTTATGCAATATCTTAGAGCAAGTCATACTTATTACCTTGAGTATAAGTTACCTTTTATTCGTAAGGAGTTGAGTGCTTCTTTGGACGAAACGGATAACCTTGCTCGTCTTATCCTCCGTCTTTATGATGAATATGCTCATTCTATTCATAATCATATGCAATATGAAGAGAAGAATGTGTTCCCATACGTTGATACACTGCTGAAAGGTGAGGCGAATGATGCATACGATATTGAAACTTATTCTAAGCATCATAGCCAAACGGATGTGAAGTTGCGCGAATTGAAGAGTATTATTATCAAGTACCTCCCTTCTGATGCACATCATAACAACCGCCTCACAGCCACTTTATATGATATCTATAACTGTGAAGCATGGCTTGAACAGCATGCTTTGGTTGAAGAAGAAATCTTTATTCCAGTAATTAGACGTTTAGAACAAAAGAGTAAGCAGAATGATGTAAGCGTAAAGATTTCGAATATGATTACTAAGAGTCCTGTGTCAAACGAGGTTCTTAGTGATCGTGAAAAGGATGTTATTGTTGCTGTTGCACAGGGAATGACAAACAAGGAGATTGCAGATCATCTGTGTATTTCTACAAACACGGTGATTACACACCGCCGTAATATTGCTCGTAAGTTGCAGATACATTCACCAGCAGGATTAACAATCTATGCAATTGTGAATAATCTTGTGGATATAAGTAGTGTAAAATTGTAATAGAAAGCAAATAATAGAGTGGGTGAGTCACCCTGTTACTATATAAATAAAACGATGGAAAATCCTGCTAATATGAACATGGGACGTCCTAAGATAGCTATAGTTGATTCCAATACGCTTGTCGTGTTGGGATTGAAACATATATTACAGAATGTTATACCTATCATGACAGTCGACTCATTTTCAAGTTTTCAAGAGTTTGAGAATGTACAGCCAAATTCGTATTATCATTATTTTGTGTCACAAGTAATTGTCTTGGAGAACAGACAATTCTTCTCTCAATGTATCCATAAGACTATTGTTCTTACACTTACAAAGGATCCCAATGCTCAGCTGTCAGGTTTCCATAGTTTCTGTATTAATGTTCCTGAAGACGAACTTGTCAAAGCTATTCTAAAGATTGCACAATATGGTCATTCTGGTGGTAAGAATCTTCCAGAACTTCCTCAGGTGTTAAAGAACAAGATTCTTAGCAATCGTGAAATAGAGGTCTTGTCCTTGATAGTACAAGGATTGATAAACAAAGAGATTGCTGAAAAACTTAATATCAGTCTGACCACTGTAATTACTCATCGCAAGAATATAATGGATAAACTTGGGATGAAGAGTGTATCAGCCTTGACCATCTATGCAGTGATGCATGGTTATATTGATATCAATAAGATATAATACTGCAATCTTCTATTTCTATTCGTTACAAAAAGGGAGAAAGTAGGTGGGCAAACCATCCACGGAAACGCTGCCATGGTGTACGCCATTGTTTCCACTTTGTTTCTGTAAGCTTAAAACTATCTTTTTTTTGAGTATCGAAGAGGACATCCAACTCATGTGTAGTACATGCGTTAACTATAACGGCATTCTCTTCTCGGTCCCAACGTAGACTTCTTGCATTAAGGTTGGCAGAACCAACCGTACAAAATTGTCCATCGACAGTGATAATCTTTGTATGATGAAAGCCTTTTCATACATCCAGATCGTACACCCTTCTTTCATTAGTTGATGTGCATTATAGAATCCACAATCTGGAGTTAATGGGATATCACTCTTTACACTCAGCAGTATCTCAACTTTTACGCCTCGTTTTACGGCATTCCTCAAAGCCTTCTTCAAGGCTCTGCTCAGGGTAAAATATGGATTGATAAGTTTTATACTGTCTTTTGCGTCATTAATAGCATTAACATAAAAGTAGCGGATTATATCTTTTGAGATGTGCGGCTCACGATTGATAATACCCACCATCTTATTTCCTGCACTCCCACAGGTGTCTGGTTTCAATCCTTTTATATAATCAGTATTTGATATTCCACGATAGTGTTTAGCACCATGTATCTTCTGTCCTGATGCTAAATACCACATTCTAAGAAAGATGTTTTGTAATGTGTTAACTTCATCTCCCTCTATTCTACAATGCATATCGTGCCATGAGCCAACGACTTTCGTACCATTAATATAATAGTCTGCCACATTCATTCCGCCTGTATAAGCTACCTTACCATCAATAATAACTATCTTACGATGGTCACGATTGAAGATGTCATGAAGCCAAGGGAACGCCATTGGCTTAAATTCATAAATCTCAATCCCTTTCTCACGAATTGATTTTAAATGGCGTTTCTTCATGGGACGGTTATTACTTGCATTACCAAAACCATCAAAGACAGCTCTAACCTCAACTCCGTCTTTTACCTTTGCGGCTAAGTGTCGTATCAATTCTTCGTTGATAGAGTCGTTACGAAAGTTAAAGTATTCCAAGTGAATGCTTGAACGTGCTTGATCGATAGCCTTGAAAAGGTCGTTAAACTTGTCTTTTCCAGTTGTAAGAAGGGTAACAGAATTATTATGAGAGAAATGTACTCCCTTCTTACGAAGCTGATTGACAATCATAGAATCAGCTCTGTTCATCATCGTTTCATGTCTTTTCATCAAAGATTTTTTTGTCACATTTTGTGCTGAAAGACATGTTGGAAATAATAAATAAGATAATGCCATCACCAATGTGATGGCTTTTTTTCTATTTAAGTTCACTTTTCTTTCTCTCATTTTCCGTCAATAGCAATAATAACCTATAAGCAAACGAAGGCTATTTTGCTCAATATAACTATCGCAGATAAGATCGCAATACACTATCTTTACAACATACAACTATAATGGTCAACAACACCTAATAAGTGTCTTTGCTCATCACATACTAACACTGTATGTATCTTGTTTTGCTGCATAATCTGTTGTATCTCCGTTATCTTCGTTGTTTGTAAGACTATCTTTGGCTCTTTAGTCATTATATCATTAACAGTATGGTCAAAGAATTCTGCTTGCCAACGCTCCATAGCTCTACGGATATCTCCATCTGTTATTAGTCCGATTACTTTCCCATTTTCAAGTGATACACCCAAGCCAAGTTTACCCTTGCTTACATGTATGATAGCGTCACCTAAGTGCATATCCTTCGGAATAACAGGAAGCTCGTCTGAGCGCATCACGTCTTGTGCTGTAGTCAACAAGCGTTTACCTAATTCTCCACCTGGATGGAACTGTGCAAAGTCTTTTGGCTTAAAGTTACGGACACGCATAAGGGCAATCGCCAAAGAATCACCCATAACAAGTGCTGCTGTCGTTGAACTTGTAGGAGCAAGATTGAGTGGGCATGCTTCTTTCTCAACCCAAACCTTTATATGAACCGTAGAATATTTTGCTAACAAAGAATTAGGATTGGCACTCATTCCGATAATTGGAATTTTCATGTGAAGTACCATCGGGATAAAGCGGAGTAATTCGTCAGTCTGTCCTGAGTTAGACAATGCTAACACAACGTCATCCCTTGTCATTACACCCAAATCACCATGATAGACATCCAGAGGATTAACAAAGAAAGCTGGTGTGCCCGTAGAAGAAAGCGTTGCAGCTATCTTTGCTCCAATGTTTCCACTTTTGCCAACACCCGTAACAATAACCTTACCTGTGCAATGAAACATCAGGCTAACGGCCTTATCAAAGTTTTCATCCAACTGGTTGATTAGGTTCAATGTTGCATCAGCTTCCTCTTTAATGCATTGTGTAGCATATGCTCTGACTTGTGTCAATCTTTGTTCTGCTTCGTTCATACGAGTTTTCCAATTAATTCATCTAAGTTGTCAAGTTCTAACATGTTCGCTGCATCAGACAAGCCTTCGTCTGGGGTAGGGTGTACTTCAAAAAAATAGCCTGTTGCTCCAAAAGCTTTGGCAGCTAATGCCATTGAAGGAACAAACTTTCGATCGCCAACAGTCTTCCCATCTCCAGCACTTGGACGCTGTACACTATGCGTACAATCCATTATGACATTTGGTACAATCTCTTTCATGTCAGGAATATTACGGAAGTCAACAACGAGGTTGTTATATCCAAAGCTGTTTCCGCGCTCAGTCAGCCATACCTCCTTAGCCCCACTTTCCTGACATTTCTGTACAGGATAGCGCATATCTCTACCACTAAGAAACTGTGCTTTCTTAATGTTTACAATCTTACCAGTCTTTGCTGCAGCCACCAATAGGTCTGTCTGACGACAAAGGAAAGCAGGAATCTGGATAACATCAACAACTTCTCCAACTGGCTCAGCTTGATAGCTTTCATGAATATCAGTCAGTAATCTTAATCCGTACTTTTCCTTGATATTTTGTAACATGGCAAGACCTTTGTCAAGTCCAGGACCACGAAAGGATTTTATACTTGTGCGATTAGCCTTATCAAAGCTTGCTTTAAAAATGATGTTGATATCATATTTTTTATTCAGCCTAACTAACTCTTCAGCAACTGTGCTAAGTAGTTCAGAGCTTTCAATAACGCAGGGACCTGCAATGAAAGTAGATTTTTTCATCATAATTTGATAATATAATGTGCTTCTGTTATCATCAGAATGTATTGGAAAATCTTATCGGGATTGGCTACAAAGTTATATATAATAAGGTGAACGGACAAGTATTTAACCTACATTTACATAATTAGGGTAAAACTTGTTTATAAAATTTGGTTATTTAAATTAAATCACTTTACACTCAAAGAATGTGCTTATTACCGCTAAAAGTGGTATATGGCATAAGGTAAAATAGATATAATTCAGTATTAATTTAAAAGTTTTCTATTATGAAAAAGATTTTATTGTCACTTGCAGTAGCATTCGTGTCACTTGCAGCAAATGCACAGGTTTATGTTGGTGGTAGCGTTGGTATCGCTTCTTCTAAGACTGATGGTTCTGATGCTGTTACAACTTATCAGTTCCTTCCAGAGATTGGTTACAATGTCAATGAGGATTGGGCAATTGGTACCACAATCGGTTGGGGTAAAGGTAATCCTGTTCAATATGAGGGAGAATCTCGTAACTATTTCAAACTTGCACCATACGCTCGTTACACTCTCGTACGCTCAAAGTATGTGAATGCTTTCGTTGATGGTGGTTTGGGTTATACTCATTATAACCACGCTCATTCTGGAGTAAATTCTGCGTCTATTAATGAATGGGAAGCAGGTTTAAGACCAGGTCTTGCTGTTAATCTTAGCCCAAAGGTAAGTTTTATAACTCACATTGGTTTCGTTGGATGGAAGTCTGCTAAATATGATGTAAGTGGTGCTAAGGCAAATAATGTTTGGGGTGCCTCTCTTAACGGTAATAATATCACTTTCGGTGTATATTACAACTTCTAAGGTATTGATTTGAAAATTCAATAGTTATCGAAGAAGGTGTGTCAAAATGTAAATTAATAACTTGACAACTTTCAAAGTATAAGTAGTTTTTTCTAAAAGCAAAGAAAAGACCATTTCTTTACTCAAAATCGAGTACTGAAATGGTCTTTTTTTAATGAAGTGTGTCAAACTGTAATATTATCAAAATGGTAATTGTATTTTGACACACTCTCTTTTTTACACGTATGCCTCCGTAGATGGCTAACGGAAGATAACCATAACTACATCGTACCGTTGGGAAGCATAGCCCTCAGGAAGACGCAATACTCGAAAGAGCTTGCGCTTTTTTAAGGCAGCGGATGGACAATGAAGCAGTGACAGCGAAGTCACTATTGCATACATACATGATAAATGATGGCACGTTTGCCAAAAATTACAAGGAGGTGATCAACGACTTCAGTTCATGGGAGCAGCGTGAGTACGCCTCCAAACAAGTTTTATTGCCCGAGAACATGGGAGAGCATTTGGGCATAGGCGAGACGTCTTTCTGCCATGAGGTATACACGATACTCCACAACAAGGATAGGCATGGGAAAAAGCATACGATAATAACCATTGTAAAAGAGACAAAGCCATCCAACGTGATAACTGTGTTAAGGCAGTTGCCAGAGGAAAACCGACTAAAGGTCAGCGACATAACAATAGACTTGTCGAACAGTATGGGAGCCATAGCAAAGGCAGTGGTCAATCCAGCTACGCTTGCCAACGAAGAAACCAAGGTTGAAGGACTTACAAGATGTAAGAAACAGATGCTTAATCGCAGAGATAAGTGAACTGACAGCCAAGAGGAACTTCATCTACAAACTGTTGTTCGTTGTAGGGGTGCGCTTAATCGCATTCCTCACAGCAAATCTGTTGTCCTTTAGAATTCAGAAACATGAAGAGGGGCTCCCCTACACACGTTGCATTACAATGTTATTAGTACTCAGCACCATTGGTGCATACCAACAGCACAACACGTGCGGAGCGTTAGCACAACATGTGCGGAGCATGTACACATAAACTATATATGAGGAGAAAATGAACTACAAGGTAAAGTTAGAAGACGAAGTAATGCTGAACTGATTTAGAAATAGCAATACTTGGTAAGTAAAATCGCCTAAGAATCTGAGTAGATCCTTAGGCGATTTATATTGCTTAACTAATAATGCAGCAACGATTAAACCGTGGCTGCAATCCAGTCATATACAAAGCTGCATACACCAAAGAGAAGGATACCTGCCATGCAGATAGCCAAAGCAAACTTAGTGTTACAGTCACTCTTGAAGGTTGGCAATGGATTGTCTGTGCGAACAATATACATTGCCTTCACAATCTTGAGATAGTAGTAGAGTGAGATAACGGTATTGAGCAATGCGATGAATACAACACCGTATGCCCATGCGCCCATCGTTGTGTTAATATCAGCACCATTAACACCTGACATAAAGATGAAGAACTTAGAGAACATACCTGCAAACGGAGGAATACCACCGAGTGAGAACATCGCTAAGGTCATCAAGAAGCTCAGGCGTGGGTTAGTCTGATAGAAACCGTTGTAATCATCAATATTCGTCTTACCACCATTATTCTGTTCTACAACGGAGATGATTGTGAAGACTGCCATATTAGCAACAACATAAATCAAAACGTAGTAGCTAAGAGCAGCAACAGAGTTTGACCAATCATTACCAACTGCAGCCAACATAATATAACCTGCCTGAGAGATAGAACTGAACGCCATGAAGCGCTTCAACTCACTCTGACGTACGGCAAAGAGGTTAGCAATAGTAATTGAGAGTACAACAACAATCATCAGCAACACATGCCAATAGTCCATCATGCCACCAAAGACATGAAAGAGAATGCTCAATAATGTGAATGCTGCTGCACCTTTTGAGATTACACTCAAATATCCAGTAACGGTTGTTGGTGCACCCTGATAGGTATCAGCTGTCCAAAAGTGGAATGGAACAAGAGAAATCTTAAAACCAAGACCACTGAAGAAGAACACGAGACCCATGATTACCAATGGAGTTGCCTCCATCTTTGTTGCAATATCAGCAAAGTAAAGTGTACCGAACTGACCATAAAGGAAGCTGATACCATAGAGCATTACACCGCTTGAGAATGTTGCAGTCAAGATAAACTTAGCTGCACCCTCTGCAGAGTTCTTGCGATACATATCGAAGGCAACAGTACATGCCAAAGGCACAGATGCCATTTCAAGACCGAGGAAGAACATCAAGAAGTTGCCTGCGCTCATCATCGTGAACATACCGAGTAGTGTTGAAACGATGAGCATATAGAACTCAGCTTCTTTACCGCTCTTTGCAGCCCAAACACGACTCTGAACAACAACGATAAAGGTACCCATTGAGAGGATTGCCTTCATTACGTCGACAGCAGGTGTTGTTTCATACATACCACCGAATGCTGTCTGTGCTTCCATAGGGAGCAAACAAACAAAAGTATTTGCCAGAAGGAGCACCGAAGCCAGCGGGTTGAACCACTTGCGTTCTTCAGTCTTTGCCGTTGCAAAGTCAGCAACGAACAAAACAATCAGGATAGCAATAAGACTTGCTTCCGGAATCATCTTAAAGAAATCACTATAATTCATTTCGCCAGTTTATTAAAGATTACCCAAATTTGGTATATATGTGATAATGTGATCAAAGATAGGATGAACCGCATCCATAATCATATTCTCAAAGAACAATGGGAAAAGACCCAAACCTGCTACACAGAAGATGAGTGCACCAATAGAGAAGCGCTCGTCCCATGTTGCATCATGCAGTTCATAGAACTTCTTATTTGGAATGGTCTGGAAGAGGATCTTTCCTACTACTCGCAAGATATAAACAGCCGTGATAACAATCGCTGTACAAGCAATGATTGTTGCTACACGATGGAATGTTCCTGCATTCTCAAATGAACCTACGAAGATTGTCATCTCGGCAACGAAACCTGAAAAGCCTGGCAAACCAAGGTTAGCAAGACCTGCTACTACGTAAGAAACTGCCAAGAATGGGATAACCTTCATCAAACCACCAAGGTAACGTACATCACGTGTTCCTGCACGGTGGTAAATCATACCGATACATGCAAAGAACAAGGCTGTCATCAAACCATGTGAAAGCATCTGGAGAATAGCACCTGTGATAGCTGTTTGTGTGGTCATAAGCAAAGCGAAGAGTACCATGCCACAGTGTGAAACTGAAGAGTAGGCATTGATATACTTCAAGTCGGTCTGAACACAAGCTGAAAGTGCACCATATACCACAGAGATTGTTGTCAACACAAGGAATACAGGTGCCCACATCTCTAAAGCGTCAGGCATAAGGAACATTGCGATACGCAAGCAACCATAACCACCAAGCTTCATCAATACACCAGCATGGAGCATTGATACGGCTGTAGGGGCTGAAGCATGACCGTCAGGAGACCATGTGTGGAATGGGAACAATGCACCAAGTACACCGAAACCAATGAACACCAATGGGAAGAAAATGTTCTGTACATCCTTTGGCATAGCGTGCAAACGTGCCAACTCGATTACATCCATTGTGGTAGCACCACTGAAGTAGTAAATACCGAGGATACCAAGTACCAAAAGTGCAGAACCACCCATCAACATCAGAGTAAGCTTCATTGCAGAATACTCCTTTGGACCAGTACCCCATACACCGATGAGGAGGTACATAGGAATAAGAGCTACCTCGTAGAACATGAACATAGTGAACATATCCGTAGAGATAAAGAAGCCAAATACACCTGAAGACAAGAGTACAAACCAAAGGAAATACTCCTTTTTCATTGGTTCAAGCTGCCAGCTGGCAAATGTACCTGTGAAGACAATGATTGCGGAGAGCAAAATCATTACAACAGAGATACCATCTACACCTACAGAAAAGGCTATATTCAGAGGCTTAAACCACATGACAGAATTTGCCAACAGCATCGCATCATGATTACCTGCGTTGCGCTGCTGAACGAAATAAACGGTCAGCCAGATAGCACCTATCAAAAGTGCCGTAGAGCCGGCTACCATCACGCCACGTACCTGATTATCATTCTTAGCAACCCAAAGGCCACAAAGCATCAGGACGGGGATAATTACAAATACAGTTAATATCCAACTCATTTTTTTAAATCAAGCAAAGTAATACTAATGTTAATGCTACTGCACCAGTGATAAACCATATGGCATACTGACGAACGTCGCCACTCTGCCATGAACGGATGGACTCACCAGCCTCCTGTGTACCCCAAGCCATAAAGTTGAAAGTACCATCAATAACATGACGATCAAACCATGCTATTGGAATAGAGAAGCAACGGAACACGATCTTGTGTGTGAAGAACTGCCATACATTATCAAGATAGAATCTGT
Source organism: Prevotella melaninogenica (assembly GCF_018128065.1). Taxonomy (NCBI): domain Bacteria; kingdom Pseudomonadati; phylum Bacteroidota; class Bacteroidia; order Bacteroidales; family Prevotellaceae; genus Prevotella; species Prevotella melaninogenica. The sequence goes on along the minus strand of NZ_CP072360.1, from coordinate 1,208,492 downwards.
TAAGGGCAGCTTTGTGCAAACGTGGGAATGTACGCGCCAAAGCATCAGCAACAGGCTGCTTTTTGCCCATATACATCCAGGTTGCAAGAGCTATACCAATGACTGCTGCAATGATACTGGTTGTAGCGATACTCCAATCGATGTGGATATCGTAGCTGAGACCATTGGCACTAACAAAGTGACCAAATGGAATCCAACCTGCAGTGATAGAAATAATTGCGAGGAATACCAATGGACCCCACATTACGAAAGGAACTTCCTGTGGACGACGACGATTCTCTGGGTCCTGCTCGTAATAAGACTCACCCCAAAAGATTACGTAGTAGAGACGGAACATATAGAATGCTGTCATACCAGCTACGAGTGTCATAATCCACTTCAAAGCTTGTCCTTCTACACCAGGAAGTGCATTACATGCAGAGATAATCTCATCCTTTGAGAAGAAACCTGCAAATGGAGGAATACCTGCAATTGCCAAGCAACCAATCAAGAAACAGATATTTGTTATTGGCATGTATTTGTGCAAACCACCCATATAATCCTTGAAGTTGCTTCCAATGATAACAATGATAGCACCAGAGCAAAGGAAAAGCAAAGCCTTGAACATTGCATGAGTGAAGAGATGGAACATTGCTGCCATATAACCAAGACCTCCGTGGTGGAGATACTCAGCACTATTAAATGAACCATGCTTGCTGTCGTAGAAACAAACACCGAGTGCAACAAGCATATAAGCAATCTGTGAGATGGTTGAGAAAGCCAAACCACGCTTAATATCGCGCTGTGCACAAGCTACTGCAGCTGCATAGAAAGCAGTGAAAGCTGCAATCCAAGCAATCCAATGAAGTTGTTCCTGTGCGCCAAACTGTACATAGATAGGCAGCAATGATGCAACTTGGAATACACCAGCAACAACCATTGTAGCTGCATGAATCAAAGCAGATACAGGTGTTGGTCCTTCCATAGCATCTGGCAACCAGATATGCAATGGGAACATAGCAGACTTACCAGCACCACCAATGAACATCAAGAAAAGTGCTGTTGGAAGTACCCAAGTTAATGTAGGATTACTTGCCAAACCCTTTAATGTTTCTGTAAGACCAGGATTGACGTTGAGATCAAAGTTGAATGTTCCTACATAGAAGCTGAAGAACAGAATACCAATCAAGAAGAATAAGTCTGCAAAACGAGTTACAATAAATGCCTTCTTGCTGGCATGTACCGCAGTATGCTTTGGATAATAGAATCCTATCAATAGATATGAACATACACCTACCAACTCCCAGAAGAGATACATCTGGAAGATATTTGTTGAAACGACGAGTCCAAGCATTGACATCGTGAAGAGTGACAGGTAGGCGTAGAAACGCTGGAAACCATGCTCATACTCCTCAAACTTGTAGTTCTCATCACGCTCAGCCATATAGCCGAATGAATAGATGTGAACCATGAAGCTGACAGTAGTAATGACTATCAACATCATTACACTGATTGGAGAAAGGCGTAAACCAATGTTGAATGTCAGAAGTTCTGTAAACTTCAACCATGTAAAATTAAAGACTGTAACAGTTGGGTATGTACCATTTGCTAAACGACCATCAGTTACGTTGAAAGTCTCGCCCATAGCTGTATATTCACCAGTATAGAAGAAATAATGGTAAGCTGTATAAAGGCTAAGCACAAATAGTGTTCCCAAAATACAAGTGCCGATGATACCAGCGACCTTGCGAGGCATCTTCATTCCGAACAAGCCAAGCACAATAGCACTTAGGAACGGTAGAAGAAGTATCAAAAATGCGTAATCAAACATATTTGTTTCTCTTTATAATTTCATATTTTCAATACTGTTCACCTGATCGCTGTGGAAAAGACGGTAAACATTGATGATAATAGCGAGTGCAACAGCTGATTCTGCAGCGCTTACACCGATAGAGAAGAGTGTGAAGAACATACCCTCATATCCATCAGGAAAGAGCAGACGGTTGAATGCAGCAAAGTTGATATCAACACTATTGAGAATTAACTCTACGGAGATAAGCATTGCAATAAGGTTGCGACGGGTTACAAAACCAAATACTCCGATAAAGAACAAGAGTCCACTAAGGACAAAGAAATATCCTACTGGTATCATTTGCTTTCCTCCTTCTTTTTGTTATTCAAAATAACCAAGCCACCGATAATACAAGCCAAAAGGAATACAGAGATGAACTCGAATGGGAGAACATAACCATATTTATCAGCTGTCATCAAGTTATGACCAATGGTTTCCATTGTAACCTCATTTGATAAAGAATCACCGTTCACAACAGTTTGACGCAGAACTTCATTCTTCAACATAACGAGTACTACTGTTCCAAATCCAACTAAAGCTATGAAGGCTGCAAGGAAAGTACGCTTTCCTAACCAACGCTCAGAAAGTCCCTGCAATGTACGCTTACTTACCAATTGGATAGCAAAAACATACATCATTGTGATACCACCAGCATAAATACTGATTTGGGTAGCACCAAGGAATGTGTAATCAAGCAGGAAGTAGAGACCTGCAACGCCAAAGAGTACGAACAGCAATGCTGTCGCAGCTCGCATGATACGTTTCGTCGATACGCAGAATACGGCCGAAGCCAATATAATAACGGCGAGTACCGCAAACATAATTAATCTTGCCATATCTCTAAACCTTTATTTCTTTTTAGTATTGAATGTTCCAACCTTCCAGTCAGCACCACCTTCAATAAGTCCTGGCAGTGAACCGCCCTCATAGACTTCTTTATCAAGGTGAAGAACTAACTTAGAACGATCGAAGACAGAATTCTCGAAGTCATTCGTAAACTCAATTGCATCGAAGTTGCAGGCATTCACACATAACTCACAAAACATGCAATCACCTAAGTCATACTCATAATCAACGAGCTGCTTCTTTTTCTTACCTGTCTCTGGATTGGTAACCATCTCAGAAAGAATCTTGATAGTACCATTAGGACAAGCCTTCTCACACATTGTACAAGAAGTACACTTGTGATTTCCTTCCTCGTCACGCTTAAAGACCAAACGGCCACGGTGACGCTTGGCGACGTGAAGGGTTGTTTTGCGATTCTCAGGATACTGCTCGGTAGATTTAGGTGTGAAGTATTCCTTCATTGTCACCTTCATACCTGTAGCAAGTGTCTTGATTGCGCTCCCGACCTCACCAAAATATGATTGTTTTTTATCTTCCATTCTCTTTAACCATTAATAGTGAATGTCCAACCCATTGCTACACACACGGTCATCAACACGAGGATAACCAATGATAGTGGCATAAGATACTTCCACTCTAATTTCAGAATCTGATCGACACGGAGACGTGGAAATGTCCACTTAATCCACATCAGCAAGAATACTACTACGAATGTTTTACCAAGGAACCAAACGAGACCAGGGATATAATTCATAACAGTATCAAAGCCATCTAAACCAATGTTCAAAGGAGCCCAACCACCTAAAAATACAGTAGTTGCAATTCCTGATACAACAAAAAGATTAAGATACTCTGCCAAATAGTAGAAACCAAACCCCATACCGCTATACTCTGTATGGTAACCAGCAGTCAACTCACTCTCAGCCTCTGCCAAGTCAAATGGACCACGGTTAGCCTCTGCATTACCAGAAATACAGAACACAAGGAAAGCCAAAATGGCAGGGATATGCCCTTGTATTATCAGCCATTGCCAAGGACCTGTTTGCGCTTCAACAATACCAGAAATCTGCATCTTACCGGTAAGGATAACAGCAGAAATAAGGCAAAGTCCCAAAGACAACTCATAGGAAATCATCTGTACGCCACCACGCATAGCAGAAAGGACAGAATACTTATTATTACTACCCCAACCTGCAAGGAAAATTCCAAGAACACCAATTGAACTAATAGCTGTTACAAGGAATATACCCACATTAAAGTCTAAGATATTAGCTCCCTTATTCCAAGGAAGGAAAGAGAATGTACCGACAGATGCAATGATTACCAAGAAAGGAGCTAAATAATAAAGCAGTTTGTCTGCCTTATCAACAGCAAAAATCTCCTTAATCAACATCTTCAACACATCGGCAAAGACCTGCAAGGTACCCCACCATCCTACTCTGACAGGACCGATACGGCACTGGAAGTAGGCGCAGACCTTACGTTCCATAAAGATAAGCACGATTGCAAGCAGAGCATAAGCAAGAAGTATTGCCAGTCCCACCGCAACGCACTCAATCAGAACGGTCCAAAAGTTACTCAAGCCACAAGTGACGCGGAGCAACTCATCGAACCATGTTGTTACTATTCTAAAATCGAACATAGTATGATTTTAATTCTTAATTGATTACTTTAATGATAACCTTGTTAGCGGTCAATATCAGGAATAACAAAGTCGAGTGCAGCACCAGTTGTCACCAAATCGGCAATCTTCTGACCACGCAACATTTTATCCATAGCACCAACAAGTGTTAGACCCATAGGACGGAACTTCAAACGATATGCTGTTTTGTCTCCATGTGAATCCAAATATGCACCAAACTCACCACTTGCACCCTCAACAGAGAAGTACCACTGTCCCTCAGGAACCTTGATGATTGGTTTCTGTTTAATATAGAATTCACCTTCAGGGATATTATCAATGAGCTGCTCAATGATATTAAGACTCTGATAAATTTCCTGAATATGACAATAGTAACGATCCATAGAGTCACCATGTGTCAAGGTAATTTGCTCAAACTCAACCTTGTCATACATTGCGTATGGATGGTTCTTACGCACATCATTCTTCCAACCGCTTGCACGACCAGCAGGACCAGTTACACCATAATTAATACAATCCTGCTCATCCATAACACCTACATCACGGAAACGCTTACGGGTAATAACATTATTACCAAAAACATCCAAATACTCCTGAACCATTGGACGTAAGTATTTGCAAAGTTCCTTGACATTTGAAACGAAGTTTGGATCAATGTCTGCCTGCAAACCACCTATTCTATAATAGTTCTGGATAAGACGACCACCCGTTGTCTCCTCCATTACGTTCAGTACATGTTCACGGTCACGCATACCATAGAGGAAGGCTGTGAGAGCACCTAAGTCCTGAGCACAACAAGATGTGTAAAGTAGGTGATTGTCAATACGCTGCAACTCATCCATAATTGTACGGATGTAAAGGATGCGTTCCGACAATTCAATACCCATACCTTCCTCAATAACACCAACGAGTGCATGACGATGCATCATTGCTGACAGATAGTTCATACGGTCAGTCAATGCCAAGGTCTGAGGATATGTAAACTGCTCACAAAGCTTCTCAATACCACGGTGGATATAACCCAAGTGTGGATAAATCTTGGTTACAGTTTCACCATTCAGCACAGTCTGCAAACGAAGCACACCATGGGTAGATGGATGCTGAGGACCAATATTCACAACGAAGTTATCATCAGTAAACAACGGATGCTGTGTTTCAACAAGTTCACCAATATTATTAAGATTCCACTCTGAGGTCGTATTGAGTTCTATATCATCCTCCGTAGTATACATGTTCTTTTCAGGATTCATGTCATAATCCTTGCGGAGTGGGTAACCTTGAAAGTCATTTCTCAAATAGAGACGACGCATATCAGGATGCCCGAGGAACTTAACACCATAGAAGTCATAGACCTCACGCTCTAACAGGTCAGCATCAGCCCAAATGTTGTAGACAGAAGGAATAACAGATTCTTCTCCGACTTTCTTTGCAAGTTGCTTGACTGAACAACGTTCATGCGTATTTGTATTCTCAAGAATATAGATACATCCGAGACCTTCATCTGCACCAAAGTCTTCGCCGACAACAGTTACAAGGTAATCGAAATGCTTCTCATTCTTTAGCTTTGCCATTTCTGAAGCAAAGCTATCAAAACCGAATTCTTTATTTTCTAATTTCATTCTCGCGTACCTTATATATTATTTGTTAGTAGAAGTCTCGTCCGAAGTCTTGCTTGCAGCATCAATCTGATCAATTTCCTTTCCCAACTTCTCAACATCTTCTTTTGTTACAGGTTGGTTAACGACAATCGTATCTTTCTTTGGTGCAACAGGTTCAGAAGAAGAAGTTGTAGTCTCTGCTGGTTTAGCAGGAGCATTATCAGGCTTTGCAGCAGCAGTTGGCTTCACCACAGGACGTGCTGGCTTTGGAGTAGGTTTCTTTAATTCATCCCAAGCAGCTTCACGCTTTTCTTTAATCTCTTCAGGACTGATACCTAACTTCTCACTGAAGATAAGTTCAGCATTACTCTTACCCAACTCACGCTCCTCAGTAGTTTGCTTATGGTTGGTTCCACCAAAGAATTTTTCAACTTTAACCTTACGCTGAAGCTGCATCATACCATAAATGATAGCTTCAGGACGTGGAGGACAACCTGGGATATAAACATCTACAGGTATAATCTCGTCAATACCACGCATAACGTGATAACTATCCTTGAACGGACCACCAGAGATAGCACAACCACCAACAGCAATTACATACTTTGGTTCAGCCATCTGATCATAAAGACGCTTCAAAGCTGGTGCCATCTTGTTTGTAATGGTACCCGCACACATAATTAAGTCTGCCTGACGTGGAGAGTTACGCGTCACCTCAAAACCAAAACGAGAGAAGTCGTAACGTGCACAACCTACAGACATAAACTCAATACCACAGCATGATGTAGCGAAGGTGAGTGACCAAAGAGAGTTGCTACGCCCCCAGTTTATAAGCTGATCCAAGTTTCCGAGAACGAGGTTAGTCCCACCATCGTTCAGTTCGCTTGCCATCTTGCTAAGCGTGTCATTGTCTTTCCATTCATCGTATGGAAGAGACTTGATTTTTGGCTTTCTTATTTCCATTCAAGTGCTCCTTTCCGCCAAGCATACGCAAGACCAAATACTAATACCAGCATAAAGAACCCAATCGTAGCAAGTGCGAGTGGTCCAAATGTCTTTACAACAACAGCCCATGGATAGAGGAATACGGTTTCCACGTCAAACATCAAGAAAAGAATGGCAAAGAGGTAGTAACCGATATGCACTGGCAACCAAGAGGTTCCGTAAGTCGGGATACCACACTCATAAGGCTCACCCTTCGCCGGATTATATGAACGCGGACCAATCCACTTAGCAATAGCATAAGCTGCTACTACCAAGAATGCGGCCGTTATCAAAACGGTAACAAAAAGTGTGAAATACATAAACTTTATATAGCTATAATTTAATTGTTCAATCTTGTTCTAAGTATACTTGTTTTAAAACGTGTGCAAAGATACAAAAATATTTGAGAACGTACGCAAAATAAGTAGAAAAAATACCACTTTTTGCAAACTCCACTTTGCAAACGCCTTGCAGATTAAGTCTCAACACAGCAAAAACAATTTATCTATGCAGCACATTTACTATCCCTTGATTGCAAGATACCTAACAGAGTGTATCTATACGTTCATCAAACAATCAACTGATGTAAAAATAAATGAACTAAGAATGATATTGGCTTTATAACGATTCGTGTGGGTTGTTTGACCCGATTAGAATAATATCTGTTGTATTCATAGAAAGAAGTTATTTGTTCAGTTTAGTTTTAGCGTTTTACACTTTAGCCAACGGAAAAGGATGTTTTAAGGTCTTATTTCATACGATATTCGTGAATGTTTACCATCATTTGCTGCGGTGCTGATACTCTGCACATGTTGTGCTGGTGCTTAGCACATATGGTGCGGAGGGTTAACACCACATGTGCGGAGGGTTAAATTCACTATGATATATGGATGACAGGGGATGAATTGTGAGCAAAATGTTGTAATACTAAGAATAAACAGGAGGTGTGTAGAAGTTTGATTAGCTCAAACTCCTTTATATTTGTAGATTAATCCGTCTTCTTCTTCTCAGTCATAAAGCCATAAAACAAAGGAACGCTGGCAAGGAAAAAACTATTTACCCACACGATTCGTTATAGAACCATAATATTCTATCAATCCATCAATGGGAGAGGCAAGCACCTTATCAACTTGATAATTGAACCTACCAGCACTTTTTCTTAATTGTTCTTCAAAAGCTGCAGCAACACCGCCAACTGCAGAAATTGAGCGAAGAGATGTATTAGAATATTTCAGTATATTCTTTTGAAAGAAATTATCAAAATTCAATTTTACTAAGGTTTCTAATTCTGTATATTGTAGATTATCTTTAATAAACCTTGAACAGCTTGCCAAGAAACGATTTGCAAGTGGCTGACGATAAACCTTATCTATGATTTCAGAATAGGTCAGTCCACTCCACTCTAAATATAAATCACGAATCTCCTCCGATAAATCACCTTTAAATATACTATTTAGTAACAACTTCCCAAGTACCGCTCCACTTCCTTCATCTCCTAAGATATAACCCAATGGGGGGATATTTGCCATTATCTGTTTGCCATCATACTGACAGCTATTAGCTCCAGTACCTAAAATGCAGGCTATACCAGCCTCACGTCCACACGCAGCATGAGCTGCCCCTAACAAATCAGTCTCCACTTTTATCAAAGCAGAAGGAAACGCAGCAGCTAATGCTTCACTCACGGTGGACGATAGAGCCTTTGTACATCCTGCTCCATAAAAAACGACTTGTGTAATCTTGTTGGCTATATCCGCCTGATTACAAAAGATGTTACTTTGGTTTGCTGCCTTGTACAACTCAGGCATTAGCTCTCGCTTTAAAGTCATCAAGATGAAATCCTTAGACTGGTGAAAAGGGTTAAAACCTTGTGTGCGAGCTTTCAGAACGCACTTATAGGTATCTGTTGGCAAGCTAACCAATGCCCAATCAGTTTTGGAGCCTCCACTATCGGCAATCAATATCATAGTATGTTTTTTTCTGCAAACTTACATTATTTTTTCCATTTATATATCTTATGACCAAAGAAAAGCATAAACAAATACATCTTTAGTATCATTTTACATTATTAAATAGGTCTAAATGACAAACTTTCCGTACCTTTGCGTTCATTGAGATAATCAAAGAAAATATTCTTTACAACAAAACAGATATGCGAAAAAAGCTATTCTTCATCACCATATTCCTATATACCCTCATACTTCCAGCAAGTGCTGTACTACAAGAGGATTCTCTAAAAAGTTCGCTTCAAGTGCTACGTCAAGAATTGATAGCACAGCATCTTGAACAGACGAAACAGCTGAATAATTCAAGATATGTTACCGAACAGGTGGCAAATCAGCTGAAGGAAATTGGAGAAAAATCTGCTCAAGTGTCATTGATGCTCTATTCACAGAAGACTGACAACATTTTTGACCTTACCTATGCTTGCCAACAGGCAACAGAGCTTTGGAAAGACTTCCAAACAAAGACTCGACCTTTCCATGACCTTATTACGGAAAGTAATGAAGAAATTGCACGTTACGATTCGCTTGTCAACGTACTTAGTACGATGTACACTTTCGGTTTAAGTACTAAGATGAAAGTTGACCGCAATGTATGTCTTACCCTTGCTGTAAGTATCCGAAGAATGTTAAAGGAGCGCAATGACTCTTATCAAGAATTCATCCAATACTACAAATATAGTCAGCAGCAGTTGCAGGCACTTGATGCATACGCACAAAAACGATATAATGAAATTCAATCTGGCATATTCACAAACGCTGAAGACAATTATTTTAAACTCCTCAAGACGGCAGGTTTCCATATTAGTCAGATGAACACTACGCTCTCTGAGAAATACACTCCAAACAATCTCGTAGTATCACAATGGGATGTGAGATGGATTATTACTCTCTTTAGTATGATTCTTCTCTATGGGTTGATAGCCATTCTCATCAACTATCTGAGTATCCGTTTCCTTGTAACAAGAGTAATGAAGACCAATCGATTCGGACAGAAAAGTCAAGCCTTCCTTGCCAAGCGTACTTGTATTATCATGCTTGCTTCTGTCGTCACATTTAGCATTGTCCTTGTTATCATACGATTGTTCTCGCCCTCTAACTTCGTGCACATGGCATGCAGCCTCTTATTAGAATATACATGGATGCTGTCCGTCATCTTTGCTTCCTTGCTCCTACGTGTAGATGGTTCACAAACCCATAATGCTTACCGCATTTACTATCCACTCATTATGATAGGCTTCTGTGTCATTGCTTTTCGTATCGTGATGCTTCCAAGCTCTGTTGTAACGTTACTGTTCACGCCACTATTATTCATTGATGCATTATGGCAGGCGAGAATGATTTACAAGTACCATAGACTGGTACCACGTTACGACTTGAACTTTGCCTATATTTCTCAATTTGTGTTCATCTTCTCACTTATAAGTGCATGGATTGGATATACAATGTTAGCTGTGCAGGTAATAATCTGGTGGTCTATGCAGTTAGCTTGTATCCTTACGATTGCTTTCTTTAAAGATTATCTGAACCAGTACAGAGAGAAGCATCCAATTAAGAATCTATCATCAACAAAAATTTGGCTTATTCGCCTTATTGATATTGTCCTCATACCGACAGCTTTAGTAATTTCTGTTATTATTGCCATTTATTGGGCTACGGATGTATTTAATCTTAGTGGGCTAACTTGGGACTTGTTCCGCACGAACTTTATCGATTCTGACAAGATACAGATTAGTGTCTATTCGATAGCGATTGTAGCTATCTTATGGTTCATCTTTAATTATCTGAACCAAACTATTCGCGACGCTATAAAGTTATACTTGCAACATAATGACCCCTCTACGGCTGAAGCACGTGCAACGATGTATATCAATGTCCTGCAAGTTGTGGTTTGGGGTGCTTGGCTCTTGATTACACTCGGCATCTTCAAAGTCAGCAGTACATGGTTGGTAGTAGTGACTGGTGGTCTATCAACAGGTATCGGTTTCGCCATGAAAGATATTCTTGAGAATATCTATTATGGTATATCATTGATGGCTGGGCGAATCAAAATTGGTGACTATATCATCTGCGATGGCATACGTGGTAAGGTAAGTTCAATCAACTATACTTCAACAATGATTGATGCCCTTGATGGTTCTGTTATCGCTTTCCAAAATTCACAACTATTCACCAAGAATTATAAGAATATGACCAAAAACAATGGTTATGAGGTGGGAGTACTTGAAGTTGGAGTAGCTTACGGAACTAACATAAAAGAAGTTAGAGAATTACTCATTGATGCAATTAACAAACTCGGTGTTACAAAGAAGGGGCAAGATGCTATAATCAGACTTAATAGCTTTGATGATAGCTGTATTACTCTTAAGATTATTGTTTGGCTAAACGTATTCACCCAAGCAAATGATATTGCCATTATCATGGAATGTATCTATGAAACGCTGAACAACAATGGTATTGAAATACCATTCCCACAGCGTGAGATTACAATCAAACATCAGAACGAAGCCTTAACGGATTAACTTATCAAATTAGGGACAATCCACAAGCTTTCTCTATAACATAGCCTTATCCAGGTGAAAAGATTAGTTCATTTGTATCATGGTAGAAGAATGGGACTTCAAGTATTAAGAGTGATGGGTGTTGAATGTTTAGTGTTGAATGTTGGATGATAATGTTTTCCTCCATACTCTCCTTTTCTCTGTGTGTCCTATTATATCGGGTAACTTACTTCATCATTCCGTATTTCTGAAGAACCAGCAAAGTATCTATATCAATTAGCCGAATTCGTATTACCGACAATCCATAAACTTAATTTTCTGTCATTCCTATCATTTCTAATAGACACTTACCTTGTTATATTACAGCAAGATATATGAAATGTTAAAAGTGACAGCAACTTAAAACAAAACTAATATTGTATTTTAGGTAAAAGATATTTCTTATTAGGTATTACTTTTTTCCAATGTTTGGAAAGAGTTTTATTATTAGTTTTTGTGTACCTATTTCCCAACCTTTTCCTCCTAAGGCAAAGTCTCATAAAACAAAAAGACAGACTCGCTAAATTAGAGAGTCTGTCAATTTATATTGAAAAATCACAATTCTATTAGAATGGTAAGTCATCTGTAGAGTTCTCTTCAGGCTGTGCAGGAGGGAATGGAGTTGCCTGTGGCGCAGCAGAATCTGGCTGTGGTGTAACAGGCGCAGCAGCAACAGGTGCACCAGCCATAGCTGCCGTAGCATCAACGCGCTGAATGTTCCATGCACGAATATTGTTGAACCAACGACCATTGTATTCATGTGCATCAATGTCAAAGCTAACATTGAGTTCGTCGCCAGCCTTGATAGCAAACTGCTCAATTCTATCAGCACCAAAGACGTTGAAAACCATCTTCTTAGGATACTGGTCGTGTGTCTCAATCACATACTCCTGTGACTTCCATGGTCCTCGTGCTGAAGTTCCTTCACGTGCAGGAAGAACAGCGATTACTTTTCCTTGTATATCCATTTATTTTACTTGTTTTGGTTATTTTATTACTTTATTCTGTTTGCGAAATTACTAAAATAGTTCTAAAAACCGAAACTTTTATACTTAATTTTTGTTTTTCACGTCCCTTTTTTGTATTTTTGTACGATGAAGTTGAAAGATGGTAGTGGACTTGTTTCGGCCGTCTGGATATCTAATAAGTGTAACAGAATATTAACTAAAATAGATACTAATGAGATTTAACCTTTCAAGCACTGCATTGAGCAGCCGGTTGTTGACTCTCTCTCGAGTAATTAATAGCAAGAATTCTCTGCCCATCTTGGATTGCTTCTTGTTTGAAGTTCATGGTGGTCAGCTTACTATTACCGCATCAGATAGTGAGAATGTCATGCGCGGAACATTGAATCTTGAGAGTTGTGAAGGCGAAGGTGATTTTGTTGTAAATCATCATACAATTCTTGATGCTGTGAAGGAACTCCCAGAACAGCCTTTGATACTGGATGCAAATTTGGATGAGATGAATATTTATGTTACCTATCAGAATGGTTCATACTCGTTCCCAATTCTTGGTGCTGATGAATATCCAAAAGCTCAGCCTGTATCGGATAATGCCACAACCATTACACTTCAGGCTGATAAATTATCTGATAGTTTGACACGTTCACTATTTGCAACAGCGCAGGACGAGCTTCGCCCTGTAATGAATGGTGTTTATTTCGACTTGAAGGAAGATGGTTTGGTTGTTGTAGCCAGCGATGGTCATAAGCTTGTCAGAAATAAGATTTTTTCTATTAAGAGTGATATCCCTGCATCATTTGTTCTTCCTAAGAAGCCAGCTTCATTGTTGAAGAATGTTCTTTCAAAGGATGGTGGTGACGTTGTCATCCATTTTGATGAGCGTTCAGCGGAGGTTTCTTTTGCTGAAGGAAATCTTGCTTGTCGTTTGATAGAGGGTAAGTATCCTAATTATAATAGCGTAATCCCACAGGATAATCCTCATCAACTTACTATTGATCGTAAGTCATTGATTGGTGCATTGCGCCGTGTTTTACCTTTTGCAAGTGATTCTTCGCAGCTGATTCGTTTTCACGTGTCAGCAGGTTTGTTGGAGTTGAATGCAGAAGATATTGACTTCGCAACAAGTGCTAAGGAGAACGTTACCTGCGAGTATGGTGGCAATCCTATGAGCATTGGCTTCAAGGGTTCAAGTATGCTTGATATCTTGAACAACCTTGAGTGTGATGATGTCGTTATCCAATTGGCCGACCCATCACGTGCTGGTGTTATCGTACCAGGTATTCAGCCAGAGAATGAGGATATTCTCATGCTTATTATGCCGATGCTGTTGAACGATTAAGAAAAAAGTTAAATAGATTTTATCGGGAGGATGGCTGTGTATCTTCTATATAGCCATTCTCCTTTCTAATTATATATAGGGCTATATACAGACGTATGAAACTGAATTTGACAAAGCCTTTGATAGTTTTCGATTTGGAAACGACAGGACTTGACCTTGTAAACGATCGTATTATCCAGATTTCTTTCATCAAGGTTTATCCTGATGGAAAGGAAGAAAGAGAGAATATTTTTATCAATCCCGAGAAGCCTATACCTGCAGAGGTAACTTTGTTGACGGGTATTTCTGAAGCTGATGTGGCTGATGCACCAACCTTTAAGCAGAAAGCAAAGGAATTAGCTGAAAAGTTTCTTGGATGTGATTTTGCAGGATTTAATTCTAATCGTTTTGATGTACCAATGTTGGCCGAGGAATTTCTGCGTGCAGGTGTTGACTTTGATTTCTCAAAAAGTCGACTGATTGATGCACAGAATATCTATCATAAGATGGAACGTCGTAATCTTGCTGCCGCCTATAAATTCTATTGTGGTAAGAAGATGGAAGATGATTTTGAAGCACATAAGGCTGATCAGGATACTGAGGCTACATGGCGTGTGTTGCAGGGTGAACTTGAGATGTATGCACCTGGCAAGCAGGAGGAAGCAGACCGTATGTTGAATAACGACATGGATGAGCTTGCAGAGTTCTCACGCATGAATGACTTTGTTGACTTTGCGGGTCGTATAATATGGTGTGATATGACGGATAAGGATGGTAATCAGATTTTAGATGCTTCGGGAAAGCCACGTCGTCATGAGGTATTTAACTTTGGTAAGTACAAAGGCTGGGATGTTGCAGAGGTATTACACAAAGACCCAGGTTATTATAGTTGGATGCTTGCAAGTGATTTTACTTATAATACAAAGCAGATTTTGACACGTATTCGCCTAAGAGAGTTTAATAATAAGTAAGGTAATGCTGAAAGGGAAGAAAATAGTATTAGGTATAACTGGCTCTATTGCTGCATATAAAAGTTGTCTTATTATCCGTGAACTGATAAAGAGTGGGGCAGAGGTGCAGGTAGTTATCACACCTGCTGGCAAAGAATTCATCACTCCAATCACGTTGTCAGCATTGACCCATAAGCCCGCTATAAGTGAGTTTTTCTCGCAGAAAGATGGTACGTGGAATTCTCATGTAGACCTTGGATTATGGGCAGATGTAATGGTTATTGCTCCTTGTACTGCTGCAACGTTGGGAAAGATGGCTAATGGTGTTGCTGACAATATGCTAATTACTACTTATCTTTCAATGAAAGCACCAGTCTTCATTGCACCTGCGATGGACTTGGATATGTATAAGCATCCTTCAACACTAAGGAACATAGAAACCCTGCGTAGCTTTGGCAATCATATTATTGAGCCAGGTAGTGGATATCTTGCCAGTGGTCTTGAAGGAAAAGGAAGAATGGAAGAGCCTGAGAATATTGTTAAAGCTTTGGACAACTTCTTCTCAGATTCTGTCGAAAATCAATCTTATACAGAAGATTTAAAAGATAAAAAGATTCTTATTACAGCTGGTCCTACATACGAAAAAATTGATCCTGTACGTTTTATAGGCAACTATTCTTCTGGCAAAATGGGCTTTGCCTTAGCAGAAGAATGTTTCCGACGTGGAGCAAAGGTTGTGCTCGTTGCAGGACCTGTAAGTCTTACTTGCTCTGATGGTATTCAACGAGTTGATGTTGAAAGCTGCAAGGAAATGTATGATGTTGCAGTAAGAGAATTTCCAAGATGTGATGCAGCAATACTTTGTGCTGCGGTTGCCGACTTCCGACCAGAGGAGGTTGCGGAGCAAAAGATTAAACGTGAGGGTGACGACTTGCTGTTAAGACTGAAGCCTACGCAGGATATTGCTGCAGCTATCGGTAGTATGAAAGGAGAAAAGCAACGTATTGTTGCTTTCGCTTTGGAAACGAATGAAGAAGAGAGTAATGCCCAAAGAAAGTTGGAAAAGAAGAATGCTGACTTCATTGTTTTGAATTCTACGAGGATTCCAGGGACAACTTTCCAAACAGATGATAACCAAATAATGATTATCAACAAAGAAGGTAAGAAGAGTTATGCCAAGAAACCAAAGACTGAAGTGGCTCGTGATATTATTGACGAGCTTGTTTCTATTCTCTAAAGGAGAGTTAGCAGCTCAAGAGCTAAATGCAAAAGTAACCGTGAATCATAATCAGATTCAGGGCACGGATGCTTCTGTCTTTGAGAATCTGCAACAGACTTTGGAACAGTTTATTAATACACGTCAATGGACTCATTACCAGTTTCAAAGAAATGAACGTATAAACTGTAACTTTAATATTACTGTTAGTAAGTATGATCCAGGTAGCAACCTCTTTACTTGTTCTGCTTTGATACAAGCAAACCGCCCTGTTTATAATGCTGCCTATAGTTCTACGCTCTATAATAATCAAGATGGTGATTTTAATTTCACCTTTGCTCAGTTTGATCAAATTGAGTTTAATGAGGAGAATGTCGATAATCAGCTGACGGCTCTGATAGCTTATTATGCTTACCTTATTATAGGATTAAATTTGGATTCATTCTCTCCTATGGGTGGAGAAGATATCCTACAACGTTGTATGATTCTTACGAATAATGCACAGAATCTTAATTTTACAGGATGGAAAGCCTTTGATAATTCCCGTAACCGATTTGCTATCATTAACGATTATCTTGATGGTGCGATGAAGCCTTTCCGTCAATTGCAGTATGATTATTATAGGACTGGATTGGACGAGATGGCTAATAATGTTGAACGTGGACGTACAAATATTACATCAGCCTTGGAGAATGGGTTAAAGAAAGCACATGAGAATCGTCCAATAAGTATGTTGCCACAAATATGGACAGACTATAAGAAGGATGAATTAGCTAATATATACAAAGGCAAAGGAACACAAAAAGAAAAGGAGTTGGTCTACGATATTCTATTTGGTATTAATGCCAGTCAGAATATTACATGGGATAAAATAAAGCAATAGCAGCTTCATAGTAAAGCGAAAGAATCCTATTCTTTAACTTCAATTATTATAATTAGCAAATATATGCTGAAACATCTATATATAAAAAACTACACATTGATTGATCAGTTGGATATTACTTTCCACTCGGGTTTCTCTGTTATTACGGGTGAAACTGGTGCGGGAAAGAGTATTATCTTGGGGGCGATCGGTTTATTATTGGGCAATAGAGCTGATAGTAAACAGATAAAGCAAGGAGAAAAGAAATGTACGATTGAGGCACATTTCGACCTCTCTAACTATGGCTTTGAATCCTTCTTTGAAGAGCATGATATTGATTTTGAACTAGAAGATACCATTGTTCGTCGCGAACTGACATCTACCGGCAAGTCACGTGCCTTCATCAATGATACTCCAGTGTCATTGCAGATGATGCGTGCATTGGGTGAACAGTTGATAGATATTCATTCACAACATCAGAATCTTTTGTTGCAAAAAGATGACTTCCAACTGAATGTTGTGGATATTATTGCTCAAGATGGTAAGGAATTGGCTGCTTATCGTTCAGCTTATGAAGATTATAAAGAAGCAGAACACCGTCTTTCTGATGTTAAAGAGCATATTTCACAAGCTCAGGAAAATGAAGAATTCATGCGTTTTCAGTTCAGTGAGTTGGAGAGTGCAGGCTTGATAGAAGGCAGACAAGAAGAACTTGAACAAGAAAGTGAAACTCTCTCACACTCAGAAGATATCAAAACGGCTTTCTATGAGGCGGATAATCTTTTGAATGACGATGATAACGGAATCCTTCGCAAATTAGGACAGAGTCTTGATAATCTTGGAAATGTTGAGAAGGTTTATCCTAAGGCACAAGAACTTGAACAGCGTTTATCATCAGTACATATAGAACTGAAGGATATTGCAGGTGAGATTGGGAGTGAAGTTGAGAATATTGATTTTGATCCTTCTCGTTTAGATAGCATAAACCAGCAGCTTGATTTATTGAATACACTTGAACAGAAGTTTCACGTTTCTACAGAGAAAGAACTCATAGAGATTCGTGATAACATTGCTGAACAACTAAAGAATATTGACAACAGCGATGAAGAATTGGAGTTGCTTGAGCAAGAAGTGAAATCAAAGCGTGCAGCATGTGAGAAGCATGCAGAGAAGTTGACTGCACTCAGGCGTGAGGCAATCAAGACGGTTGAGGAACAAATGAGTAGTCGTCTTATTCCGCTTGGAATACCGAATGTCAGGTTTAAGGTAGAGTTGTTGCCTAAGCCTTTGGCAATGGATGGTGGTGACAAGGTCCAATTCCTCTTCTCTGCCAACACAAGTACGGCTATGGAACCTGTTGCACAGGTAGCTTCTGGTGGTGAGATTGCTCGTGTAATGTTGTCATTGAAGGCAATGGTAAGTGGGGCAGTTAAGTTACCAACCATTATTTTTGATGAGATTGACACAGGTGTAAGTGGTAAGATTGCGCAGAAGATGGCACTTATCATGCAGGAAATGGGAGACAACAACCGTCAGGTAATTTCCATTACTCACCTTCCACAGATTGCGGCTTTGGGTAGTTCGCACTATAAAGTAGAGAAGAAAGAAACCGCAGAAGGAACGCACAGTCACATGCGTGAATTAACTGGAGAGCAGCGCGTGAATGAGATTGCACAGATGCTTTCTGGCGCTGATGTTTCTGATGCAGCTTTACAGAATGCTCGTGAATTGTTAGAATTGAGTAAGAGAAAAAAATAACACCTTGCTAAAAATATACAATGAAAGAAAGAATGAACATGAAACTAAGAACTTTAATTTTGACCATTGCCCTCGTCTTGGGTATCTCTACAAACATTTCTGCTCAGCCTGGTGCCGTGAAGAAAGCTGCAGATGCGGCCTTTATATTGACCACTTTTAAAGCAGATGGTAGTATTTTGGCAACATCTAATGGCGTATGTATCAGTACGGACGGTATTGCTATTAGCCCTTGGAAACCCTTTATTGGGGCAGATAAGGCTGTCATTATTGATGCTAAAGGACAGAAACACGAAGTGGAGTGTCTGCTTGGTGCCAATGAGATTTATGATATTGTTAAATTCCAAGTGAATGGTAAGACTATTGCTGCTCCTTTGACAACAACTGTTTCGGCTAATGATGAAGTCTGGATTACGCCTATGCCAAAGAGTGGCAATGCAGAGAAGGCTGATGTGGTAAACGTTGAAAAGTTTATGGATAAGTATAATTATGCTATTCTGAAGTCTACGGCTACTGATAAGTTGAATGGTGCCCCAGTCTTTAATACGAAAGGACAGGTTATCGGTTTGTTCAATATATCAGGTGATTCACAGAGTTCCACAGATGTAAACTATGCGAATGACTTTACTGTTAACGGACTATCACAGAACGATATCACCCTTCGACAAAGTGGAATCTGTATAGGTTTACCCAATAAGATAGAAGAGGCTGTTGTCGCATTGATGCTTTCCTCAGAAAAACCTTCCAACATACATGAAGCTGTTGTCAATGATTTTATAGCAAAGTTCCCACAGTCAAATGATGGTTATTATGCTTTAGCGAACATTCAGATAGCTAAGGGTGAGATTGCTAATGCTGATAAGACGATGCAAACTGCTGTTAGAAAGGTGACAGCAAAGGATGAAGCACATTATAACTATGCTCGTCTTATTTATCGTGGTACACTTGCTCAGGACTCTGAAGAAAAAACAAAGTCAGTTGGTTGGACACTTGACAAAGCTTTAGACGAGATTCAAAAAGCTCAATCAACTAAAGCTAATGATGCATATAGACATCTTCAGGCACAGATTATCTTTGCAAAAGGTGATTATGCAAAGGCATATACAGAGTTTGAAGCACTAACAAAGACTAAGTTTAATAATCCAGAACTTTACTTGGAGATGGCACAGAGTCGTCAGCATTTGGGGGCTACTGACCAAGAGATTCTCGACTTACTTAATAAGAGTATCGAACTATGCGATACACCATACGTTTCTACTTCTGCACCATATTTTTATACACGTGGTCAGCAGTTAGAGAAGATGGGAGAGTTTCGCAAGGCTGTGCAGGATTATTATACCTATGAATATTTTAATCAGGGACGTCTTGGAGCCGCTTTTTATTACATGCGCGAACAGTGTGAAGTGAAAGCTCGTATGTGGCAGCAAGCATTGCAGGATATTCTTATTGCCTCACGACTTGACCCAAAGGAAGCCTTGTATCCAACAGAGGCAGGAAGTCTCCTGTTACGTCTGAATAAAATAGATGCTGCTATTAGTGCTGCTCAGCAAGCAATCCAACTTGATGCTTCTTTGCCTGATGCCTATCTTATTCTTGGTATTGCGCAATGTGAGAGTAAACAGAAAGAAGAAGGTCTGAAAAATATTCAAAAGGCTAAGGAACTCGGCAATACGCAAGCAGATACTTTCCTGCAGAAGTATAAGGTGGGTTCTATCAATCCCCACTGAAATTAAATGATTAAATCCTGGGTTACATTTTGTCATATTTCAGATTCTCTTCGAGAGCAAATTGCCAGTTTACGCAGTCTTTATGTCCGCATAACTTCGTTGTTCCCTATCAATTTGCTCTCGAAGAGAATCTGAAATATGACAAAGTTAATTAATAGAACCCACCTTAAATAAAGTTACTAAAGTTTCTCACTTGTTTGAAATGTCTTCCTAAGTCTCTGAGAAGGAGAAGTGAAATAGAATTAATATTGGTTGTATTTGTACATTCAAATTTGTAATTATTTGATATACAATACAATAATATTTCTACTATGAGTACAAATATATAATTGAGAGGATGTATAATATTCGCTATCATGATTTGCCTGAAAGAAGAAGACCTGAGTTTATTGTTTCATGCATCGCTGTGAAACGAACTGGCGTGTCGTCCTACTAAGTATGGCTTGTCGTTTTCATAGTCCGTAAGTATAATGCAGAAAGAACATTGGGTAATCAACGTATATTATTGACGGCACACTTGCAGTTTGTCTATGCATCGTGAAAAGGGAGCAAAGAGGATGTCAAGGCTGAGTGAAAAGAGTGTAAGATTCAATTCAAAAAGAAAGCATTTGAGTGGCTTTAGAACAAATAAAGTCTATTTGTTTGTCGTTATCAGGTATTATACTTGTTTGCATATTTTGCTATCATAATTAAGCTAAAGATTTGATTTTTAGTAGTGTAATTTTCCAATATGAATAATAAGTTGTACCTTTGCAACAGTTTTTAATATTAAAAGATTGTTTTGTATGGACGAAAAACAGATGGATTGTTCCAAGAAAACCCTTCGTAGAAAACTTGATTTGCTTCTTCGCACCGGACAAATCCTCATGGAAAGTTCAGCAGATACGAGTCGTGTTAAAAGAAACATGGAGCGTACCGCAGCTTATTTGGGACTGCCAAAGGAGAACCTACACATGAATATTGATTATTATATGTTGCAGGTAAATGTGAGTGACGAATTTCATAGCTTCTCTAAGATGCAGCGTTGTGATAAGCATGTAATTAATATGCTTGCTATTCAAGAAGTCTCAAAACTCTCATGGCGTGCTATCCAAAAGGATTATTCATTGGATAAGTACGAAGAAGAACTTGAGAAGATTGCCCATGGTAAACACTATTATACAGACTGGATGATCGCTATTGGTGCAGGACTTGCCTGCGGTGGTTTCTGTATTCAATTCGGTTGTGACTGGACTGCCTTTTGCTATGCTTCAATTGCTGCTATTCTGGGTAATCGTTTGCGTATGTTTTTGAATCATTCTGGTTCAAACATCTATGCAAACTTTGCTGTAGCAGCCTTCGTAAGTACAGTACTCGCTTGGTTATCATCTTTCATTTCAACACCAAGTGTTCAAGCGGTACTTCCTGAATTTCTACGTCCAATTCTGTTTACGCATACTCCATGGCATCCACTCTTGGCTTGTGCACTTTACATTGTGCCAGGTGTTCCTTTAATAAATGCAGTTAATGACTTGTTAGACAATTATATAAATACTGGACTAATCCGATCAATGAACACAATGCTTATAGTTGTCTCAATGTCGTTTGGTATTATGTTGGCAATTAAATGCGGTTGCTTTGATGGCTTCGTAAAAAATCTATCTACAATCCCACATCACTCCTTCTATGTTTATGCTATTGCAGCTGCAATCTCAGCTATGGGTTTTGCAACAATTTATAACATTCCATATCGTTTAATGCCTTGGATTGCTGTGGGTGGTATTATTTGTGTTTGTACCCGAAACTTCGTATTCCTTGAGCCTTCATCAGGGAGTGTAGGACTTGGATTAGGTATTGTTGTTGGTTCGCTTTGTGGCTCAGCATTGATATCAATAATTAATATTAAAGCTGTTCATTTCCTCCATACACCACACCAGTGTATCACTATTCCTGCTGTTATCCCTATTGTACCTGGTGTACTTATGTATCGTGCACTTTATGGTTTTATGGGAATGCATGGTGTTGTTGGGGAGGTAACACATGCTATGACGTTTACGATCAATGGTTCTTTGGTGTTACTTTGCATCGCTTTGGGTGTTGCTATACCTAATATTTTTGCGAGAAAATGGATAGCACCTCATCGTAACGCAAAGTTACAGCGTCTGATAGACGAGCGTCGTGAGCGTGGAAAGTTTGTTGATTTGCATCAATATAATGTATAATAGAAGATTTTTATATAAGAATGGTATGAGGATGAAACTATTGCAGGTTTCATCCTTTTTTAATGAAATAATCAATGTTTTAAGAGCAAAATAAGGATCTTTCGTTAAAGGCGTAGATGCTTTTTGCATATTGTATTGTTGACGATTTGTCTTTTTCTATATTGCGAACGATGATTGGCGCAATATGAAATAACTTTACATGAGGTCGGCAAAAGAACCTATACTTGTAATCAAAAATAGAAAGAAAATGTGGCTTTGTAACAAACATAAAATCAATTAGTTACAAATCTGTTTTCAAAAGGTGCTTAATTGGGGTCTAAAAGGGCGTTAGTAAGAGCTTTAAAGGGCACCTTTTGCAAGCCAAGTGGGCATCTCTTCGAAGCCAAATGACCATATATTGATTTCAAGATGACGAAAATCTTTTACATAGTTATGGAATAACAAGGGAGTATTATGATTTAGATAGCGGTAAAAAAAATATGAATAGATAGGGTATCGCATTCTTTTCCTGTTCTTCTGCTCAGTAAATGTAAATCCCCAAATAAAGTATATCAGAAAAGTAAGTTCTTACATCTTGAGAGAGAAAGATATTTATGAATACATAAAAAAGATAGTATCCTCATAAAGTTATGTCGTTTGTAATCATCATATTATCATATAGTTATATTAAACATTTATAATTATACCGTAAATAGCAAACCTATTTGTGAATAAAAAAAGAAAAAAAGTTTGGTTAATTCGCAAAAAAGTAATACCTTTGCACTCGCAAAAACGAAATGAGCACCCTTAGCTCAGTTGGTAGAGCAACTGACTCTTAATCAGTGGGTCTAGGGTTCGAATCCCTAAGGGTGTACAAAGATTGCTTTATAACCCTGATCATTTCGTTTAATATGCACCCTTAGCTCAGTTGGTAGAGCAACTGACTCTTAATCAGTGGGTCTAGGGTTCGAATCCCTAAGGGTGTACAAATAGGATTTCCTGAGATAGGAAATCCTTTTTTTTCTTTATTTTCTTTTCATCTCGGTGGTGTTATTCGATTATTTTGTGTAAGTTTGCAGATTATGAAACAAATTCATCTCAGAAGTTACATCATATTTCTACTCATTTTGTCCTGCACTGGTCTATGTGCATCTACAAAGAGTGATGGGCGAATAGCTTATCCAGGAGGAAAATGCTATATGTTCCGTGTTACATTGAAGGATAAAAGTGGAACACCATATTCCTTGGATAAGCCTGAGAAATTCCTTTCTAAAGCTTCTCTTCAGCGGCGTGAACGTCAGGGGTTGAAGCTTGATTCCACAGACCTTCCTGTGTCACCTAATTATATTCAACAAATTAAGAAGAATGGGGGAGAGGTTGTTGCCGTAAGTAAGTGGAATAACTCTGTACTTGTGCGTGGCGACAACCGACAAACATTGGAAGACCTAAAAGTGTTGTCTTTTGTAAAAGATAGTAAGTTGGTTTTTGTCTCACCAGACTCTATTCGCCCACTCTCTCAGAGAGTACGTTATAATTCTGAACTTCAATCTCTTGATTCAACCATTCATGATTATTATGGTATGGGTAAGGGACAGATTGAGAGCTTGAATGGCAGAAAACTGCATGACCTTGGTTTTATGGGACAAGGAATGACAATAGCCATATTGGATGCAGGTTTTATGAATGTTGATAAAATCCCAGCTTTTAAAAAAATAAATATAAAAGGTACGCATAATTTTGTTGCGGGTTATGACAATGATGTCTATAAAGAGATGGATCATGGCACCAAGACATTATCCACAATAGCAATGAATCAACCTACATTTTTTGTAGGTACAGCTCCTAAAGCTGATTTCTGGCTACTTCGGACGGAAGATTATTTGACAGAGAGTTCTGCAGAAGAAGATTTCTGGATAGCTGCTGTTGAGTTCTCAGATTCTGTTGGTGTAGATGTTATTAGTTCATCTTTGGGTTATCATGGTTTCGATGATAAATCAATGAACTATCGATATGCAGATTTAGATGGTCAGACAGCTGCTATCTCAAAAGTTGCTTCTCGTTTAGCAAGTAAGGGAATGATACTTATTAATAGTGCTGGTAATGATGGTATGGGTACTTGGAAGAAGATTAATGTTCCTGCTGATGCTCATGATATTCTTACTGTTGGGGCAGTTTCTCTCGATAGGGTTAATGCTCCATTCTCATCAATTGGACCTACCGCTGATGATCGAGTAAAACCTGATGTAATGGCTTATGGTTGTCCTACGAACGTTGTGTCGGGTAGGGGATATATTGTTCCTGATAATGGGACTTCATTTGCTTGTCCGCTAATTGCTGGTATGGTTGCTTGTTTATGGCAGGCATTTCCAAACAAGCCAGCCAAAGAGATAATAGACCTTGTGCGCCAATCAGGAAATAACTATCAATATCCAGACAATATCATGGGTTATGGTATCCCTGACTTTTGGTCAGCTTATCAGTCAGCTACTTGCTTTAATCAGTAGTTAATTGTTCTATAAAAATTATTGAAAGATGATAAAAGCACTTTCACTTTTTGAATTGAACAGTCTTGTCGCAGATGTTATAGATAGCACAATGTCACGTTCTTATTGGGTTCAAGCAGAATTGTCTGAAGCTCGAGAAAATCGTGGACACTGCTATATGGAGTTGATAGAGAAAAACGAAGGTAGCAATATACCTATAGCACGTGCTTCAGCTAAGTGTTGGAGTAATGTTTGGATGCTTATTAAGCCTGCTTTTATACGCATGACAGGACAGGAAGTGCGGACTGGAATGAAGGTAATGTTGCAAGTTCATGCTCAGTTCCACCCTCAGTATGGTTTCTCTTGGATCGTTGATGATATTAATCCTGAGTACACAATGGGGGATATGATGCGTAAGCGTCAGGAGATTATCCGCCAGTTGAAGGCTGAAGGAGTTTTTGAATTACAAAAAGAACTTCACTTTCCGATTTTTGCTCAACGCATAGCTGTAATTTCTTCTGAAACAGCTGCTGGTTATGGAGACTTCTGCAATCAGTTAGAAACAAATGAGTATGAACTCTACTTCCATGTAGAGTTATTTTCTGCAGTCATGCAAGGTGATCATGTTGAGCAGAGTATTATCAATGCTTTGAACCAAATCAACAGTCGTGAAGATGATTTCGACTGTGTTGTTATCATCCGAGGGGGCGGTGCAACAGCCGACCTCAGTGGCTTTGATACTTTAAGCCTTGCAGAGAATGTGGCAAACTTCCCACTTCCAATCGTAACAGGTATTGGGCATGAACGTGATGAAAGTGTTTTGGATATGGTGTCGTTTCAACGTGTGAAAACGCCGACGGCAGCAGCAGCTTATCTCATTGACCATCTTGCATCAACGCTTATGAGAGTTGAGAATGCACAAACTCAAATTGTTGACAGCGTTAGACGAGCATTGGAAGTAGAGAAAATGCGTGTCCAGCATATTGGCATACATATTCCTGTGTTGTTTTCCGTTGTTCGTACAAAGCAGGAGGCAAGGCTTGATGGCTTGTCTCAGCGTTTTCTTATGAAGTTAAAAGAAACTATGAAACAGACTAATTTCCATCTTAGTACGTTACAAAGTCGCATATTACCCACACTACAAAATCGGTTGTCTATTGAGCAACATCGACTTGAAATTCTTGAGCAACGAGCACGATTACTCGACCCCTCATTACCCTTAAAGCGTGGATATAGTATCACCTTATGTAATGGAAAGACCGTTCGTAATGCTAAGGACCTAAAGATTGGTGACACTATAATAACACGATTGGAAAAAGGAGAGGTGGAAAGTAGGGTGGAACGTCTATCTTAAATGAGTATATATTTCATCTAAAATAAAAGTAAAAGAGCAATGAAAGAAATAAAATACGAAGAAGCTGTTCGTCAGCTGGAAGCAATTGTTAACAAAATGGAGGATGGTGAACTTGATATTGACTCTATGGCAGCCCAATTGAAACAGGCACAAGAGTTAGTGAAACTTTGTAAACAAAAGCTGAAGCGTACTGACAACGAGATTCAGAAACTTTTAGAGAAACAATAAGCCTTTATCTTCTTTTTTTACCAGAAGCAAGTTTAATTAACTTATCATTTGGTTGCATGGTAAGATATTTTTGCTTACTTTTGTAGATAATTGTCATGAATAATAACTTAACACGAAAATAATATGAAAAATATAGAGTGGTCAAATTTATCCTTTGGCTATATGCCAACTGATTATAATGTACGCTGTTACTATCATAATGGTCATTGGGGGGAGATAGAGGTTTGTTCAGACGAATATCTTAAACTGCATATGGCTGCAACTTGTCTTCACTATGGTCAAGAAGCCTTTGAAGGATTGAAAGCGTATCGTTGTCCTGATGGAAAGGTGCGTGTTTTTCGAGTAGAAGAAAATGCAGCACGTCTGCAGAGTACAAGCCGTGGTATTGTAATGCCAGAGGTGCCTACGGGATTATTTACAGAAATGGTTAAGAAAGTTGTTCGTCTTAATCAGGAATTTATTCCACCTTACGAGAGTGGTGCCTCACTTTATATACGGCCGTTGTTAATTGGTACATCAGCTCAGGTGGGAGTTCGTCCAGCAGAGGAATATTGCTTTTTGATCTTTGTTACTCCTGTAGGTCCTTACTTTAAAGGCGGATTCTGTGCCAATCCTTATGTTATTGTTCGTGATGTAGATCGTGCTGCTCCATTAGGAACTGGAATGTATAAAGTGGGCGGTAACTATGCTGCATCACTGAGAGCTAACAGTCGTGCTCATGAACAAGGCTATGCTTCAGAATTCTATTTAGATGCAAAAGAAAAGAAATATGTAGATGAGTGTGGTGCAGCCAACTTCTTTGGTATCAAGAATGACACTTATATTACGCCTAAGTCAAGTTCAATTTTGCCATCTATTACCAATAAGAGTCTTATGCAAATTGCGGAAGATTTGGGTATGAGGGTAGAACGCCGTCCTGTTTCAGAAGATGAGTTGGATAATTTTGAGGAGGCAGGAGCTTGTGGAACTGCGGCCGTTATCTCTCCGATCTCTCATCTCGATGATATGGATACAGGTAAGGTTTATAACTTTGGTAATAAGCCAGGTCCATGGTCAACTAAGCTTTATGAGACACTTCGTGATATTCAGTATGGTACGATAGAAGATAAGCATGGTTGGACAACAGTCGTAATTGAATAATCTTTGATCGAGCAGATAGAGATGCTCAAGGAGATATAATATTGAAAATAAGAATTGCATCAAAACGTAGAATTGTTTTAATTCAATTTGCTGTCATTTTTAACATTTTATCTATCTTACTGTAATATAACAAGTTAAGTGCCTATTACAAATGACAAGAGTGACAGGAAATTAAGTTTATGAATTGCACGGTAAAACGAAATCAGCTAACTCTTTTATGAACAAATATTAGAAAATATTTAAGAGTTGTTTATTTGGAAGAATAACAAAAAAATAGTACTTTTGTAGCTGGAATTATTATTAGTGACTAACGAAGTAGTAAGTAATTGTTAATTTAAAAGGATAAGAAATGAATATATCAAAGAAAATGCAGGATGCGTTCAATGCGCAGATTGCGGCAGAGATGTGGTCGTCAAACCTCTATTTACAAATGTCTTGTTGGTTCCGCAAGGAAGGCTGGAAAGGTTTTTCAAGCTGGATGTATAAGCAGGCAGAAGAGGAAAGACAGCATGCAATGGATATGGCACAGTTTGTTCTTCACCGTGGTGGTGAAGTTATTATTACCAGCATTGATGCTGTTAAGACAAGCTGGGTTGATGCTAAGGAGGCTTTTATAGACACATTTGCGCATGAGCAGAAAGTTACAGAACTTATTAATAAGTTGGCAGACGTTGCTGATGAAGAGAAGGATCGTGCATCACAGAACTTTATAGCAAAGTATATTGATGAACAGGTAGAGGAGGAAAAGAATGTTAAGGACATTCTGGATTCATTCTCTCACTTAGAAAGTCATGCTGTTGCACATATTGACAGTAAACTTGAGCAGGCTCGTAAGAGTTAAAAGAAATCGGTAGGAGGTAAATATTACACATAAGTAAGATTTACCTCCTACTTTTATATTTATTGACTTCCCATGTCATTGTTAGGTACATCCTTTTATAAGTGCAATTGAATTAAAGGGTATCAAACCAAAAGAATCAAATATAGAAAGACGAAATAGGAAAATATTCTTAGATCTAATTATTTTATTTATCATAATGTGTATTATACGTAAAGCGTCTCTTTGAATTATAGAAGCCCCAATACATTCATTCTCTTGCTTGAGAAAATCATTTAATTTTGAAGAGATCTATAATATTTGTGAGTTGTAATAATACAGGAAGGTATGTCTTACTACCGTCATCTTCAAGTCCTATTTTTATGGCTCTATAACGAATCGTGTGGGTTGTTTGACCCGATTAGAATAATATCTGTTGTATTCATAGAAAGAAATTATTTGTTCAGTTTAGTTTTAGTGTTTTACTCTTTAGCCAACGGAATAGGATATCTTATGGTCTTAATTCATACTATGTTTGTGAATGTTTACCATCATTTGCTGTGGTGCTGTTACTCTGCACATGTGGTGCGGAGGGTTAGCACATATGGTGCGAAGGGTTAAATTCACTATGATATAAGGATGACAGGGGATAAATTGTGAGCAAGATGTTGGAATACTAAGAATAAACAGGAGGTGTGTAGAAGCTTGTTTAGCTCAAACTCCTTTATACTTTTTGTAGATTAATTCGTCTTCATCTAAGCCAGTAAACATAGGAACGCTGGCAAGGAAAAACTATTTACCCACACGATTCGTTATAGAACCATTTTTATGATAAGCGACTAAAATTTGAAAGAAGAAAACAGCTCTCCTTCTAAGCCGATAATAGCATCAATGCTTATTTTCTTTTTGTCTTTCAAAATAATAATACGTTCATTGGTATGAATAGCTTTAACAATACCTTTAATTGTAAGGTATTGCCCGCCATCCTTACATCCGTCGGGTTGGAAGTAAGTAATTGTAATTGTTGGTTCTTCTTCTAAACAAGTGGTAAGAATTGAAAGCTTTCTGTCCATCAGTTGACGGTCATCTTCCATTATCTCTATCTTTGGATTTGTCTGTCGAGCTGTCTCAGCAATAACTTCTTCATAGCCTGTAAGGGCGGAAAATGGGGCAAACTGTGCTGCACGATTATAGAGACTCATCTGCGGATGACGTTTGGAGACATGATGTGGAAGATGAATGATGTCGTCATAATTATCTGTCATGCCTTATGTCCTCCTATCTGTTTGTTACGATCTCTTGCCGTTGAGCCTTCATCAAAGTTCAAACCACGTAGAAGAGAGTTCTTGCCAAATCTGTTTTTGATATTAATAATGGTTTCTTGTATTTTACGTTCACGTGCTAACTCTGCCTCTTCAACATGCTTTTCTCGTCTTACTGCTTCATAATCAGTGAACATATCAAGTTCAATGGGTTTGGAGACTTGATGTTTCATTTGCTCCTCACTAATGACGTGATTGGTTGATATGCTTAGTCGTCTGACCAACAAACGTTTATCAACAATATCATCATAAAGAGTAAGAATAGCTTTACTAATCAATCGAGACGAGGAGCTAAATCGATGAAGATTTGCTGTTCCATGGGCACTTTTAGGTACTTTTCTCCCATACCAGTCAATAGCCACAGGTCCAGTATAACTCTTTCCAGCCATCGAAGTAAGGCTTTCACGGTCATATCCAACGGACAAAACGAGTTGATCTGCAACACAACGCTTCTCAACTAAGTCTAACGCAATAGCATCAACCATTTCTTGTACAACAACTCTTGCTTTACGAAAGGTATATGGCTCTTGTAGAACCTGACCACTGCTCATCGAACTATGCTCTGGTCGGTAAGCCTTAACCATTTCCATTGTACAAGGCTCCCATCCCCAAGCATGGTCGATAAGCAACTCTGCATTCACACCGAAAAGCTTATATAGAAGTTCCTCTTGATGCATAGAACAACGTGCAATCTTTCCCATCGTGTCTATTCCATAGGAATTAAGACGCTGTGCAATACCCTTTCCAACACGCCAGAAGTCGGTCAGTGGACGATGGTTCCATAGCTTTTCACGATAGCTTTGTTCATCTAATTCGGCTATTCGTACACCATCTTTATCAGCTGGGATATGCTTTGCAACAATATCCATCGCTACCTTACAGAGGTACAAATTTGTACCAATGCCAGCAGTTGCTGTAATACCAGTCTCACGTAGTACGTCACGTATCATCTTCATTGCCAGTTCGTGGGCTGTCATACGATAGCTGAAGAGATAAGAAGTGGCATCAATAAACACTTCATCTATCGAATACACATGTATATCTTCTGGGGCAATATATCGTAGGTAGACATTGTATATCTTTGCACTATGTTTGATATAATGCGCCATACGGGGCATTGCTGTTAAATAGTCAACAGCCCAGTTGGGATGCTGTTCGAGTTCTTTCGCATTATATGACTTTCCTGTTAGTGCTTTTCCAGTCAAGGTGCTACGCTCTTCATTGACCTCTCTTAATCGTTGTATCACCTCAAATAAACGCGCTCGTCCGGGAATACCATGTGTTTTCAAAGAAGGTGAAACCGCAAGACAAATTGTCTTTTCTGTTCTTCCTTCATCCGCAACAACCAAGTTAGTCGTCATAGGGTCAAGTCCACGTTCCACACACTCCACACTGGCATAGAACGATTTTAGGTCTATGGCAATGTAAGTTTTGGTAGATGGCTTTCTTGATGAAGACATTTTGGTATGATTAGAAGTTAGATGCGTGAACAAGGAATAAGAGAATTTAAATCGATTGTTTTATCCAGAGTTATTGATTTAAAGGGAATTAGAGAAGGTAAGACATGTTTTTTTGCAGCCAATTCAAAATAATGTCTTAAATTCTGTAACTCCCTTTGATTTTTAAATCCTTTATTTCCCTTAGTAATCCTTTTCGGTATAGGTCTCATCCAACAAAACTTTTGAAGGAGTTTTACCTGAGCGATAGGTGTATCTGAAATTAAAACCAGCGTCCTTGTATCCCTTGGTGCCAGCATCAGCTTTCAAAGCATCATTTAAAGCTTTTCTTAACTCCGTTTTCTTTGAGATAACAGCCTGTTCATTATCAGCATTTCCGACGAGCAAGTAATAATAGTGAATTGTACGAGAAGATGGTTCAAATACCATACTATCCATTCTTGTGTCATTGACTACGGGTGTAGGGCATTTCTTCTCAGTATATTCTTTACATTCTTGTGCTGCTCTTTCTTCCAAACTGTTACGACAAGCAGAGAGAGAGAGCAGCAGTATGCCTGCATAAAGTAAGTGTTTCATTCTCTTTGAAGTTAATATTAATTTGGTTTAGGACCATTATGCGAAGATATCTCTTTTTATATTATGCCTAACCATTTATCCGTTGCAAAGATAAGAAAAAATAGGCAATTTCTTATTTTAACATTCTTAATTCTCAATAATTATGACTATATTTGCATGTTGAAATTATAGACAAACGGATGAATCATATAAGAAATTTCTGCATTATTGCCCATATTGACCATGGTAAGTCTACCTTGGCAGATCGTCTCTTGGAATATACTCAGACGATTAAGATTACTGGTGGGCAGATGCTCGATGATATGGATTTGGAGCGTG
The DNA here is from genome assembly GCF_018128065.1 of Prevotella melaninogenica. Lineage (NCBI taxonomy): Bacteria > Pseudomonadati > Bacteroidota > Bacteroidia > Bacteroidales > Prevotellaceae > Prevotella > Prevotella melaninogenica. The sequence goes on along the minus strand of NZ_CP072360.1, from coordinate 1,176,380 downwards.
AACGTGGTATTACGATTAAGAGCCATGCTATCCAAATGGAGTATACATTGGATAAGGAAAAATATGTCCTTAATCTTATTGATACTCCGGGACACGTTGACTTCTCGTATGAGGTCTCACGAAGCATTGCTGCTTGTGAAGGAGCATTGCTTATCGTTGATGCAACACAGGGAGTACAGGCTCAGACGATTTCAAACCTCTATATGGCTATTGATCATAACTTGGAGATTATCCCTGTTATCAATAAGATTGATATGCCAAATGCTATGCCTGAGGAGGTAGAGGACGAGATTGTTGACCTTATTGGTTGTGACCCAAAGGATATTATTCGTGCAAGTGGAAAGACTGGTGAGGGTGTGCCAGACATTCTTGAAGCAATCATTAAGCGTATCCCAGCACCAACTGGAAATATCAAAGCACCTTTGCAAGCACTTATTTTTGACTCTATTTTCAATTCTTTCCGTGGTATTATCACGCTTTGTAAGGTTGAAAATGGCGTTATCAAAAAGGGTGATAAGGTTAAGTTCGTACAAACTGGTATGGAATACGTAGCTGATGAAGTGGGCGTATTAAAGATGGAAATGGTACCAACCCAACAGCTCTCTACGGGCGAAGTTGGATATATCATCTCTGGTATCAAGAATGCCACTGAGGTGAAGGTGGGTGATACAGTTACACATGTCATCAATCCTTGTAAGAAAGCTATTGAAGGATTCCAAGAGGTAAAGCCGATGGTATTTGCAGGAGTCTACCCTATCGACCCGAATGATTATGAAGGGTTACGCGCTTCTTTGGAGAAACTTCAGTTGAATGATGCCTCCCTAACCTTTCAGCCAGAAAGTTCTCAGGCTTTAGGCTTTGGTTTCCGTTGTGGTTTTTTAGGTCTGCTTCATATGGAGATTATACAGGAACGTTTGGATCGTGAGTTCAACATGGATGTCATCACCACCGTACCTAACGTTAGCTATATGGTCTATGACAAACAAGGAAATAAGAAAGAAGTTCATAATCCATCTGGCCTTCCCGATCAGACGATGATTGACCATATTGAAGAACCATATATCAAAGCTTCAATCATTACCTCCAGTGAGTATATAGGTCCCATCATGACGCTTTGCCTTGATAAACGAGGTGAACTCATCAGTCAGAACTATGTGAGCGGAAATCGTCTGGAACTTCTCTTTATGATACCCTTAGGTGAGATTGTGATAGACTTCTATGATAAGTTGAAGAGTATTTCAAAAGGATACGCTTCATTTGATTATCATATTGATTCGTTCCGTCCATCAAAGTTAGCAAAGCTTGATATTCTTTTGAATGGAGAGCCTGTTGATGCCCTTTCAGCACTGACGCATGAGAGTAATGCTGTTGTTTTCGGACGAAGAATCTGTGAGAAGCTGAAAGACTTGATACCACGTCAACAGTTTGATATTGCTATTCAGGCTGCTATCGGTGCAAAGATTGTTGCACGCGAAACAGTTAAGCAAGTACGTAAGGACGTCACAGCCAAGTGTTATGGTGGTGATATCAGCCGCAAACGTAAACTTCTTGAAAAACAAAAGAAGGGTAAGAAACGTATGAAACAGATTGGAAACGTACAAGTTCCACAGAAGGCATTCCTTGCCGTATTGAAGTTAGATTAAAATCAAAGATTAAGAAAGGATTGGAAAATGAAAGATTTGGTAAACGATACAAGAGATATAGCGCGTGAATTGGCACGTAAATATAGTACGATGACTCATGACGAATTGGATGTACTTGAAAGTATCCTCGTACCAATGAAATTCACTAAAGGACAGATGATTCTCAGTGAGGGTGAGGTCTGTAAGCACGTTTATTATATAGAAAGAGGTCTTATTCGCCAATTCTATTTCAAGAACGGTAAGCAGATTACTGAACACTTAGGGGAGGACAGAAGTATCTTTATGTGCATTGAAAGTCTTTTCCGTGAAGAGCCTACTAAGCTACAGGTTGAGGCATTAGAGCCAACATGGGTTTATGCTCTGCCTAAACAGAAGTTGGAACAGGTGGCACTTCATAATGTCAACATCCAGATTCTCTATCGTAAGATATTAGAAGAGAGTCTTATCACTTCACAGATACATGCTGACCTTGTGCGTTTTGAGACAGCACAGGCTCGCTATAAGAGAATGTGTAAACTCAGTCCACAGGTTATTTTGCGTGCTCCACTGGTTTATATTGCCAGCTATCTGCAGATGACACCAGAAACATTGAGCCGTGTTCGTTCATCAACATTGCTCGATGATTAATGAGTCTTTATATTTGTTAAGAGTATATGGAGTTAGAGGAGTTAAATAATTGCCTATTGTTCGCTTTGTAAAGCGAATATTAAATGTAGATGGTAATTGCTTAACTCCTCTAATTCCTTTTATTTTGTTGTCCTTTTATAGAAAGAAGAATAGAAGGCTGAATATTCTTTTTATTCTATTAAATCTCCCCTATCCTATTTCCCTAACTCTCCCACATAGTGAATTATTCTTCCCTCACTTGTCACACCTTCGATGATAAGGCGATAGTCCGAACGATATTCTGCAGGTAAAAGTAGACGGAAAGATGCACCGCGTAGTGATGGTAACCACACTGGTGTATGTGCATTAGGAGTATAACTTTGTGGAATTTGATAGCCTAATGTTGTAAATGTCTTCGTATTTGTCAGTGGAACAGAAGTTGCTTTGAAATCTCCTTTCTTTGTCGTTATGGAAATAACACCCATACCACCAATAGCTCCCCAAATAACCGTTGAGCCGCCCTTAAAGACATCTACTCGTTCAACATCTGCCATTTGGATATTATCTAAGTCATAATCATTATCAACAAATATACCATCTATGGCTATTGCTGCAGGACGTTTACCATTGATTGTCATACCTCCTCGCACATAACATTTCCCAAACTCAACTGTAACACTTGGAACTCTACGCAATAGTTCATGTAAACAAGTTGCTCCTATGCTTTCGATATCGCGCAGCCCAAAGGAGAAATCAGCAGTACGAGCGTACGAATCAGAACGGGAAGAATAGGTGGGTTGATGGCTAAAGACACTCACCTCCTCCATCTGAATACCGCCTTTTTGTAGTTTTAAAGTTGCGTCTACACGTGTAGTGTCATGACCCGTCCATTCAAACGGAGGGAATTGACCTGTATAAGAGGGGAACTCCTCTTCGTCCAATAACAGTTTTACCCATGACTTCTCTGCCTTTGTAAACGCATTAAGAACATACTGTGTACCTTCTGGAAAGTCTATTTCTGCAAATGAAAACCGTCCGTGTGCGTCTGTTTTCGTGACGGCATAAAATCCTTTGTCAGGGGAAATAAGATTAACAATAGCTTCTTTTATTGGCTTATGACCTATCAACATCTCTACTCGCCCTCGTATCACAGCTGACTTTTCAACACCAATCTTCCCTTTCTTGCATTCCCCTTTAATCACATCAGCCATCCTGTATCGAGTCCAACAACAGCTGTCAAGTAGCGGTTCGATTTCATTATTCAGAAGTATAGATGCTGGCTCTTCTGGGCAATCTGCCACGTCCATATCATATAATAAATGAGAAAGGATGTTCGATTGTCCATCTAAATAGTTTGTTCCAGCATATTCTACACGTACAGAAACATCCATTGTTTCTCCTTTATGTAGACCATCAGACTTGATTAAACAAGGAACTAACCCCTTGTCTGTCGTTTCATCTGCAGCCCATTTTACTGAAATAGGACATTGTTCTTTCTCTGGATACAAAAATCTTAATCTTTCTTCAACTATTTTTAAATTGGCATCAAGAAGTTGAAAAGAATAAACGCCACCTTGTGAAAGACTATCATAATGCAAAACAACATCCTTTTCTTTACTTATTTTTCCAAAGTAAATAGGAATGGAGCGACAGTGTATAAACAGCCAGTAGTCATTCTTTATACTATCAGTATAACTGTTAATATTAACTTTAATATTATTTTCTAATTTATTGATATACAATAGTGATAAAGGATATTTATTATCCTTATTTAAAGTATTACAATACTTATGAGACAACAATATTCCTTGTGCACCAATATAGATACTTTTAAGACTTTCATATCTACTTAAGTTTAACATATTCTGCGTATAGCTACGTAACACATACCGCCCTTTTGCTGCTCCTTCAGGAATGTCTATATGTCCAACAAAACCTTGGTCGCTTCTGATCAAGCGCACCCGCTTCACAACAAGACGTTCTGGATTAAGGAGCTCTACATATACATATCGACTCAAGCTATCCGACTGATGTACCACTGCATTTACTAAAAATACACGCAAATGGATTCGTTGTCCAGCTTGATAACTATTGGCATCAGTGAATACGTATGTCTTCTCCTGCGGGAATAATTGTACCTGCCGAAGAATACGGCTCAACAAGACGTTGTTTGTCTGGGCAAACAATGAGGTTTGAAAGCATATTAATAATATTACGAATTGTAGTTTTCTCATATAGGCAGGTGTCAGTGAATGAGTTTTCATAATAGGTTCTCTGTTATGGGAACAAATATTTGTAGAGTGTAATGCAAACTTACACAAAAATCTTAAATAATACGATTATAATACAGAAAAACATACATGATATTTTAAAAATCATCAAAGTTCTTGTTTATAAATGATGAACGATGAGTAATAAGAAAACAACAAAGATATGTTTATAAGCGTAAATAAGCATAAACTGCACGTAAAAGATAGACGTTAAAAGAGTTGATTTGTAAAAATAAATACACCACTTAATTTTTTATTGATGCTTAATTGGCTTTGAATTAACGCCCAATTGACTTGCAAAAGGTGCCCTTTTGAGCTCTTACTAACGCCCTTTTGAAGTCCAATTAAGCACCTTTTCTTAAACTGATTTGTATCTTATTGATAATCTGTTGATTACAAACGTGGATATTATAGCTAAAAAACGACAGTTTTAACGATAATATCTTGATGTTTTTGTAAAGTTATTTCGCAATCCAATCCCTGTGATTTATATTTTTTTGTCTAATAAGGACAACGAATATTCAGTTTAGTTTTCTATTATTTTTTGATAGTTTCTTCCTTTGGAGGGAGTAGATCAAGTTTTGATTTAATATCGTCTTTAAAGGTTCTGCTCATATACTATCCATATTACAGAAACATTTCGTAAATTTGCAGTTCAATAGGCGATTTCATATATTAGCACATATAGATTGTAGGTTCTGCAGCTTTTTAGCGAGAACTATATTGTTTAATTGCCTGCAATAGTACAATTGAGAGATAAACAAATGATATATCCCAAGAACTTTGAACAAAAAATTGGTTTCACGGAGGTGCGTTCACTTCTGCGAGCACGCTGTCTGTCTACTTTAGGTAAGGAACGGATAGATGAGATGAACTTTTCTACTGATGCCACTCAAGTGAATATTTGGATGGAAGAGATTAGAGAGTTTCGCAGAATACAAGAAGGGCAGGACGAGTTCCCATTAGATAATTTCTTTGATGTACGCGAAAGTGTAGCACGAATCCGATTGGAAGGAACACACATGGAGGTGGAAGAACTCTTTGATTTGAAGCGTTCATTAGAAACTATCATTGCTATTGTGAGCTTCCTAAGTCGTGGAGAAGAAACTGAACAAGGAGAAGTACGCCATTACTACCCTGCTCTATACAACCTTGCGGATGGTGTTGCAACCTTTCCATTGCTTGTTCAGCGCATCTCACAGATTATTGATAAATTCGGTAAGATGCGTGATAACGCCTCTCCTGAACTGCTTCAGATACGCCGTGAACTTGCCCGAATAGAGGGAAGTATCTCGCGCACACTGTATGGTATCTTACGTGCGGCACAGGGAGAAGGACTTGTTGAGAAAGATGTCACGCCTACCCTGCGTGACGGTCGATTGGTTATACCAGTTGCACCAGGACTGAAACGTAAGATCTCTGGTATTGTACACGATGAAAGTGCAACGGGTAGAACAGTATATATTGAGCCTACTGAGGTTGTTGAAGCTAATAATAAGATTCGTGAACTTGAGAATGAGGAACGAAGAGAGATGATTCGTATTCTCACAGACTTTGCGAAGAAGGTACGTCCAAACGTGCGTGAGATTCTCGACTCGTATAATCTTATGTCAGCAGTAGACTTCATTCGTGCAAAAGCTGAACTTGCTCGACTCTTTAAGGGCTTTGAACCACAGGTGGCAGAGGAACCTCATATTGATTGGATTAGAGCTATTCATCCCCTACTTCAACTATCATTAGAAAGAAAGCATTATAATAAGTTAAACACTTCATTGTCTGCTAATAAAGCCGAAATAGATAAAGTTTCTAATGAATTTGATAATACACAGGAGGACGACACAATATTAGAAGAAGAGGACGATACACGTAATGTTCCTTCAAGTGTTGTTCCCCTTGATATTCAACTCACAAAAGACAAGCATCTGTTGATTATCTCTGGTCCAAATGCTGGTGGTAAATCTGTTTGTCTAAAGACGGTCGGTCTACTTCAGTATATGCTTCAGTGTGGTCTTTCTATCCCTGTTGGCGACCGCTCTAAGACTGGTATTTTTGCTGATATCATGATAGACATCGGTGACGAACAGAGTATTGAGAATGACCTTAGTACCTATTCTTCACACTTGATGAATATGAAGGTGATGATGCGTCGTGCATCAGATCGTACGCTCATCCTTATTGATGAGTTCGGAACAGGTACAGAGCCACAGATAGGTGGAGCCATTGCCGAGTCTGTCTTACGTCAGTTCTGGAAGAAACATGCGTGGGCTGTGATTACAACCCACTATCAGAACCTCAAGCATTTTGCAGAAGAACATCCTGGTACAGTCAATGGAGCGATGCTCTATGACCGTCATGAAATGCGTCCACTCTTCCAGTTGGCAATCGGTAGACCGGGTAGTTCGTTTGCTATTGAGATTGCTCGAAAGACAGGAATACCAGAAGAAGTAATCCGTGATGCATCAGAGATTGTTGGTTCTGATTATATTCAGAGTGACAAATACTTACAGGATATTGTTCGAGATAAGCGTTATTGGGAGAACAAACGTCAGACAATCCACAGTCATGAGAAGGAGTTGGAGAAACGTATTAGTCAATATGAAAAAGATATTGCTGCGTTAGAACAAAGTCGTAAGGAGATTCTCAACCGTGCCAAGGCACAAGCTGAAGAGATTATTAAAGAGAGTAATCGTCGGATAGAAAACGCTATCCGAGAAATCAGAGAGAAGCAAGCTGAAAAGGAGGAGACCAAACGTATTCGTCAGGAATTGGCTGCTTATGAAGCTGGATTGTTAGATGGAAGTAAGACTGACAAGGGTGAAACATCTAATAAAAAGAAACTTAAAAGCAGCGGATTGTTGTCTGATGACGATTTCCAGAAGAAGGTTGACAAGATTAAGAGTCGCAAGGAACGCCACGAACAACATCTGAAAGAGAAAGCTGGTAGGCAACAAGCTGCAGCTGAAGCTTTGAAAAACGCTGTGCGAAAACAGCAGAGCGGCGGAGCTGTTATGGCAGGTGATTCTGTACGTATTAAGGGTCTGACAAGTGTTGGAAAGGTTGAATCAATTGAAGGAAAGCAGGCAACTATTATCTTTGGTGGAATGAGAACAAAGATGGCTGTTAGTCGTTTGGAGCATGTTGATGCGGCAACTATTCAGTCAGAACAGAAGCAATTCCAAGCTTATAATTATAGTCGTGAGACACGTGAGACCATTGATAAACATCGTAACCAGTTCCGTCAGGAGTTGGATGTACGTGGTTTGAGAGCGGATGAAGCCTTAAATCAGGTGCAATACTTTATAGATGATGCTATCCTTGTTGGGGCAAGTCAGGTGCGCATTCTTCATGGCAAAGGCAACGGAATACTTCGTCAGCTTATCCGACAGTATCTTGGCAGTGTTCCTAACGTTACAAATTATCGCGATGAACACGTACAGTTTGGTGGCGCAGGTATCACGGTTGTAGAACTTTGAGGCGGTTAACAGGTAAACAAGTTGAGGAGTTTACGAGTTATTCTTTTTATTAGAAGACAGATAAAGAATATAGGCAATAAATTGATAGAGTAAGCGTTAGAATATTAATATGAACTACCTAAGGCTTTTACATATACTTTGTAGGCAGCAACAGTATCTTCTGTTAGCAGTTGGTGTCACGTTGATGCTGACATCATGCGGTATAGATAGAAATATCAAGAAAGGCGAAAAACACCTTTCCTTGGGCGAGTATTATGACGCTGCGACCCAATTTAAGACCGCTTATCAACGCACATCACCAAAGGATAGACGTCAACGTGGTGAGCTGTCTTTGAAGATGGCTGAGTGCTATGAGCGTATTTCGTCGTCTCAACGAGCGATTGCTGCCTATAGAAATGTCATCCGATATAAATTGGATAATGGTGAGACGCATAAGCATTTGGCTGATAATCTGATGAAGGAAGGTAGCTATGCGGAGGCTGTTAAGGAGTATCGCATTGCACTTGATTCAATGCCTAACAATCAACTTATCGCCCAAGAATTGCAGGCAGCATCAATAGCTACAGGTGTAAAAGAACGTAGTTCAAAGTATATTGTGAAACGCATGGATGTGTTTAACTCACGTCGACAGGATTATTCGCCAATGCTTTTCGGCGATAAATACGAACAGCTTTATTTCACTTCTACACGAAACGAAGCCAAAGGCGATGAGGTGAGCGGTATCACTGGTGCAAAAGTTGGCGACATCTTCCTTAGTGAAAAGGATGATAAAGGCAAATGGAGTACACCGAAGGCGATAGAGTCAGCTTTGAATACAGAGGCCGATGAGGGCACACCTGCATTCTCAGTAGATGGTAGGGAGATGTATATCACGCAGTGCTTGACCGACCCCAGTAATCCTCGTTATGCTCAGATTGCTGTTAGTAATCGCGCTGATGCAGCTTGGGGAAAGGCAACGAAATTAGAAATAAGCCGTGACACCCTATCAAGTTTTGCCCACCCTGCAATCTCACCAGATGGTAACTGGCTTTATTTCACCAGCGATATGCCTGGAGGTAAAGGTGGTCTTGACATCTGGCGTGTACGTCTGACAGGCGGTACAACAGGAGGTGTTGAGAACCTTGGAGAACCCATCAACACTCCTGGAGACGAAGAGTTCCCTACGTTCCGACCTAATGGTGACCTTTATTTCTCAAGTAACGGACATGGTGGATTGGGGGGACTTGATATCTTTATAGCTAAGGTTGGAAATGATCGTCGCTATCACTTGGAACATCCAGGATATCCTCTTAACTCGCAAGGTGATGACTTTGGGATGACTTTCGAGGGTATTCATAACCGTGGTTTCTTCTCTTCAAATCGTGGAGACGGTCGTGGTTGGGACCATATATACAGTTTTGAACTTCCTGAAATCATTCAGACAGTGAAGGGATGGGTCTATGAAATGGATGGCTATGAGTTGCCTGCAGCACAGGTATTCATGGTGGGTGATGATGGGACCAATAAGAAATTGGCTGTCAAAGGGGATGGTTCTTTTGAACAAGAGGTACAGCCTGGCGTTAATTATATCTTCCTTGCGACCTGCAATGGTTATCTAAACCATAAAGAAGAAGTTAAGGTTGATGCTACCGAAGAGTCTAAAGTACATACACTTCAGTTTGCTTTAGCAGGAATAAACGTACCTGTCTTGATAGACAATATCTTTTATGACTTTGACAAAGCAACGCTTCGTCCAGAATCAGAGAAGGCTTTGGACAATCTCGTTCAGCTCCTTAAAGAAAATCCTAACGTAACCATAGAACTATCCGCACACACCGATTACCTCGGTTCTGCCGATTATAACAAACGACTTTCACAACGCCGTGCGGATGCAGTAGTGGCATATCTTACCGCACATGGTATCGTTAAAGAGCGTCTTACCCCTGTAGGTTATGGTAAAGAGCGTCCAAAGAAAATCCGTAAAAAACTAACTGAGAAATATCCTTGGCTAAAAGAAAATGACGTACTCACTGAAGATTTCATCAAGAAACTTGATAAGGAAAAGCAAGAGGTAGCCAATCAGTTGAACCGCCGAACAGAGTTTACAGTCCTTCGGACCACATATGGTATGTTTGATGAGAAGGGAAAGCTAAAGCAACAGCCAAAACCAAAGAAGAAGGAAAACTTTGACGATGATGGAATGATAATCATTGACATTCCCTAAGCGATATGATGAAAGATAATAGCCAACCATATCAAGTAACACAATCTCCTTGTTCATCAACTCAAGATGGGCAAGGAATAAAGACGGTAGAAAAAGTGGAGAAAAGACTTCCTCTTGCCTTTACTGACTATACACGTAACCTTTTCGGAGATGACCTTTATCAAACTTTCTTAAAAGGATTGGATGAGAATCCACCTGTGAGCATTCGTCTGAACCCTTTTAAGTTGTCAGAGGATACCAATAAAATTAATCCAGCGTTAACCCCACAGTCAATTCTTTGGTGTAAGGAAGGTTTCTGGTTGAAAACAAGACCTAACTTTACGTTCGACCCCCTACTCCATGCTGGAGTCTATTATGTGCAAGAAGCATCATCTATGTTTCTTTCTTATGTACTGCATTATTGGATAAAACAGCCTGTTGTGGCACTTGACCTTTGTGCTGCTCCAGGTGGGAAAACGACTTGTGCACGTACATCTTTACCTGCAGGTTCCTTACTTTTCTCTAACGAACCAATAGGAAAACGAGCACAGATATTGGCAGAGAATGTTCAAAAGTTTGGTCATGAGGATGTTGTTGTTACAAATAACTATCCTCGTGATTATAAGAAAACAAAGCTTCGTTTTGATGTTATCATAGCTGATGTGCCTTGTTCTGGAGAAGGAATGTTCCGTAAAGACCCACAGTCAATTGAGGAATGGAGCCCACAGAATGTAGAGAATTGTTGGCAACTACAGCGTAGTATTATCGCAGATATATGGGACAACTTAAAGCCTGGAGGTATTCTCATTTATTCTACTTGTACCTTTAATGCACATGAAGATGAAGAAAATATTGCGTGGATTCTCAACGAATATGATGCTGAACTCCTCTCTGTGCCTACAGAAGAAACATGGAATATAACAGGGTCACTCATTGACAATCCACTTAAAGACGGTCGAGATTTCCCAGTCTACCGCTTCATCCCTGGTAAGACACGTGGTGAAGGAATCTTTATGGCTATTATTCGTAAGCGTGGAGAGCATGAGGCGCTTAATAGTAAGACAACTATTGATATTGATAAAGCAATCACTGAAGCTCGTAAACGTCTTCGTATCCTCTCGCATGGAGTAAAAGAAGGAATACAAAAGGGGAAGAATGTCATCCCTGATCATACATTAGCACTCTCCTTTTCAGCAGAAAAATCGGCTTATCCTAATATAGAGGTTGATTATCAAACAGCTATCGCTTATCTTCGTCATGAGGCTATTGTACTATCTTCTGATGCCCCACGTGGTATCGTTCTGCTTACTTATAAAGGCTATCCGATAGGCTTTGCAAAGAACCTCGGAAACCGTGCGAACAACCTTTATCCGCAAGAATGGCGAATAAAGAGTACACATATACCAGAGGAACCTATGGTACTTCTATAATGTAAATCTCAATAATAAAAATTTGAAAACAATATATCCCTACAATATCTTAGAAATAAACGAACAATTATGCAACAATATTTAAACCTTCTCAACCGCATTCTCACAGAAGGAATACAGAAAGGTGATAGAACAGGAACGGGAACTTTATCCATTTTTGGGCATCAGATGCGCTTTGACTTGCGCGAAGGTTTTCCATTACTGACAACCAAAAAGCTTCATTTGAAGAGTATTATTTATGAATTACTATGGTTCTTACGTGGTGATACAAACGTGAGATACCTACAAGAGCATGGTGTAAGAATATGGAATGAATGGGCTGACGAGAATGGTGAACTTGGTCCAGTCTATGGTCATCAGTGGCGTTCATGGCCTGATTATAAAGGAGGTACAATCGATCAGATTAAGAATGTGGTGGACATGATTAAGCATAATCCAAACTCACGTCGTATGTTGGTCACAGCATGGAACCCTGCTGAGGTGGATGATATGGCTCTCCCACCCTGCCACTGTCTCTTCCAATTCTATGTTGCAGATGGTAGACTATCGCTCCAACTCTATCAGCGTTCGGCAGATAGTTTCCTCGGTGTCCCTTTTAACATTGCATCATATGCTCTCCTTTTGCAAATGATTGCACAGGTAACAGGTCTTGAGGCTGGTGAGTTTATCCATACAACAGGTGATACACATCTTTATCTTAACCATCTTGAGCAGGCTAAACTCCAGCTTACTCGTGAGCCACATCCACTGCCAAAGATGAAGATTAATCCTGATGTAAAGGATATATTTGACTTCAAATACGAAGACTTTGAACTGACTGATTACAATCCGTTACCACATATTCCTGGTGTGGTTGCGGTGTAGAAGCCTCCCCCAACCCCTCCGAAAGGAGGGGAGTGCAAATAGAAAGTAGTTGGAGTATGAAAATTAATCATTCTCTCAACTTCTAAAATAGTAAATTTAATTAGTCAAGAACTTTATATCCTTCACCCAATTGATTGCTAAATTAGCACTCCCCTCCTTTGGAGGGGTTGGGGGAGGTCCTAAAACACCATTATGGAAATAAACATCATTGCAGCAGTAGCAAAAAATCGCGCCATTGGTTATAAGAATGATATGGTCTATTATATTAGTGAAGACCTAAAACGTTTTAAGCAACTTACAACGGGACACACCGTAATCATGGGACGTAAAACATTTTATTCACTACCTAAAGGTGCCCTACCTAACCGCAGGAACATCGTACTTAGTAGGACAAAAACAGACTTCCCTGGCTGTGATGTTTATCCTTCACTTGAAGAAGCACTCAAACATTTAGGCATTGAGGAAAAAGCTTTCATCATTGGCGGAGCGAGTCTTTACAAAGAGGCACTTGTCATAGCAGATCACCTTTACCTTACAGAGATACACGCTACTCCCCCACAGGCCGATGTCTTCTTCCCTGAATATAACGATGGAACTTGGGTTGTAGAATCATGCGAAGAACTCCCTGCTACTGGTGATAACCCAGCATACAGCTTTGTAAACTATGTGAGGAAGTAAGTCTTATTACCCCCTCACCTATTATCCATAGAAAGGAAATATAATCATTCTGCCCCTCTCTATGTATTATATAAAACAATGTGAGAAATATTATTTCTCATCTTTTTGCTCTATAACTGGCTAAAAAGAAAAGCTACACTTGAACAATAAAAGTTTACTCGTATCTGATTAACCTTTCATCGTTCATATCTTACAACACAATGTTATAAAAGCAATTATCTCTTTTACGATATTCAACCATTCTGTTTATACTTATCACATGTGGTGCAGTGGGTAAACACCATATGTGTTAAGGCTTAGCACCAATGGTGCTAAGCCTTGGCACTAAAAAAAGAAATACATGCGAAAAATCTATTTCTTGCCATAAAAGAGTTTCGTTCACCATGACTAATAACTATTCAGCCCCATTAATAGAATTAACTGGGCTGAATAGTTGATAAAAAAGAGCTTAGAATGGTAAACCAATTGCTAAATGAAAGGCTTGTGCATCCTTGAATTTAGAGATATTATAGAATGCTGTCTTACCAGTTTCATAAGGTACATGCAAACCAACACCCCAGTCTAAACGAATCATGAAATAACCAAGGTCATAACGAAGTCCAACACCTGTACCAAGTGCCATCTCCTTTAAAAGATTCTTAAATCTAAAATACCCTCCTGGTCGTCCTGCATCATAATGCATTGTCCAAACATTACCAGCATCGAAGAAAACTGCTCCATAGAGTGAGCCCATAAGGTGAGGACGATATTCAAGATTAAGTTGTAGTTTTATATCACCAGTTTGCTCTACATATGAACGACGTTGTTGTGTAGAGCGATAACGTCCAGGTCCAATCTGACGAGCATTGAAAGCACGAATACTATTTGCTCCACCCACGTAAAATTGTTCTGTATAAGGAGCAAACCTACTATTTCCGTATGCCCAAAGTGCACCTAAATTAGCATGTGCAGCTATACCACTTTTATCACCCAAACCCCACACCTTTGTAAAATTAGCATCTACCTTAACAAACTGTGCGTATGGATTCTTAAAAAGTTGCTTTTCTTTTTCACTCCATGATCTCCCGAAGACAGCATAACCTGTCGAAAGAATGTTTGATGCCTCGCTGACAGTGACCCACATATTGACAGGACTCTTATAATAAGCTGGACTCATGAAGTTATATTGAAAAACCATTTTTGGAATGAATTGGTTTGCCAATGAAGCTTCAAGATAAGGTACACTATCAATGAGTTGTTGATAACGATCAGTTACCTTGTGCATATATTCGTAAGTTAATGTCAATGGCGAAAAGGAATAGCTATTGCGTTCGTTTGGTTGCCATTGATAAATCAACTCACCTGACACAACATGTCGTTTAAAATACTTCGCACGATTCAGTACATCAAAAGAAGCTTTGAGCGTTGTAGAAGGTATTGTGTAATATGTGTGAGGCGGTTTCGGCTTATAGACAAGTCCCTTTTCAGCCGCCGCAGCAATCTTCCTTTCTTCATGTTCCCATCGTTTTCGTGGTGGTGTTACAAATGGATTAACAAGACGAGGGAACTGCAGGCTCGCTTCAGCCCCATATTCGTAATTGTTAATTCCAAGATGATCATTACCATTATCATCAATACTTGATGCCCATTCGTAAGAGCCATGCACACGTAAGTTAAACTTTTCGCCACCACGCAAGGCATTGCGTTTTGTTAGACCAATAATTGCCTCTGGACCATATCTACCACTTGTCTTTCCTTTTCCATAGGCTTCAATATAAAAGTCATAAGGCTTATCAAACAAACAATTGGCAGTCATATCCAAAACATTACATGTATCCGTCGTATCAGAAGGAGAGAATGTAAAATTCGTTGCAGAGAAAACGCCACTATTATTCAGCTGTTGCTGGGTCTTTTCAAATAGTTCATTATTATAAACCGTACCAGGCCATATCTTTAAACTATTAGCGATTGCACGAAGTCGGAGTGGCATGTGTGAACCATTGTAATTTACAATAATATCACGAAAACGCTTTTGTTGATGAAGAGAGTCCATAACCTGACGTTGTAAATTAAAGGTCATAGTCCCAACATTCCATTTTCTTAGTGCTTTTGTATTCACAGAGTCAGCCAACTGAAGACGAACGGAAGCAGAGCCATATACTTTCGTTGTGTCAGCGAGATAACTCGCATCATTATTCTGATAATAATAGTAACCATTATTACGGAAAAGCTCTGTAATTCTCTTGCGCTCCTGTTCAAGTGTTGCTACATCAAAGGCATCTCCCTTGTGAATGATTGCGTCTTTAAGATTCTTTCCTATCAGACTATCAGCAGTAGGTGGGAAATTGGTGTATTGTATGCTATCAAGTAACCATAGACGACCCATGTTAACAGCATACTTTAGACGCATCTTCTTTGGATTTTTCTGTGCAAGTTTCTCATAGTTTATCTTTCCATTGAAGTAACCACGTTTGCGTAGAAGATTCTCTCCGACTGTCACACGTAGATCTGGAGTCGTTGAGCTCATTAAAACTGGCGCAGAACCAAATGCACGCACCAACCAACGACTAAGTCTTGTTGTGTCTTGCGAAAAAGCATTCCATATCCATAAGCCTACGGGGAAAGGAGAGCGCACACTTGGACTACCAAACCAAGCTGCATTAGGCTTGGTAGCAAGAACCAAATCTAACTCTTCTTTTACATCATTAAAATGCTTATTTGGTTGATAGTTATCATACCTCGTTTCATCCATTCCCGTGTACAAATACTCTCCATCAGGAATTGCAGAAGTTGTACTACATGCAACAAAAACAAAAAAGATACCCATAAAACATAATAGTTTCATGATTCTTTTTCTACTCATTGAAGGTATATATTTCTTATTTCTTCTCATTAACGAAATTAATTAAAGTGTCACGTTTGGGCTTCTCAGGCTGTGGCATTACAACAGGTGAATCATTCTTAAAACGGAATATATCTTTAAAATGACGTAACTTACGCCTCCACATAAAACCAGCTCCAAACTCACTCAAATTACCCTCAAGCCAATCGTATGCTTCACGTTCATAATAAAGTTTCAAATACTTTGTTTCTTTCTGATTCAAACGATATTCAAGTGAGAAATTGTCAAAGTAAGCACCATTATCTTCAGAGAATTGTGAACCTGTTGACACACGTCCTCCCATAATGATTCGTAATCGATTATTCCACAAACGTTTTGAGAACTTGAAGGTATAATCGGTATGTAAGTTTCCATTCACATCGGCTGCACTTTCCATATTAGCAGTCAAGTCAAGTCCCATAGAGTTGAGTGCCTTACCCGTGATAGAGTTGACCTGTGTCTGTAAAAAGCCTGCTAATGCTCCACTCATAGCAGTATTTGCACTCGCAGAATTCTCACCATCAAAATACATACCTGATGCTAACATCGTAACAGCAAGTTTCGAGCGTTCCTCAACACCCTTTGTGTTTAAAACATTCTGCATCTCTTGATCCTCTGGTGCAGTGATAATAAATTGAACTCCAGGCTTAGGAAACTGTTTGGTAAGGCTTACTCCACATTCAAAATCAACTATCCTGCCTTCACCCGAACCACTTGATACACTTGTCCTGACATTTTCCGTTGCAGTAATATTAAGTGTTGGCTTCATTGGATTACCTGTAAATTCAATATAACTACCATCCTTTATATTAAAGGTGCGAAGTGGAATAACAGGTAGAGAATATTTCATTTTACCATCATTTAACGTATATCTGCCACGTACCTGTACACTATTCGTTGGGTCATAGTTAAGAAGCAGATTTCCTCCTCCTAAGAAGTCAATATAATTCGATTGGTCAGCATTCAATGCGCAGAACACATGCGCTTGCTCATCTATATCGACATTGAGAGCCATTGTGAAACCCGTAATATCAGGACGTTTGACAACGACATTCGTAGTAGAGTCATTGAAGTTGGTAAACTGAACAAGGTCTTTTAAATCATTATCTGTTGCCAGTGTACCATCTCTCACAACGTATGTAACATCAGTATTACCTAAAACATCAAGCTTTCCTGTCAATTGTAAATTACTTAACTCTCCATTAATACGTCCCATAAAGTCAACAAAAGCCTTTCCATAAACTTCTGAACGTGAATTCTTCTTTGAATTGATGATCTGGAAATTCTCTGCTCTCATTTGCGCATCAAGCTTCATATGTGCGAAATTAGAGAAATCTAAGTATCCTGAAATATCAAGTGGAGAACCATTACTTGCGAAAAGTTCAAAGTTTTCAAATTGGATATGACTATTGCGTATTTGTACAGGATCATCTGCAAATCGCATCTTTATACCGTATGGTACACTAACCAAGTAAGATGAATCAAGATAAACCTCACCATTTATATCAAGGTTCTTTAATGACCCTTTCATCGTGAGTGTTCCTTCTCCAAATCCATCAAGTCCAACAATCTGATCAGGAACAAAGCCGTTGACGTAATTTAATGGGAAATGATTCATTTCTAAGGTAGCATCGAGTTCTCCAGCACCCTCGTTATTATAGGTTCCTGAGAGTATACCAACCTCTTTACCATCCTGTGTTATGATACCATCAACATAGTGTGAACCATCATCTTTAGGCATATAAACAAACTGTGTACCAACATCGCCCATAAAACTATTCTCATAAATGAGCTTCTTAATAGTCATATCACTTGAAATGGTGAGCTCTTTCTTTGTCTGTACAAGGTGATAGTCACCATCCAACATTCCTGACAATTTTGGTGCAAATGGTAATACAGCAAGTAAGTTGCCCAACTCAAAGTGGTTCATTGATAGTGTCACATTCTGCAGTGATGTCGTATCTGAATCTTCTGTTGATACGAGCATACCAGTTCCATCAGCAGCTTCAAGACGAAGGTCGGCGGACAAACGCCGATCCCTTCCTATATAGATGTAGTTGGAGTCGTTAACAGCAAAGGACTTATATCCTAAGATTGATTGTGGGGATGTAATAGAAAGTTGTATACCTCTACCCTTCATTGCAGCCTGTACTGCCAAATCAAAGCCTTTCTTTCCATTATTATCAAGGATTGTTGCATGTGTTTGCAAACCATGTTCATAGAGGATACCCTGTAGATAACCATGGTAAGGATAAGAATTATTAGGATTGTTTACAACTGATAGCTTATAGTTCACTTGTCCATCAACACTGGTTAGATCGGCTCTGATGCTGTCAATATGAATATCATTATATACCAACGAATCAACGCTAATATATCCATCAAGTCCTTTTTGAGGTGATGACGTTAAGTTAATATCTGCCTGACTAAAGGCATAGCCATCTTGTGCTAATAAATTAGAAAGCAAGTTATTACGTCCACTGCGTAACGTAAAGTGTCCTAAAGGTAACTGACGTATTATTGCTGGCTGGTCAATACGACGATCTGTAAGTTGTTTGCGTATTGTTTTATATATCCTCATTCCATTTTCAGTCAATTGGTTCACACTACTATTAAATGCAGTACTAAGATGAAAGTCTCCACCATCCAAGGTCGCATATACGGCATCGCGTCTGCTCATAAGATCTATTTTCACATCGCCTGGTGTATAAATCCGATTTTGATCTGTGATACGAAGATTCCCAACCAAACCACGAACATTCAAATCATCTTTGCCAGACATAGCGAATGAGGTGTTTGCTGTAAAACTACTTGACATTGCCTTGTCTACGATTCCTAACTGATAGAGGTCTACACGTGGAAAGACACCATTTATTGAGCCTCCAATCTGATCACCTCGCATTGTTGCATCAAGATTAAAATTTCCTTCAACTAATGGTACACGCTTTCCCTTACGTAGTTCACTCAGCAATAGATGTCCAACATTTCCGCTGACAGCATAGTACTTCTTCATATCAGAACGAAGAGTAATATCTGCTTTAGCAGAGGTTATATAATGCTTATCTATAAATCCGAATGCCTGCAAATCGGCTTCAGATAAATTTCCTTTTAAATGTGTTTCAAGACTATTAGAGTGTACATCAGCACGTATGTCAAAGTTACCAGCAGCAAGGAGATAGCTTTTCTTTCTTCCCTCTTGCAGAAGACGAAAAGAGCGAAGTGGACCACTCACATAATGATTATTCTTCATATCCGAGCGTATATCAACATCAGCCCATGTAGAGACAACATACCTCTCTGTCATAACTCCCATTGCATGCAAGTCAACACGATGTAACCAACCACGAATGTGACCATCAACAAGATTGCTGTTCACTCTACCTTGATAAGTGAAGTTACCACCTAACATTCGATTCGTACTATTGACATGAGCAGATAATTGTTCTCCATGTTTTGAAATATCGCCATTCAATCCGTCAAGTACATATTTACCATATTTGAAACTTCGAATACGTAAGCTTAGATTTGTAGATGATTTTGGATTCAAGAAATCCGTTCCTCGTCCTTGAGTTCTTATACTTCCAGAAAAAGCTGACAATCCCATGGTTGGTAAAAAACGCTGCACAGGAAAAGCAGTAGCATCAGCTGTAAGACGATATAGTTCTGTAGAAGAATTATAAGCTCCATTCATACGGATGCATCCACCACCTTGTGTCAGTTGTATATTACCCATATAAAGTTTTTTTCTGACATGGACATCACCATTTATGTTTACTCCACGTGGGAGAGCAATTGTCTTGCGTACATTGTGTGGCAATAACTTGGAAATAAAACTTAAATTGTTTGCTGTCCCTTTCAGCTTTAAATCGCTACGAAGATGACCAGCACCTGACATCATATCAGCAATCCAGCCTGTTCCTGTAAGATTAAAATAACCTGGCATAGCCAATCGAAGCTGATTAAACGATGCTGAACGAAGATTGCCTTCCATTTTACCTTTTACAATAATACGTTGATTAGGAAGTGCTTGATAAATATTTTTAGGTACTGAGGTTAAGAACGGACGTAAGTCATCAAGGTGCAGGAAACCATCTAATTGTGTAGCTATCTGTCCTGGATCCTTATCTGCAAAAGCATTCATATCCATCTTAAAACGTCCTGACAGTTCTGTACCAGGTAGACGGAAATATAAATCAGGTAGATTGATACTTGTAGAATCCATAGAGAAATGTCCATGGAAATCCTTTACTATCAGTCCACTCCGTTCTTTCATATTGGCAGTCCGAATATTCATATGGATTTTAGGAGCAGCATATTGGAAAGAATCTATTCCAAGATTGACATCTTGCATGGCTATATGCGCAGCATCAAATACGACACTTGCATGTTTTACATAGTTTTTGTCATAACTTAAGTTGCCTCCTTGCCAGTCTACGTTTGCCACTTTGTATATATTGTCGTGTAGTAGAAGCTCAGTTCCTTTTGCCATAGCTTTCTTGAAATTAGCACGAACGCTCATAGTATCTCCAGGCATATGAAGACGGAAATCGGTTTTAGCAAGATTGAGTTTATCAATATTGATACGCCAAAGTAATTTCGGTTTATTTGGGTCTACGGGTACGGTATCACCTAATGCAATGTCAACCCATCCACCTTCAATATCGGCTTTGTTTACACGAATAGAATCACCAACCAAATTAACAGCATGACTCACAATATGTAGACGTTGCACATCTCCACGAATACGAAGGTCACCGATAAAATTAACAGTGTTTGCCTTCAGCTTTGTAAATGTTAGTTCGTTTACTTCTACTCTTCTTTTGAATAGCGGTAACAAGTCAACCTTTGCTACTAAATGCTGTACATCTGCCACCGTATCTTTCTGATTAGGAATAGAGTCATTGGAGCGAAGCATTTTTAGTCCGTCTAACTGGAGGTCTAAAGGAAAAGAGAGATTAACTCGATTGAGGCTTATCTCCATCCCAGTTTTTTCTGAAACATAAGCAGTAACATGCTTTACAGCCCAATTTTGAATGGGTGGACAATATAGCAAAGCAACAAGGATAAGAAACAAAATGACTGGTGTTGCAACGATAGCAATCAACCATTTCAAGCTCCTTTTTATATTGAATATGTTAGTCATTAACAGCTAATTCGAAAGTATATCCTTAATTCATAGGATTTATACATTATTAAATCAAGAGAATTAACTGCAAAGTAACACAAAAAAAATGGAATAGAAAACTTTAAAAAGGTAAAAAAGCCAAAAGGGAAAGGATAAATTTGGCTCTATAACGAATCGTGTGGGTTGTTTGACCCGATTAGAATAATATCTGTTGTAATCATAGAAAGAAGTTATTTGTTCAGTTTAGTTTTAGCGTTTTACTCTTTAGCCAACAAAATAAGATGTTTTAAGGTCTTAATTCATACAAAGTATGTGAATGTTTACCATCATTTGCTGTTGTGCTGATACTCTGCACATGTGGTGCAGGTACTTAGCACATATGGTGCGGAGGGTTAACACCACATGTGCGGAGGGTTAAACTCACTATGATATATGGATGACAGGGGATAAATTGTGAGCAAAATGTTGTAATACTAAGAATAAACAGGAGGTGTATAGAAGCTTGTTTAGCTCAAACTCCTTTATACTTTGTAGATTAATTCGTCTTCATCTGTTTAGCCATAAAGCCATTAAACATAGGAACGCTGGCAAGGAAAAACTATTTACCCACACGATTCGTTATAGAACCATAAATTTATCTATCAGTGGTTTTATTAAACTTATGAATGTATAAAGCCTAATAAAAGATTAATCAAAGGATAAATTCTTTAATCGGATACGAAGTTCTTCAGCCTTCTCCTTCCTGATGGAAAGAATGACTTCGCAAGTATTGTCAAAAACTTGATTAACGATGCGAGGATTCATTTCTTTTATGATTCGCATAACATCGTTCATCATGGGATAAGTAAATGTATATTTTATTTCTTCTTCTATGAACTTTTCTTCTATCTCACTGTTTGCTAAAGCATCTGCTGCTGCTTCACGATAAGCAACAATCAAGCCACCAGTACCGAGGTTTATTCCTCCATAATAACGAATAACACAAATCAGCGTATTGGTTAATCCATAACTGTCAATTTGTCCAAGGATAGGCTTACCTGCTGTTGAAGATGGCTCTCCATCATCATTTGCACGAAATTCTGTCCCTACAAAGCCTACTCTATACGCATAACAACAATGGCGAGCATCATAATATTTCTTACGATACTCTTTTACTATCTCCAAAGCCTCTTCTACAGATTCAACATGATGCGCAAAAGCGAGGAACTTACTCCGTTTTTCAGAGTAATATCCCTCGCTAATCGCTTTCTCTTTTATAGTCTTATATTTATCGCTATCCATTCAAAAATATTAATCTTGTTTTAATCCAGCTTATGGATTACAAGACCTGAACGAAGTTTTGGCTCAAACCATGTTGCCTTTGGTGGCATAATCTTACCGCTATCAGCAATATCCATAATCTGCTGCATAGATACAGGATAGAGTGCTAATGCCCAACGCATTTCGCCACTATCAACACGGCGTTTCAACTCACTAAGACCACGCAAACCACCAACAAAGTCGATACGTTTATCTGAGCGCAAATCCTTTATACCCATCAGTTCGTCCAAAATCAGTCGACTTGAAATATCAACATCAAGAACACCAATTGGATCATTATCATCGTAAGTACCAGGTTTAGCAACTAAGCTATACCAATTACCATCAAGATACAATGAGAACTCATGAAGTTTTTTAGGACGATATTCTTCCTTACCTTTTAACTCAACAGTGAAGTTCTTCTCCAAAGCTTTTAAGAAGTCTGCAACTTCCATGCCATTTAGGTCTTTGACAACACGATTATAATCGAGAATTGTCAATTGACTTGCTGGGAAGCATACAGCCATAAAGTAGTTATACTCTTCATCGCCCTTATGATTTTTATTGTTCTTAGCCTTCTCAGCACCAACTAATGCTGCCGCAGCTGAACGATGATGACCATCAGCGATATAAAGACTTGGCATCTTCTTGAATTCTTCTGTCACAGTCTTTATATCAGCTTCATCTGTGATAACCCAGAATTGGTGTCTGAAACCATCATCAGGAGCTACGAAATCATATTCAGGCTTTGTAGCTGCATAGCGAGCTAACAAATCATCAAGAACTCTATTATCAGGATAAGCAAAGAATACAGGCTCAACGTTGGCATTACAAATGCGTACATGCTTCATTCTGTCTTCTTCCTTATCTCTACGTGTCAGCTCATGCTTCTTGATATTACCTTTTAGATAATCATCAACAAACGCTCCAACAACAAGACCATATTGAGTCTTGCCATTCATTGTCTGTGCATAGATATAATAATGTTCCTTATCATCTTGAACTAACCAGCCTTTTTCTTGGAACTTCTCGAATTGTTCAACAGCACTTTTATAGACTCTTGAGTCATATTCGCTTGTACCAACTTCAAAGTTGATTTCTGGTTTGATAATATGATATAAACTCTTCTTGTTATCACCAGCTTCAGCACGAGCTTCTTCTGAATCCAACACATCGTATGGACGACTGGCAACAGACTCTACTAAGTCTTTTGGAGGGCGAACACCTTTAAAAGGTTTGATTACTGCCATAGTATTATTTTTTAGAAAATAATAATAGGGTTGAAAGCCATAACCTTATTGAAAAATTAAGGCATTCAACCCCTATCAATTAGAAAGTTATTTGTTTACTTGGAATTTAGTATCACCTGTTGCAAAGAAAGCATTAATCTGCTTTGCTGCAGCAATACCAGCATTATTGTTAGCTTCAGCTGTCTGAGCGCCCATCTTCTTTGGTGTAGAGAAGTAGCGACCTTCAAACTTCTTAAATTCTGCATCAGCATCAGGCATAATGTCTGTCATAAACTTTAAGTCCTCACGTTCAGCCATCAATTTGAGCAATTCTTCCTCATTAATAACTTCCTTACGAGCAGTATTTACGAGTATACCATTTTTTGGGAGTCTGTTAACGAGATCATAATTGATGCTTTTTACGGTCTGTGGAGTTGCTGGGATATGGAGTGATACAACATCGCAAGATTGGAACAACTCATCCTGTGTTTTGCAAGCATGTACACCAGCTGCCTCAATAGCATCTGCTGGGCAGAATGCATCGTAAGCATATACATCCATATCAAAGCCCTTAGCGATACGTGCCACATTACGACCAACATTACCAAAAGCAAGTATACCTAATTTCTTACCTTTCAACTCTGTACCAGCTTTACCATTGAAGAAATTACGCACAGCATAAACCAACAGTACAAATACAAGTTCAGCGACAGCATTAGAGTTCTGTCCAGGTGTATTTTCAACGACAACATTCTTCTCTTTTGCATAAGCAGTGTCGATAGAATCATAACCAGCACCAGCACGAACCACAATCTTCAACTGCTTAGCAGCATCCAAAACTTCAGGAGTAATCTTATCAGAACGTACAATCATTGCATCAGCATCTTTCACTGCATCAAGCAATTGTGCTTTATCTGTATATTTCTCAAGCAGTACTACTTCATGTCCTGCATTCTTTAGTTCATTTGTGATACCCTGCACAGCAGATGGTGCAAATGGTTTTTCAGTTGCAATTAAAACCTTCATAGCCTTAATATTTTGGTTAGATATAATAAAGTTGTTTTTAGACTTAGCAAATGGAATATGCTCCACTGCTAAGTCTAATATTTTTAATGCTTAGCCTCGAATTCCTTCATTGTTTCAACAAGAGCCTTGCAGCCTTCAACAGACATAGCATTGTAGCAGCTTGCACGGAAACCACCAACATCACGATGTCCCTTGATACCAACCATACCTCTTTCAGTTGCAAACTTGAAGAACTCGTCCTGAAGATCAGCATACTCATCATTGAGAACGAAGCAGATGTTCATGTAAGAGCGATCTTCCTCACACTTAACTGTACCACGGAACAACTTGTTGCGATCGATTTCACCATAAACGATGTCAGCACGTTCCTTAGCCAATTTCTGCATTGCTTCTACGCCACCATTCGCCTTAATCCAACGAAGATTCTCTAAAGCTGTGTAGACTGGTACCACAGGAGGAGTATTGAACATAGAGCCCTTTTTAATGTGTGTACGATAATCCAACATTGTAGGAATTTCACGCTGTACACGACCAAGGACATCGTCCTTAATGATAACGAATGTAACACCAGCCATAGAGAGGTTCTTCTGTGCACCACCATAGATACAGTCATACTTAGAAACATCTACAGGACGGCTAAAGATGTCTGATGACATATCACCAATCAAACGCACTGGAACCTCCAAATCTTTATGATACTCTGTACCATAAATGGTATTATTGGTTGTTACATGCAAGTAATCCAAATCTGTGGGAACGTCAAAGTTCTTTGGAAGATAGGTATAGTTTTCATCTGCTGATGAAGCTACTTCTACAACTTCTCCGAACAACTTAGCTTCTTTCATTGCCTTCTTTGCCCAAACACCAGTATTCAAATAACCAGCCTTCTTTACCAAGAAGTTGAAAGGAATCATACAGAACTCAAGTGAAGCACCACCACCTAAGAAAAGCACAGAATAGCCTTCAGGAACGTTTAGAATTTCCTTGACTAAAGCCATTGCTTCATCCATTACTGGTTGGAAGTCTTTTGAACGATGGCTGATTTCTGCAATTGAGAGACCAATTCCGTTAAAATCTAAAATTGCACTTGCTGTTTTTTCAATAACTTCACGTGGAAGGATACATGGACCAGCACCAAAATTGTACTTTTTCATCTGATTGCTTAGTTTAAGTTTGACTTATGTTTTGTAGTTATTATCAGTATTAAATATTGTAATCGGCTTCTGTAGTTTATGTTGCGAAGATACAGTTTTATTTTTATATTTCCAAATAATATATCATATTTTTTTCTAACAAAAAAACAACTGTTTTATATATGTGATGCAATAAGGTTAAGAAAAAGTGACACATTGTAAAATGCGTCACCTAACTTCTTCCACAACGGTACGAATACCCTTTATTTTTTCACCTTTAGTTAGCGAAATTAATTTCTTAATTTTCGCACGTAAAACTGCAACATAAGTAAAACGATCCTTAACATCAATCTTTCCTATGTCTGAGGAGTTCAAACCACCTTTTTTACAAAGAAAGCCAACAATATCCATTTTGGAAATTTTATCTTTCTTCCCTTTTCCTATATATATTGTCGCCATACGCGGCAGAGCTGGTTTCGGTAACGATTCTGGAATCTGATATTCTTCATGATCATTACTAACATATTCAGGTAAATGTTCATCAGGACCAAGAATAAAGAAAGTTCTTCCTTCCTTATCCCAACGTGCTGTACGCCCTACTCTATGCACATAGCTGTCTCCTGTTTCTGGTAAATGATAATGAATGATATTATCAACATCAGGAATATCCAATCCACGTGAAGCTAAGTCGGTGCTGACAAGAATCGGTGCTGAACCATTAGAGAACTTATAAAGTGCTGATTCACGCTCACGTTGCTCCATGCCACCATGGAACCAGCTTAATGTAAAACCATTTTCTTTCAGGAATAAAGCTACACGCTTAACAGAGTCACGATAATTCAAAAACACAATACTACTCGTATCGTCTAAAGAAAGTAGAAGCTTCTTCAAGCATTCAAGCTTATCTTTCTCCGTACTTGTAACCGTATAGAGACGAATACGATCAGGAATATTTTCTTCCTCTGTACGAAAGTCAAGATGAACAGTCCTACCCATTGAAACGAATTTAGGAATAGACTCAGACTCTGTTGCTGATAGTAAGCTTCTTCTTTCTATATTCGGGAGCTTACAGAGGATACTCATCATTTCATCTTGAAAGCCTAACTCGAGACACTTATCAAACTCATCAATAACAAGCCACTTTATCGTCTCAGCATTGATATTTGATTTATCAAGATGGTCATTCAATCTTCCAGGAGTAGCAAAGACTATCTGTGGTTTTACATCTCTCAACACACGATGTTCTTCCATTGTTGGACGACCACCATATAATGCCATACTGCGCAAACCACTACCCAGATCCTTTAAAACGTTAGCAGATTGCAGAGCCAATTCACGTCCAGGCACCA
Organism: Prevotella melaninogenica; assembly: GCF_018128065.1. Taxonomy (NCBI): domain Bacteria; kingdom Pseudomonadati; phylum Bacteroidota; class Bacteroidia; order Bacteroidales; family Prevotellaceae; genus Prevotella; species Prevotella melaninogenica. Next base: position 1,149,213 of record NZ_CP072360.1, on the reverse strand, counting down.
AGACAACAGCCTGCAAAGCATCTGATGAGGCATCTAATCGTTGAATCAATGGCAGGAGGTAAGCGTAAGTTTTGCCAGAGCCTGTCGGTGACAATACCACAACATCCTTATTCGTATGTAATATAGCATCAGCCGTAGCTTCCTGCATAACATTGAGGGTTATGCCAAGTTTGGAAAGAATATCGTTGTTCATATCTATTTCTCCTTTCTTATCTTATCAATTTCATCAAATTCCTTACCCATATTCAGGTTTAAATAAATTGTATACAAAGGAGCTAACCATTTGCTCTTTGCCGTTGGTTCAAGCTCTCTGTATTTTTCCATATAGGGTTTAGAACGTTGATATAACGTTATAATCTTTTCTTTATTTGCACGATACTTTTGCCTATCCTTATTTAACTCTATTGCTTGGTTAAAATAAGCAAGTCCTATGTTATAATATGCATCCGCGTAAGCGTCGTTGTCTTTTATCAGTTGCTTACAAATATTAATACATTCAGTATATCTTCCAAGGTTAAGCAATGCCGTACTTTTTGCAAATCGGAATAAAAGACTTGTTGAGTCTGCTTTCAAAGCACGTTCAGTGATTTCCAATGCTTTTTCGTGTTCTCCAATCTTAGCGTAATATTCTACCAAACGTGGAAAGAAGAAAGCAAAATTAGGATACTGTTCAAAACCTGCTTGTAACGACTTTACGTACATAGCCGTATCTTTCTTCACTAAATAGGCTTCAGCTTCATACTGCCTTACAAAGCTAAGCATCGAAGTATCTTTTTCTGCTTGATCCTTAAAACACATAATCTTATCCGCATCACTAAGTTTATATCCACAAAACATTGCCCAATAAGCTGCATGTGGAATTAACGCATCGTGCTGCATATAATCATAGCCTTCAAAGAGCGGATAATTTGCAGATAGCAGGTAATCAGCATAATAATCAAAAGCTGTATTATAGTCTTTTTTATGAACAAAATATGTTCCTCCATTGAAAATATTTGGGCGAATTGAATTCAGAAACGCAGCATGCTTAGCTCTATACTTTGCTCGAATTCTTCCCTTAGTATCAGGCTTTGCATCAAGTGAATCAAAACGAGACATTGTATCATACAATTTCCTTGTTAAAGAGAAGAAAGCCGCTGTATCATACTTTTGTTTTAGATATAATTTTTCATTACCCTGGTCATACTGTTTTATCAATGCATCACAGAGAAGAAGCCATACTTTGATATTCTTCTTATACGCAGAATCAGCTAACAATCCACGAAGTGTGTTTTCTGCTTTCGTGAGTTCTTTCCCAGTTTTAATCTGATCACGCACAACCTGAAGCTGCTTCTTCTGTGCAATGCCTGATAATGGGAAAAGCAAACAAATAAATATTAAAAAAAACTTTATAGACTTCACTTTTTATAATTTGTTACAAGAGGTTCAAGCTCTTCTGCCTTTATTTTATCGTTCAATACCGTATAATCCAAATAGAGAGGACCTACCCAGTCAACTTTGTTCCTACGTGGGTCTTTCGCTCTCACACGTTCAAGATAGGTACGTGCTTCTGAAAAATATTTCAGATACTCATTATCAGATACGTTCTCCTTCTTCTTTCTTCGTTCAATAACAGACTCACGTGCCGCCAAGCCTATCGTATTCAAACAAACACCAATATTGTATGCAACAGGAATACTACTTGGTTCTATCTCATCGGCGTGCTTGTATGCGTCTATGGCTTCTTCCCAACGCTCGGCGTGCATAGCAATCTCACCTTTTAGAATCCAAGGGACGACAGAGTTTGTATTCTCTTCGAGCATTCTATCAATAAAATCTTCTATGTTAAATTTAGGTGTTGGATTCTGATAAAACTTCATTATCCATGAGAAATATTTCTCATTTGTTGGGTCAGTACGATAAAGCCGCTGTATTACGGATAGATAACGCAGAGAATCTTCTTCCGTCACCATCTTACTTTGCATACATTGTGCCTTAATTTCGACCGCCACTTGTGCTGTTTCATCATATTGCATCGCAATGTCGGCATATTCATCAGCTTTCTGTAAGTCACGTGCCTTGAGGTAATAATAAGCAATATAGTAAGCGGCAACACCCGACTCATCAATATTATCTTTTACCAATAGCGATTTACGAGTTTTTAAATATAATTTCAAGGCATCAAGCCCCTCATTTCTCGTATAACTTCCTTTGCTGAAATATTTACCAGCATCAATAAGCATTGGGTGCAGAACGGCAAGGCGATTTTTATTCTCCTCCTCAAATTTAGGATTAACTTTTCCCTTTCGATTAGGCATTCTGTCAAAGTCATCACTTTTCAATGAATATTCTACACCATCAACAACAGCTTTGAAGATGGCTACAGAATCCCTATTCGAATGTTTCTCTACACGGGAGAAAGCTTCTTTTGCAAGGCGGTTAAAAGATTCGGCTTGTTGATATGCTTCCTGTGCCTCAGTAATATTCCAACTTGTAAAAACAGAAATAATCAGTATTAGTACTCTTTTCATTAGCTATAATTTAGTAACACAAAATCCCCTCTTATATGACCTATATAATAGGAATCATATAAGAGGGAATATTAAAGACTATTTACTGCTGAACGCCAGCAATTGATGCAGCTTCCAATGTTTCAGGAGCTTGTGCGCCCTTTACAAAGTAGTAACATCCATAAAGTGGGTAAGCCCATGAGCTCTTCTGCTCTTTGAGTGTATCAAGTTGCTTTGCAGCTTCAAGATATGAAATTGCCTTATTATATACCTCATTAAACTGAGCACGAGCAGCTGGTGACAATACGCCCTTGACAGCAGCAACACGATCCTGTGCCTTATAGAACCAGCACTGACCGATTGATGCATTGATAGCAATCTTTGCATTGTCATCCTTAGCAAGTGCCAAAGCTTTTGAAAGATAGTCAGCAGCCTTGTCATAATCCTTCTTCTGGCTTGCAAACTGACCGAGCATTACCAACGCACCATAGCTATTAGGATTTTTTGCAAGGGCAGCATTTACAATTTCCTCTGCCTTGCTCTGCATGCCAAGTGAGCTATAGATAGAAGTCAATGTCGTCAATACAGCATCATTCTCTGGATCTTGTGCATAGATACCAGCGAGCTTGTCAGCATAAGCTACAGAGTCCTGACGAGTCTTAAGCTGTGCACCTAAAATAGCAAGCTGGAGCTGCTGTGCATCCTTTGCACGATCCTTGCTCTTCAAAGCATATGCTACATACTTCTCGGCTTTTGGATAGTCCTTATTCTGATAAGCATAATAAGTTGCAAAATAAGCAATCTCATTCAAGTTTTCATCCTTAGACTTATCGAACTTTGAGAATAATGGAGCATCAGCAGATTCTACATAACGAGCAAGATACTTATAAGCATTTGCATCATCTTTAGCCCCCTGATAGAAGATACCACCATTAATAAGCTGTCCACGAAGTGGATAAAGTTGATCAGCAAGACCTGTGTACTTAGGCTTAACCTTACCTTTAGCATTAGGCATATTGTCATACTTAACAATTTCCTCAGCTGCATCAAAAGCCTGACCTACAGCCTCATAAAGACCTTTCTCGTCAACAGGCTTATTACCTTCCTTACCCATCTGCTGATTAGTCTGGTTTTCAAGCTGAATACCTTGCTCTGCATTTACTTTTTTCATAGCAAGTTGAAAAAGCTTGTCATAAGCCTTTGCTTTCTCAGCATTGTCAGTAATCTGTGAGATGTTTGCCTTCAAAAGGTCTGATGCTTCAGCATAAGTCTGCGCCTTCAGAATTGCCTTCAATGGCTCACTGTCACCAGCGAATGCAGCAGATGTACTTAGTAACATCAATGCTGCGAACATTAATTTTTTCATATTAGTTATCTATTTAAAAGGTTTATAATCCTTATCTTAATTCAGAATTCAAAATTCATAATTATGATTACCGTTGATTCTTGTGGCGTTGGAACAATTAACTCGTTAACTTGCCTACTCATAAACTTGTCTACTCATAAACTTGTCTACTCATAAACTTGTCTACTTGTAAACTCGTTAACTTGTCAACTCGTTGAGTTACTCAAAATCAACAGGTGTCACTTCAGCGTTATCTGATGATTCCTCACCTTTGATTTCTTCATTAGCAGTTGGAAGCGCTTCATGATTTTCTTCCTCAACTTGTGATTCCATCTCTGAACTCATCACCTTACATACAGATGCGATGACATCATTCTTCTTAGCGAGGTTAATCAGTCGTACACCTTGTGTAGCACGACCCATTACACGGCATTCAGCCACTGACAGACGGATAACAATACCGCTCTTGTTGATAATCATCAAGTCGTTATCATCAGTAACATTCTTGATAGCCACGAGCTTACCTGTCTTTTCCGTAATATTCAGTGTCTTAACACCCTTACCACCACGATTGGTCAATCGGTAGTCCTCAACCTGTGAACGCTTGCCATAACCCTCTTCAGATACAACCATAACAGTTTCATTCACAGGGTCGTTAACAACAATCATGCCGACAACCTCATCCTGACCGTCATCGTCCAAACGCATACCACGAACACCAGTAGAAACACGCCCCATTGTACGGATATTTGACTCATCGAAGCGGCAAGCTCGGCCGTTGCGATCAGCCATAATCAATTCGTTATGACCATTTGTCAGACGAACGTCTACAACCTCATCACCTTCATTGATATTGATAGCAATCACACCATTGGTACGAGGGCGTGAGTAAGCACGGAGAGAGGTCTTCTTTACGATACCCTGCTTTGTAGCAAATACAACGTAGTGTGTATCAAGGAAATCGTTATCGTCCAAGCCTTTAATACGCAAGAATGCATTTACTGAATCGCCTGGTTCAAGTGAGAGCATATTCTGAATAGCACGTCCCTTTGAGTTCTTATCGCCCTCTGGGATGTCATAACACTTCATCCAGTAACAACGCCCCTTACGTGTAAAGAATAGCATTGTCTGGTGCATTGTGGCTGGATAGATATATTCGGTGAAGTCTTTATCGCGTGTACGCGCACCCTTTGACCCGACACCACCACGTGCCTGCTCCTTAAAGTCGGTTAGCGGTGTACGCTTAATATATCCAAGGTGGCTAATCGTGATTACGACTGGGTCGTTAGGATAGAAGTCTTCTGCATTAAACTCGTGCTCATCAGGGATAATCTCTGTACGACGATCATCGCCATACTTCTCTTTCACCTCCTGCAACTCTGCTTTCATCACCTCCTTACAACGTTCAGGATTGTTGAGAATCTCTTGCAAATCCTTAATTGTCTGCATTAATTCTTCAAACTCCTGATGCAACTGATCAAGGCGAAGACCTGTCAGCTGTGACAGACGCATGTCAACGATAGCCTTTGACTGCAACTCATCGAAGTCGAAACGCTTCTCAAGGTTCTTTTGAGCATCTGAAGGTGTCTTGCTGGCACGAATGATACGTACAACCTCATCAATGTTATCACAAGCCTTTATCAATGCTTCTAAGATGTGTGCGCGTTCCTGTGCCTTTTTCAAGTCGAATTGGGCACGGCGAATTGTTACGTCGTGACGATGTTCAACGAAGTACTTAATGCACTCGCGAAGACTCAACAGACGTGGACGACCAGCTACCAATGCTATACAATTCACAGAGAAAGAGCTCTGTAATGCTGTCATTTTGAAAAGCTTGTTCAGGATGACATTTGCATTTGCATCACGCTTAACGTCAACAACGATACGCATACCTTGACGACCAGTCTCGTCATTTACGTTGGAGATACCCTCAATTTTCCCTTCTTTTACAAGGTCAGCAATATATTCAATAAGTTGCTGTTTATTTACTCCGTATGGAATCTCTGTTACGACAATCTTATCATGACTCTCCTCGCTTTCAATCTCAGCCTTAGCACGCATAACGACACGTCCGCGACCAGTCTCGTAAGCATCTTTGACGCCTTGAAGACCATAAATATAAGCACCTGTTGGGAAGTCTGGAGCTGGAATAAATTCCATCAATCCATCAGTTGAAATCTCTGGATTATCAATATATGCACAACATCCATCAATAACCTCACTGAGATTGTGTGTTGGAATATTTGTTGCCATACCCACAGCGATACCATTACCACCATTTACCAGCAGGTTAGGAATCTTCGTAGGCATTACGGCAGGTTCACGAAGCGTATCGTCGAAGTTGTTAACCATGTCAACCGTATCTTTTTCGATATCGTCCATGACATGCTCACCCATCTTTGAGAGTCGGCACTCCGTATAACGCATTGCGGCTGCAGAGTCACCATCGACAGAACCAAAGTTACCTTGTCCATCAACCAACTTATAGCGCATATTCCACTCCTGTCCCATACGCACAAGCGCACCGTAAACAGAAGAGTCACCATGTGGGTGATACTTACCGAGCACCTCACCAACAACGCGGGCACACTTCTTGTAAGGCTGGTTGCTAAAATTGCCAATTCCACGCATACCAAAGAGGATACGGCGGTGAACAGGCTTAAAACCATCACGAACATCAGGGAGGGCACGTGCCACAATCACCGACATAGAGTAGTCGATGTAGGAGCTTTTCATCTCCTCCTCAATGTTGATCTTCATAATTCTGTCCTGATCAATTGTCTGATTTTCGTCCATTATATATTTTTTCTATTATAAAATTCTATCACTCAAACAAGCTCATCTTTGCAAGGCTAAAATTGCCCACAATAGCCTTTATTTCCTTTCTGAGCCTTTTTCGCACTTTTTCAAGGTGTAAAGATACGAACTTTTTTTTATACCGCAAAGAGCTTATAACGAAAAATATCATCAATACAAATTATTTCAAAGTGTTCATTTTAGGATTTACATTCAATTGCCATGAGAGTATCACAAGACATAATAACACATGCAAACATATTTTTTAGGCTTCATAACGAATCGTGTGGGTTGTTTAACTCGATTAGAATAACATCTGTTATATTCATGGAAAGAAGTTATTTGTTCAGTTTAGTTTTAGCGTTTTACTCTTTAGCCAACGGAATAGGATGTTTTATGGTCTTAATTCATACTATGTTTGTGAATGTTTACTATCATTTGCTGTTGTGCGGATACTCTGCACATGTTGTGCGGAGGGTTAGCACATATGGTGCGGAGGGTTAAATTCAGTATGATATATGAATGACAGGGAATGAATTGTGGGCAAAACGTAGTAATACTAAGAGTAAAAAGGAGGTGTGTAGAAGCTTGTTTAGCTCAAACTTCTTTATCTTTGTAGATAAATCCGTCATTAGCTGTGAAGCTCTAAGACGTACATATCTGCCCACACTGTCACATCTGCGACAAGCGAACTGCCCACACGCTGAAAACGGAGAACGTTGTTCGCTGGCTTTACAGGCTGCAGCTGATAGCCATGTGACTGAAGATCCGCCACAAAAGTACGATAATAATGCTTATCCCAAAAGACAATCTGCAACGTGCCTCCCCTATCGTCAATGATGACAATACTTGAATTATCCTTCTTGGCAAAGAGCCTGTAAAATGGTTGTTTGGATGGGTCAAAATCCGTGTTAGGACTGACGTGCCATCCCCAAAGCTGTCGACTGCCATTGACCACCAACTCTGCCGGTATTTGCTTAAGTCCGTACTTACTGAAAAGATAAGGTGCAACGGTCCGCTTCCCTTTCTGTACCTGATATTGCAGGAGTTCGAGCACAGGTATTTGGAGTAAAGGCAGATTCCCCTGCGCACGCAGGCACAGAGGAATCGACAGAAGTATATAAGGTATGATTTTTCGCATCATGACAGTCCTTCCAACTCATTGAGCCAGTTGGTTGACATTGCATCTGAAGGCATTCTCCAATCGCCTCGTGGCGATAGACTGACGCTGCCCACTTTTGGACCGTCAGGTAAGCAAGAACGCTTAAACTGCTGCGCGAAGAATCTACGGAAGAAGAGGCGCATCCAATGAAGTATTGTCTCATCAGAATAAACCCCACGGAAAGCATTTTGCGCCATCCAATAGATTTTCGATGGACGGAAACCACAGCGAAGGACGTAATAGAGGAAGAAATCGTGAAGCTCGTATGGTCCGACGAGGTCTTCAGTCTTTTGGGCTATATTTCCCTTATCATCGGCTGGTTTCAGTTCTGGTGAGATTGGAGTTTCCACGATGTCGGTCAATGTCCTACGTACATTTTCGTCCTTTGTTCTGTCCGCAGCATAGCGTACAAGATACTGTGTCAACGTCTTGGGCACACCAGCATTTACAGCATACATGCTCATGTGGTCACCATTATACGTACACCATCCCAAAGCCAGCTCACTGAGGTCGCCAGTACCAATGACAAGCCCGTTCAACTGGTTGCTTAAATCCATTAGAATCTGCGTACGCTCACGCGCTTGAGCGTTCTCATACGTAGCATCATGTATCGCTGGGTCGTGATTAATGTCTTTAAAATGCTGTAAAACTGAGTCTTTTATGTCGATTTCACGGATAGTTATTCCAAGATGCTCCATCAGTGCCATAGCATTCTTATAGGTTCGACCCGTGGTTCCAAATCCTGGCATTGTCACACCAACGATACCCTTACGATTGAGTCCAAGTTTGTCAAAAGTCTTAACAGCGACGAGCAACGCAAGCGTAGAGTCAAGTCCACCGCTGATACCGATAACGGCTGTCTTACAATTCGTATGTACCAGTCTCTTCGCCAATCCATTTATCTGTATGTTAAAGATTTCATCACAAGCGTCTTGCATATTCTCATCCCGAGGAATGAATGGATGTTGGTCGAACGCACGTGTCAGCGTGAACTCATGAGCATTGAGCGGGGGCATACATTCAACGTGTAAGGCGAGTTCTCCAATCTGCCCAGTAACACCCGCCAACCCTGTAGCTACAGGACGTTGTGCGTTTACAAAGGTGCTATTGGTTCGACGTTCACCACGTAGATTCTCTATATCAATCTCGGATACTATCAATTGAGGGTCAATCTTGAAACGTTCCCCCTGTTTGATGAGCGTCCCATTCTCATAGATGAGTGCATTTCCACCAAAGACAATATCTTGTGTGCTCTCACCAAAGCCGCTGCTACTATAGACGTATCCGCAAATTGTTCGAGCACTCTGCTGCGCAAGGAGCGACTTCAAATAGGTATGCTTTCCAGCAAGTTCGTCACTGGCCGAAAGGTTGAAGATAATTTCTGCGCCCGCCAAGGCGAGATGATTACTTGGAGGCGTTGGTGCCCATACATCTTCACAGATTTCAATGGCAAAGGTTGCACCCTCTGACGTGCGGAAAATCTGCAACTCTGGAGTTACGAGTATTCTGGTTCCTGCAAAGTGAATATGCTGAGGGCGAAGGTCTTGTGAAGATGCAAACCATCGTTTCTCATAAAACTCGCTGTAGTTAGGGAGGAAGGTCTTAGCCACGATGCCCAGCAGCTTACCTTGCTGGATGACGACTGCACAATTAAGCAGTAATGCGCCAACAGCAATCGGTGCGCCTACAATCACGGTAATATCCAACTGACGTGTAAAGTCGAGTAACTCAAGAACAGCTTGCTCAGCATCATCAAGAAGCAACTGTTGCTGGAAAAGATCCTGACAGGTATAACCCGTTATTGAAAGCTCGGGGAAGACTATAATCTCTACACCTTGTCCTTCAGCTGAAACTATTTGCTTCTCGGTCTCAATAAGGTTGAACTTCGTGTCTGCTACCTTTAGTGCAGGAATCGCTGATGCAACCTTTATTAATCCATGTTTCATATCGAAATCGTTATTTTTATTTTATTGTTACTTGGGTGGCACCATAGCCGTACTCACGGAAAGAGGCATCCTGATAAGAACAATGTTTGTATTTATAATTAAGTTCGTGGATGATAGCACGGCGTAATACGCCCTCCCCTTTACCGTGAATAAAGATGAGTTTCTTACCATGTTGATCCTTGTATTGATCAAGCGTACGACGGAAGACATCTAACTGATAATCAAGAATATCAACTGCTGTCATACCAGCTGTTGTCTCAAGAAGTTCATCTGCATGGAGATCAATTATAATTTTGTTATCACTAAGAATCTGCTTTGCTGGCTTCTTACGCTCAAACTTATAGCGCTTGGCAAGTTCGTCCGTCTTCTTGTCAATCTCTTCCTTTGAAAGGCGGCTCGGAGAAGAAAATCCCACTTTTAACTCCTCTGTCTTCTCTTCTTCTGCTTTTCTTGTTATAGGTTCCAACATTGGCTGCTGGGCAGGCTTATCCTTCTCAATCAACGTATATATCAACGCTGGTTGTTCGAAGAATATGTTTTCGTGGAAAGTATTTAACTTATAAAACTTTACAGCGTCAATCTTTACCTTCAGGTCACAAGTAGGCTTGAGCACAAAAGGTTTATCCTTCTTATAACTAAAAAGCTGAACACATCCATTGAGCATTTCATTAAGATCAGCAAGTGTGAAGTCCTCAATGAGTAGTTTCGTGTTTGGCTCTAATTCGCCCGCAGCTTTCAATACCCAGCTTTCGTCTTGCTTCAAGGAGTAAGAGAAATGAAGGTGATAATTAGAGTCGTTGACAAGAAAGGACTTGAAGTGTGTCGTCGTGAGATTCTTTATATCTGTAGGCGTAAAAGCTAAATAAACCGACAATTCATCACCTCCCAAACGTTCCTTTACAGGAGCTTCAAAGTTAATGGAAGGGTCATCATTAGGTTCGATATTAGCATCAACATCACGCCAATCATCCCCAACCTCGTCATCCTCTGTATTAGTGGACGTAAGAAGTTGTTTAATGCTTCGGTTGTCCTCGCCTTTCTCTATCTTACGTTGCTGTTGGTCAATACGGAGCTTTGCACGATCGGAAGCAGTATCCTCAACAACAACAACTTCGTTGACTGGTGTTGGAATCTGAAAACCATCTTCATCTTCTACGAGCACGATATTACCTTTAAATCCAGCGATGATACCACCACCAGTGGAACTCAAAAACCTAACTTTATCTCCAATTTTCATCTTTTTCCTTCTTAAAGTTTATGATTATCCTTAATTATTGAAAGCATCCCATCATCTTAAACTTTGGTTATTCAATCTTTTGGACATATATATCCAATCCTTTGGATGCTCTTGTTCAATATGCTTATCCTCAAGAATTGGATTTATTGCTTCCTATTCCTAATATTATGGTAAAACATTATCATTGCTATGGCATCAGCAATGAAGAGTCACCATAGCTAAGAAAACGAAAATCATGACAGAGTGCGTAGTCATATACCTTTCGCCAATCTCCTCTTAAGAAAGCACTTACCAAAAGCAATAACGTTGATTGCGGCTGATGGAAATTGGTAACGAGTGCCTTGACAATCTTGTAAGTAAAACCTGGTGCGATAATAATCCGTGTACTTGAATGTAGCACATTTAATCCATCTTTATCCAAATAAGCGAGAAGGTGTCGGATGGCATCTTCTACTGTTATTACCTTCCCATCCTTTTCAACCAATCCCTCTGCATTATGTGGCAAGTCGTATGGTTCCCATTGATTAACGTGGAGGTCCTTCTCTGTTGCATCTGGTGATAACACAAGCTTTACACCCATATAATAAAGGCTCTCCAATGTTCTTACACTTGTTGTCCCCACGGCAATCGCTTGACAATGATGTTTAAGCAACTTTTCTAATGTCTGACGACGAACAACGACAAATTCTGTGTGCATACTATGTCCTTCAATCTCGTGGCTTTTCACAGGTTTGAAAGTTCCTGCTCCAACATGAAGGGTGAGCTCCTCACGATCAATGCCATGCTCATCAAGTGCTTTCAATACCCGATCAGTAAAGTGAAGTCCAGCCGTAGGGGCTGCCACTGAGCCTTTAATTTTGGAATATACCGTTTGATAGGTCTCCTTGTCGCTTTCTTCGGTCGCACGGTTAAGATAGGGAGGAATAGGCAACTCACCCACAGCTTCGAGGATTTCAGCAAAAGAGATGTTTGAATTATCCCACTCAAAGTTAATCCAATGATTCGTTCCACCAGCCTGCATCTGAACCTTTGTGCGGTCCATTGATGCTGTGAGCGTTAGCTTATGTCCCTTGATTTCAAATTCACGTTTCAATGCTCCTTCCTTCCACTTCTTGAGATTACCCACCATACAAAGCCATGCACACGCATGATTTGTCTGGAACATCAACTCATAATCAGTTGGTTGTGCGGGTTCCATAAGAAAGACCTCTATCAGTGCGCCCGTTTCCTTACGGAAGTGCATACGTGCTTGGATGACTTTCGTATTATTGAAAACCATTAATGCACCTTTAGGCAAATTTTCAGGAAGATTATAAAATATATCCTCCGATACTTCTCCATGCTTATAAAGCAAAAGCTTACTATGGTCGCGCTCTGCTAATGGGAATTTGGCAATGCGCGCATCAGGGAGGGGATAGTTGTAATCAGAAATGCAGATATGTTTTGTATCTTCAGACATAATATTTATTTATATTGATAAAACAGCACAAAAAGTCGCATAAATGAATGTAAGTATAAGCACGCAGATAACAACGTCAATATCTGCAAAGTTATAACCTGTTCGTGTATATCTCGTCGAAATATAGTGCAACTTCTCACTGAAACGAATGTAAATGCGAAGGTATAAAAAATAAATGAGAATGGCGACGCTTGAACCAAATATCATTCCAACAAACACGTCAGACGGATAATGTACGCCAAGATAAGGACGTGTGAGAGAAACGATAAGGCTCCAAGATATCATTACGAATGAAAAGACACGATCACGTACCAATAAACAAAAGAAGACTGAAATAACAAAAGCATTTGCAGTATGAGAAGAAAAGAAGCTATAACCATTAGCCTTATAATAATTTACGGTCATAACCAATCCTTGTAGGTCAGGATTGTTGAGTGGACGAGGTCGGGCTATAAATGGCTTAACAATACCAATGTTAACACCATTTACTATCAGAAGTCCCAATGCCATCATACCGACAATAAGCATGATTTTTTGCCAGTTCTCATTGTTTTTTATAACCAGATAAAGTAAAGACGCATAAAGTGGAATCCATGTGTAAGCAGACGTCACCGTCAAGATGAAATAGTCAAGAAAAAGATTATTACCCCCATTAAAAGTGAGTAATAATGATTTATCGAGTTCTCGTAAAACGTCTAAATTCATCATTTGGTCTTATATAAAAACAATTCACTGATAGGGATTTATATAGCTTCAACATTTTCAGCCTTAATCCATCCCTGACGTCCATCACTTAATTTAATTTCCGTCCATTGGCTCATACTATTGTCAGTAATTCTTACCTTAGACCCTTCATGAAGGATAAACGCCTCAGCAGACTTGGGGTCAGGCATCTTTCTAACAACTGCTGAAGGAGTCATGATGATACCATGAGACTCTGAATCTAACATGGAAACTTGCTGGATAGCAAAGAATGTGTTGAGAAGGAAGAAGAAAAAGAAAAGCGGCAATATAACTTTTGCCAACTTTCTAAGAAACTCAATCTCAACAAATAGATAGATAACAAGTGCTAAAAGCGAGATAAACAAGCAAACAAGACTTAAGATAGCCCAGTTATCAACACTCATAAAATTAACTAAAGCTTTATACCATGTGACGAAAAACATCTCTGGCTCTGGAGTTAAATTATCAATTGTCTTTGATTGCGCCAATTGAAGGTTGAAACGGATATCTTCATCACTCGGAGCAAGACGCTGTGCACGCTCATAAGAAAGAACAGCATGTGGAATGTTATCAAGACGATAGTAGCTATTGCCAAGATTATAATACAGGGCGGCAGATTCTCCCTGCCTCAATAGGTTCTCATATCCCTTAACAGCCTGCTTGTAATGTCCCTTTTGATAAAGTTTGTCAACATCAGCCTTTGTTTGTGCTGATAATTGTAAAGAGAATACAGACATACAAATAAGAAGGAAGAAGAAGTTTAATGTCTTTTTCTTAGAAGGTTTCAACTTCTTAACAGCTTCTTCCATATCAGCTATAGCCTTCATTGCAGCATCAAGTGTTCTTTTCATATTACCTTTCTCGTCACCAGGAGCATAACGTTCAAATTCACATTCATCAATAGCAGAAATATACTTGTCAATGACTTCATACGGTACTTTAATTTTACTAAATTGTCCGCTGATGTTATCACGTGATAATAATTCAACAGGAAGGTTTAGCTTATCACTTGCATAACCCCATAAAGTCTTTAGAACCTCATCGTAAAAATCGAGATTCTTGTTCTTCAACATTAAGAGTTCTGCTGCATGTAAACGACTGGAAGCTATACGGTTAGCGTTCTTTCCACGTTTCAAAACCATGTCGACACGATGTGCAAAACGATCACGATAATAGAAGGAAAGAACTCCACCTGTTCCTAATAGCAAAATGAGAATGATATAATATGCTATTGATCCAAAGAAGAAGTTACCAACTTTATCAAGTGAGCTGCTTCCTTGCTTTAATGGTAAGATATCTTCATTTGGTAAATCTACTGACAGAATATCTTTTGAAGTACCATCACCTCTTGAAACCTTCAACTCCATCGGAGACGTTTGAAGCGTTACATACTTCCTCTGTGCTAAATCGTAATAACAGAACTTTACTGGAGGAATGGCAACCAGCCCCTCTTGATGAGGAATTACAACCTGGTCGTAAATCATGTTTCCCTCAGCTCCTTTTGTCGTCAATTGCGTTTTATCAGTAACCTTTACATCGTATGATTCAAATTCCTTTGGAATCTGAATTATAGGCTGCTTAATCAACTTCAAGTTTCCTGCTCCGCTAACAACGACACGAATCGTAACAGGATTACCTGCCTTTATTTCTTTCTTATCTAACTGTGCTGAAAGATTAAAATGACCTACACCACCAGAGAAGTCTGCCGGACGACTTGGCAAAGGCAAAACTTTAATTGCTAATCCTGGGGCAACAATATCTTTATTGATATTTGTGCTACCGCCATCAATACCAAAAGCTTCAAATGGATTGAATGTATTCGATTCTTGTATGACTCCATGGAATGTCAATGGTGGAACCTTCAATGTTCCAGTTATTTGTGGATACATTACATACTGACTCCAAGTGACACAATTATACAAACGCTTACCAATACGTTCTTTATGGAAAGTCTTTTGTTGTGGTAAGTCTACCTCTTGTACATGAAAGCCAACCAAATCGGGCATTTTACCAATGAGCTGACGTAGATTCTTTGTTGTATAAACTTTATATGTAAGTAAAACAGGCTCCTGCTCATAAACAGTAGTCTTATTAGCACTCACCTTTATAAATAAGTCATTAGAAGATACTCTTGACGGTGCTGTTCGTGGATCATTGTGCGAATCATAATGACCAACATTAGTAGGACCATTAGTAACAACGATTCTCACTGGTGTAGATGCAAGCTCCTGATCATTCACAAAAATATGAGCAGGTCCAATATTTAAATTTCCTTTCTTTGTTGCTATAAAGACGTATGTAAACGACATAGAAGAAGAACTACTTGCATGCCCATCAATGAATTGATAATTTGATTGCGAAGAAGTTGCAGGTCCAAACACTTTCTCAAGTCCATTTGATAACCTACCCAATTGAAACCTACGTACATCCTGAGTATATACGATGTATTCAACTTGGAACTCTTCTCCTACTGTTACTTGTTTAGGTGCAGCCACCCGAACTCGTTGTGCTTGTAAAAGACAAACACTCATGAGAGATAGAAATAAAATAATATATCTTTTCATATCTTCAATATTACCAGTTTTTATCAAGTTTTTTATCAGAAGGCTGACGCATCACTTTTGACAAACGTTCTTGCGTTTCTTTCTCCTGCTGTTTAACAGCATTGAGAAGTTGCTCTGCATTATCTTTACTCATGCCTTGATTTTCTTTCTGTTGTTTGTTCTTCTGATTTTTATTCTTGTTTTTATTCTGATTTTGGGATCGATTCTTCCTATCTTTATTCTTATCAGATTTATTCTTATTTTTATTTGATGATTGCTGTTTCTTTTGCTGCTGTTTCTGCTTGCGTTTACACAGTTCTAAATTATATCGAGCATTCTTATGATTAGGGTTACTACGCAAAGCACCTTTGTAGGCTTCTATAGCTTTAGCATAGTCTTGCTCACCTTGATAAATAGTTCCTAAGTTATTATAACTACTTGACAGACGTACAGGGTCTTTCTCTAACTTAGCATCTTTCTCATAGAGCTTTTTAGCTTCATCATTCTTCTTCTGCGCTTGTAGGCTTCTACCTAAATTATAGTTGGCAATTGCATTCTTTGCATCTTTATCAACAGCCTTGCGATAAAGTATCTCTGCTTGTGCATAGTTCTTTGAAGAGAAAAACTTATTGCCCCCTCTAATGAGTTGATTAGATGTTTGTCCATTTGCTCCAACAAACATAAACAATATACATATTGTGATATAAAGTCGTTTAACCATACCTTTACCAACGTCTTTTTCTTTCAAGTAATAAGACATCTGCAATCAATAGAATAACAACCAGTAATGCCAATGCTTGGAACTGTTCGTCAAAGTCACTATAAACAACATTGTTTATTTTTCCTTTTTGCAGTTTACTAAGTTCTCTTCTCAATACAGCATCAGCAGTACTACTATTATTGACATGAACATATACTCCATGTCCTGCTGCAGCAATCTGTTTACACATCTCTTCATTAAGGCGAGTCCTAACAAGCTCTCCTGTTGATGTCTTTAATTCACTTCCATCAGGCATTGGAATAGTAGCACCATCTTTTGAACCAACACCTAAGATAAAGACATTAATCCCTTTACGATATGCTTGCTTTGCCATTTTCTCAGCTCCACCCTCATTGTCTTCACCATCAGTTATCAAGATGATAGCTTTACCAACCTTAGCGTTAGGTGTGAAACTATTCATTGAAAGTTGAAGTGCTTTACCAATATCTGTTCCTTGTGTTCCAATAAGTGAAGGGTTGATATTGTCTAAAAACATCTTGGCAGAAACATAGTCACTTGTTATTGGGAGTTGAACAAAGGCATCACCAGCAAAGACTATTAATCCTATCTTATCCTCACTAAACTTGTTCATTAAATTCTCAACCAACAACTTACTCTTTTCTAAACGAGAAGGGGCAACATCCTCAGCCAACATTGAATTACTAATATCAAGTGCAATAATAGTCTCTATACCTTCTCTTTCCTTGTTAGAAGCAATCTTACTTCCAACTTGAGGACGAGCAACAATAAGTATAAGGAGCAATAACACCAGTTCTACTAATACAAATTTAATCCATTCCCTCCTCTGACTTATCATAGGAGAAAGCTGATTGATAAGTACAGTATTCCCAAACTTTGCCATTCGTTGCTTACGCTTACGAATGGAATATAAGTAGATGATTACTGATAAGGGAATCAGTAATAACAACCACAGATATATGGGATTATCAAATCTAAACATTCTTCAAAAATTCTTGTTAAACAAGCAATTATCAATTGTAATAGTTGAGCAAAAGTCTTATGGCAATCGTCTAAAGACTGTCCAACGAAGCAGTAACTCAAAACAGAAGAGTAATAAAGCAAACCATGCAAAAGGCATATAAGCCTCATGTAAACGATCGTATGTCTTCATACTCATCTTAGTTTTCTCAAGTTTATCAATATCATGATAAATTTTTAACAACTCTGCTTGACTTTGTGCTCTATAGAATTCGCCATTCGTTAATATTGCAATATCTTGCAAAGTATTATAATCAATAGCGCCGATGTCTTCTCCAGTCTCTCTTCCCAAGCCTATTGTATAAACTCTGATACCGAATTTCTTTGCTATTGTAGCAGCTGTCATTGGGGAGATAGAACCAACATTATTGCTTCCATCCGTTAATAAGATAACTACTTTACTCTTAGCTTTAGAATCTTTCAAGCGACTGACAGAGTTGGCTAATCCCATACCGATAGCTGTACCATCTTGCATCAAACCGCTTGTTACCAAATCTGTACGAACATTATGAAGAAGATTCAATAATGCTGCATGGTCAAGGGTCATTGGACATTGCGTAAAGGCTTCACCAGCAAAGATTGTAAGTCCAATGTTATCACTTGGACGACTACTGATAAATTCGGATGCTACGTCCTTTGCAACCTCCAAACGATTAGGGAAAACATCCTCTGTTAACATACTTGCTGATACATCCATTGTCAACATTATGTCAATACCTTCAGTATCTTTATTATCCCAAGCATTATATGTTTGAGGACGAGCCAAGACAATCACTACTAATGCATAGACTATACATCGCAAAGCCATAGGGAGGTGAATCAATCTCACCTTCCAACTTCTTGGAGCATGCTGATAAGCGAAGGTATCACTCATCCTCATGGTTGGTTCTTTTCCTTTACCACGAAAGAAATACCATAATAAATACGGTATCAACAAAAGCAGTAAAAGGAGATATCCACTATTGGCAAATTCCATTTCTATTATTCTATTTAAATCACATCAAAAGCGAATAAGCTTCAGATGCTGCGTAAAGAAGTAAAGCAATAGATGCAACGATGAGTAGTCCTATCGAAAGCTTTAACATCTTACGTGAACGAGTATCCTTTTTTCCCTCCTTAGGCTCAACAACAACGGCTGCAGGCTCATCCATTTTTGTATTGTCTATAAAGTGTTCAATACTATCAAAATAATAATCCATATCAGTTGCATTAGTTGAATATTTAGCGAACTTAACAAGATCAACAGTATTGAAAATCACTTTTAATTTATCAATATTAGAAGCATCACATACATCTTTCATGCTTTCTAATATATCATGAGAGGTCATTTCTAAAGCATTGATATTGTAACGTTGTGATATATATATTCTGAGAATATTCGTAACATCCGTATAATAATCCTTCTGCTCCTTATATAACATTTTATTGGCTGCTATCTTAGCAAGGTCATGTTTTGCCTGCTCATAGTATGATAGTACACGTTCTTTCTTTGGTCTCCGACCATGCTTCTTATGACGAAGCATTCTATAAAGATAGAAAGCAATACCGATAAACAGGAGTGCAAGTACTGTTAATAAAATCACCGGAATCCATTCGCTCCACATGAACGGAACCTTTTGGATATCATCTGGTGGCATTGGCATATTCTTCACTGTATCAATGGGGACAGCTTGAACCTCCATCTCAACTTTACCTGTCATTTTCGATGAACCATTGACGATAACTTTCTGTTCAGGAATGGTATAACGCTTGGCATCCCACCCAGTAATAGTATATATGCGTCTTATTCTTACACCATTATTTGCATCTATTGTGTCAGACTGCACAGTAAGTACTTCTATATTTGGAACAATCTCCTTTTTCTTATTATAATCAGGAAAAGAAATCTTTGTTCCTTTAGGGGCATATACAGTAATGAAATAGTGTGAACGTCCACCTATCAAAATCTTGGCAGAATCCACACTTGCCGATACCTGAACCTGTGCATGGCTTACAACAGCCAGGATAAGCAATATAAGTATAACAATATATTTTCTCATCGATTCCTCTTTGAAAACAACGTCATCAACTTCTTTACATAGTCATCGTCCGTTGCTATAGCAACACTATCTACATGACTCTGACTTAACATATCATGTAGACGCATCTCACGTTCTTCCCAATATTTATTATGTTCTTTACGCAAGCGAGCATCATGTGTGTCAATATACATTTCATGACCAGTCTCTGCGTCAACAACTTTCATCAAACCTACATCAGGCATTTCTTTTGCTCGGGGGTCATAGACTTGAATTGCTACTACATCATGTTTTTTATTAGCTATTCGAAGTTCTTGACTAAAATCCTTACGTGTATAAAAATCACTGATTATAAAGGCTGTACAACGGCGTTTCATAACCTTGTTAAGATATTCAAGACTAATACCTACATCCGTTTTCTTACTATCAGGAGTAAAAGTAAGCATCTCTCGAATAAGATAAAGAATGTGCTTACGCCCTTTCTTAGGTGCAATATACTTCTCAATATGATCAGAAAAGAAGATTATACCTATCTTGTCATTATTTTGAATAGCAGAGAAAGCCAATGTTGCGGCAATCTCCGTGGCACTTTCACGTTTCAATTGACCTGATGTACCAAAGTCAAGCGATCCACTAACATCGACAAGTAGCATTACTGTTAACTCGCGTTCTTCCTCAAAGACCTTGACATACGGACGATGAAAACGACCCGTTACATTCCAATCAATATCTCGGACATCATCGCCATACTGATACTCGCGTACTTCAGAAAAAGCCATACCACGACCTTTGAAGGCAGAATGATACTGACCTGCAAAGATATTCTGGCTTAGTCCTAAGGTTTTGATTTCAATCTTACGGACTTTCTTTAGTAATTCAGTTGTATCCATAGACAATGATGCTAATGCTTCTTAAACTCCTCTAAGAATATAAATAAAGATTAAGGCACCTGAACTTTATTAATAATCTCGCTAATGATTTTCTCCGTTGTAAGGTCAGTTGCTTCAGCTTCGTATGACAAACCTATTCTATGACGTAATACATCATGTGCAACCGCACGAACATCTTCTGGAACAACGTAACCACGGTGCTTGATGAAAGCGTATGCACAACTTGCCTTTGCAAGATTGATACTTGCACGTGGACTTCCACCAAATGTTATCATTTGCTTCAATTCAGGCAATTGGTAACGTTCAGGATAACGTGTAGCAAAAACGATATCAGCAATGTATTGCATGATTTTTTCATCAAGATATACATCCTTAACTACACGACGTGCGTCAAGAATATCATTTGCACTGACAACAGGATGTACAACAGGCATGCTCTCTTGAAGGTTCTCACGAATAACGAGTTTCTCCTCCTCTAATGTAGGATAATCAATAACAACCTTCAACATGAAACGGTCTACCTGTGCTTCAGGAAGCATATAGGTTCCCTCCTGCTCTATCGGGTTCTGAGTAGCCAATACAAGGAAAGGATTAGGAAGTGTAAAAGTAGAATCACCAATGGTTACCTGATGTTCCTGCATGGCTTCCAGCAACGCACTCTGAACCTTAGCTGGAGCACGGTTGATTTCATCAGCGAGAACAAAATTAGCAAATACAGGACCTTTCTTTACATGAAAAGCCTCATCCTTCTGCGAATAAATCTGCGTACCAATAACATCAGCTGGCAAAAGATCTGGAGTAAACTGAATACGGCTATAACGTGCATCAACAAGCTGTGATAGTGTCTTGATGGCAAGGGTTTTTGCTAAACCTGGTACACCTTCAAGAAGAATATGCCCATCACTAAGCAATGAAATAAGTAGTGAGTCTATAAGATGCCTCTGACCAACAATAACTTGATTCATACCTGTTGTAAGGTTGGTAACAAAAGAACTCTGTCTTTCTATCCGTTCGTTCAACTCTCTAATATCAATAGATTCTGCCATTATCTTACAAATTATTATTATTGTACTATTATTATCTTATTCTATTATTCGCAAAAGTACAACATAAATGCGGATGAAGCTAAGAATAGTGTCTAAATTATATTAAAAAAGCCCTTAAAACATATTCTAAGGGCTTTTTATATGACTAAACTGTATGAAATAAGATATAACTTTGTTGTATCGAAAATATTGAAAATATATTTACTTTCTATACTCTGGTCTTAATTCTACCTTTGGCACCTTCATTGTATCACCTGCCTGCATTGTTTTACGGCCATTAAGAACTTGGAAATATCCAACCATATCAGCACCAAGTGTTTTACGGCTATACTTCTCCATCGTCTCACCTTTCTTCAACACAACGATGCGGTCAATACCAATGATGTTATATGCACCATAACGGATACGAGCATCATGATTTAATGCTGCAAAAGAATCAACTTTTTCAACGTCTTTCTTTTCAGAAACTTTCTGATTTATTGATGCTATTCTTGTTGTATCTGCAGAAATAGTCTTCGTACCGAGTGAAGAATTATCATCAGTAGCAGTCGTCTGCTCAGCTACTTCTTTCGTATTCTTCTGCGATTTTGTACTATTCATTCTTACCCAAAGAAAAATTCCAAGACATACAATTACAATCAATGCAGCCAATGCAACCTTCTTAAGCATACCATTTTCAGAACCTTCAACATCATTATCTTCTGCACTTGAAGTAAGAATTGACTCAGAAAGCTTTGGTTGTTCAACTTTTTCTACAACCGCTTCTTTCGATGCTTCAGCCTGCTCTTCAGAAACATTTGAGACAGTCTGAACTGCTTGTACCAGTTTAACTTCAGACTCTACCGCCTCTTCTTTCTCCTCCGAAGGAACACGCTGCAAATCCTCTTCAACACTATTCTGTACTATAGATTCATCAGATAATTCTGTTTTAACTTCCTCTTCTAAAGAAGATGAGCTTTCAATGATACCAACAGGTAGATTATCTACAGCAACATTATCATCAACATCAATTACAGTCTCTTCTTTTACAGAAGAATCTTCAGTAACATCTTCCTTCTGTATTGTAGTTTCTTTTTTCTGTACCTCAGGAATTTCTACCTTAATATTCTCTTTCTTGCTGACTGTGTTTTGTCTTTCTTCAGTGATGTTTCCTGTTGGACGTTCATTCGCTGCTACTTGTGGCTTAACCTCGTCAATATCTTCTTCAGCAGGAACACGCTCTAACTCCTCTGTATCAACACCATCATTAATAACGACAGTTTCAAACTGTGAGAAAGGTTTGTTTACCAATTCCTTCATCACTGTATCAGGAGTAAAACTTATCTTGTCATGCCCTTCTATAAGTACACGCTCACCCGTATTAACATTAACACTTTCACGAGGCTTTACTGCTTGAACTTTAAAAGTACCAAGTCCTTTTATCTTTACTTGATTACCATTTTTAAGTTCAGAGCTTACTATCTCAAAAAAGGCATCAACAAAAGCTGACGCTTCAGCAGCAGACAGATTATACTGTTTAGCTAATGCACTTATTATCTGTTGTATTGCTGTCTTAGCCATTGTCCTGTCCTCCCTTTCTTACATGTCCTTTAATTGTTGCAGCAGGTTTGAAATTTAGAACCAATTTGGGAGGAACCAGCATGCGCAAACCTGTTGAAGGATTAACCATCACACGCTCCAAACGTTTCTTCACCTCAAACGTTCCAAAACCAATAACTGGTACAGGGTCGCCTGTTTCAAAAGATTTGCCCATCAAATCTATGACAGTTTTCACCATCTTTTGACTTTCATCCTGCGTATATCCAGTTTTTAATGCTAATGCTGCAATGAATTCCTTATTATTCATTCTGTTTCTCCTTTTAATTCAAAAATTCAGAACCTATAACTAATTCCATTCAAGTTTCGATTCTTAAAATCAATATATTGAACTATGAATTTATGGATTATCACTTTACGACCTCACCAAAAAGGTCAAACTCATCAGAGTCCGTTATACGTACATCATAGAACTTACCCACACGTAAAGGCTTTTCTGTCAATGAAATCAATACTTCCGGATCAACCTCTGGCGAACAGAACTCTGTACGACCGACATAGTATTCCCCTTCCTTACGGTCAATAATAACCTTAAAAATATTACCAACCTTTTCAGCTTCTAACTCCTCTGAGATACTTTGCTGAATAGACATCAATTCATCAAGACGAGCCTGCTTAACTTCCTCTGGAACATCATCCTCATAATGATTAGCACTATATGTTCCTTCTTCTTCGGAATAAGAAAAGGCTCCCATACGTTCAAAGCGGGCTTCAGTTACAAACTCTTTTAATTCCTCAAAATCTTCATCAGTCTCACCAGGGAAACCAACAAGAAGAGTTGTGCGAAGATGTATACCAGGTACACGACGACGTATTTCAGCAATCAAATCAAGCGTTTCTTGCTTGCTCACATGGCGATGCATACGGTCAAGCATGTGGTCGGAAATATGCTGGAAAGCAATATCCAGATATTTACAAACATTTGGCTTTTCTGCAATTACATCGAGAAGGTCAAGTGGGAACTGATTAGGATAAGCATAATGAAGGCGAATCCACTCAACTCCCTCTATATCCGCCATCCGAGAGATGAGTTCGGTAATATGGTGCTTACCATCAAGGTCTACACCATAGTAAGTCAACTCTTGCTCAATAATCTGAAACTCCTTTACTCCTTGAGCCACAAGTCCTCTCACTTCATCCAACACCTCCTCTACAGGACGTGAACGATGACGACCTGTAATCAATGGAATAGCACAATAAGCACAATGACGGTCACAACCTTCAGCAATCTTTACATAAGCATAATGTCGTGGCGTCGTTAGGTGTCGAACACCATTACATGCAGGAACATCAGCTTTCCCAAGTTCACTCAGTAATTGTTTATAATTAAACTTACCATAGAACTTATCTACTTCAGGAAGTTCTGCTTCAAGTTCATCTTTATATCGTTGTGAAAGACAACCCATAACATAGAGTTTATTAAGCTGTCCGTTTTTCTTTCTATTGATGAATTCAAGAATCGTATTGATGCTTTCTTCCTTTGCTGCTTCGATGAAACCGCATGTATTGATAACAGCAATCTCACCTTGTGGACGCTTTGCATCATGAGTGCAATGAAAGCCATTTTCTTCGAATTGTTTCATGATTAGCTCTGAATCTACAAGATTCTTTGAGCAGCCCATGGTAACAATATCTATCTGATTTTTCTTCATTCGTTCTTTGTTTGGTGATAGGTGTTAAATGTTGAATGTTAATGAATTGCATAAATAGAATGTAATATCAATTCATCAACACCCAACATTCAACACCCAACACCCTATTTAAATAGGCTATCAACAAACTGCACTTTATCAAAGAGTTGCAGGTCCTCCATGCCTTCACCTAATCCAATGTATTTAACGGGGACCTTCAATTGATCGCTAATACCTATCACAACTCCACCCTTAGCCGTTCCATCAAGTTTTGTGATGGCAAGTGAAGTAATCTGCGTTACTGCGGCAAACTGGCGAGCCTGCTCAAAAGCATTCTGTCCGGTACTTCCATCAAGTACCAATAAAACCTCATGTGGAGCCTCTGGAACAACCTTCTTCATTACATCCTTAATCTTCTTCAGCTCATTCATCAAGCCTATCTTATTGTGTAAGCGACCGGCCGTATCAATAATTACAACATCTGCACCATTAGCTTTAGCACTCTGCAGCGTATCAAAAGCCACACTCGCAGGGTCAGCTCCCATCTGCTGTTTGATAACAGGAACACCTACGCGGTCACCCCAAATCTGAATCTGTTCAACAGCTGCAGCACGGAATGTATCAGCTGCACCAAGGTAGACTTTCTTTCCTGCTTGCTTAAACTGCCAGGCAAGTTTACCAATCGTCGTGGTCTTTCCTACTCCATTAACACCAACAACAAGAATTACGTAAGGATGTGTATCTTCTGGTAATGTCCATTCACCATTATCACCAGTATTATTTTCTGTGAGTAATGCAGTAATCTCACTCTTTAGAATCCCATTTAGTTCACTTGTAGAAACATACTTATCACGAGCAACACGCTCCTCGATACGGCGGATAATCTTGATAGTTGTGTCTACGCCAACATCAGATGTAACAAGAATCTCTTCAAGGTCGTCCAACACCTCGTCATCAACCTTTGACTTTCCAGCCACTGCACGCGCCAATTTCGAGAAGACATTTTCTTTTGTCTTCTCAAGACCTTTATCAAGCGTTTCCTTCTTCTTTTTTGCGAATAAATCGAATAATCCCATATAATTAGCTAATTTGTTGCAAAGATAATAAAAAGTTGACGAAAAAGCAAATTTGCTTTACATCACAATATAAATTAGTGTTGCTCAACTATCATTTTCCACATGCATTAGTTATACTCACAAGAATGACCCAAAAAGTGTTTTTTTATTGTTCTTTACGAATGTGTTAGTGCTTAGCACCAATGGTGTGAATGGTATGCACCAATGGTGCGATTAGTAAACACAAGTGGTGCTAAGCACTAATCACTTTACAATATAGACCTCCTATTGATGCAAACAAGCATTGCTTAATGTATAAGTAATGCTTGTTTGTACGGCTACTAATACTTTTTCAGAGGCTTATCAAGCCTTCTCAACGCTATAATATACTGGTTATCAATTGAATCTTAATAGCGTTTTTTAAGTAAAATTATCGATGCTTATGCTTTACATACCAGCTATGGATAAATGTATCATATAGTATCAACGAGACGGCTAAGATTCCAAGACAGAGCCACAAGATAAGCGGTTGCTCAAGGCTAAATAATCCATAAGAAAGGGATAATCCTGTACCGATACCCGTTTCCCAAGCAAGTAAAAACGTACTCTGACTGGTTCCACGCTGACAGTGATCAGACATCTTAATAAAGAAGAGTAAGAATCGGCTACCTATTAATCCTACACCAAAACCAATAAGAATTGGAACAACATAACTAACGCTTTCCTGACTACGCGTAATCATGAGAAGGATAGCTATTCCAATTACGATCATTCCTGTCGTTGCCTCACTACGAAGGTCGGCATCTGCAAAGACAAAACGTTCAGCAAGAATTGCAATAACAAAACCGACCATCAACATTCCAAAAAAGCGCGGAGAGTGTTCTATGCTCAATAGGACTCCAACGACTATCGTAATAAGGGCTACATTAATAAAAAGCCAATGACTACCCTTCAAGAGAAAACGGTCGCAAGAAAAACGAGAGAAATCCTCACTTGGCATACGAAATGGGAACCTTATTAGGTTGACAAAAACAAAAGAAACGCCCAAACAGATACAAGATAAGAGAAGTACTGAAGCAAAATTCATCGTTTGATACACCATGATTCCAGCTAAAGGACCAAGAGAAATCGCAAAACGACCAAACCATGTAGCAGCATGATTTGCTTCTGTCCTATGGACAGCCTCTACGGTATCAATAATCAACGTGCTAAGAAGTACAAGTTGTGAAAGTCCATAGAAAGCTCCCTGTATAAAACGAAGTACTACAAGTAATGTATAATCGAAGGAGTTATAAGGTAAATTGCTCAAATAATAAAGCATACCTGTAACAGCCAACAATAATAATGTTGAGACATTAAACACTTTTTTACGGCGATAGCGTTGGACAAGATAGCCAGAAAGACTACCAAAAAGATATATTCCAATAAAGAAAATACCCATTACCAAAGCAATTTGAGACATAGAATACCCCCTATCTACCATACGTAAAGGGATGGTAGCAACAAGTATATAGGAAGACATGACTAACAAGAGATTAGCCATTGCCAACAACCAAAAATGCTTATTCCATAATCGTACGTGAACAGGTATATTTTGAGTGTCCATAATTTCTATATTAGCCTGAATTATATAGTTATGAGTTATAACACTGAAATATGTAAAACAATCTAATTATGGATGGAAAAACTAAGTTTGCCCTTATTTAGATTATATGACACATACTTCACTTATAAATTAATCTTAAACCATGTATTTTTACGTCAAACAAATATTAATATGCCTCTGCTTCCGAAGGGAAACTCATATCCTTTACACATTTGATATACTCTTGTACACCATCTGTTATACACTTGTTGACATTGGCAAAGTGACGAAGAAACTTAGGTTTGAAACCTTGCGTCATACCAAGAGCGTCAGCATAAACAAGTACCTGCCCATCTGTACCATTACCAGCACCGATACCAATTGTGGCAGCTTTAACCATTGATGTTACCTTAGTAGCCAACGTTGCTGGAACCTTCTCAAGGGTAATTGCACTGACACCAGCTTCATCAAGTGCCAGTGCATCTTCTATGAGCTTCTCAGCTTCTGCTTCATCTTTTGCTCGAAGACCATAACCACCAAACTTATGGATACTCTGTGGAGTAAGACCGAGGTGTCCAATAACTGGTATGCCTGCATCAACAATTCCTTTAACAGTATCTACAATCTCCTTTCCACCTTCCATTTTAAGCGCACCAGCACCTGTCTCCTTTATAACACGAATAGCATTACGAATACCCTCCTCACGACTCACCTGATAAGACCCAAATGGCATATCACAAACAACAAGACAATGCTGACATGCACGTACAACAGAACGGGCATGGTAAATCATCTGATCAATGGTAATTGGTGTAGTATCTTGATTACCTGCCATTACGTTCGATGCAGAGTCGCCAACAAGAATACTATCGATTCCTGCAGCATCAATAATTCCTGCTGTCGTAAAGTCATAGGCTGTCATCTGAGTAATCTTCTCACCAGCAGCCTTCATTTCTAATAATGTCTTTGCAGTTACTTTCTTCTTATCTGTTGTTAAATATCCCATAATCAATTTTATAATTCAAAGTGTAAGACTATTCAATGTCTGTTTTACATATTGATATCATTAATCTTACCTCCTTGATTATTTGTTTTGGGCTGCAAAGTTACTCCTTTTTAATGGTCTGACAAAGTAAAACCATCATAATTAGTAATTACCTCCTTTGTAAATGGTTCTATTTCAGCTATAGAATTGGTAGTTGCAAGCCCTATTACGCGTGCTCCTGAAGCAATACCAGATTGTAAACCGTTGAAACTATCCTCAAAGACAATACACTCTTCAAGAGGTACATCCAAACGAGCAGCTGCCTTGAAATAACAATCTGGAGATGGCTTGCTCTCTACAAAGTCCTCTGAGGTAAGAATCTTATCAAAATATCCTTTGAACTCAGGATGCTTATTATAAACATTTTGCATCTTCTCAAGGTTAGAACTTGTGACAACGGCAGTCTTTATGCCTTTACATTTTAATCCTTTTACAAAGTCTTCAAAGCCTGCGATATAAACGAAAGGCATGTTACGTTCAAAGTCGTTCAAATCCTTAGTAATATCTTCTTGCTTATCTTTTTCTCCCGCAAAGTATTTATCATAGATTTGCACCAATGTTTGTCCTTTTATGTCATGAGCAAAATTAGGGATAGTCGGACAATATTTTACACCAACATTATGCCAAAACTTCGTATATATTGGTTCTGTATCAAACACTACTCCATCCAAATCAAACAGACAAGCTTTTACCATTCTATCCTCAATTAAATATTGTTATTATATAATAATGCAAAGTTACAAAAACTTTTCGTAACTTTGTCGACTATATATGACAAAGAAGTTATTTACAACATTTGTTTTTTCCACAATTTTAATGCTCTTTATGAGCAGTTGTGGACATAAAACATCAGCACCAAAGAAGTTGGACATACAGACAGCTGTGGCTTCTGTAGACACTATAGCACGTCTTTCAGATGCAATACAATGCCACGTGCATGTTGATTTCACCTATCTGAAAGGGAAAAATTATGCTGCTGTCAACGATTCTTTACTGAGAATGGGGCTTTTACAGCCAGACTATTTCGCTATTAATAGCAACAAACTGACGCCTCAAACTGCTATCCCAGCCTTTGTGCGTAAGTACATAAAGGATTATATGGAGATTGCACAACTTGTTCGTCAAAGAGAGAAAGATAAGAGTCGACTTATCGGCGAGCTAACTATTAAAACTGAATTAAGAGCAGCTGTGGGTAATTACATTACTGCGCTATCTCATATTGCCATCAATAATGGTAACGGACAGCTAACAAAATATACGATTGTACGGAACTTCAATCCACAAAATGGACATCTTATCACGCTGCAGGAGCAGTTTGGTGATGACTACAAAGAAAAGCTAACAAAGGAAATTGTTGCGCGCATAGCTGACCGAGAGGATCTTGAAAACGACGATATAACAGGGTTACAAGCAAAAGGTTATTTTGTTGGTATAGACCCCTACCCTACAGAAAACTTCATCCTCACTGATGACTCAACGGTGTTTATCTATACACCTGGCGAAATCAATCAGAAAGAAGTTAGAGTGGCTATTGACAATTAACTTGATCTTTTCACTCCGTTTACCCCCCCACTAATCCCTATACAAAAAGATTATGATTGAAATAATAAAGAAATACTTCCCCGATCTCACTCCAAAACAGGAAGAACAATTTGCAGCACTCGATGCTTTATATCATGATTGGAATGCTAAAATCAATGTCATTTCACGCAAAGACATTGATAATCTTTATGAGCATCATATCCTTCACTCATTGGCAATCGCTAAATGCATAAACTTCCGTGAGGGTACTAATGTTCTTGACTTTGGTACTGGTGGCGGTTTCCCTGGTATTCCACTTGCCATCTTCTTCCCTGAAGCTAACTTCAAACTTATTGATGGTACAGGAAAGAAAGTAAGAGTGGCACAAGAAGTTGCAGATGCTATCGGACTTGACAATGTCCTCCCAGCTCACATACGTGGAGAAGAGGAGAAAGGTAAGTTTGACTTTATTGTATCACGTGCTGTTATGCCATTGCCTGATTTGATGAAGATAATTAAGAAGAATATTGCAACAGATCAGCATAATGTCTTACCAAATGGTGTCATTGTTTTGAAAGGTGGCAACCTTGATAAAGAATTAAAAACATACAAGAACATTGCTGAGAAAACCGAATTATCACAATGGTTTGACGAAGAGTGGTTTAAGGAGAAATACCTTATTTACGTACCAGGATAACTCTGTTCACACGCTAATAGCACAACATATCTCAATTATCAACCATTACACACACGAATTTCACTTATGCTTAACATCCATACTTTTGAGGTAAACCCTCTCCAAGAAAACTGTTACGTTGTCAGCGACGAGACCAAAGAATGTGTTATCATTGACTGCGGTGCACTTACTGAAAGCGAAAGAAACGCAATCATTGATTATATCAAAGAAGAAGGACTTACTCCTGTTCATAACCTTGGCACTCATGGACACCTTGACCATCACTTTGGTGATGCAGCTCTACTTGCAGCCTTTAATCTTCAACCTGAGGTTGCAGAGGGTGATGCTGTCTTTATGAACAATCCTAAGCAGGCCGCAGCACAAATGCTTGGAATGGAACTGAACAATGACTTACCAGCAGGCGAATTGAAGTTAGCAGAGAACCAAACAATATCTTTTGGCTCTCACACTTTCAAGGTAATGCGTACTCCAGGACATTCTGGTGGGTCTGTATGTTTTTATTGTGCAGAAGAAAATGTCCTTTTCACTGGCGATACATTGTTCAAAGGAAGTATAGGACGCACCGATTTCCCAGGTGGAAATATGTTCCAGATTATCAGTAGTCTTCGAGAACTTGCGCAGTTACCTGATGAGACAGTTGTGTATCCAGGACATGGTCCACAGACTTCTATCGGCTTCGAGCTTGCTCATA
This sequence comes from Prevotella melaninogenica, assembly GCF_018128065.1. NCBI lineage: Bacteria > Pseudomonadati > Bacteroidota > Bacteroidia > Bacteroidales > Prevotellaceae > Prevotella > Prevotella melaninogenica. The sequence goes on along the minus strand of NZ_CP072360.1, from coordinate 1,117,979 downwards.
ACCCTTACATGGACCGTTAAAACAAATATCCCCACAAGATGAAAACAAAAAGTTCACAACCTGAAAAGATACTACTCGGCATCGACCCTGGCACGAATGTCATGGGATATGGTGTATTACGTGTCTGCGGGAACAAAGCCGAACTTGTTGTAATGGGGGTCATTGACATGCGTAAGGAGTGTGATGTATATCTCCGATTAGGTAGAATATTTGAGCGGGTAACTGGTATTATTGATGAATATTTACCCGATGAAGTCGCCATCGAAGCACCTTTCTTCGGAAAGAATGTTCAGTCAATGTTAAAACTCGGACGTGCACAAGGTGTCGCCATTGCAGCAGCCATCAACCATGATGTCCCTATTCAAGAGTATGCGCCACTGAAAATTAAAATGGCAATCACAGGAAATGGCTCTGCCTCTAAAGAGCAAGTGGCAGGTATGCTACAAAAACTTCTTCATCTACGTGATGACCAAATGCCTCATTTTATGGATGCGACTGATGCCGTTGCAGCTGCTTATTGTCACTTCCTACAGATGGATCGTCCTGCAACGGATGCTAAGCATTATGGTTCTTGGAAAGACTTTGCACGTAAGAATACGGACAGAGTAAGATAAACGAAAGTCTAATGCTGCAATATATACTTCAATATATGACTGTAAGAATTAAACCAAAAGACTTCAATAACGTCAAAAATAAAACTAAAACAACACGAGGATTAAAATTTAAACGTATGAAAATAAAATTATAGCCCTTTCATTCTTTCTCGTATCCGTGCTTACGGCAAATGCTCAGCAGGAGCGTGTATCGAAACAACTATATACAAGTGCTTACAAGATTGCTACTGACAGCAAAGAGGATGTAAACGTTCGTAAGGTAGCTTCTTTCAAAGTTGATGCAATCACCTACCTTAATACTCGTACATTATCAGCTATCGTTGATACAACAAAGCAGCTATCTAACAGAGAAATTGCCCATCTCAATGCTCAACTTGATTCCATGGCTTATTACATGCATGAGTATGTTAATCTCTTTACAAAGGAATATGCACGTGCTAACAAACAAAAGAGGAAAAAGCAAATCCTCAAAATATTCCGTGATGCGAGTATCAACCACCCTTTCTATAATGATCCAGACAAGAACCTTGTATTGGTATATTTCAACAGTGAGGACTATCTTACTCAGTTCTCACTTGACACCAACTGGATTGCTGCACTTGCAGAAGTAAAGAAAAAGTTGTCAGAATAGTCCTTACAAAGGGAGATAAGCATAATTTCATAATCAAAGATTCATCATAATGCAAGACGAACAACTAAGATATCCATTTGAAGAGAAATTCAAAGAAGACTTGGCGACTTATCTACAAGAGAAGGAACTTGTAGACGAGATCTTGCCAGACACAACTGACATGGAAGGGAAATGGTTAGGTATTGCCGAAGCCTACTTACCTGATGGTATGCGAGAATTTGCAGCCTACCCCATAGTGTCTCTTGGTTGGATGATGTACATCGGTATGGCAATTGCAAAATACTGGGACAAAGATTGGGAGCTATATAATAAGGTAGGAAACCTCTATACTTATCTTCGCGATCGTATTGACTACGACCACATGGATGATTATATCTGTGAGAAAGTACTTCTCCTTACGGCTGACGAGCATAAAGAAGTCGCTAATATTGTTGCTAAATGCGCTGCTCGTACCAATAGTCTGCTCCGTCATCTTCCTATAGCCCCTGGCAGCAGAGATGCCTTTCATGCCTATGTGGCAGCTCTTCATCAAATGTACTTTATGGGCGTAGCGATGCAATTAAAGCGAATGGGTTACCACATGACGAGAATATAATTCGTCTATAACACGCATATAGCCTTGTATTTTTGCTCATCACATGATGTACTGTTGACAACGACCTATCGTATTAACAGAGGCTAAATAAGGTACAACATGATGCCAAATAGAAATTAATTCATTGTTGGAAAGCAGCATCACTCTCCATTATAGAGCTGGTGTTATTCCAAACTAAGAAATCGGATAGATGTAAATGCGCATTATGAGTAACATCTACCTCCTACCCGATTATTATATGACAGCATCTGTACAATTTCTCGAAGACTTATAAAACGTACAAATGTCATCTGTATCTTTTACTTCTCTTGATAAAGATAACGCTTAATACTCTTCTTCGGAGTCTTTGCAAACTCTTCATCGTGCAACTCTATCGCAGAAAGATGGCAGAAAGATGGCAACATACTATTTAGTTCAATACGGTTTTGCTCCATGATTTCTTGCATATCAGATTGTGTGAACCCCATTTCCTTTGCCTCATCGAAATCAGGATAAACCAAGGCAGTCAGCTTATCACCACGCTGAATAATGATACACTCACTAACCATTGACATAGAATTTAGCTTATCTTCTATCTCCTCAGGATATACATTCTGTCCGTTAGAGCCTAAAAGCATATTCTTAATCCGTCCACGAATGAACAAATGTCCATCAGCACTCATCGTCCCAAGGTCACCTGTATGATACCATCCTTCCTTATCAAGAACTTCTTTCGTAGCCTCTTCATTCTTATAATAACCAAGCATGACGTTCTCACCTCTGGTAATCACCTCACCTGGTACATTGGCAGGATCAGGACTAACAATCTTCACTTCCATATTCAAAACAGGTGTACCACAAGAACCTGGAACAAAATCCTTATAGTCACTGAAAGTCACCAGTGGTCCACATTCAGTAGCTCCGTAAACACTTGTTATCGGGAAATTAATACTTACCAAGAAGTCTTCTATCCCCTTATTAAGAGCAGCTCCACCCGTAACAACCTCATACGCATTCCCTCCAAATGTGTCCATAACTATCGCCCTAATTCTTTCCTTTACTTTCTTGCTTACAACAGGCATCTTTAGCAACATACGAGTTGATGTACTCTGTACCTTTGGAAAAACGTTCTTACGGATAATCTTTTCAACAACCATTGGCACTGCCATAATAATGGCAGGATGAATGTCACTACAAGCCTGAGCAATCAAAGAAGGGCTCGGCAGACGTGTCAGGAAGTAAAGATGACTACCAAAACAAAACTGGCAGATAAACTCACAAATCATACCATACATGTGTGCCATTGGCAGCATACAAAGAACCTTACTATCTGGCTTGATATGTGGCTTAATATCAGCCATTGCCCATGCAAGATTACTACGCACAGAGCGATAACTGAGCATGACTCCCTTTGAGAAACCAGTCGTTCCGCTGGTATAATTAATCAATGCAAGGTCGTCTGCCTCATCCTTAAAAAAGTTTACATCCTCTGCACGGTAGAACTTTGGATACTTCTTTCCAAAGAGAGCATTCAAGTTTTCACGTGCATGTATCAATGATTCTGAACGAGAAAGAATCAACGAAAAGTCTGGAAGATAGATAATACCTTCCAGCCCTGGCATCTGTTCGCCATCGATAGTTGTTGCAACAACATCGCCCACAAAGAGGAGTTTGGATTCTGAGTGATTAACAATATTGTAAATCTGCTCTGCCTTGAACTCGTGCTGTACTGGTACTGCCACGGCACCATAAGTGAGTGTTGCAAAGAAAGCAACAGCCCATGAAGAAGAGTTCCTGCCACAAAGAGCGACCTTATCACCTTTCTTCAAACCACTATTCTCAAAGAGAATATGTAGCTTCTCTATTTTGCGTGCTACATCATGGTATTGAAGTGTAGCACCAAGATAATCCGTCAGAGCATCTTTATCCCAATTATCCTTAATAGTCTTTTCTATACACGCGTTGAAACTTTTAATAGAATCCATTGCACAATAGTATGATTTACGTGCAAAGGTAATCAAAAATCTGCACACTAACAAAAACATTGTGCAGCAAAATGTATTGAATAGATAAATAGGAGGAAATTACAACGTATGAATACATACAATAATAACAAAACTAAATATGAACTATCTTCCTCTTTATTCTTACTATCATAATTTGAAAATCGCACTGCCTTTATATGAATTTACTTTACATTATTTCTTAAAACAAACTTTTTAAAAGGCTAAAAAAAACATTTATGATCACATTTATAACTCCCTTGTTATAAGCGAGTTACAAAGTGGCAAAAGAAAAGGTGCTTAATTAGCCTTTAAAAGGGCGTTAGTAAGACCTCAAAAGGGCATCTTTTGCAAGCCAATTAAGCCTTACTTCGAATGCAATTAAGCCTCACTACGAATCGAAGATTAGAAAAATATTTACAAAATCACCTTTATCCATTAGAAGATCTTCGTCTTAATAGCAAATCGGTCATTGCGTATTAATGGTTAATACACAATGACCGATTTATGGCATATTCTAAAATTTTCCTCGCTAACGTTCAATTGTTGTTCCTTGCATTGCTCTTCCAAGTAATCTTTTACCTTATGTAAAAAACATCAGATTGTATTGAAAATCCCTTCGCAGCCGTCTTCTATTAAGTCGAGAGCTAAATTAAAATCTTCTGCATCACCATAATATGGATCAGGGACACAAGTAGCCGATGGGTGTTGTGTAAAGAAATCAGCCATTCTCACAACCTTCTTCCTTGCTTCTTCATTAGGTGCTTGAGACGTAATATTACGATAATTATCCTCATCCATAACGACAATCTTATCAAATAACTCAAAATCCCTATGTGCATTAAACTGGCGAGCATAATGATCAACCCTATATCCACGCTGTCTACCATGTTCACGCATACGTTTATCAGGTAACTGTCCAACATGCCAATTACCAATTCCAGCTGAATCTATCATATATCGGTCTGCACGTCCTCGTTCTTCAACAAGGTGTTGCATCACAGCATGAGCAGCCGGAGAACGACAAATATTACCTAAGCAAATAAAAAGTATCTTCATTTTATTACTGTTATTCAAGAAGTTATCCATATATGTTTATTATTGGTTTACATTACAGTTTACATCTTTGTCTCAATATCTATATTTCAATGTTCCAATGCTACAAAGGTATCAAATATCTCTTAAATAGTGAAAGGTGGAATGTATAATATTACCGCTATTGATACATACAAATATTATACGCCAGCAGAACATCCATTACGCCAGCAGAAAACAATCTACGCATAGCTCATCCTTCTAATACAAGTCCTTTTCTCATAATGCCTTATCCTTTAAATACCACTTTTTTTTAAATTATCCATTCTGATATTTAGAGGCATCAACAAAACTATCGTACTAAAACAAAGATTATCATGAAGGTAACACTTTACTTCTATTTTCTTCTCGCCAATGCAGCAATACCATCAAAACTATAAACAAGTGTTCCGCTGGTAAAGGTGGTCGTCTCAATCTTGAAAGAACGATATTTACGAAGACAATCAACAAAAGTTTCTGGGTTCTGGATAAAAGCAGAGTCTGTTTGCTTACTGATACCTGGCTTATACTTGAAACGCCCCACCTCATCTCCATACGCATAGACACGAACGAAGTTGGTTGTATCATAACTGTTACCAGCAAACTGTTCTCCATCACCAAGAATCATACATGCTTCTACGCCTACACGACCAAGATAACGTACACGAATGTTCATGCGATTAGAAGCAGTTATCTGCGACTTTTTGTTAGGTGCGCTCTGCATATTAGCTACCGCAGAATCATTAAGATAAGTCCATGAAGAGACATACGTCCCATCACCAGACGTATCATGGTCAAGGTCGACAGCTATCATCGTGTCGACCTGTGTCGTATCATAATGCCCTACTCCACGTGAAGAACAGCCAGAGCAAGACATGAAAGCTACTGCTGAGATAGTAACAAAGACTAAAATCAGTAACTTCATAGAGTGTTGTATCATCTTAAAAAGAAAAAGGGATTAAAGGAGTTAGAAGTAGTTAAGATAACACTTCCTACTCCTTTAACCTCCTTTAGCCCCATAAAAATATTAATATTCTCCCCATGCCTTAATATCAATATCATCCATATTGACATTGCAAAAAGCTGAGATAAACGCACTTGCCAAACGGCTATTCGTAATCAATGGAACATTGAGGTCGATAGCTGCACGTCGAATCTTATAACCATTAGTCAACTCGCGTGGAGTAAGGTCCTTTGGCATATTCACGACCATGTCTATCTTCTTCTCATGTAGAAGGTCGAGTGCTTGTGGATGCTTTCCTTCATCTGAAGGCATATAGACACAAGTATTATCAACACCATTCTCCGTGAGATACTTAGACGTACCTGCTGTTGCATAAAGTTCATAACCATGCTGCTTCAACATCTTTGCAGCATCAAGCATTTCAGCCTTCTGCTTTGCTCCACCTGTTGACAACAAGACTGTCTTCTTTGGTATTCTAAGACCTACAGACAGCATAGACTTTAACAAAGCTGTAGAGGTATCATCACCTAAACAACCAACCTCACCTGTAGAACTCATATCAACACCCAATACTGGGTCGGCCTTCTGTAAGCGGTTGAAAGAGAACTGAGATGCTTTAATACCTACGTAATCAAGGTCGAAGAGGTTCTTATTAGGCTTCTCAACAGGCGCACCGAGCATAATCTTAGTAGCCAAGTCGATGAAGTTGAGCTTCAACACCTTACTAACGAATGGGAATGAACGGCTCGCACGGAGATTACACTCAATAACGAGGATATCGTTATCACGTGCCATAAACTGGATGTTGAATGGTCCGTTGATGTGCAACTTCTTCGCAATCTGACGACTGATACGCTTAATACGGCGCATAGTTTCAACATAAAGTTTCTGAGGTGGGAACTGAATTGTAGCATCACCAGAGTGAACACCAGCAAACTCAATATGCTCAGAGATAGCGTATGCCAATATCTCACCATCCTGTGCAACGGCATCCATCTCAATCTCCTTTGCATGTTCAATGAACTTACTTACCACAACAGGGTGGTCTTCGCTGACGTTGGCAGCCAACTGAAGGAAGCGAGTGAGCTCATCTCTATTAGAACAGATATTCATTGCTGCACCAGAAAGTACGTAAGATGGACGTACAAGTACTGGGAAACCAACACGGTCAACGAACTTATCAATATCGTCCATACTTGTCAATGCACTCCACTCAGGCTGGTTGATACCATTCTCTGTGAGCATAGACGAGAACTTAGCACGGTCCTCAGCGTTATCAATATCCTTTGCAGAAGTACCGAGAATTGGCACATTCTCCTCATCAAGATACATAGCAAGGTTATTTGGAATCTGACCACCAGTAGACACAATCACGCCATGTGGGTTCTCTGCATCAATGATATCCATAACACGTTCGAATGTTAACTCATCGAAGTAGAGACGGTCACACATATCGTAATCTGTTGAAACAGTCTCTGGGTTATAGTTAATCATGATAGAACGATAGCCCTGACGACGGATGGTATTCAATGCCTGAACACCACACCAGTCGAACTCTACAGAACTACCAATGCGGTAAGCACCTGAACCAAGTACGATAACTGAGTTACGATCATTAGAGAATGTAATGTCAGAAGCCACACCTGCGTATGTAACGTACAGGTAATTGGTCTGTGCTGGATATTCCGCAGCCAACGTATCAATCTGCTTAACAACAGGAAGAATACCAAAGCTCTTACGTAAACGACGAACGATTCTCATAGCTTCGTGCATCTTCTTGCACTCTTCTTCCAAACCAACAGCACGTGCGATTTGGAAGTCTGTAAAGCCATAAACCTTTGCTGTACGCAGAAGTTCCTTATCAAGTGTGTTGATATTCTTAGTCTTCAGTTCCTCATCAATATCTATGATATGCTTGAGTTTATTAAGGAACCAACGGTCTATCTTGGTTAGTTCGTGAATTTGGTCAACCGTATAGCCCTTGTGCATCGCCTTAGAAATAAGGAACACACGCTTGTCGGTAGGTTCACGCAAAGCAGCATCGAGGTCGTCAATCTGCAATTCTTTGTTCTCAACAAAGCCATGCATGCCCTGTCCTATCATACGAAGTCCCTTCTGAATGGCTTCCTCAAAGTTACGACCAATAGCCATTACCTCACCGACAGACTTCATACTTGAGCCTAACTCCCTATCCACACCACGGAACTTACTAAGGTCCCAACGTGGAATCTTGCAGACTACATAGTCAAGTGCTGGTTCAAAGAAAGCTGATGTAGTCTTTGTAACAGAGTTCTTCAACTCAAAGAGTCCGTAGCCCATACCCAACTTAGCAGCAACGAAAGCAAGAGGATAACCAGTTGCCTTGCTGGCAAGAGCTGAAGAACGTGACAAACGAGCATTTACCTCAATAACTCGATAGTCTTCACTCTCTGGGTCAAAAGCATACTGAACATTACATTCACCAACAATACCAATATGACGTACTATCTTTATAGACAGTGCACGAAGCTTATGATACTCGCTGTTAGAAAGGGTCTGAGATGGTGCAATAACGATAGACTCACCTGTGTGAATACCCAGTGGGTCGAAGTTCTCCATGTTACAAACTGTGATACAGTTGTCGTAACGGTCACGAACAACCTCGTACTCTATCTCTTTCCAACCCTTCAAACTCTTCTCAACCAACACCTGAGGAGAGAAAGAAAAGGCCTTCTCACAGAGTGTATTCAATTCTTCCTCATTATCGGCAAATCCACTACCAAGACCACCTAATGCGTATGCAGCACGAACAATAACAGGATAACCGAGGTTCTTTGCAGCCACACGTGCCTGCTGAATATCCTCACATGCCTCACTCTTGATTGTCTTTACATCAATCTCATCGAGTCGTTCAACGAAGAGTTCACGGTCTTCAGTATCCATAATTGCCTTAACAGGGGTACCTAAAACCTTTACATTATACTTCTTCAGAACACCTGTCTTATCCAACTCAACACCACAGTTTAGTGCTGTCTGACCACCAAAAGACAGGAGGATTCCATCAGGACGTTCCTTCTCTATAACACGCTCAACAAAGTAAGGTTGAACTGGAAGGAAATAAATCTGGTCTGCTACCCCCTCAGATGTCTGTACTGTTGCGATGTTTGGGTTAATCAAAACAGTAGAAACACCCTCCTCGCGTAATGCCTTCAACGCCTGTGAACCAGAGTAATCAAACTCTCCTGCTTCACCAATCTTCAATGCGCCTGAACCAAGAATCAGGACTTTCTTTATTGACTCGTCTTTCATTATTTCAGTGTTTCTACAAATTTATCAAACATAAAGTAAGTATCAACCGGACCAGAGCAAGCCTCTGGGTGGAACTGTGAGGTAAACCAAGGGTTCTCCTTATGACGAATACCCTCATTACTACCGTCATTCATGTTAACAAAGAGTTCCTGCCAATCCTTGTCTAATGTTGAAGCATCAACCGCATAACCGTGATTCTGCGAGGTGATATAACACTTATCAGTACCTACCATGCGAACAGGTTGATTATGTCCACGATGACCGTATTTCAACTTATAAATCTTTGCTCCTGCAGCCTTTGAAAGCAACTGATTACCCATACAGATTCCACAGATAGGTTTCTTACTCATACTCATCTGCTTACGAATAACCTCAACAGCATCATTACACATATCAGGGTCACCAGGACCATTACCGAGGAAAAGGCCATCATAATCCATACCAGTGTAATCATAGTTCCAAGGTACACGGATAACCTCAACCCCTCTGGTAATCAATGAACGGATAATATTGGCTTTCACACCGCAGTCAACAAGGACAACCTTCTTACCAGCGCCCTCGTTGTAGCGGATAATCTCTTTTGTTGAAACGCGATCAACAAAGTTTACTCCCTCGTAATTAGCCTCTGGGATATTATTAGGTTCATCATCAAAGAGAATCTTACCCATCATCACACCGTGCTCACGTAGAACCTTAGTCAGCTCACGTGTATCAATACCAGTAATACCTGGTACATGTTCACGCTTCAGCCAGTCAGCCAGACTCTCCACAGCATTCCAGTGTGAATGCTCCTCTGTATAGTCAGACACTATCAAGGCTGAGACATAGATTTTATCACTCTCCATGAAGGTTGGAATACCACTTTCCTCAATAGTAAAAGGTGGTACACCATAGTTACCTACCAATGGGAAGGTCATTGTTAGTAGCTGACCCGCATATGAAGGGTCAGTCAAGCTCTCTGGATAGCCCATCATCGCAGTGTTGAAAACCACCTCACCAGCTACTGGGGCATCGTATCCAAACGACTTTCCATGGAATTTTGTTCCGTCACTTAAGACTAAAGTTACGTTCCTCATTGCTTATAGTATTGTTGGATTGAAAATTCTTTTCATGAAAAGAAATATTTTTTATCGTGAAAAGAAATCTTTCCTTTCATGAAAATAATTCTTTTTTTTCATGATGATAATTTACAGACAAGCGGTTATTACGCTTTTACTGTATTTAGATGTTCACGCTCATAATAGCTTACGAAGGCCTCATTGACCAATCGCATACCACCTGGAGTTGGATAGTTTCCAGTAAAATACCAATCACCTGGGTGATTAGGTATTGCATTATGTAATCCCTCCACACTCTGGAACACGAGTTCTACAGGTGTTGTCATACCTTCTGGTCGCAACATTTCAACGATTTTGCTATTAATTTCCTCTACTGTGAAAGGCTTATAAACGGCACGAACAGCATTGAAGATTGGCTCTCCCTTAGGCTTTGCTAACTCTTTCTTACAATTCTCGTAAACTTCACGAAGTAGATCTTCCAGACCACGTTCACGAATCAACTCGATTACTGCACGAAAAACACAGAACTCTTCTGGATGCGACATATCAATTCCGTAGTAATCAGGGAAGCGAATCTGTGGCGCACTGGACACAACCACAATCTTCTTTGGATGCAAACGGTCAAGGATACGGAGAATACTCTCCTTCAATGTTGTACCACGTACGATAGAGTCGTCAATAATAACAAGGTTATCCTCGTAGGGTTTAATACACTCGTAAGTAACGTCATAGACGTGAGAGGCAAGGTCGTTACGCGAATTGCCTTCCGTAATAAAGGTACGCAACTTAATATCTTTCCATGCTACTTTCTCTGATCGTACATCCTGATGAATAATCCGATAGACTTCTTCTGGTGAAGCATTAGAGCCTAAAGATGCTATTTGCTCTATCTTCTTCTTATCAATCTGCTCCTTAAAACCATGAACAAGACCATAGAATGCTACTTCTGCTGTATTAGGAATATACGAGAGCACCGTATGCTCTGTATCATAGTCAACAGCCTTTAGAACAGGCTCTGTTAACTGTCGTCCTAATGTTTCACGCTCCTTATAGATATCACGGTCTGAACCACGTGAGAAATAAATTCGCTCAAAAGAACAAGCTGAGTTACTCTTAGGGTCAAGAATCTGCTGCAATGAACATTCACCACGCTTATTAACGATCAATGCCTGACCAGGTTTCAATTCCTGGATATCATCACACTCAAGGTCGAATGTAGTCTGCAAAACTGGACGCTCACTTGCCAAGACTACAATCTCGTCATTCTTATAATAGAAAGCTGGACGAATTGACCATGGGTCACGGATAGAGAACATCTCTCCAGAACCAGTCAGTCCACAGATAACATATCCACCATCAAAGTGCTGCATTGTTGTCTTGAGAACATTGCTCATCTGCACATTCTCTTCAATATAATGTGTGATAGCACGTTTTTCTAAACCTAACTTCTGTGCATCCACGAAGTTACGTTCAACCTCACGATCAAGTCTGTGTCCCATCAATTCCAAAAGAATATTCGTATCACTATAGATACGTGGACACTGTCCCTGTTCGGTCAGAATCTCAAAGACATCTCCAATATTAGTCATATTAAAGTTACCACACATACAGAGATTCTTTGCTTTCCAGTTATTACGACGTAAGAAAGGATGAACATAAGAAAGGCCACTCTTGCCGGTAGTTGAGTACCGAAGGTGGCCCATATAAAGGTCTCCCGCAAAGGGAAGATTTGTTTTAGCAAAAGAAACGTCAGACAACTGCTCCTGCGAGAAATCCTTATAACGCTCATGAACATTGGCAAAAATCTCAGCGACAGCATTCTTACCCTCTGCACGCTCACGGAACATATATTCATTACCTGGCTCAGAGTCTAACTTAACAGAAGCCATACCAGCTCCCTCTTGACCGCGGTTATGCTGTTTCTCCATCATCAGATAGAGTTTATTAAGTGCATACATCCAGGTGCCATACTTCTCCTGATAATACTCAAGCGGTTTCAGCAATCGAATCATTGCCACACCGCAGTCTTCATGAATGTTCTTTTCCATTGATAAGGTTTTCTGTCTTTCTTTTACTTTTAAAATCGTATATCTATCTTCATATCTCCCTTAATAAAAGGAAGATGAATATAAACTTCACTTTATTAGGAGTAACACAGCCTGTGCATTCGTTATATTCATTAAGAATAAATACACAGACTATGCCTTATAATGCCTGGTATCAACCACTCACCTCTCCCTACTCTACTGTTACAGACTTAGCCAGATTTCTTGGCTGATCAACATCCTTGCCTTTACATACAGCAATATGATAAGCCAATAGCTGCAATGGAACCGTTGCCACTAATGGCTCAAGACATTCCATCATGTCTGGGAGTTCTATAACAGCATCTGCTATTTTAGAGATGGTTGTATCACCCTTTGAAACTAAAGCTATCACGCGTCCTTGTCGTGCCTTTATTTCTTGGATATTACAACGAACCTTCTCATACATGCCATTATGTGTTGCAATAGCTACGACAGGCATATCTGAATCTATCAAAGCTATTGGTCCATGTTTCATCTCTGCTGCTGGATAGCCTTCAGCATGTATATAGGATATCTCCTTCAACTTCAATGCGCCTTCAAGAGCTACCGGATAACTATATCCTCGACCAAGATAGAGGAAGTTACGGGCGTAAGTAAACGTACGTGCTAAGTCTGCTATCTGCTCATTTGACTTTAACGCCTCTTCTATAATAGAAGGCATTTCAGCCAACTCTTTTATCACTTTCTTGTAATCTTCTTCGCTGATAGTTCCCTTTGCATTGGCAAGTACAAGCGCAAACATTGTCAACACTGTAACCTGTCCTGTAAAAGCCTTCGTTGATGCTACGCCAATCTCAGGTCCTACATGAATGTAGGTTCCTGTGTCTGTTGCACGTGGAATACTTGAACCAATGGCATTACAAATACCATAAATAAACGCACCCTTTGATTTTGCAAGTTCTACTGCAGCAAGTGTATCTGCTGTTTCACCACTCTGTGAGATGGCTATCACAACATCACCATCACCAACCACAGGATTCCCATAACGGAATTCACTTGCATATTCGACCTGAACAGGAATACGACAATACTCCTCAATCAGCTGTTTACCAATTAGTCCTGCATGCCAACTTGTACCACAAGCGACAATAATTATACGCTTCGCATTCAACAACTTATCACGATGATCTATCAAGGCTCTCAGTGTCACCTGAGTATGTTCTGGATGTACACGTCCTCGCATACAATTCTTCAAACACTCTGGCTGTGCAAAAATCTCTTTGAGCATAAAGTGAGGAAAGCCTCCTTTCTCTATCTCTCCAAGATTAATATCTACTGTACGCACTTCTGGTGACAGTTCTTCATTTAGAATATTAACAACCTTCAGTTCTTCTCCTAACTTCATAACGGCAATATTGCCATCGTCTAAGTATACAACCTTATCCGTATACTCTACAATAGGACTGGCATCCGAGCCAAGAAAGAACTCTCCATCACCAATGCCCACTACTAATGGGCTCTGCTTACGTGCCGAAATAATAGTATCAGGATTGCGCTTGTCAAGTATAGCTATGGCATATGCACCAATTACCTGATGAAGTGCTAACTGAACAGCTTCCAGCAAACTAAGATTTTTCTTTGTTTGTATATAATCAATCAATTGCACTAATACTTCCGTATCAGTTTCTGACTGAAATGTCATTCCTTTTTCCATGAGATTATGCTTAATTTCAGCATAGTTCTCAATAATGCCATTATGAATAATAGCAAGATTCTTCGACTGTGAATAATGCGGATGAGCATTTAATGAAGAAGGTTCACCATGTGTTGCCCAACGTGTATGAGCAATACCAACACAACCTGTTATGTCCTTATCTGAACAAAACTCTTCCAAGTCGGCAACCTTTCCTTTTGTCTTATAAACATTCAGCTCCCTACCTTTACTTATCAATGCAACACCTGCACTGTCATATCCCCTATATTCAAGGCGCTGTAAGCCTTTTATTAAAATAGGATAAGCTTCACGCTTTGTTCCAATGTATCCTACAATTCCACACATAATCCTTATACAATCAGTTACCCAAAATAAAAAAAGAGAATACCTCTCACACCCTTTCTTTTAGTAGTACCCAAAGGTTTACCCAAGACGTGGATGTCAAAGATATTCTCATTCCTATTATATTATATTTTATCCAAAGAAAGACTATAAACATAGCCTCGCTAAGAACAGTATTTTACTTTCTCAATACGTTTACGAGCAGCGATGCAACTGATGTCACAATACCGATGAAAGAGAACCAGAGAGTAGTAGAACTACCTATTCCAGAGTTCTTAGCCTTTACACTGTTTGGCTGAACATAGAGGACATCATTCTGCTGAAGATAATAGTAAGGTGAGTTAAGCAGGTTTGCATCATTGAGATTCAAGCGTACGACATGCTTCTGACCTGTTGCATCTTCACGAATCAACATAATGTTATTACGTTTACCATAAACACCAAGGTCACCAGCCTGAGCAATTGCCTCCAGCACGCTCATCTTCTCCGTTGCAACAGGAATAACACCTGGATTACCTACTTCGCCAAGAACAGTTATATGATAGCTGCTCATACGAACAGTAACAATAGGATTCTCTGTGCGAGCCAAATAAGGCTGAATCTTACTCTTGATAAGGTCTTCACACTCTGGTTTTGTCAAACCACTAACATGAATCTTACCAATCACTGGGAAATTGATGAAACCGGAGTTGTCAACCAAGTAGCCCTGCAAAGAACCACCACCTGAAGCAACCTGCTTGCCACCCCCCAACTGGTTACGTACCTGTAAATTGAAAGGAGCCGCAGCATCTGGGTCAGTAGTATTTACTGTAATTGTCAATTCGTCTTTTGGCATAATGCGTGCATCATACAAACCACGTGAGGCAGCAAGGCTAATAGAATCAGCATTCTCTAAGTAAGTAAAGCCCTTACTTGAGCCACATCCTGTCATAGTCATAATCATAGCCGTAACTATGAGGGAGAAAATAATCTTTTTCATTTAAACAAATAACGTGTAGTCAACTATCAACATTAATTTTAGCAAAACAAAAACGAACGAAAAACATTGGAATATCTTTTCCTATTTCATCGATCGAAATATATTCTTTGCAAAAATACAACTATTTTCTGATACCCGCAAACGAATATCTGTTTTTCTTTTTAGATTCCTCAACACAAAATAACGGATGTCTTATCATATTAGGATTACATTGAAGCTTATTACGAATAATTCTCCCTAAAAACCATCCCCTGCCGAAAAACAAAAAGAACTCATTATCTTGCGAATCATGTTGTTACCAACCATCCTATTCACATATAGTCACGTGATTCTTTTCTAACAAGAAATAGACATCTTCCAAAAGAGATTTTACAAGACTCTAAACCATCAACACCATTGGTGTTCATACCCCGCACCAATGGTGTTAACCATCAGCACCACATGTGCGGAGCACTATCACCATAACAGATAACAGACAAGACTGCTTATACATATCATTTAATGATACATAATTAAACCATTAATAACAAACATCTTATATACATGGAAGAATACAAAGCTATCATTCAGAACAGTCAAAACAATTTATTCTTATTTGATATCAGCCACCACATACTCTGACCTTGTACCAATACGGAACTTACCGCCCCAAATACCCATTCCTGAAGATACATAATATTGCGTATTTCCTTTCTGTAAAGGACCAAAAGCATCCTCATAGATAAGATCTTCTATCCAGCTAACAGGCCAAACCTGTCCATAATGAGTATGTCCAGAGAGCTGAAAGTCTATACCTACTTGCTGTGCCTCTTCCAGATGATAAGGCTGATGATCCATAAGAATCGTATAATATCCCTTTGGTGCAGACTTCATCAAACGCTTTAGACCGGCACGTTTCTTATTCGTCCTGTCATCACGCCCGACAACAAGAATCGTGTCTCCACCTGCCAATGGGACCAAACTATGATTATCAATCAGTAGATGAATACCCGCATCTTGATAAAACTTTTTTGCACGTGGCTCACCACTTATATACTCATGATTACCCAAACAAGCATAAACAGGAGCTTTCAACCGACGAAATTCTGCGGTCATATCCTGATCTATCAATGCACGAATGCTACCATCAATAATATCTCCTGCAATGAGTATAACCTCTGGCTGCTCAGCGTTTACCTTGTCAACCCACTTTCTAAACTCATCCACACGATTATGATAACCCAAATGTAGGTCGGTTAACATCACTAAACGATGCTGCCGTTGCATAGACTTAGTCGACTGCAATGTCAAAGCGACACGCTCTTTTTGCATATAATTAAAATATCCATAAACAAAGAGTCCTGTCATAATAACCACGACTGACACCGTGCCGACCCAACTGTTATAAAGAAACGAGCGAGGAACAAGATGTACCAATCTTCCTAAATCAAGCACAAGGAAAAATAGTAACAAATACAGACCGATGAATACTGAAGAGTTACCAAGCTCATACAGCATTACCGCAACAGGCATCGGCTTGTTATCCAGACCCAAAAGAAATTGGTAAAGAAGCAAACGATGCAAAGCAACAATGCTCCCACGAAAATCCATTTACCAGCCACGGCAAGGGGCAAAATCTGCCATACATGCCAACTAACATATCCGCAGCCTGTTAAAAGGACGAGAATGAAGACTATTATCCAAACAAATCCCATCTTACAATCGTTTTCATTAAAAAATTACTAAATAGCGACGTGCCCACAGAATAGACGCAACACCTCTCATACCGAGAAACGATAAGAACGCTATCCATAAGGCGTTATTGCCATAATCACCACAGAACAGATAATAAACCGCAAAGAATGTTACCATTGCCATCGCTGTTGAAAATAACATTCCTTTGGTTTCTGTCAGTCCAATAAAGACCCCATCTAACACAAAAGCTGCCATTCCTGCCAGTGGAATAAGGTATGCCCAGAGGAGATAAGGTTGTGCTGCTGCCACAACAGCTGTATCGCTTGTGAGAAGACGCAGAAAATCAACACCCCCAAAAACATAAACAGTCGTAAACATTAGCACCATTACGAAGCCAAAGCCAAACAACCGATGAACCGTTATATGTAGTCCTATCTTATCCCCAGCACCATAATATTTGCCACTTAAAGCCTCGCCTGCGTATGCAAAGCCATCCATCATATATGAGAATAGCGTAAACAATGTCATCAGTAATGTATTGACTGCCAACATCATTGCACCTTGCTTCCCACCAGCTGAAGTAAAGAAGAAGTTTACTGCCACCAAACAAAGTGTTCGCAGGAAGATGTCTTTATTCACACGAAAGAACTCACTCCACTCCCCTTGCATTGCCAAGACACGACGAAAAGTTGACCGTAGGAACTCACTATTACTTATATCTGAATTCAACCCTTCTTCTTTTCCAGATTTTATTCGCTTGTTTGCAGCATATAAAGATACTACAAACCCTGCCCACTGAGCTATAACTGTACCTGCAGCAACACCACTAATCTGCCAACCAAGGACGAATACGAAGAACAGGGAGGCAACGATATTAACGACATTTTGTAGTACTGCCACCATCATCGGTGTACGCGTATCCTGCATCCCAATAAACCATCCCGTCAACCCATAGAGTCCTAACATAGCAGGAGCACCCCAAATAACAATCCTAAAATAGATGGCTACATAATGCCAGGAGACTTTCGGTGTATTCATTAAGCGGAGCATCCTCCACTCTATCCCACGCTGTGCTATAACAAAGACAATTCCCACACCCACCCCTATCATCAGCGTGCGTATAAGAATATTCAAACACTCCTGCGCATCTTGTCTACCATACGCCTGTGAAGTCATACCACTCGTGCCCATACGTAGGAATCCTAACAGCCAGTAGATGACGTTAAATATCATTGAACCAACTGCTATCGCACTGATATAGGTTTCATTACCGATATGACCCACTACTGCTAAGTCGACAAGACCCAACAGTGGAACCGTCACATTACTTATAATAGAAGGGATGGCAAGGCGAAGAATCTCCTTGTTCCAGTTATCCATCAACTGCATCTTACTACTCTCGGATGTAATCCTTAGCTACAAGGTCGTAATACAATGCCTCTAACTCAGCCAATGACAATCGCTCTATTGAATGCCCCAACACGCGGATCAGTTCTGCCCGACGTGCATCATTCTCTATTTTATCAAAATTCATATCTTACGTTTATAAGCTATAGAACAAATACTATGCCGAAACAAAAGTAATTGAAATAATCGTAAAATCAAAAGATATTCACTACTTTTGCGTGTACAACGTGTACAAGTAGATAATTAAACCATATGGGAAAGAAACAAGAATATAAATTAAAGAACAAGGAATACCTCATAGAACTGAGCCAAAAAGAAGGAGTGAAGTCACTTCCAAATGGTGTGCTTTACGAGATCATCAAGGAAGGAAGCGGTGAAGGTAAGGTGACAGCACGCTCCATTGTCACTTGCCATTATTGTGGTAGCCTTATAACGGGTAAGGTGTTCGACGATAGTTGGCAACGGGGTATCCCTGAAGCTTTCCGTGTGAACGAATTGATTCCGGGATTTCAAACAGCACTCTGTGCAATGCATAAAGGCGATTATTGGCGTGTATATATTCCGTATCAAGAGGGCTATGGCACAAAGCGTGATGGTGACATTCCTGCTTTTTCCACATTGATTTTTGAGATTGAACTCATTGCTATTGGATAAAGCAATGCTCCATCCTTTTATTAACATGCAAAAACCTCATTTCCTTAAGAGCGACTATGATAGGAAGTCATAAACATTCTTTTAGTATGAAAGAGACGAGAAATGTTATTTAGAAAACATTTCACTTTCGGAAACAGTACACTTGGCATTTTTTTTTGTAACTTTGTAGTCTTAGAAATATAAAACAAAAGAAATATAAAATGGAAATAAAAGAGACTCCTGTCCTCCTGCTTACGGGTTATTTAGGCAGTGGTAAGACTACTTTAGTAAACAAGATTCTTGCCAACAAAAAAGGTATTAAGTTTGCCGTTATCGTCAACGATATTGGCGAAGTAAACATTGATGCCGACCTCATTGAGGCAGGCGGTGTTGTTGATCAAAAGGACGATTCGCTCGTTGCTCTTCAGAATGGTTGTATCTGCTGCACGTTAAAGATGGACTTAGTGCAGCAACTGAATGAAATCGTCTCACAGAAGAATTTTGACTATATCGTCATAGAGGCGAGCGGCATCTGCGAGCCAGCTCCAATCGCACAAACTATCTGTGCTTATCCACAGATGTATCCAGACTTTGCAAAGAATGGTAAGGCTGTACTCGACGCTATCGTAACTGTTGTTGATGCACGTCGTATGTGTGACGAATTCTCAGCTGGTAACGACCTTCTGAAGAAGGATTTGCAAGAAGATGACATTGAGAACTTGCTTATCCAGCAAATTGAGTTCTGCAATATAATCCTTCTAAACAAGGTTGATGATGTCAACAAGGAAGAGTTAGGATTGGTGAAGGAGATTATCCGTTCACTTCAACCAAAGGCTGAGATTATCGAATGTAATTATGGCGATGTTGATTTAGACAAGATTATCAACACTGGCGACTTCAATTTCGACAAGGTTGCGACCTCCGCTTCATGGATTGCCGAAATTGAAGGTCACGAGGATGAAGAGGAAGAACATGAACATGATGAACATGATGAACATGACCATCATCACGACCATGACGACCACGACGACGACCATCATGAGCATCACCACCATCACCACCACCATCATCATGGCTTGGAGAACGAAGAGAGCGGTGAGGCTTTGGAATACAACATCCAAACCTTTGTCTACTATGCACGTCGTCCATTCGACATTAACTTCTTTGATGACTTCGTTGCACGTCAGTGGCCAAAGCAGATTATCCGTTGTAAGGGACTATGCTACTTCGCTAACGAGAAGGATATCTGTTATGTCTTTGAACAGGCTGGTAAGCAAGTAAGCCTTCGCAATGCTGGTCAGTGGTATGCAACTATGCCACAATTCCAATTACGTGAGTTCCTTGAGAATAATCCTAAACTTAAGAAGGATTGGGAGGAGCCATACGGTGACAGAATGCAGAAATTAGTATTCATTGGTCAAGACCTTGATAAAGAGGCTATCACCAAAGCTTTGGATACTTGTCTGACTGATTTCTAATTAGTTTATACGTATCAATCTATTATTTGAGATTGAACATATTTTACTTATCAAGTTAATTGTCTGTCTTTGTAACAAAAGTGTAGTAGGCTACACCGAGTTAGAAAGGCAGACAATTTTATTGACTATGATACAGACAACATGATGATTGCGGAGTGTACAAAGCTTAGATGTCACGAAGGTACCTACCTCTGAAAAAGCAAGTAATGGTGACGACGCTTTGTAAAGAATATTCAAACAACGAAAATCATTTCACGCTTAATTGGCTTCAAAAAGACGCCCAGTTAGCTTCTAAAAGATGCCCTTTTGAAGGCTAACTAACGCCCTTTTGAAGGCTAACTAAGCACCTTTTATCATACAGCGTTGTAACCACCTTATAAGCAACAAGTTACAAGCATCGTTAGAAACGCATATTTCCTTCTTTCTTAGGCAAAGAAAATTAAAGATAATGTAAAGATAATTCGCAACAAAAAAAGCGCCCTTGCTTATCTAAGAATAGATACGCAAGGGCGTTTTGTAAGTGTTTTAAAAATTGTTTTAAGCCTAATAGACCATCAGAAACACATTCTGCATTTAATATAATGTCACTTGATCCCCAATTCTCAAGCCACGCTCAGCAATCGTTTTATTCTTTTTTACGAGACTCTTCAAACGGATACCATATCGTTGTGCAATATCGTATAAGCTCTCAGACTTGCCTACGTAATATGGGCGTTTCTTAAACTCCTTCGGTGCTTTCTTCTGTTTCTTCTTCAACCAGATATACTCACCCGGAATAAGACGGTCATGCTTATCACGCTCATTGTACTTTGCCAATTTACCCACACCAATCTCTAATTCTTTACTTAAAGACTTAAACGAATCTCCCTGTCTTACAATGATATAGTAATTTTCATTATATTTATTTATAGAATGAGGTCCTAAAACCTGAACAGGGTTTGAACGTTCATTTTCAACACCTCGTATGGTAGTATTTTCACCACTGTGATGAGCCATGAAGCGATCATAATGATTCGCATTATCATATTCGTAAAGCTTATAAAGCTCTATGATATTTATCAGACTCTGTGCATAAACAGGATTCGTAGCATAGCCAGCTCGCTTCAATCCGTATGCCCAACCACGATAATCTGTTCTATCCAAACTAAACAAACTTCTATAACGTGGACGATCACGGAGGAACTTACAATGATCTTCGAAACTTTCTAACGCACTATCATACGCACGGAAACATTCTCCTTTTGCATCATCATCATGCGAAATCGTACGACCCAGCCAACCATGACATTTAATGCCAAAGTGGTTATTACCAAGGAGTACAAGTCTACCACGCCCAGCTCCACTCTCAAGCAGACCTTGTGCAAGCGTGATACTTGCTGGTACACCATACTTCAGCATACCCTCAATAGCCATGTCTTTATACTGATCAATATAAGCTTGATAAACTTGATTCCACCTTGCTTGTCCAGCTACAACGCCAGGTAATATAGAGAGGAATGAGAGAATAAGGAAGATATATCGCTTCATAAAAAGTTCTTTTAGATTATATAACGGCAAAATTACATGTTTTATTATATAATACAAAGTGAATTATCTTAAATCTCACAAAGATTTCAAAACTTATACGTAACTTTGTATTTATGAAGATAATTATCGCACTTGGTTCAAATATTAATCAAGAAGAGAATATTTCCAAAGCACAGACACTCTTAAAACAATGTTTCGAGGGTGTCAAATTCTCTAAGCCCCAATGGACTGAAGCAATTGGAATAGAGTCTGACAAATTCTTGAATTGTATAGGAACTTTTGAAACTGAATGGACACTCAATCAAGTAAAACAATGCCTGAAAGAGATTGAAAAGACTATGGGTGACTCACACGAAAATCACCAAAAAGGAAAGGTTCTGATTGATATTGACCTTGCACAATATGGCGAGGAGATTGTAAAGGAGATAATATGGCTGTAAGAATAACAGGAAAATTAATCATAACGCTTCTGCTATTCCTAACGACTTCTATCCCTGCATCTGCACAGAAGAGTAAGGATGCTGAAGAATTGGGAAAAGCACTGGAATACTTTACTTCAGCAAAGTATCATGAAGCTCTGCTTATCTTTCAGCGATTAGATAAAGAATATAAGCTTAACGAACGTTTCAAGGCTTATATTGGCTTATGCTATTACCACGATTGGGATTATGAAGCAGCAGCTAAATATTTGGAAAGTGTCATGCCCAAATTGGAATTGTTCGCTCCCCATGAACGCTCAGTCTACTATTATACTACGGCTGAAAGCAACTTTTATCTAAAGAAGTATAAGGAAGCCATCCCCTACTATGAGAAAACATTAACCGTATGTTATGAACGTGAGAAAGGCGATGTCTATTATCGGTTAGGCCTATGCAATATGTTTCTACAATCATGGAAACCAGCATACGATCAATATATGAATGCTGAAAAGATTTATACTCAATATAAGCAGGAAGAAGATGTGCAGGGACGACTTGCACAGATAAAACGTATGGCTGCTGCGTGTTGGGCGAATTATAAGGCTACATTGCCTAAAGATTCCTTATTAAATACATCTAAAAAAACGACCAACAAAGACAATGAAACGACGCAATTAAAAAACATATCGACAATTATCAAATCGTTGATTTCTACGATGTTATTACCATCTACAACGCCAGATAATGTAAAAGATATTATCAAAAAAAGAGAAAATAAAACTTGAAAATAAGTACTAAATTTCTATTCTTTTCTTCGTTCGTTGAGTTTTTTTTCGTACTTTTGCGACACGTACATATCAAAAACGGCAAAAACTCTTACATTTTATCCACTTAACATACAAACCTAATAAAAATTGGGATTTTTATTTATTCATTTAATAATCCAACGGCTTTTATGTAGAGGATAAGAAAGCGGAGTTAATAAGATATTACTATAATCTAATATATGAAGAAACACAGCAAGGGCTGGCACCGAAGACATTAAGATCTACGACGTCAGCCCTTAATATGGGAGAAAAAAACATGAGACTTAAACCATAGCTTCTTTTATTTTCTCAACAATATACTTTACATCATCATCTGTTACTAATGGTCCACTTGGTAAACACATACCTACTTTGAAAAGATTTTCGCTCACACCATTTACATATGCTGGACAATCTTTATAACAAGGCTGCTTGTGCATTGGCTTCCAAAGAGGGCGACTCTCGATATTAGCTTTATCAAGGAAAACACGCATAGCCTCAACATTAGCATTAGGTTCGCAATCAGTATGTGCATTATCTACTGAATGTATAACACCAGCTGCACCACCAACCGCTCCCTGTACCGTTGTCTTATATGCATTCTCCTGACCTTTAACCTTAACAGAAGGATCAAGAACCATTGTGTTCAACCAGAAGTTTGAATCGAACTCTGGTGAAGGGTTTGCGTGGAAGGTAATACCATCTATCTTACTGAAAGCCTCTTCATACAAATGAGCAATATGACGGTGATGGGCAATATGCTCATCAAGAACTGTCATCTGACCACGGCCGATACCTGCACAGACATTACTCATACGATAGTTATATCCAATCTTCTCGTGCTGATAGTATGGATAACCCTCACGAGCCTGTGTTGCATAGAACATCACATTATTACGAGCTTCTTCATTAGGACAAACAAGTGCACCACCACCTGATGTGGTAATCATCTTGTTTCCATTAAATGACAGAACACCATACTCACCAAAGGTACCACATACCTGTCCCTCATATCGTGACCCTAATCCCTCTGCAGCATCCTCAACAACTGGTATATCATACTTATCTGCAACAGCAAGTATCTCCTTTATCTTTGCAGGCATACCATAGAGATAAACGACAATAATTGCTTTTGGCTTCTTTCCCGTCTTAGCAATTCTATCTTTAATTGCTTCCTCTAACAACACAGGGTCAAGATTCCATGTTTCCTTTTCTGAGTCAACAAACACTGGAGTTGCACCAAGGTAAGTTACTGGATGTGAACTGGCACAGAAAGTGAAACTCTGACAGATAACCTCATCACCTGCCTTTACGCCCAATGCAACCAAAGAGAGATGTACAGCAGAAGTACCAGAACAGAGTGCTACAATACGCTTATCCTCCAATCCTGGCAAAGACTCCTTCCACAAGTTATCAGGATTATCCTCATGCGCCATAATTGTCTGTGGATATTCCTCTTTTTCAAGGAAGCTTCTTCTTTCACCTGAAGGACTTACAGAGACTGAAAAACGTCTCAAATCATCTTCAAAACCATTGACATTTGGACCCAATGGCACCACCCAATTGGTATCAAACGCCTCTTGGATGTATCTCATCTCGTTACCACTCATGTGAGCGAGACAAAGTAAAACACGGTTTCTTTCCATTTTTACTAATTATATTTTTTCACCTGCATAGTCCATCTTTTTACCGAGAACCGTACAGATAATCATTTGAATATCTTTTATAAATGAATAGTGTTTGAGATAATAGAGGTTTAACTTTACTTTGTCTGGGAAAATCACCTCATCATTATATTGTGCAGGATTCTCTACAGAAGCTAAGAGTTCTTCCTCATTTCTATACTTCAAACTGGCTGGACCTGTTATTCCTGGCTTTAACTTCAGTATATCTCTTTCTTCGCCTTGCAACTGATCAGCATAACCAGGAACGTCTGGGCGTGGACCGACAAAACTCATATCACCCTTGAGGACATTCCAAAGTTCAGGTAACTCGTCTAACTTATAACGTCTGAGTTTCTCGCCAAGTGGTGTGATACGGCACTGTTCAGTTGAAGCAATAGAAGTTGCTTCTGAATCCCGACTTGCCACTGCTGCCTCAGCCTTAACAGTCATGGATCTGAACTTATAAACGGTAAATAGTTTCCCATACTGCCCCACTCGCTTCTGACAGAACAATATAGGACCAGGCATCTTCACCTTAATCAGAATTGCTACAACCAATAATACTGGACTAAGGAATAGCAACCCAAACAAAGATGCAAGTTTATCAAATAACCATTTTAAAAACATAATTATACTACAATATTTAAGAATAATTTTTCAGAATCCAAAAAGAATAACCTTACAGATTAATCCTTTTTAGGTCTGTACTCTACATAGTAATCTCCATTAGGTAATGTTTCAACAATATGAATATCATTAGCAGTCTGAGCAGATTTCATAGAAGCAATATTATCTGGTGCTATTGTACCAAACACTCGGAGACCTAACAATGAAGATATCTCTGTCGCACATAGATTCATCATTTTATTGATTCCTCGACGTTGCCAACGATAATCTGTCATATATCCACGAAAGGATTTCCCCCAAAAGAAACTACGCTGAAAAAAATATCCAACACATACTTTTTGCTGAGCATTTCCTTCTGCAACAACAATATAAGCAAGAAAACTTTTATCTTTTGCTAACTTGTTTAATGACAGTTCATCGAAACCATGAGGCTTAAAGAAGTCAAAAGCTGACGCAGGCTGTTCTGCAAACATCTTTACCAACAAAGAAAGATTATCCTTACAAAGGACCTCTATCTTATAGAAAAGCGCATTGTCATCCTCTTCTATTGTCTTAGTAAAATGAATAAGAATCTTCTGAACTTGTATCATTTTACCATCATACCTTAATCCAAAAAGGAAAGAATTTATGATGCCTATTACATCCCAAATCCAAGGGAACTTGTCACGTAGGATATGTGCTATTTTATAAAGCATCGTAAAACTCTTTTAAAGCCTTCCAAATATCCTTCTGTTCAAATCTTTCACAAATCATAGGACGAGCGTTACGCCCCATGCGCTTCGCCTCCTCTGGGTGCTCAATAAACCATTTCATAGTATTAAACAAAGCCTGCTGCATAACCTCTGATCCTTCTTTAAGAGGAGCAGCAATAATTTTACCATTCAGTCCATCTTTAATGATTTCATTGCAACCATTAATATTCGTTACAATACAAGACAACCCCATAGCACCCGCTTGCATTGGAACATTTGGAAATCCTTCACGATAACTTGGAAAAACAAGTGCATCTGCTTGAGCTAAGAAAGGACGAACATCACTTTGCCAGCCGACAAATTTCACTTTATCAGAAGTTGTCAAAAACTCCTTGTCGGCTTCAGACACAGCATCTTCCTGTTCGAATGATCCAACCAAGATTAATCGACAATTCAACTGTCGCATACATTCAGTGAGTTCATGCATTCCCTTATCTTTAACAATTCTTCCAATAAAGACAAAAGTAAAGATATCAGACTTCTCGATTTTATCCTCTGCTGGCAAAAAGAATTCTGTATCAACACCATTAATGTTTCCATTCCAAATTACACGTAATGGCTTATTAGTAATACTATCTTTGTGCAAGGCATGTAACACCCCCTGCCCTTCTGGAATAACATTCGTAGCAAAAAGGCATGAAAGGCGTTCCATAGTTTTAAGAATAATTCTAAGAATTCCATGTGCTCCTTGGTAACGAAGTCCTGTAACGGTATAGACTCTATGAGGTATACCAGCAAACCCAGCAGCTATCATCGCCAACAGACTTCCCTTAGGCGTATTAGCATGAACACACCATGGCTTCTCTTTACGGAACAAGCGATACAAAAACCATAACCCTTTAAGATCTTTCAACAAACTGATAGGGCGCTCCAATGGGGCATCTACAACGCGGATTCCCTCTCGTTCCTGAACTTCCTTCAGTACCCCTGTATCCTTTGCAACACCAATAACCTCAAAGTATTGGTTCAAAAATTTCAGCTGCCCTTTTAGCAAACTATTTAAAGATATGTCCGCAGTTGTAACGCGAATTAATTTCTTCTTCATGATTTAGAACTCGACACGTTCAAAATTCACATTTCCAATTCTTGCAGCATACTCTGGGAATGCACTCTTCCACATTCCTTCATGCCATAAGCTATAAACTTTTTGCGCACCACTGATTAAGTAATAGTCTGTAAACATCTTTATATTCTCAGAATCATCTGTTTCACCAGCAGTATCAATGTGCTTTACAGTTCCAGGCACAATATACACATCAAGCTTTGCTTTCTTTATCTCCTCAATGAAAACCATCGAATCGGAAGCAATAAGAATCCTTGTGTTAGGATGCTGTTCAGATGTCTTCTTTACAGAATTGATAGCAGCCTCAACCAATGCACTCTTTTGATTTTCAGAACTTAATTCAGGATTGATATTAGTTTCCGTCTTGTCACCCAAGAGATTCATAAAACGTGTATGAATTGCTATATAGTTCGCTCCTATCTCTGACTGATATTGATCCAAATAACGTTGGAGGTAATTTGTTGGGCGAAATAGTTCTCTATACAACTCACCCCACTGGTAACTCGTCCCAAAATGAGCATTCACCTTATCTAATGAGTTATAACCATAATAGAAATGTGTTTCAGACGAACGTTTCTTATATAAACGAGAAGGGTCTATTATCTCTCCGTAGGCTATAACATTATTATATGAAAGAAGACCAAAATTCATTTGGCTCTCATCAATTAGCCAATCATACTCATTTGGCTCAAGATACTTACTTAATACAAACGGATAAGTCCAATTCAATTTAAATGGCTTTTCCAAAGTTTTAGATATAGCATAAATAGTAATCAGACCTTTCAGTCTGTCAAACATTCCACCATGAGGAATTCTACCATCAACCATAAATACAAACGGATAACTATTTCCCGTTGTATACAAAGAGAACCCTTTCTCCTTCATAATCCTGAACTTCATCAGAGGTTCACGATAACAGCAATCTATAAGTTTAACTAAATTATTTCTTCCTATCATAAATTAATATTCACATTATACGTCTAATAGCTATAGTATATTCAGGAAACCGAGAAGATATTCAAACAACTGCTCTGTAAATCAATAACTTTCTCATCCATTATTGTAAGATTTAGCCTCAATAGATAAGAAATTATACTTCCTATTTCTGTACCCCATAAAAAAGAATATTTATTATTTTAATTGGTTGTGTTAAACGAACAACATAATAGCAAACACAACATAAGGCACTACCAATCAATGGGATAAAAATAAAATCTGTAAAAGCTGGTGAAATGACTGCCTCATTTAACTTTATATATACAGTTATTAACCGCTCTATTATAAAAGTTTGTACAATATATATTCCCAAAGTATATCTACCAATAGTACTAAAATATGATAGAACCTTCCCTGCCCTCTGTCGCTTTCCAAACAACTTATATATAAGCTCACAAATACCTATTACAACTATAGAGCCAGAAAGTCCGACAAAAACTTGTACAACAAACTTGAAAGGACTAAACATAAGTAAATTTATATCAACTTTTTCAGAAGGATTTGTCCAATGCATACAAACTGCTGCTATAAAAAAGACAAGAGAAAATACAAATAGGGAGACTCTATAACTTTGAATATAATCTTGATATTTATGGATTAAATAGCCAACACAAAAATAGAAATAGAGAAAATTAATCATCAATGTTCCACTATAAGGAATAATTAAAAGTATTACCCATGAAAGCGGAAACGTAATCTCTACTGGTATTTTAACGCATTTGACAAATCTTGCTATAAGATAGCATACAAACAGATTCTTAAGAAACCAAACACAACCTATAATTTCTAGACGAATCCCCCCCCCGAATAGACAAATAATTAAAATGGTACACGATATAACAGGAATCAACAATTGTTTACTCTTCTTTTCCAAAAGAGATTTGATAGGTATTTCTAAGCTACGAATGGAAAAATAACCACACACCAACATAAACAGCGGCATGTGAAAAGAATAGATAATAGGTCGAATACTGCTTTCTAAGTTTGGACTCATTAAATAGCAATGACCAATACATACAAGAAGTATTGCTATGAACTTTACAAAATCTAAATATGCTATTCTATCTTTACCCATTAGAATTTACATCTTTATAAACATTATTATATCCATTGACCGTTTTTGAAATATCAAACTCCAAAGCTCTATTATAACAACGTTCAGCTATCTCATTATAATAAGCCTCATCACTTGTTAAATGATTAATCTCATCTGCCAAGACCTTTGCATCTTCATGCGGGAAAAGAATACCATATCCTTTTGTTACCTCTTTCAACCCATTTACATTAGATGCTATAAAAGGCTTATGAGCACTCATCCCTTCCACATTGCTAAGGCTCAACCCTTCCCAATGAGAAGACATCACGATAACATCTGCAGACCGCAGTACATTCGGTATATCCGTACGTAAGCCAAGGAACCTCACCCGTTCACCAACACCGAGTGAGTCTGCTAACTGCTTGACAGTATCCTGACGAACACCGACACCTGCAAACCAAATTTCAAACTTATCGTTATTCAGCAAACTCAAGCTCCTGACAACGGTATCCTGATCTTTTGCATCTCGGAATCCCGCTACCATCAAAATAGCCTTTCTCTGTCCTTTCAACGATAACAACTCATTATCGGGAGCTGCATTACTGATTGCCTTTACATCTACACCATTGTTGATTGTTGAGATTTGCTCATACTTGGGATTAGACTTTTCCATCCAAAAACCTCCCATATACACTCGCAACTTTTCCTCTGCAATCTGACTTATACAAATCACATGGTTATACTGTCCATACATCCAGCTCTCAATCGGTGCATACCACTTCCATTCACGTTTGCGATTAGAAGTTGTATGTTCTGTAGACACAAGTTTCACTGGGCAGAACGATCTCGCAATAGCTACAAAAAGCTGTGGTGAGGAATTATGTGTGTGAATAATATCATAGTTCCTCATTATCTTTGTCAGCTTCAATATATAGAGTGGATTGTAAGCCCCATGTCCCAGCGCATATATCTTCGTTTGTGGGCTCTCTTTCTTCAGTCTATTAGTCAATGGCGTTTCTGTACCATTAAAAACGCACAAATCTACAGTATGCCCTAATGCCTGCAACCTTGGTATCAAATTAACTACCAAAGTTTCAGCACCGCCCATTTCCAAAGATGTAATGACTTGCAGTATTCTCATCAAAATTCAATCTTTAGTCATTTGCACTACATATACTTCCATTTCCAATACTTGTAAAGCAAATATCCTGGAACAAGATTAATAAATACAAGTAGTTTATACTCACAATGAAAAAGTTCTTTAAGACTTCTCTTACCAAAAAGAGAATATACAATATAAAGTAGAGTTTCTTTAACACGTATTTTAATAGAGAACTCTTTTGACATCGTCATCAGTGAACCATACACCATCTGTTTAGGACATCTAAATCTTAACAATCTACCAGAATCAGATAAGCCTCCAGACTGATACTCAACAAGGTAGATAATTTTATTAACAAATAGCATGTTATATTGCTTAGCCAGCCAAATCCAAGCAACAGATTCAGAGATGAACTTCTCACCTTCAATCTCTGGATATTGAAAACCTCTAATTTTATCTGTTGCCCAAATTTCTGCTTTATCTCCATCAACTCCTCTGTTGTAGCGTTCATCTATAAAATTACCAATAAATTTATCTTTAGAATAAGCATCTCCAATTAAGCTATTATTTATAAATCCCTTGAGGTAACCCATCCCACAAATATTTTCTTTATGGTCAAGTTTATGCCAATCTTCTATAATGGTAGCTATAGATTCCTCTACGAGTATATCATCGGAATCAACTATAAACAACAACTCTGTCTGTACCTCTTTGAATGCAATATTCAATGCAGAATGTTTTCCTCCATTCTTCTTATAAATATATTTTATAGGAAAGCCTTCTGATGATGATGACATTTTCTGAATAAATTGTCCGACAAGTTCCTCTGTATTATCAGAACTACCATCATCTATACATAACCATTCAAAATCTTTGCAACTCTGCTGACAAAGACTTTCAAATAATAGAGGTAGTTTATCAGCCCTATTATAAGTAGGTGTAACAATTGTTATGATTTTATTTTTCATTCTTCAGATTTACTCTTAATCGTGGGAGAATATATTTTACAACAAGACTATTAAAAAGCCAAGAAGCAGGTTTATAGAAAAAATAATGCTTAAGTATCAAATTAATCATCCAAGCCATACACAGAGGTTTCATTCCTGCCCCATTCGGAAAGATTGGATAAAATTCTACTTCTCGTGCTCGAGACCTGATTCGCTTAAAATTTCTATAATCATATTGAGAAGACAACATTCTACTGAACCCAAACATTTTCTTTGCATTCAGTGCATTATAGCAAGCTAACACAACACCTTCCTTTTCATCACCTTTTACACTCTTAGCTATACTTAATATATCATAGAAAGACGACAGATAATCCTCAACACATCGTCTTGTATGTTTTACATCACGCTTGGTTGTTGCACTATCTTCATGTACAACATAACGATAAATGTCTGTTGAAACCACAGCTGTTCGTGGGTTATGAAGAAACACATTAGCAACAAACAATTGGTCTTCTCCTACAATATACTTATTATTAAAGTGAATATGGTTGCGAATCAAGAACTCTCTCCTATAAAAACATAACCAACAGAAAGAAACAAAGCCCGACTGTCTAATCAAATCATGTCCACTCCCCATAAAAATCACATCAGATGTAAGGGCTTTCTTTGGCCAAAAATCATAGCTGCTCTTATACTGAATGACATCATACTCTTCTTGACATTTAACAGCAGAAAAAGCTGTATACAATCCATTATCTAAAAGATAATCATCCGAATCTACCAATACTATCCATTCCCCTGTCGAATGTTCTAGACCATTGTTCCGTGCAGCACAAACACCTTGATTGTTTTGGCTCAATACTTTTATCCTATGATTATTTTCTGCATACTCCTGACATATAGACAGAGAACTATCAGTACTCCCATCATTAACTAATAGAATCTCATAACTATCCAAACCTTGGCGAAGAAGTGAATCAAGGCATTTACGCAGATATCCCTCTGCATTATAAACAGGAACAACGATACTAAACTTTGGTTTATCCATAGCTAAAGAAACTTCTTATACAAATTTATTCTTTTGGTGAAAGAACAAAATGAGGTAAACTGATATATTCCTCACTTTTCACGAATTTTCTAGCATCAAGATTACCTTTGATATGTGCAGTCAAAAATCTTGGAGAAAATTGAAGGATAGAATAAACCAATCTAACACTACAACTCAATAGAAATCTATAAGCATAAGCCAATTGATTCTTTAATTTATCTGCTGATGTGTTTCTTGGCAAGTCATAAACACAACGATACCAAGTCAAGTACTGTGACATGGCACGATAATAAATCTTATCGTATGATTTCTGACTGGCTTTATTAGTATTTGCATCTAAATGAAGAACTCCAGAGTCATACCACATTAATAGTTTAAATCCATTCTCTATTATCTTCTGATACATCAACTGGTCTTCACCAAACGTACCAGCAGGATACTTGTCAATCCATACCTCATGTTCATAATGAATAGCTTTCCATACTTTTGTCTTCATAAAGACTGCAGTTCCAGCAGCACTTTCTGTAGGATAGATTGCTCCTTTCTCGGGATTACTATTAAAGGAGAATGCTCCAGAACGTTGAATACGTATAGCCCATCCATCGTTTTTTCGTCCTTTAACCGTATTAGTCAGATATGCTCCCACCTTTGAAAAAAAGCTCATACTTTGAGAAGGAAAAGTATCTGGTGCAATACCATCAGCATTATACTTTCGTAAAGCATTATACATCTTTTCAACAGCATCTTCAGGGAAATAAACATCATCATCAATAATTAGCACATACTCTTCTTCTACCATATTAGCGGCAGCTCGTTGATGCACTAACCCCTTTGGAGTATCTATATACTCCTCCATACCCACTTGCTCTTTCGGACGTTCAAACCCATGAGCAAGATGCACATAAATATGTTCAGGCTTCACTGTTTGATTGTGAAGTGACTGCAACTCTTGAATGTACTTATCCCCAGCTTTTCCAACTGTTCGGATTGCAACAGAATATTTGAATTTAGAATTCTGCATAAAAATAGAATTTATTAATCAGTAGCAATAAGCCTATACTATAAATAATCATTATGGTATATATATATCAATGGCTGGCCTATAAAACTTATCAGCATCATATCCATTGTCATACTCGTACTTATAATAAATAGGATCATTAGTCCGATGACCATTTGTGAGGAAAGACTTATAAGGAGTTAAAAGTATCCCCCAACCAAATACTATACGCAGATAGAGTACAGTTACAAGCATATATACCATCTTCATATAATTATCTAACTTTCTCCTTTTTGAGGACAAGAAAGAGAGTGTATATATAATACCTAACATATAATACCAACTTTGTCGACCTGCATTAGAAGAGTGGAGAAAGATTAGGAGGATAATACAAAACATCAGAGATGCGTTCAAATATATAAGATTTTTTCTATCTTTAGGTATTTCATCATAACGAGAAAAAATTAAGTATATCATAACCAGAACCTCAAGCACATAATCAACTCGGATACCAGGATAATCATCAGCATAACTGGAAGCTCTTTGAATATCCAAAGCATCGTCATAAAGATGATATACGGACATCGGCAATCCTGAAGCACCTATAAGAAATGACAGTATTAAAACTGTAACAATAGTTGATTTCTTCCATTTCCTTTCTGGTAAAAAATAGAACACAAAAAATATAATAGCAGAATTATGGAACTTGTAAGCAATAAACCAAAGTATTAAAAAAGGAACAAATTTCTTTTTTATTACATATTGATAAGACAGCCAAGCACAACTTGCCGCCATTACTTGTCGCAAATAAGTAAATGTAAAGAAGAACCATAGTCCCATAAAAATTAAGATAGAAATAGGATACTTCATGAAGATATCACGGAGAGAAAAAAACAAAAGTGAATAGACGAAGAGTGTTGTAATAAGAATAAATATATATCGATTAGGAGTTATATAAGCTACTAAGCAATTCCATATTACATACGACATTTCTTTACTATATCCCATAAGAGGACTTTCTGGATTTAGGAAAGGACCACCTGCACGAATTCTATCAGCATTTGAATCAAAAAGATCACAATAAATATAACGGTCATAACCGCCCAGCATATCACCTAAACCTACAACTAATGCCAATATTAACAAAATACCTATAAGCCATTCAATAGTGAGGTCACGTCGACTTCTAAACAAGGAAAAACAAATGGCAGAAACAACTATGTATAAAAAAACAAAAAACATATCATATTATTTTAGACAATAATAAAAACATTTCTATAACGAATCGTGTGAATAATCCTTCTTGTGTTCTCGCATTACAAGCAGACGATATATTTATTTTTTAGCTCATCTACTTCTTATTAGATACTAATGAGTCTTATTATAAAATAAAGAATAAAGCTGCTGCGCAATACTACTTCCAGCATGAAAGCTAAGTACTGCTTGTCGCCCCTTCTTGGCAATATTTTCATATTGAGAAGGACTTGAACATATTTGCTGCAACATTGTAACAACGTCATTAACTTTATTATATTGCAAACAGGAGACTTTATCTTCTACGGCTATATTCTCTAATGCATACCATGATCCTATAACTAATAAACCATTAGCAATTGCGTCAAGAACTTTTCCCTTAGTGCCAGTACCAATACTAATAGGCGTAATCTGTATATCATGCTTGCAGATCTCATCTATATACTCAGGAGCAAACTTTATATGACAAACTTCATATCCCACATCACCGAGAGTTTTAACATGACTTTCCCAGCCCTTTCCCAAGAAAGTAATAATATAATGATTTTTTAACTCTGATAAAGATTTGGTATTTACCAAACTTTCTATCAATTCATCTGAATCCTGACGCATATATATATTATACTGCCCAGCTATTAAAATCTTTATTTTAGGTGATGAAAAAGAGATAGACTTTGCAGGAATAGCAACATGATAATGAGGATGCCTTAAAAAACGTGCTTGAATCTCTGGATTTATTTCTTTCAAAAAAGCAACATCTGCTTCACCTACTAAATGATAATATACTGATGAAGAAGTATCAAAGTTCCTTTCCATTCCTAAATACTTCGGATACATAGATGCAATCCTCAAATATCCTTGTGTGCTCATCATCGTAAAACGCTTACCAAGCATTCTATAGTAATAAAGAGACTCACAATCAGGCAACGTATGTACTCGTTTAAAATCCTTTAACTGCTTGCTGACACAAGAAAGCTCCTCACCATAAATCCATATACCATCAGCATTCTCTTTGACAATAAAATCTAATTGTGAAGCACTTAAACGGAAATAATTACCAATAGGGAACTTCATAAAAAACCTAAAAGGTGAAAGAAACTTAAGTATAAAATTATACCACCATGGTACTGGTAACATGTGGATCTTTATATCAAGTTCTTTTGCAACGGAATCGATCTGTTCCTTTGACAACCCATTTAAATTATACGAATACAAAATAACTTCTATATTCTTTTCTCTACCTGCTAATAAATGAAAAGGCAATGCACTCGTACCACGAATGTTTTCTGCAGCAGGCATCATCATAGATATCATAATAATTCTCATAGCAGTATATAGTTAAGTTAAAAAGTTTTACATAAATTCACTCTATTAAAAAAGAGATGTTTAGGATAAACCTAACAAATAACATTTTTTTTACTGAGTCAAACTTTCCATGCATAGGATATAAGTTTTCTTTCTTAAGTTCAGCAATAATAGCAGAATTTATCCCCAATATACGCCAACTCTTCTTGTTTCGATATAGAGAGTATACCAAGCCAAATAAAACATTCTGGCTTCGATTAAATATCACACTACTTAACTGTGGATTTGTAACTTTAAAAGAAAGTGCTAATCTACGGAAGGACTTAATTATATAGATATCATCCTTAATATACTTTATCTTCTTTTCCAGCACCATTGATTTGCTGGTGGAATTTGGATGATAGATATACAGATAAGGAATTATATCACTAAACACAACACGTTGCGCACATGGCATTAGTCTATATGTTAGTTCTACATCCTGATGTGTAATACCTTTCACGAAGAATATATCATTATCAATAAATAACTGTTTTTTTGTAATTAAAGCACAGATAGAAGAAGGATTATAACCAGAAAGAACAGCCTCTACGCCTGATAAAACCTTATTGTGTTCAAGAGTAGGCTGGCAACATTCAATATCTAAATTCTCTCCTCCTTCTGTTACATTCTGAAGTTGAACAGCTAAAATATCCAAGTTATTATACTTATCTATAGCCTCAATAATCTTTGACAACTGTTCACTTATAAGTTTATCATCAGCATCAACACACCAGACATACTCACCTTGACAAGTTTTTATTCCATAATTTCTTGCCGTGCTTTGTCCTTGGTTTTCTTGACTTAAGTATGTTATATTTGAATACTTTGAAGCATAGTTTTGGGCAATCTCTGGAGAATTATCCTTTGATCCATCATTAACTATAACAATTTCATACTCCTCTTTTAGTAAATCAGAGTCAAGAATGGAGTCTAAGCAAGCCCCAATGTACTTCTCTGCATTATACATTGGAATGATTATGCTAAGTTTATATTTATAGTCGTCCATCAACAACATCTCTATTTAAAAAGCCTTTGACATCATAGATAACACCATTCTCATTCAATTTTTCTCTCCAGTCTGTATCAGCAAACTGCTTGTGAGAAACAGCAAGAATAATCGCATCGTATTTCTTATCTTTAGGCAAAGTTTCAACAGCATCAATTCCATATTCTTTCTTCACCCTATCCACATTAGCCCATGGGTCAAAGACCGTAATGTTTGAAGTGTACTCTGACAATGTAGAATAAATATCAACAACCTTAGTATTACGTACATCAGGACAATTCTCCTTAAAGGTGATTCCAAGTATTAAGATATTAGAATCTTTGACGAGTGCACCCTTCTTATTCATCATCTTGATAGTCTGATTTGCAACGTAATCTCCCATACCATCATTCAATCTTCGTGCTGCAGACATTATACGTGGCAAAACTCCATAGACCTGTGCCTTTTGAATAAGATAATAAGGATCTACACTGATACAATGACCGCCAACTAAACCAGGATTCAACTTAATAAAATTCCACTTAGAGGCTGCGGCATCTATCACATCTCTTGTATCAATACCCATTGCATTGAAAATCTTAGCCAACTCATTCATAAAGGCAATGTTAACGTCACGTTGAGAGTTCTCAATAATCTTTGAAGCTTCAGCTACTTTTATAGAAGGTGCTTTATGTGTTCCATTAATAAGAACTGCATTATACACATTATCTACCAAATCTGCAATTTCAGGAGTAGAACCCGATGTTACCTTTTTAATTTTCTCTACAGTATGCTCCTTATCGCCTGGGTTTATACGCTCAGGAGAATAACCTGCAAAAAAGTCTTTGTTGAATGTTAAGCCAGAAACTTTCTCTACTACAGGCAAACATTCTTCTTCCGTTACACCAGGATACACTGTTGACTCATAAACAACAATATCTCCCTTAGAAATAACTTTACCAACCGTCTCACTTGCACCCCAAAGAGGCTTCAAGTCAGGACGATTATTTACATCAACTGGCGTTGGTACGGCAACAACATAAAAATTACAGTCTTTAATATCCTCAAGATTAGTTGTACATACAAATCCATTTTTTAAAGCAGACTGTAATAACTCATCTGACACTTCTAATGTAGCATCATGACCAGCCATTAATGCATCAACACGTTTTTGATTCATATCAAAACCAACGGTCTTAAACTTTGTTGAGAATAATCTTGCCAAAGGCAAGCCAACATACCCTAAGCCAATAACAGCTATTTTAATATTTTCCATCATTTTTTTGCCTATTTATAAAAAAACAAATTAAGCTTTTAAAACATATCATATACAGAAGAAAATAAATGCTTTCTAGATTCTAGAAAATATTTAAAACCTCATTTCACCCTATCTTATCCTCTTTACATGAGTTAAATCAATAGCGTCCCCCATTACTCTCTGGCCTAACTCTGAGAAATAATAACAATTTGCTCCTGCAGAAGTAAAAGTTATTTCTCCAAAATAAATTTTCCCATTAATGTTATAGAAATCAACTCTAGCAATAGGGAAATCTTTCGAAATATTTGCAGCATATTCTAACATTTTTTCAAGATTATCTGGTGCTGGGAAACACGTATTATCATCTGGTCTATAAGCTACATCTAAATACTCACGCTTTTTAGCCCATGTTTTTGCATCATACATATCATAGCTTGCCGTCAAATGTCCATTCAAATCTTTATGCCTATTGTAACACAAAAAAATAACATTAGGTACACCATTAAAACACCAAACCTTATAATCTATCATTGAAGTCGATAAATCCCTTAACTCCTTTTCTTCCAGAAGTTCCTCTGCTATAATTCGAGGTTGAATACTTAGATAATGAGGCTCACAAGTCGTATACCCAATCGGATGTAGCTTTGCTTGCAAATCCTTACAAATATCAACTAAATCTGCTTTAGACTTATCTTTTATTATATGCGTAGAGCCACTATCATGTGTACACTTTAAAACAAATTTATTTGGTAATGAGTCTAAATTAATTTCACTAATACTATTCCACACACCATAACAATCAACTAAGATTTCTTTGTGGCCTTTTTCTTCAATAAACTTTCTTACTTCATACTTATCTGTTAATTGTGACCATTTCGATGTGTCAGTCATGGCCTCTAACCACATTATCTTCTCATCCAAAGTTTGTGGATTATCCCAATTTATATTCTTATGGTGGGCGGATTTGTATTGTAGACTTAAAGCCTTTTGAGGATTATCACGAACCATTTTTTTATAGTAATTGGATCGAAACAATTCCGCATAAAATTTATTCCTTATAGTTTCAAAAGGATGTAAAAGAATATTTCTAAGATCCATATTATTTTTTTTCAATAGTTTGATATATATTTTTTATCTTTAATAGATTAACCTCTTTTGAATTCAATCTAAGTAAAATCTCTCTATTCAGTTTTTTTTCTTCTATAGTTAATGGAGTAAACAGATGCAAATCAATCAGATCATTTTCTATGGTAAAAACATGACAGCCTTTTTCTTTAAAATACTTATAATTAACAGATGACTGTGGCAGATACAATTTAACTCCTGCCCACAACAACTCAAAAGCATTGCCTAAAGAAGCCTGCTGTTCGTATCCTAAAATAGCATGACTACAAGTTGATAGTAAAGAAAAATAATCTGTTAAAGACATAAAATTTCGAACAGGACAAAAGTTTTTTCCAAAAATCTTTTTTCCATAATTAACAATATCTTTTATATAAAAATCATCACCGCCATAACTTAAAGGAACAATAACCTTTCTGTCTTCTATCTTTATTGTTGAAAAACGATTAAAAATATCGAAGTGATTATTAGCAATAGCCCCAGAGTTTCCAATAAGTATGTTACGTCCCAGTTCAGGGAATTCAAGGCTTTCTTTCTTTGTATATTTAGATTTCAAAGCAAAATAAGGGAGTTCCATATGTTGAGCTCTAAAAGACTTATATTTTTTTATGAAATCATATTCTATTGGTAAACAACCAGAAAAATAGTCTATTCTATTGATTGCACACTTAATCTCTTTTCTATGAATTTGAGAATAAAGCCAAGATTTTAAATTAATATAAATTTTATCTTTACAATGCTTCCACCAATATCTATTTGTAATAGGATGGAGTCTTCTTAATTTAACAAATGGTTGAATTTCGCTTGGAGTACGATACAAATCAAATCCCCATGCCTTCCATAAAACTTTAATATTACGATCTATTTTATTAATAAAAAACCATGGAATACAGGATAAACTATGTAAAATGACTAAATCATATCCATTATTATTTATAAAATTCAAACAGTCATTTTTGTTTATCTGTTTAATATATTCTGTTTTAGTGATATATTGATATTTTTTTGACACATCATCTCTAATGATAATATAATCATGTTTATGCTTTCCCTTAGTAAACTCTAATACTTCAATTAAATAATCTATAAACTTATCGTCTATCAAAATATTCAATATCTTCAACATTATCTCAAAATAATATTAGTCATTACATTTAACATTACAAAACAAAATCACTTTCTAAGATTTTTTTTTAAATAAACTGAATATAATCTTCTTTATTTCAAAATATTCTTCATTTTTTTTCCACTCATAATATATAATTGTTAAAGTTACAAACACAACCAATTGGATTAACAACTGAAATACCACTTGTACAGAAAGAAATGTTATACTCCAAGTGAGTGCACCTAAACATAATGAGACTATTATAAAAGGTAAAATATCTTTAAACTGCTTCCCAAACGAATAATTAATTAATCGTTCAGAATAGTATGCGTTTATTGCAAAGCTTAAAAAACTACTAGCAACTCCTGCCCAAAGCATCATTTTAATGCCTATAAAGACACCTATAATAATAGGAACTACACCTATAATTTTTTTATTATTTCTAACTTGAGAAACAAGTCAGATCTACCCATAACTGTTAAAATGTTAAGGTTTATAGCATGCACGGGATAAAGCAAGGCGCCTAAACATATAATTTGTAAATATTCAGCAGCAGGAAGCCATTTTTCTCCTATTAGAATAATTATTAGTGGTTTAGCCATTGCTGCCAAAGCTATACATCCAGAACAAGAAATGAACGTTGTTGTCCTAATGATTTTCCGATAACCATTTCTTAAACGAACAATATCCTCTTGTATTTTACTTAATGTTGGAAAACTTACCTTCTGAACAACTTGAGTCAATGTATTAGAAAAAAGACCTGAATAACTTTGTCCTCTTTGATATTGTCCCAAATCAGCAGAAGTATAAAATTTTCCTATAATAACTTGATAGAGATTATTATATGCAGCACTTAAAAGATTTGAAGCAAGCATTTTACTACCAAACCCCCATAAATATTCAAAACTTTTTTTATTGAATATAAATTTTATCTTCCATCTATAATGGAAATTATACAAAATAATTTCAACACCTGAAGAAACTAATCCTTGTGCTATAAGTGCCCAGACTCCATAGCCTTTCATAGCCATATAAATACCAATAAGACCACTTAAAATAGCTCTCGAAAAAGATATTTTAGTAATTATTTTAAAGTTGATATCACGTGTAAACATCATATTAGGGATTGTAAGCAATCCACTAAACAAAATAGGAATACTTGTTACACGCAGGATATCTGTTAGTTGTGGTTCTTTATAAAAAACAGAAACCCAAGGCGCAAAGAGAAAAAGTATAATATAAACCAATACTCCTACTCCTGTACTAAACCAAAATGCAGTGAGTCTATCTTCTTCAGTCAAATTCGTTTTACGAACCATAGCTTGACCGAAACCACTATCTGTAAAGACAGTAGCAATAGCTGTAAAAACAGTAACCATACCTATTAATCCGTATTCAGAAGGATCTAACAAACGAGCTAAGACAATTCCAACCAAAAAACTAATTCCTAAAGAACCAGCTTGATCTAAAAAAGTCCACTTAACTCCGTTGATAGCTTTCTGCTTAAGAGTACCTGATTCTTGTCTTTTAGATTGTAGATTTCGTATCTTATTGTTTTGAGAAGACATTTATATCCATTATATTTTACAGATAACTCTAAATTAAGAACTCGTTGTATTTCTTAATCGATTATAAATCAATTAGCCTAACAAAAATTAGTTTTATTTGATTAAAGCCATATGTAATTAAAACTTCAAGACTGTTCCTCCCCAACTTAATCCAACTCCAAATCCTGCAACCATAACAGAACTCCCCTTTTGGATAAGAGAGTTTTCAAGGCAATCTTTCAAACCAATGAAAATGGTTGAAGAAACGGTGTTACCTGTATCTTCAAGATTAATATAAAATTTATCTTTGGGCAATCGACAAACCTTACGAATTGTATTCAACATAAACTTATTGGCCTGATGAAATACATAATAATCTATCTGTTCTTGAGTAAGATTATTCTTTACCAGAACATCATTCATCATAAAGGGTACTATATCAAGGGTAAAGTTGAAAACATTACCACCATTCATATAAAGATAATCATCAAAATTCACATGACCTTCTTCGTCAGTCGTATACTTTCCCGTCATAGCTTTATGACGTGCCATGCCAGTCTTTATGATAAGGTTATTAGCACCACCTCCATCAGTTCCCAACACAAAATCGCCAATTTCAGCAAAACCTTCTGTCGAAATCAAACAAGCAGCAGCACCATCTCCAAAAATACTACGATTACTCTTATCTGATGAATGCAGATATTTTGTGTAAGTTTCAGATGTGATCAAAAGAATATTTTTTGCGATACCAGCAGCCAACAATCCCTTTGCGACTGCCATACCATAAACACAACCAGAACAACCAAGATTATAATCAAAAGCACCAGCTGTCTTTGGAATTCCTAAACGTTCTTGAAGAATACATGCAGTTGAGGGTAGAAAATAATCAGGACTCTGCGTACAAAGAAGTAGAAAATCAATAGTCTGTGGATCTATATGATATTCCTCAAATAATTTCCTTGCTACCTTTTCACCCATATCACCAGCTGTCTCATTTTCACCTGCAATATGACGAGTATTAACTCCTACTTTCTGTGCTATTTTATCGACACTCCAATCTGGAAACTCTTTTACTAAATCTTCATTAGTAAGTAATTGTTCTGGAAGATAATATGATAATGCTTTTATATAGGCCATTACTATTTCTTTATTTATTTTACCTTGCTCCTCCTGTTATTTTCAAATCACTTCCCGTCATCCAAGATGAAGCATCTGAAAGCAAATAGATTGCAAGTGCTGCAACATCCTCAGGTTGACCATAACGCTTTAGAGGATATTTCTTTTCGTCTTCGAGCAACTGTTCTTCAGATATTCCATCTCTAAGAATAAGCTCAGTTCTTACCATTGCAGGGCTAATGCAATTAACGCGAATCTGCCTTGAGGCAAGTTCTAACCCAAGACAATTCGCATATGAAATTAAAGCACCTTTTGATGCTGAATATAGAGCATTCCCATAGCTTGGCGATTGGCTTGCCATAGATGTTATAAAAACTATAGAAGCCGACTTGTTAATTCTCTTATTTTTCAAAAGAGAAGATTGTAACATGATAGGACCTTTAAAATTTATTCCCATCACTAAATCAACATCACTTTCCGCTATTGATTTACACAAGAGTCGATGCCCTATTCCTGCGCAATGAACAACACCATCAAGTAGTGGCAAGGCTTCTACCAAAGCATCTCTCTCTTCTGGCAGAGTTAAATCACCTGCCACTACCATGTGTCCGTCTCCTTCTAAGAGTTCTAAGGTTTCTTTTAACCTTTCTCTTTTGCGCCCATTAATAATAACTTGAGCTCCCATCTTTGCACATAAAACTGCAATCTCACGTCCTATGCCAGCAGAAGCACCTGTAACCAATATAGTCTTACTTTCAAGAGAATACAGATTAAAAGCCATTATTTATTTAGAGATTAGATTATACAAGTCTTCTACAGTTGTACATTCTTTTATATCTTTACCAGATATAGTTTTGCCGTACTGTGTACGAAACATAGCTATAACACCCATGGCTATTAGTGAACTCCATTCATCAAGATCGTGAAAAACTGTATCACTCTTAATCTCTGAAATGTCAGTATCATCAAACTGATCTGCAAAATCTACAATAAAATCTTTTAATTCCATAATCTTACTTTTTTAGT
Source organism: Prevotella melaninogenica (assembly GCF_018128065.1). Taxonomy (NCBI): domain Bacteria; kingdom Pseudomonadati; phylum Bacteroidota; class Bacteroidia; order Bacteroidales; family Prevotellaceae; genus Prevotella; species Prevotella melaninogenica. The sequence goes on along the minus strand of NZ_CP072360.1, from coordinate 1,073,766 downwards.
TCTTTTCTTATTATCTTTGAATTAGCAACTATACGCATCATAACCTGATCAAGATCATAGTCACCTAATTCTAAATGTTCTTTATATTCTTTTGATAGAAGAGAATAATGATATTCATTATATATCTTTCCGTTCTTTATAATAGCCTCTCTTCCAACACCTTCTTGCGTAAAAAATAATGCTGGCATTTGTGATCTTGTAAGTAAATGTTCTTCCAAACAAGAACCTGTAAGTCTGTTAATATTTAATCGATTAAAAGCATAATCTAAAATTAGCAAACTTGTCTGTAAATATTCTGTACCACTACGATAGGCTTTGTCGCCTATTACAATTCCACCCCAATAACAAGATCTAAAAAGATGATTGATATCATTTAATGATGCAAAGCCTATCATTTCATCATTATCTAAAGAGCATATTGCAAAATAAATTTCATTACGATTATGAGTTGCTTTTGACAGAGCCCATTGTTTTTCAATCTCTTTAGAAGGAATTATTATGGGACCACATGTCATTTTTTGTATTTCTACATCATTATGCCACAAATAAGTTTTCGCCCAATCATCGGCATCCAGCATCCTTAGGTAAATAGTCTCTCCTTGTATCATTATACTTGATTATAAGTTAAAATAAAATATAAATTAATCAATATCTTTCAACACTATGTTTCCTATATGATTCGCTACATCTCAAAAGATTGATATAAGATTAATCATCTAATTAAATAAATACAAAGAATATTCTCATTGTATACTTAAACTCGAACTTCCCTTGTTGTACCCCTATAGACTATACAACTTCCGTAATTACGGAATGGATAGTATCCATATCTTCTATACCATATCTTTGATCAACAGGTAAAGGAAGTAACAAATATGAAAAAGACGTTTCTATATCTATAGAATTACACCAACTCGACACATTAGGCCAATAAGAAGGTATATAGATTTTATGGTCTATTAACTTTTTCCTCAAGTTTTCATCTTTTACAAAATACGGATATATCATAGGTATACTTCCTTTTTCTAAATGTATATCTAATTCATTACTTAATCCAAACTTATCATTTAGATAATCAAAGTTATAAAGACGACGACTTGCAACGTCGCTATAATCAATAGAATACATTATCGTTTGAGTAACCTTGGACATTCTTTTTATAGTATCATGATCTAAGAACTCCTCATTTTTATGATAATCACAAAAAGCTTCTTCTGCAGATTTATCCAATCTATCTAACAAGAATAACATTCTTGAAGACGAATAATCTTGTGGAATATCAAAATCAGCCTCTTTATCAGTATAAAGATAGGCTCCGTCAGCAACACCAAAGAATTTTCTACAAGTATAAAAAGTATCAATTTCTGGAAGTGGTCGACTAAAAAAGGCTTGTGTATTATCTATTATGATGTTAGGAGCATACTTATCAGTAACTATTTTTACATATTCATCCATCAAACCAAAATAGTTACAATACAAAATAACTTCATCTTTTTTAGGATGCAGAACTTCCGAAATGTGGAAGTATTTATCTATGTGATAAAACTGATAGTCTAAACCTAATTTCTTAATTGGTTGTAAAACGGCATCACACATATAATATGGTAAATATACTTTCGTGTACTTTTTTACTCTTAAGACATACTCCAAACAATAACGCCCAGAATTTAATCTTATAGCATCACGATGATATTCTCCATTTTCATTATATGGTAACTCTAACGAGAAATATCCCCCAATGGCTTTTTGTCTCATAATACAATAATTTTAAGCCACGTTTCTTGATTAGACAAGCAACATCTCATTTCCTCATTAGTATTAAATCTTAAAACCAACGTTCCTATTGTTGTATTAGCTCCCGTAAAGCCCTGCACCTTTTCGCCTGCTTTTACCCAGATGTCTTTCTCTATAAGAAAACACTCTTCTACCGTTTTATCTATCTCTATACTCTGAAAGATGCCATCACATTCAGAGTGTAAGATAATTTCAGCCCAATATCCATCATAAATTGGCTGATGAATCTCGTCTATAGGGTCTCCAACGGCTGCACGAACGCAGTTATCTATGAGGTCTTGCCCTGAAACATATTTCATCATTTCTGAAAGTCTGTTCCCACCACCTCGGGGGGCAAGTTCCATTATATATGGTTTACCATTCTTGCATAGACGTGTCTCAATATTATAAACTCCTGTTTTAACATTAAGCAGTGTCATCAAGCGTTGCAATTCACTTCTTAGTTCCTCTTGTGCCCATTGTGGCATTGTTGAAGGCCACGAAAAAGCTGCTGGGGTATAAGGATTGATAGCCTTAGGATCAAAATGTTGATCATTAAACGAACAGAAAACAAGTTCTCCATCAACAGTGAAACTATCACAATCAGAAGAATTACCTTCTTTCTCTAAGAAATCTTCAATGATGAAATACCCATTATGACTTTCACTCAGAGCATAATCAATAGCTGAGGAGAGTTGTGATAATTCATCGACACGCGTAACCCCCTTGCTTCCTGCAGAATCAACTGGTTTGACAATAACAGGCCAGTTGTAATATTCTGTATCCCCAAGAGCTTCTTCTTTTGAGGAATATCCTTTTGCATTGGGTACATTGAAATTATTATCTTTTAAGAACTGACGAAATCGTGACTTATCCTGTAAGATACAAGCAACATCATAAGAACATTGGAAACTAAGTCCTATCTGTTCAGCGACATAAGCAGCTGTTACTACACCAGGGTCTACGCCAAAAGATAATATTCCATCTATATTAAGTTCCTGTGCTAATTGCAATACTGCATCTTTGTCAAGAATGCTAACATTATGAAACTCGTCCGAGTATTGATGAGCAATATTTTCAGGAACATAGTCCACCGTAATGACATAGTAACCATGACGATGTGCAGCTTCTATAACAGGTAGGAGATAACGAATACCTCCAAGGAGCATGAGTTTCTTCATCTTAGTGTCTTATACAATCTATAATTCTATTTATCTCTTTTTCGTTCAATGCATGATGCATAGGCAAACATATTACAGCGTCAGCCATCATGTGTGCATTAGGCAGATTCTCTGGGCGAGAACTCTCCAAACCACGATAAGTAGAAAATTCACTGATGAGTGGGTAGAAATAACGACGTCCCCATACACCTTGGTCTTTTATCTTCATGTATAGCTCGTCACGCATCATACCATACTTCTCTGCATCAACAAAAATTGGGAAGTAACTATAGTTATGACGAACACCAGACATATCATCCCAAAACGAAATACCATCAACGTTGCGTAAGGCTTTACGATAAGCTACAGCCACTTTCTGTCTCGCAGCAATGGCAGCATCAACCTGCTTTAGGTTTAATAAACCGTAAGCTGAACGAATCTCATCCATCTTACTATTGATACCAGGACCAACGACCTCCACTTCATTGGCAAAACCAAAGTTCTTCAAATAATCTATGCGTTGCTTGGTCTTTTCATCATGCATCACCATTGCACCACCTTCTATTGTATTAAACACCTTTGTGGCATGAAAGCTCAATGTACTCATGTCACCAGCATTCAACAGACTTTCCCCATTCACTTTAACACCAAAGGCGTGTGCTGCGTCATATATCACTTTTAAGCCATATTTATCTGCTATAGCCTGAATCGCTTCTGTATCACATGGTTTACCATACACATGAACAGGGAGGATAGCTGTTGTACGTGGTGTTATTGCTGCCTCAATCTTTTGGGGATCTATATTGCCTGTAGATGGATCAATATCGACAAAGACAGGCTTAATACCATTCCACCATAGGGCATGAGTTGTTGCTACAAAGCTATAAGGTGTCGTTATTACCTCACCTGTAATCCGCAATGCCTGGAGAGCAGTTAGCAATGGTAAAGTTCCATTCGTGAACAAGCTAACGTATGGGACTTTCAGATATTCAGCTAAAGCAGCTTCTAATTTCTGATGAAACTGTCCATTATTTGTTATCCACTTACTTTCCCAGATTTCTTTAAGGGATTCTGTAAACTCATCAAGATTTGGTAACAATGGTGATGTTACTGTTATAATATCTTTATTCATATTTATGCAATCTATTATGACAGGTGATATATAATTTACTGGTTTGAATATACTTAACGACTAAATCAAGATATAATCGTTCTAAGAAACGTTGTCGACAAAAGTCTATAATCGTACATGCTATAAAAACAATAATAGGAACACATAAAGCATGTATATATATCATACCGCTATGAAACATTCCTACATTATTACAAGTATCTTTCCACAGCCATTGTCTCATAGCATCAGAATTGGCGTGAATCAGTAACACACCAAAAGTGCATGATGCTATTGTATTTATCAGCTTACTTTGGCGAATATGAATATTCTTGAAGAACATAAAAGTTGACACACTAACCAAAAAAGCCAACAACTTATTAGAATCGCTAACAAAAAACATCAACAAACTCCAATCCAAAGCCACCCCCGAATAAACACCCCTAAAAAGCATTACAAGCACGCTTAAAACGGAGATTGTAATTAAGACAAGAGATGCCCCCCCCCAGAACATTTTATCCTCACTACGCCAAATTCCATAAAGTCTAATATATGATGCAACAACATATAATACACAAAACCAAGTAACATAATTAAACGTTACACCTATCCATGGAATTGTTCCTAATATGGTATAAACCCCTAAAGAAAGAATGACAAGCAGAACATGCTGGCTCTTAGAGATATTATTCAACAGAATATTGAGGAATGGTATAAACAAATAGAAGAGGAGGAAACAACTTGTGAAAGATGTACCCACACTTGAAATTGGATTTACTATCTGAAGTAAACTACTGAATGACAAAGGTATGTATCCCGTATATAAAAATATACAACCAAACAATATATTATACAATTCAACTTGCAATAACAGCTTAACAAATTTATACAGCGATATTTTAGATTTACACATGAAATAGCCCGTAATCAATACAAAACAATCTATACCGGTCTTCCCCCACATTCCAAACATATATAAAAAATACTCGCTGGTGCTGTCGGAGTTTTGAACATTTCATCAAATAAACCTGAATTTACAACATAGTGATGCATTACAATCAATAACATCACAATGATACGATATAATTCTATATTAGAATTTCTTTCTGTCTTTTTTGTCATACTACATAAATGCTATCTAAAACACATTTATCCTTCCTTCCTAAAACAACCTTAATAATGTTTCCGACGCTTTCGGACACATTGTACGAATGCTTCGGACAGAGTGTGCGAGACTGCCGGACAACAATAAATGATAGTTTATTAGATTGAATTAAAATACTGTTATTGTAAAACTGACTCAATATTTATTCTTAAAAAGATACTGATTCAAAAGTTCTTTCATATTCGGGCTCGTCATATCCATATTTCTTGAATAGAACTTTTACATCATCTGCCATCAGCTGAGTGAAAAGATAACCCTTCTCAGCTTTGCTGTAACGATAAAAGTTGCTACGTCCACGAAAATATCTGTAGATTTCATTGCGAAGATCTGGTAAATCCTTACGACGCACCTCATCGAAGAAATGAGCAAAGCCTGCATGACAAGTGACAAGTTTCTTCTCTTGAAATTTCTTACAACAACCATTCACAAGATTTTCTGCCATAAGAGCTGAAGGATAAATTGCTTCTCCCCATGTATTACTTGATGGTTGTAACTTAAAATACAAATGGTGAAGACAGTTTTCTTTTACAGTACAACTTTCAAGAAAGCAGACTTCATAACTTTTAGGGAAAAAGTCCAAGTTCAATGATTTCATTGAATCCATAGGTATATTATATTAAAGCATTCTCATAGTAACTTAATAAAAAACAACTATACAACTTCATTGACTTTGTAATATAGATATTGAGAAACTCCTAAAAATCCTACAGCAACATTCACTTTATGACTACTTTAGTAAAAAACTATCAAAAGTTATTTATTGAAACTACCTTAATTTTAATTCCCCCAATAGGTATTTATACTTTATGGAAACAATCTCATTACTTGTTCTACAATCGGTGCCATATCATAATACTTGTACTCAGCAAGTCGTCCGCCGAAAATTACCCCAGATTCCTCTGCTGCCAAGAGACGATACCGCTTTGCGAGCAGGTTGTTCTTTTCATCGTTGACGGGATAATAAGGCTCCATACCTTCTTGCCATTCCGTAGAATATTCACGTGAAATGACAGTCTTTGGGTTAGCATAAACCTCCTGACCAAATGATTCAAAATGTTTGTGCTCTATTATACGTGTATAAGGCACTTGTGCCTCTGTATAATTGACAACTGCATTGCCCTGATAGTTGGCAACATTAAGGACTTCATGTTCAAATCGAACGGTACGATAATCCAACTTACCTAAACAATATCCGAAATACTCATCAATCTTACCTGTAAAAACAATTTTTTTACATTGAACATTAAAACTTGAACTTTGAACTTTATGAACACCAGCCTCTGTATCATAAGTATGCTGACAATCAAAAAAGTCTATGTCCATTATTGTTTCTGCTCCATCAAGCAAAGCTTCTATCAGCTTGTTATAACCATCTATAGGAATACCCTGATATTTATCGTTAAAATAGTTATTGTCATAAACTAAACGAACAGGAAGTCGTTTTATAATAAAAGATGGAAGTTCTGTGCATTTTCTCCCCCATTGTTTCTCCGTATATCCTTTAATTAGCTTTTCATAAACATCTTTACCGATTAATGCTAAAGCTTGCTCTTCAAGGTTACGAGGTTCCTCAACACCTTCTGCCTTCATTCTGGCAACAGCTTCTGCCCGCTGTTCATCAAGTTTTGCCTGCGCTTCTTCAGGTGTAGTTACACCCCACATCTGATAGAATGTATTCATATTGAAAGGGAGGTTATAGAATTTACCTTTATAATTAGCAACAGGAGCATTAGTAAAACGATTGAACTCAACAAGAGAATTCACAAAGTCCCACACGCGTTTGCTTGATGTATGGAAAATATGTGCACCATATTTGTGCACATTGACCCCTTCAACATTCTCACAATAAAGGTTTCCACCCAGCTGTGACCGTCTATCTATCACCAAACACTTCTTTCCTTGCTTAGTTGCAAAATGAGCAAAGGTGGCACCGAAAAGACCTGCGCCAACAATGACATAATCATATAGTTTTACATCCATACTACTGAAAATAATTCATCGAAAACAAAATTCTACAGAAAAATTCAAATAAGAAAAACATTATATAATCATCAGACTATGAACGAGTATGCATACAATCTCTCCTCCCTACAAGCTATGATAAAAGCTCACAGACTGCTACTATTACGGTTCCTCCACATTAGAACGAAACGCAAAAACAATTAGACTTGGTACAGTTACAATCGTTAGTTTAAACAACAAAAAACTGTGTTGGTCAATTCAGTAGTTGGGATTCGCTCGCAGACTCTTTCTGTTAATAGTTTTTATTTTCTTTTATTTTGGGTACAAAATTAAATAAAAAATGAGAAAAGAAAGAATATTCATAGAATAATTGCAAGCACACGATATAAAAACGAGAAAGAATGAGCAACAAAGCCAGACTTACCAACTGGCCCCTCCCCCAAACCCCTCCCCCAAAGGGAGGGGAGTAATCACCGAGATACCCCACACATATGATGACAAAGCTAAGACAGAATGACATAGAGATATAATTAATGCTCCAACCACTTTTCTTGTATTGAATATATCATAAAAAATGTCTTTATGTCATTATGGCTTAACATATTTATCCACACAGCCTATATCGAATATGTCATTAAAGAATATGTCTTTATGTCATTCTGGCTTAACATTATCTATACCCTTATGTCATTCTGTTTAGTATTCTGTATCTTTAATCTGTATGAAAAAGCCACAAGATATCAATGGTTTGAAGAAAAATCACTATCTTTGCATCAGAATCAGTTATCCTAAAAAATGAAAAAGATTATATTGATTGCTGCCATCCTTGTAGGGGCATTGACAAATGGACAAGCTCAGGTAATAAACAAGAAATATGCTAAGCGTATTGGAGATGCGGTTAAAGAAGGCTACCAAGACGTTAAGGAGGCTATTGTGCAAGATACCAAACCGTCTGGTGAACACACCGTCTGGGATATTTATGCTGTACCCAAAGTTGGTTTTAACTTATCCAACCTATTAGGCGTTGATAATAACATAAAACCTGGACTTATTGCTGGAGCCTATATTGAAGTGTTCTTGACAAAGAACTTTGCTTTAGACGTGGAAATGCAGTACAGCCAACAAGGTACTTCGGGCATCTATCGCAATATCAGTGCAACAGACGACTATGGCAATCCGATTACACAGAAACATGGTCCATACAATATTAATCTACACTATATCAACACGAACTATATAGTACGTTGGTACCCTTGGGCTGATTTACCATGGAGTTTCACCACAGGAATACATACAGGATATGTTATTAGTGCACATGCTAAAAAGAAAAATGGTGAAGATTTCAACCTTAAGGATCATATATATAAAGGTGACGTAGCTCTCCCACTTGGCGTCAGCTACGAATGGAAACAGTGGCAGATAGAAGCTCGCTACAATGTGTTCTTCAGAAAATTAGCAAGAGACGCTGAAGCAAAGGATTTATTAAAGAACGCCCGCAACAGCATGTTTGAAGTAACACTTGGTTACAGAATACAGGTGCTTTAATTCCGCCTGAATCAAGTGAGGAAAACCATTTTAACACTATTCATCATACTCTCTGCAGTTGCTTCTGCAGAAGAGTGTGACTCTCTTTCTATACCACAGACAGGTGTAGAAGTGCGTTATATATCTGCACAAACTTTATGTTTAGACCAAGAGCCACGTATTTGGACAAAGACCAAGGAAACATATGCCATAGCAGCACAAGTAAACATCACACCAACAGCGAATGCCTTTGCACGTGATTACAACTATCCCATCTTTTCTGTTGGTTTGCGCTATAACTTTAACCATGGAACGACGATGCATAAAGATACTCCATGGGGACAAGCACAGCCAGTAGATTATATCAGTAAATTAGGTAACGTTCTTACCCTCTACGGAACTTTTAACCGCCCACTTTATCGCAGCAGTCACTGGCAATGGGGCTATTACTTAGGTACGGGTATCGGCTATACGGCACTTAAATACAACAAAAAGAATAATATAGACAATGAATATATAGGTTCTCATTTCAATATTTTCTTTACAGCAGGACTGTACGGACAATATAAAGTGGCTAAGGAATGGAGTGTAAAAGCGGGATTAGACTTTGCACATCATAGCAATGGAGCTATGGCGCGCCCTAATAAAGGAGCTAACTACTTAGGTCCTTTCCTTGGGATTGTATATGAACCAGAGAAACAAATAACAAAGGTAGCAAAGAGAAACACGCACCTTGAAGAACCCTTCCAAAAGTATTGGTTTACAGAATTTACCTTTGGAATAGGTGGTAAAACATTGCTTGAGGATTGGCACCAAACGCAATTTAACACTCCACAGGGAGATCCTAATTATCGTAAAGAGCATTTTACTTTCTACGGAGCTTACTCTTTCCACACGCACCTACTCTATCGTTATGCTCGCCGATGGGCATCTGGCGTTGGCATTGGCTTATTCTATGGAGATTATGCCAGTAGAGTGGCACGCTATGACAAGGAAAATGGCTACACAGGAGAGAAACATAGCCCATGGTCTGCAAGCATTGAAGCTCGCCATGAAGTATTCTACGGAAATATGTCTGTTCGTGTCAGTTTAGGCTATTACCTCTATCGACACATGGGTTACAAAGCACATCATGGTTTGGAGAAACCTTATCATGAACAAGTAGGTGTATTTTATAGTTTTCCAAAACTAAAGAACCTAACATTAGGTTTTAGCGTCAATGCACATGCAACGAAGGCAGACTTCACAGAACTACAAGTAACAATGCCAGTGAAGCTATAGAGCAAGACAGAATGACGATAGTTTAGACAGAATGACATAAAGACATATTTCCTTAGTGACACATTTTGTTGCTTGGTTTAAAAATGTGGAGTATATATCAGACAGAAATACATAAGCTATCTTAATCCACAACCCACAAATCCCATATTAAATATGTCATTGAAGAATATGTCTTTATGTCATTCTGTCTAAACTATCGTCATTCTGTCTGGAAGCGGTACTTCTCTATATCCTTAAAACCATTCAAAAACGAGCGGACATCCATTCGTTTTTTACCAGAAAGCTGAATATCGAGAAGTTCTAAGCGATTATCAGAGGTGTTAACATACAGATGGTTCTTCTCTATAACAAGCGTACCAGGCACTCCGGTAGAAGGAAGGTCTGACTTTGCTGTCTTGTAAACCTTCATTACCAAAGGCTTCTCACCCTTGTCGACAATAGGACAGAGTGTACACCATGTTCCGGGATAAGGACTGAGACCACGTACAAAGTTGTAAACCTTCTTAGCAGATTGGTTCCAATTGATTTCACAAGTCTCCTTAAAAATCTTTGGTGCAGTAGGAAGCTCCACATTCTCACAGGTTTGAGGGGCACTGATGCTATCAAGAACAGCAGGGAAATCAACATTATCCAAATCATCTGGCAACTTTGACGCTATCTGGTCGATTGTTTCCATGGCAATCTTTGCTCCTAAATACATCAACCCATCATAGACATGCTCAACATCTGCTGTATCATGAATGGCAAACGGTTTTTGAAGAATAATACGACCGGTATCAATATCCTTATCAAGGAAGAAGGTTGTCACCCCCGTTTCCGTCTCACCATTGATGACCGCCCAATTGATAGGAGCAGCACCACGATACTGCGGAAGTAAGGCTGCATGAACATTAAATGTACCTAACCGAGGCATTCCCCAGACAATCTCAGGTAACATACGGAAAGCTACTACCACCTGCAAGTCAGCTTTATATGAACGCAACTCATCTATAAAGTCAGCATCCTTCATCTTGACAGGCTGAAGGACAGGCAGATTATGTGCAAGTGCATACTGTTTCACTGGTGAAGGCTGCAGCGTCTCTTGATGTCGACCCACAGGTTTATCGGGTTGGGTAACAACAGCTACAACATTATAACCATTCTCAACTAATGCCTTCAATGATTCCACAGCAAACTCTGGGGTTCCCATGAAAACAATGCGTATATTTTCTTTTTTCATTGCCTTTGAGGTTTTAATAAGTGGAAGATTATAAAGTGAAGAGTAGTTGACACAAGCCCTACTCAGCACTAAAATCTGCTACAAACTGACGATACATACTATAAAGGTGAGCACGTGATATGTAGCCAACCAGCTGTCCTTCAATGTTCACAACAGGTAAGTATTGTGCACCCGTACGTTCAAAAGTCTTCATCACATCTTCCATTGGATCATTGACACCAAGCGTTGCAGCTGGTGGCGTCATAAGCTGACTAACATGAAAACGATGATAAAGCTCTGTACGGAAGATTATATGACGAAGTTTATTAATATCTATCTCACCCAAGAGTTTACCAGACTCGTTGAGTACAGGAATATAGTCATTACGACTTGCACTAATTGCGTGAACAAGTTTTCCCATTTCCATATCAGGATCAACCGATGTAAATTCATGGTCGATAATCTTATCCATACTCATCAAAGTGAGGATAGACTTGTCTGTATGGTGCGTAAGAAGTTTTCCCTGCTTCGCCAAACGAACAGCATAAATACTATGATGTTCGAAAATATTAATGGTAAGATAAGAACAAACCGTCACAATAATTAACGGAATGAAAAGTTGATAGCCACCTGTCAACTCTGCAATAAGGAAAATACCTGTTAATGGCGCATGCATGACTGCTGACATAACGGCTGCCATACCATAAAGGGTAAAATTCTTCTCAGGAATATATACACCAAGCTGCTGCATATTCCAAAATCGGGAAAAGAAGAAACCAGCAAAGCCACCAATAAACAAAGAAGGAGCAAAGGTTCCACCACAACCACCTGCCCCATTCGTTGCACTGGTTGCAAAGACCTTCGTCATCGTAACAAAGCCCACATACAGCAGAAGGAATTTCGTCTCTCCAGCAAACATTGAACCGCTCATCACCTGCATCCAGTCAGCTTCTGTCTTACCTTCAATAAACAATCTCAGACTATTATAGCCTTCACCATAGAGAGAAGGAAAGAGAAAGATAAGCGGAGAAAGTACTAAACCACCCACAAGAAGTTTCATATAAGGTCGTGAAGAGAGTTTCCCGTAACCATTCTCACACCACGACATCAATCGCATGAAATAAAGAGAAACAAATCCGCAAGCAATACCCAAAAGGATTGTTGGTGGAACACGGTCAAGTCCCCAGAGGTAGTCCATCTGAAAATGATACATTGCCGAACCTCCTGTGAAGAAATAGGAGAAACACGTTGCTGTTACCGAGGCTATCAAGATAGGCAAAAGAGAAGCCATCGTTAAATCTACCATCAACACCTCAAGTGTGAAGACCAAACCAGCTATTGGAGCTTTGAAGATACCTGATACAGCTGCCGTTGCACCACAACCGACGAGGAGCATTAGCGTGCGATTGTCTAACTTAAATATACGCCCTAAATTACTTCCTATTGCCGAACCTGTCAAAACGATAGGTGCCTCTGCTCCTACCGAACCACCAAAGCCAATCGTTATGGCAGAAGCAACGATAGACGACCAGGTGTTATGAGCTTTCAAGCGAGATTGGTTCGTAGAAATAGCATAGAGGACACGTGTTATACCATGTGAGATATTATCACGTACAACATATTTAACAAACAAACTCGTTAGCCAAATACCCACGACAGGATAGATAAGATAGAGCCAGTTTATGGTTGTAACATGAAACCCAGAGGTCACCAACTCCTCTATCACCTTGATAATTACATGAAGAATATAGGCAGCCAAAGAAGCAAGAAAGCCAATCGCAAACGCTAATACTAAGACCAGTTCGCGATTAGAAACATGATTCTTTCGCCAATTATCAAGCCGAGATATAAGTCCCAGACTATCTGATACTTTCATCTATCCTCTTAACTATTTTCTTATGATTGTTACTTCGCCATCAGTAGCCAACTTGATAATACTGGATGGTGTGTGTGGTTTGTGCTCCTGACGTCTTGACTGACAGACATAATCAACGCCATCAAGAATCTCTTGTGAGATGTCACAGTAATTTTGTGCAGCAGGTTCACCACTAACATTTGCCGATGTACTGACAATTGCTTTCTGGAATCGATAGCATAACTCGCGAGAAAATGCCTCCTTCGTAACACGAATACCAATAGAGCCATCCTCAGCTATCAGATTTGGTGCAAGATTTACAGCACCATCAAGAATCAACGTTGTAGGTTTCTCAACAGCCTCTATCAGCTGCCAAGCAACATCAGGCACGTTACGCACATAACGTTGAAGGCGATTATCAGAATCGACCAAGCAGATAAGTGCCTTTGAATCGTCTCTACGTTTCAAAGCATAAACCTTTGCCACTGCCTCCGCATTGGTAGCATCACAACCTATACCCCAAACAGTATCGGTTGGGTAAAGGATAACACCACCTTGTCTCATCACCTCGATGGCTTTCTTGATATCGTCTTCCTGTTTCATCGTCTATTCTTGTATATTCTTTCTAAGTATTATTAGTAAACGCAAAGTTAGAGTAAAAAAACGAGAACACAAAACAAAAGTTATAAAAAGAAAGCGTATTAAAGGTTGGTTCTATTAATTAGCTTTGTCTTATTTCAAGACTATCTTCGAGAGCAACTTGCTATTGAACGAAGAAGTTATGCGTACATAACGACAGAGTGAACTGGCTATTTGAGCCGAAGAGAGTCCGAAAGATTACAAAACATAATCCATGATTTAATGATTTGAGTTCGATCGTAATCAATAGAACCCACCTAAAAGATAGCAATGTTCTGTAAAAACTCACTGCGCAAGTTGACAAATAGCCTCCGAATACATCTTTGTAATGAATCTCATTTCTCATCTTTAGTCAATGTATTGTTAGTCATTACCTGTGGTGTTGATGGAAAACACAAATGGTGTGGAGGGTTAACACCAATGGTGTGAATGGTAAACACCAATAGCATTGAGCACTAAACTACCTACTATTAGGAGAAATCATAAAACGTAATAGGGACAAACAACCTCGCAAATCATTAAATCTTCGTTATGAAGAGCGACTCACAAGGGCGTTTGTCCCTACTTTATAATCTATAAGTTTCAGATTCTATCCAGCATATATACAAACAAACTGTATGTATAAACCTATGTAAATCTTAAACTTTTTATCTTAATTTACAATTCCCAACCGATAGCTGAAGCACCAAGAACAGCAGCTGCAGCGTCGTCAAGTGAGCTGATCAAGAACTTAGGCTTATCTTTGAAGATTTCTAATGCATGCTCTTTGTAAGAACGTATGATAGGTTCCATCAATAAGTCGCCAGCTTTAGTCAGACCGCCGAAGAAGATAAACGCCTCTGGAGAAGAGAAAGTTGCGAAATCTGCACAAGCTTCACCCAGCATCTTACCAGTGAACTCGTAAACACGCTTAGCAAGTGCATCACCACGACCAGCCGCGATAGAAACATCCAAAGATGTTATATTTTCTGACTTAATCTCACGCAACAAAGATTCTTCCTTGCTTTCCTTCAAAAACTCACGAGCAGTGCGTGCAACACCAGTAGCAGAGCAATAAGTCTCCAAGCAACCTCTACGGCCACAACCACAAGTGCGACCCTTTCCATCACGTACCATTACGACATGACCCAACTCACCAGCAAAGCCATCAGAGCCATATACCATCTGACCGTTGATCACAATACCAGATCCTACGCCCGTACCGAGGGTAATCATGATAAAGTCCTTCAAACCACGCGCTACACCATACTGCATCTCGCCAATGGCTGCCGCATTTGCATCATTGGTAAGTCCAACAGGAATACCTAACTTCTTTGAAAACATGTCTCCCAATGGCACTACACCATCGTGACCCCACGAAAGGTTCGGTGCAAACTCTATCGTTCCACGATAGAAATTACCATTTGGTGCACCAATACCCATAGCACGGAACTGGCTAATTCCACCGTATTTTACAACGAGAGGTCTTATTGCCTCTACACCTGCCTCTACAAAATCGTCAACAGTCTTATAAGCCTGTGTCTTTATAGAGTTTGTCGCAAGTACCTGACCACGTTGATCAACTACTCCAAACACAGCATTTGTTCCACCTAAGTCCAAGCCAATAACAAAAGGCTTATCCAATCCAGCAACAACTGGCTTCTGCTCTAATATATCCATGATATAATAAGTTTTTAGTTTAATATACTATGGGCAAAGTTATGAAAAAAGTGGTATTCTACAAAGTTTTGTTAGGTAAATTTGCTTATCTCATATTATTTTTGCAATTTTGCACCCAAAATAAGAGGCATGCAATTTCCCATTCAATTAGATATTCTGGATTTCATTTTTAAGGGACTACTCATTGGTATTATTGCTTCAGCCCCCATGGGTCCAGTAGGAATATTATGTATACATCGAACCTTGAACAAGGGTCGTTGGTATGGTTTTATAACTGGTATCGGAGCAGCTGTAAGTGACACTATTTACGCACTCATCGTAGGGTTAGGAATGGGTTTCATTATGGGACCTTTAGAAAACCCGACCTACAAGCTTGGCATTCAGATTTCAGGTAGTATACTACTTTTATTATTCGGAATCTATAGTTTCAAATCCAACCCTATGAAGAAAGCTCATAAAAGTGGAAAAGAAAAGGGGACTCTTTTTCATAATGGCGTAACTGCTTTTTTAGTAACACTTTCCAACCCATTGATTATCTTCCTCTTTATTGCCTCATACGCACAGTTTGCATTTGTTCAGCCCGACCGACCATTAGAAATGATTATCGGTTTTGCATGTATTCCAGCTGGTGCATTACTATGGTGGTATGGCTTATCATGGTTGATTGATAAGATCAGAGGTAAGTTTGATGATAATGGTATTCTTATTATAAATAAGGTTATAGGCTCTGTTGTCATCCTGTTCTCTATCATTATGCTTTTAGGAACAGTATTTAATCTCTATCATTTACCAACTATTGACAACTTGATGGACTAAGGATAACTTTCAAAGAAAGATTTTATGTTTGTTGCAAAGGAATTAAGAAAAAAGAGCATAGCAGAATATCTGCTTTATATGTGGCAGATTGAAGATACTATCCGTGCGTACGACTGTTCATTGGCACGAATCCGTAAAGAATATATCGATCAGTTTCAGTATACAGAAGAACAAAAGAGGAAGAGGAAGACTGGTTTGGTGACCTCGTACGAATGATGAATCAGGAAGGTTGTCGTGAAGGTGGACACTTACAGATAAACAAGATACTCATGCAGGACCTTACTGAACTGCACACACAGTTACTGCAATCTTCAAAGTTTCCGTTCTACTCTGCTGAATATTATCGTATTCTGCCTTTCATTGTTGAACTAAGAGGTAAGACAAAACGTACAGCAGACAAGATGGCACGTACAAATGATGAACGCTTAAAGAGTGTTGCTGCGCAGTTAGGAAAGAGTGAGATCGAAACTTGTTTCGACCTTCTTTATGGAGTGATGATGCTCCGCCTGCAGAAAAAGGAGATTACTCCCGAGACGACTCGTGCACTTAACGAGATAACAACCTTCATAGGTATGTTATCAGACTACTATATAAAGGACAAGACTGAAGGCTTAAACTTCGGCGAAGAATAACAGAGATTGCTTATGAATATTTTAGTTACAGGAGCCAACGGACAGCTTGGCAACGAGATACAGCTCGCATCTAAGCAGAGTAAAGACCACTATATCTTCACTGACGTGTGTGAGGGGTATACAAAGTTAGACATAACTAATTTGGAAGATATCCGCAAGATGGTACATGACAATCAGATAGAATGTATCATCAACTGCGCTGCATGGACTAATGTGGACAAAGCAGAAACAGCAGGCGAGATTGTTGAATTGCTTAATGCTGTTGCACCAGAAAACCTTGCCAAGGCAATGAAAGAAGTAGATGGCTTACTGGTTCATGTCAGCACAGACTATGTCTTTGGTGGCGACCCATATAACACTCCTTGTAAAGAAGACATGAAGGGTACTCCGACTGGTATTTACGGCCAAACAAAGCTACATGGTGAAGAGAAGATTCAGGTTACGGGTGTGGATCATATCATCTTTCGTACAGCATGGCTTTATAGTGAGTTCGGTCATAACTTCGTTAAGACAATGATAAATCTCACAGCAACAAAACCTCAATTGAAGGTTGTCTTTGATCAATGTGGTACTCCCACCTATGCAGGCGACTTAGCAGAGGTCATCTATGACATCATTGAGCATCGTAAGTATGAAGGTAACAGTGGTATCTATCACTTCTCTAACGAGGGTGTATGTAGCTGGTATGACTTCACGATAAAGATTGCAGAACTTGCAGGAAATAAGGACTGTGAGATCCTGCCTTGCCACAGTGACGAGTTCCCTTCACCAGTTAAACGCCCAGCCTATTCAGTCCTTGATAAGACAAAGATTAAAGAGACCTTCGGCATAAAGATTCCCTATTGGGTTGACTCGCTAAAGAAGTGTATGAAAGGCTTACAAGAACAAGATAAATAATAGGGACTTAAAAACAAGATTAGTCAGAAAGTGTTAAGACCTAACCTTTCTCAAAAATATAAAGAGGAATCTGTTAGCTGCACTTAAACAATAACAAACTATTCTTGTACTCCCAAAGATTATAAAACAAATGAATGAAATAGAACGCAGGCGAACGTTCGCCATTATCTCTCACCCAGATGCTGGTAAGACTACGCTGACGGAGAAGTTCCTTCTCTTTGGTGGTCAGATTCAGGTTGCTGGTGCGGTGAAGAGCAATAAGATACGCAAGACAGCTACATCCGACTGGATGGATATTGAGAAGCAGCGTGGTATCTCGGTATCAACATCTGTGATGGAGTTTGACTACGAAGGGTACAAGGTAAACATTCTCGACACTCCTGGTCACCAGGACTTTGCCGAAGATACTTATCGCACACTGACGGCTGTAGACTCTGCAATCATCGTTGTGGACTCTGCAAAGGGTGTAGAGGCACAGACACGTAAGCTGATGGAAGTGTGCCGTATGCGTAACACACCTGTTATCATCTTTATCAATAAGATGGACCGTGAGGGTCGTGATCCTTTTGAAGTATTGGATGAATTAGAAGAAGAACTTCAAATCAGCGTACGCCCTCTCTCATGGCCAATCGGTCAAGGGCAACGATTTAAGGGTGTATATAACATCTACGAACATCAGTTGAACCTCTTCACACCAAACAAACAGCGTGTGACAGAGAAAGTTGAGGTAGATATCAACTCCAACGAATTGGATGAACAAGTGGGTGCAGAGTTTGCAGAACAATTACGCAATGACCTCGAATTAGTTAATGGTGTTTATTCAGACTTTGAAGTTGAAGCTTACCGTCGTGCGGAGGTTGCACCCGTTTTCTTCGGTTCAGCATTGAACAACTTCGGTGTACAAGAGCTTCTTAACTGTTTCGTTCAGATAGCACCAAACCCACGTTCTACTAAGGCAGAAGAACGTGTGGTGGAACCAACTGAGCCTAAGTTTACTGGTTTTATCTTCAAGATTACAGCCAATATCGACCCTAACCATCGCAGTTGTATCGCCTTCTGTAAGGTTTGTTCGGGTAAGTTCCAACGTAACCAGCCTTACCTCCATATTCGTAATGGTAAGACAATGCGCTTCTCCTCCCCTACTCAGTTCATGGCACAACGTAAGAGTACAGTAGAAGAGGCTTACCCTGGTGATATCGTTGGTTTGCCAGATAGCGGTGGCGTCTTTAAGATTGGCGACACACTGACAGAAGGAGAGATTCTTCACTTTCGTGGCTTACCAAGCTTCTCACCAGAGCTATTCAAATACATTGAGAACGACGACCCAATGAAGTCTAAGCAGTTCCAGAAAGGTATTGAACAGCTGATGAACGAAGGTGTGGCACAATCATTTGTCAACCAATTCAACAACCGTCGTATTGTAGGAACCGTTGGACAACTCCAGTTTGAGGTTATCCAGTACCGATTGGAACATGAGTACAATGCTAAGTGCCGTTGGGAACCAGTACACCTCTACAAAGCTTGTTGGATTGAAGCTGATGACGAGAAAGAATTAGAAAACTTCAAGAAGCGTAAGTATCAATATATGGCAAAGGATATTGAGGGACGCGACGTTTTCCTCGCAGACTCTGGCTATGTGCTAAGTATGGCTCAACAAGACTTTGAGCATATCCGCTTCCACTTTACAAGTGAGTTCTAATCTAAGAATAAGACAAAATAAATGTGCCAAAGAACATATCGCTTCTTTGGTGCATTTTTATATGATTAAACGAATAACAAAAGCCTTTACTACTCACTTATTCTAAACAAGTTATGCTATCACTTAATCCGCAAACTCCTCCAAATTATCTCTCTATCAACAAACTATATCGTTTCATCTTAGAAGAGACTATTTCCTTGCCCTAACCACTAACAGCTTCTACCTAATAAGTATATTGCATAGTAGTTGAGCATAACATCATTGGTATTCACCAAGCGCACCATGTGTGCTAAGCATTAACACCACCTGTGTTAAGCATCAACACCATATGTGCGGACACTCAACACATCGGTTAAAGATTAGAAGACGCGTTCAAAAATGTCTCCATTTATATGATAAGAAACTAATGAGGCTCTATTCTATGGGAGAGATTAACCAAACAGCACTAATAAGCAGTTTACTTCTTGATAAACTTCTTACCGTTTTGTACAACTACACCCTTATAATCCTTACTTACACGCTGACCTGCGAGATTATAGATAGGTGCACTCTCATTCACAGCACCGTTGCTAACTTCGTTAATACCTGTAGGATCATTCTTCAAAGTAACAGTAATCTTCTTAACACGTACTTAATGATTAGGGGTCTTGAACTCTACAGAATTTTTATCGCCAGTCCATGTTACGTTAACCTTGTCAGCAGATATTGTCAATCCTGCCATAGATGAATCGAAGCCATCACCTAAGAATGTCTTACCATCCTTTTGTTTATATGTATCACATATAAAGACAACATTGGTAATGTTTGCTGCAGACGAAGTGATTGTTGTTGTAGCATTCTTGTACAAGCGATAAGAAAACTTATCGTCTACCTTACCTGCACTGAGAGTGATAGTAACACCATCTTTCACAACGGTCAGACCAGTTCCCTTATCCTTTCCTGCCTCAAAGGTCACAGTCTTCTGTGCAAAAGATAAAGAACTAACTGCAATAAAAGCAAATCGTAGAATTTTGATAATTTTGTTTAATTAATAAAAAGATTTTATCACTATGCAAATTTAGACAAATATTATGATATATGCAATTATAATTCAATGTATAATTTTATATTTGTTCTTCTTGAAAGTACACGTACCTTGACAAATAGCTAAATGTGTACGCTTACAATGTTAAATACTATTTTTTTTGTTGATAAAATTTGCTTTGTTCTATTATTTATTCTATATTTGCGAAGTGTTTTTCATTGATTTAGATATTTTGCTAAATCATTTTCGAGGTTGGTAGCTTCCTGCACCAACCTCTTTTTTGTATCCCTAACAATATAGAAAACAGAACACAGACTTGACATATTACAAATCTTACGTACCTTTGTACCAAATTATTAAACTTAATTCTATGAAGATATCTAAACTCCTTCTCACGTTTTTAGTGGTCATATTTCCATTTAGCTGTGGTAAAACGATTTTACCATCTGATGATGAACATAGGAAAGAAACAGAGAAACACTCCCCTACCCAATCACCTGATGACCATTCGCAAATCTATACAGTCGAAGAATTCATTAATGGAAACTTCGGTAATAATGAAGTTTGGGTACATGGTTATATCGTTGGTGCATGCAAACGAAGTATTAAACAGGCTGAATGGGAACCGCCTTTCACCTATGACGCTGCTATCCTGTTAGCTGACAGTCCTGAAGAAACTGACCCTGAAAATGTTATTTCCATTCAGATGGTCAACAAACAAATGAAAGAAGAGATTGCTTTGGGCAATAATCCCCAGAACTATGGCAAACATATTGCTTTCTTTGGTCTTAAGCAGAAATACTTAGGAATACCTGGAATGAAAAAGCACGTACAGGCAAGCGATTGGCTGGAAGAGTGAGTTTTTATATAAAAGATTTGCAGCAAAAAAGAAAATTGATTATATTTGCAATCCCAAATAGATATAAAATTAGAAAAGCCTATCGACATACTTCTACTTCATAAGAAAGAAAATTGAAAATGAAGAATCTGAATGAGATGACCGACGAGCAGTTGGCATTGTCATACATTGAAGGAAGCAACGATGCTTTCGATTTGTTGCTATCACGCAATCAATCGAAACTTTTTCGTATATTCTGTTCGTTGTGCGTGATAGGGATGCTGCTGACGACTTATTTCAAGAGACTTTCGTGAAGATTATCACGAAGTTGCAACAGGGAAGATACTCACCAACTGGCAAATTCTCTGCATGGATTATGCGCATTGCTCATAATGTTATTATGGATTGGTATCGTGCGCAGCGTGCCGACAAGGTGATTGATGCACCTAAGGACAACGATTTATCAAACGTTGGTGGCGATGACACTGTTATTGACAACATTGAGTGTCAATTTATTAACAGTCAGACACTCTCTGACGTAAAGCGAATGATGAACCTTCTACCAGCAACCCAGCGTGAGGTAGTGTTTATGCGCTTTTATCAAGAGATGTCGTTTAAAGAGATTGCAGAGACAACAGGTGTTAGCATTAACACCAGTCTTGGACGTATGCGCTATGCCATATTCAACTTGAGAAGAATGGTTCGCGAACATAAGGTAAGCCTGCAATTAACATAAGAACAAAAACAGTTCGTTTCTTAATTACACAAAGTACCCTCGCTTGTTTCAACAAAATTGTTAAGAAACAAGTGAGGGTATTTTCGTATCTCATGATTAAGTTTATCTATGCAATTGCTTGAGTGAGTGAATTTTATCCTTAGGGTCAGCTGCTTTAAAGACATAACTACCACTAACAAGAACGTCAACACCAGCTTCAACCAGACGAGGAGCCGTATCAGCTTGTACCCCTCCATCTACTTCTATCAATGCATTACTACCTTCACGTTCAATCAGTTGACGTAGACGTTGCACTTTCTTGATACTGCTCTCAATGAACTTTTGTCCACCAAAGCCAGGGTTAACACTCATAAGCTGAACGATATCTACATCACAAATAATATCCTCAAGAACGTTGACAGGCGTTGAAGGGTTAAGCGTCACGCCAGCTTTCATCCCTGCAGCATGAATTGTTTGTATCGTCCGATGCAAGTGAACACAAGCTTCATACTGCACATTCATAATAGCTGCACCTGTATCAGCAGTCTGTTGGATATAGTTCTCTGGATGAACAATCATAAAGTGTACGTCCATAGGCTTCTTGCAGGCTTTACCAACCGCCTCAAGTATAGGGAAGCCAAAAGAAATATTAGGAACGAAGACGCCATCCATAACATCCATATGAAGCCAATCAGCCTCACTTTCATTAATCATTTCAATCTCCTTATCCAAATGAAGGAAGTCAGCGGAGAGCAAAGAAGGTGATACTATTATTCCCATATAAATATTAGTTCAAGCAAAAGGTTTGCATCTTCTCATTGATTTTAATAACACGATAGGTATAAGCTATCTGTCGGATAAGATTAAGCGTCTTTTCAGACGGCTTAAGTTCTTCAGAAGTAAATATTCTAACCATAGGCCAAAAGAGTATTAATGAGAGTTATCATGTCTTCTAAACGCTACATAAGAGATATTATTATATCGTTCGACAAGAATATTTCCACTTTCTATGTATTATTAGTCTCTGATTTTATAGGAATGCATTTATATCACTCCTTTTTATCTATCATTCCCCTCAAGAAAAGAGCTTTTCTTCATTTCACAGGCGTATAATTCGATAATTTTATGTAAGTTTGTAGCGTAAAAGTATTTGAGAATTCTATATCAATATGATTATAATGGTATGCGGCATGCGTGATGCCCACAATATTCACGAAGTTTCTCAGCTTGGTATAGACTGGATAGGACTGGATTTCCAAGCTAAGAGCGAACGTTATGTCAGTCAGATTTCATCATGTGCTGGTATTATCCCAGATTATAGCAGCTTGTCTGACTTATCTTCAAATGAGCCATCCCAACAGAGTAAAAGACCAATTCTTTGTGGTGTCTTTGCCGATGACATGCCACAGAATATTGTTACACGCGTCTTCAACTTCAAACTTGATATCGTTCAGCTTAACGGAGAAGAGAGTATGGTGATGGTAAACAACCTTCGTCACACCCTTGACCCAGACATTCATGCTGGAATTAAAATCATGAAGCGTCTTGTTATAACAAAGCGTGAGGATATAGAGAAATACAAGGAGTATGAAGACGGGATTGATTATTTCCTCTTTGACATCCAAAATAATTCAAATGATTGGAGCGTTTTGAAAGCTTATGATGGTAAGGTTCCTTTCCTTGTAAGTGGGAATATTGGTACTGAAGAGGCTGATGAAATCAAACGTTTTACTCATCCTCAGTTCTATGGCATCAGTATAAATGAGAAATTCGAGACAGCACCTGCTGTAAAGGATGTAACATTACTAAAGGATTTTCTTGAGAAAACAAGGTAAATCAATTAGTTAGAGGCTTAAGACACAAATGAAAACAAATTGTGTTGTCATTGATAACTACGACTCCTTCACCTATAACCTTGTTCATCTCATAAAAGAATTAGGAGCTGATGTGACAGTGGTGCGTAACAATCAATTCAATCTTGAAGATTTAAATGCCTACGATCGCATTCTCTTGAGTCCTGGACCAGGCATTCCTTCGGAAGCGGGATTACTATTAGAGGTTATAAAGCATTATGCTGGTGTAAAACCCATTTTAGGAGTATGCTTAGGGCATCAAGCTATTGGTGAGGTTTTCGGAGCAAAATTAAGGAATCTGTCTGACGTCTTTCATGGCGTAACTACAGAAATAACACAGATTATTGATACACTGTTGTTTGCAGGTGTACCAAAACAATTCCCAGTAGGGCGATATCATAGTTGGGTTATAGAAAGAACTAACTTCCCTAATTGCTTGGAAATAATAGCCGAGAGCAAAGAAGGATTAATAATGGCATTACGTCACAAAACACATAACATTTATGGCATTCAGTTTCACCCAGAGAGTGTACTAACACCAGACGGGAGAACAATTATAGCCAATTGGTTACACATTTAACAAGTAAACATTTTTGCACATACTATGACAAAAGCGGAAAGCTACATGGAAGGAATCATTGATGATGGAGCACCTTGGTATGCATTAAGGCTTTTCACATTAAAGCTTGAAGAGGTAAAAAACTACTTTACAAGTCATGGTTTGGAATGTTTTGTTCCAGAACAATATGTTGACGTGGAAGGAGATGGTGGTAGACCTATTTCTGTTTTACGTCCTGTTGTTAGAAATCTTCTCTTTATAAAACAACCAGAAGAAAACGTATCTTTTCAAAAGATTGTTCAAGAAGCGAACTATAAGGTTAGCATCGTAAGGAAATCTAAGGAATCACGAGACCATGCTCTCATCCCTCACGACCAGATGTATGAATTTCGCTTGATGTGTAATCCTGAAATAACGATGCGCAAATTCCTTTCTTCTGAGGAAGCACAAATGAAAGCTGGAGATGAAGTTCTTGTAAAGTTCGGACCATTAAAGGGTCTGACTGGACGATTGGTTCGCTCAAGTAAAAAGTATTATCTCCTTAAAGAAATCCCTGGAATAGGCGTAATGCTCAAGGTTTCTCGCTGGTGTTGTGTACCCATAGAGAACAAATAACTTTCATATTGGTTTCACAACATTGCTGATAAAACAAAATAATAACAACCCCCACTCCCTAATAAGACACTTCTAACAACAGTTATGAATAGCACTAATAACTTTAAATAACACACTAAAACAAGCCTAATTAGAACATCATCAACAGCCTTTTCTCATTTATTTATCACATAAATAATACGCAAAGGTTTGCTAACAAGCTTGGATTTCAATGATCTTTAGAACTCCTTTAGGTTATGTATATATGAACTTAAAAGATCGAAAAGAATCTCTCGTTAAATGCATAGATAGGAAAATATAGTCTTATATGCTGTTATGATATGACAATGTAAGTCAGATGGTCACAGAGAAGAAATAAACAACAAGCTGACAAAACTAAAAAAGGAAATGATTTCATAGCTATTCATAATCATTTTCGAATCTTACAACAGTCTAAATCATCCTTGTTATCCCATAGATATGTAAAACATTTTCGCACACTGCAAAATCTATATATGCTCATTTAGCTTTGAAAAGATGCCCAACTGGCTTGCAAAAGATGCCCTTTAAAGGTCTAACTAACGCCCTTTTGAGGTCCAATTAAGCACCTTTTGCAAGTGGATTTATAACCCCCTGATTTCCTGTTAGTTACAAAGCTGATTTTTTCACATGTTTTATCCCCTGTATATAGGTTGTCCTCCTTGAGTTTTGTAAAGGTTTTTCGAATTAGTATCAATCAATTGTCTCCAACAAAAAAGCATAAGTCATCAACTCTACAATACACAACAAGCATCAACGCATTTAACGAAAGAACTAAAAAAACGCTCATATAGCACATCCGATGAAACCATCAGCATGCTATATGAGCATTATATATATGTTTATATAAGAAACTTACTTAGTCTTAACTTCTTCAGCAACTGTCTTTACAACCTTCTTTGCAGAAGCTTTCTTAGCTGTAGTCTTTGGAACAGCAGCCTTCTTTGCAGCAGTCTTCTTCTCTAACAGTGCACGAAGTTTGTCACCTTCTGCCTCCAATTTCTCAACCTTTGCCTGAAGATTGCTTATATCCTTAGATTTCATTTCAATCTCATCGCCTTGGTTACGGATGGTCGTGAGCAAACCATTCAACTCCTCATTGTCAATCTCAGCAGGATAAAGCGTATTGACACGATTCAAGAAGTCGCCAAGAATATTCATATAATTAGTGAAAGCATCAAATGGACCATCATAGATGCCACGGTCCATACCCACACGTGAAGGTTTGGTTGACATAAAGCGGAAGTTATCACTTGCCTGCAGATAGTCCCAATCCTGATTGATACGTGGGTCATTAGCTATTCGTACACGGTCTGCAATACTATACAACTTATTGAATGCCTCACGCTGCATCGGATTACCCAACCATGTGCTGACATCACGTTCTTCGTCCATCCAACTCAATGTGTCTGGTACATAAAGGCTGTCAACACTCTTCAACTTCATACAAATCTCTGTTGGTGTTGAGAAAGTGATGCCACACTGCTTAGCACAAGCTGGCAACGCCTTGAAGAACTCAAGAATATTACTTGACAATGGCTGCTCAATACCGAGTGCTGAAAGGTTCATAAAGAGACCAATTACCTGCTCCTCCTTTGGGAGAGCCGCAATCTCAGCCACATATGTATCGGCAAATAGAGGATAACCTTCCCAATCTGAATTGTTGAAACGCAAAGAAATATCATCGCTCAACCTTACATCACGCAACAGAAGTTTTAGGTTAGGAGCAAGCGCACAATTATATATATAATGTGGACTCTTCCAACCTAAGACATGCTTTGCACCCTCTGTCAGCATACCCTTAAAGCCCATCTGTGAAGCTATCAAACCGATCTCGTCACTATAGATAAGTGAGGAGTTACGCAACACCTTCGGTGTCTGTCCAAAATACTCCTTAATCTTCTTAGCCTGACGCTTCACTTCTGACCTAAAACTTTCCTCGTTAGCCAATGATGCTAAACCATGAGAATAAGGTTCTGCAAGAAATTCAACACAGCCAGTATTGTTCAGGTCCTGCAGTTTGTCAAGAACTTGTGGGGCATGCATCTCAAGTTGCTCAATACCTACACCCGAAAGTGAGAAGGCTACCTTAAACGCCTTTCCATTGTCTTTAATCATCTGCAGCAGTGTCTCCAATGCTGGCATATAGCTTCTCTCCGCGATTTCTGATACTGAACGTTCGTTCTCAAAATCATCATAATAATAATGGTCGGTACCAATATCGAAGAAGCGGTAGCGTTTCAGGTGAATTACCTGGTGTATTTCGAAATATAAACAGATTGTTTTCATTATCTTTTTGTTTTAGTTTTAAAAAGGTTATTAGTACTCTCATGGCATTTATTGCCAGCCTAAGGTGCGAAGATAAAGTTCACGAATCCATGCTCCTACCTTCTCCCATGTAATCTGGTCGACCTCTCGTTTACCCTCTACAGAGAGGTAATCGAAAAAGCTCTCATTATGACAAATAGAGTAGATTGCATCCGCAAGCGCATGGATATCCCAATAGTCTACCTTAATACAGTTGTTGAGAATTTCCGCACAACCGCTTTGCTTTGAGATAATACTTGGTGTACCACACTGCATTGCTTCTAAAGGAGAGATTCCGAAAGGCTCGCTCACAGATGGCATTACATAAACATCAGAGGCTTTTAGACATTCATAAACCTGACTTCCACGCATAAAACCAGGGAAGTGGAAACGGTCGGCAATACCTCGTTCAGCTGCAAGATAAATCATTTGATCCATCATATCGCCTGAACCCGCCATACAGAAACGTACGTTACGTGTACGATGAAGCACCATATTGGCAGCCTCAACAAAATACTCTGGACCTTTCTGCATTGTCAGTCGACCAAGGAATGTCACGACTTTCTCCCTACCCTTATGGTCGGGTCGTGGCATATCTGCAATATCCTTTGCTAATGGATAAACGGCATTATGTACCGTAAACACCTTGCGTGGGTCTTGATGATACTGATTGATAACCGTCTGACGAGTAAGCTCTGACACACACATGATGCAATCAGCATTATCCATACCATCTTTTTCTATCCCATATACGGTTGGATTAACCTTACCACGCGAACGGTCAAAGTCAGTTGCATGCACATGGATACACAAAGGTTTGCCTGACACACGCTTAGCGTGAATACCCGCAGGATAAGTCAACCAGTCGTGTGCATGAATAATATCAAAATCGTATGTACGTGCAACAACACCTGCAATAATCGAATAATTATTGATTTCCTCGTGCAGATTAGAAGGATAACCTCCAGCAAAATCCATTGCACCAAGGTCGTTGACGTGCATATAATTGAAGTCTGCATAGATGTGCTCACGCAACTTAAAGTAAAGTTCTGGCGACATAATGTTGCCAAGACGATTCTTTACATAATCATAGCTAAGCTCACGATAAGCGATTGGCACGTGATTCATTGCCACAATCTCAGCGTATGTACGGTCTTCATCACCAAAAGGGTGTGGCAAACAGAGTATTGTCTCGATGTCGCCCTGCGCATGAAGACCTTCTGAAATACCAAAGTTAGCAGTAGCTAAGCCACCATATACATGAGGAGGATACTCCCATCCAAACATTAAAACTTTCATACTGGTTCCTCCTATTAAAATTTATACTTCTCAAGTAATTCTAACGTACGGAGTACCTCAGCTACGTTCATGGCAAAAGAGATAGCTCCACGACCACTGAATGGTGGATTTCCATCGAAAAGTTCAGGTAGTGTACTAAGACAATGGTTAATCATCTCGTCTTCATAACCTACCAGCTGACGCTCAACGAAGCTAAGACGTGTCTGCTTATAAAGTTTCAAGCAGGCTTCAAGATAGAAGCCACCCAACCATGGCCAAGCTGTTCCTTGATGGTAAGCAAGGTCACGCTGATGCTGTGGACCCGTGTACATCGGATTATATCCACCACTCTTTGGAGAGAGGGAACGTAGTCCTTTTGGCGTAAGTAGCTCACGTGTACATACATCCAACACACTTCTTTTCTGCTTTTGGTCAAGTGGAGAATAATCAAGTGCGACCGCAAACACCATATTCGGGCGTACACTCCAATCTATCATCTTCCCATCAACATAATCATAAAGGTAGCCATACTCGTTGAGGAATGTTTCAACAAACGAAGTCTTACATTTCTCTGCAAGTGCTTCAAGTTCTTTTGCACGCTCCTCGTTGCCACATTCCATTTCCATGGCTGCTGTAAAGCGCAGCGTATTATACCAAAGGGCATTGAATTCTACTATATATCCAGAGCGTGGGACAACTGGTTGACCATTATCTGTGGAGTTCATCCATGTAATTGCTTCTCCCTTCGCATCAGCATAGAGCAATCCATTATCATCCAAAGTGAGGTTTGGATGCTTGCTTGCTATGAGATAATCCACAATGTCACGTACCAAGTTCATGTAGAGTTCTCTACAACGCTCCTTACCAGCTTCCTTTGCATACTGCTGAATAGCCCATATACACCAGAGTGGGACATCAGGCTTATCCATCTCATAGATTTTCACTGTGAGCGGTTTGCCTTCCATAAACTCACGTAGACCCTTCTCTGCAGTCTTCATCACAAGTTCAAAGTAGTCTTGTTCTTCGATGCTCAAAGTCAGTCCTGGTAAAGCAATAAACTGATCACGAGCACGACACTTAAACCATGGATAGCCTGCAAGGATATAACGTTCATCGTTCTTCGTACGATTATGGAACTGATGAGCAGCATTGACAAGACAATGGAAGAAGTTATCACGTGGACTACGTGATTCTACTTCCTTTTCAAACAATTTCTTCAATGATGATGTATGACATTCTGTTGTTGAGGCAGCAAATACCACACTTTCACCTTTACTGATGTTCATCTCAAAATAACCAGGAACATACAGGTCTTCATTAGAAGCATAACCACGCTCTTGCTCCTTTGGATATTCCAAACCACGATACCAATAAGGTTCAAAGTGGAACTCGTTTTTCTTTGAGAACTGCATGTAAAGCGATGGATAACCTGCATACATACAAGTACTGATTCCATTGTCTACAACCTCATACGAGCGGTCAGCAGCACCATTCTCGTGTGTGAATTGACGAACACTACGGAATGCCAAGAACGGACGGAACTGTAAAGTTGTCTTTGAATGTGCCTCCAATAAGGTATAGCGAATTAATATACGGTCCTCATAGTGCTGGAAGACAACCTCTTTCTTTAACAGGACACCACCTACTCGATAAAGCGTTGTAGGCACTGTATCACAGTCAAACTCACGAATATACTTATGTCCTTGTGGACTAAAGTTGTTGCCCTGATACTTATGCAAACCCAAATTGAATGATGCACCATGCTGAATGACGGTAGGGTCAAGCGAACTCAGCAGAACATGATTTTCATCGTCCAGTTCGGGAACTGGCACAACAAGTAATCCATGATACTTACGTGTGTTGCAATCAACAACCGTCGAACAAGAATAGGCACCAGAGCGATTGGTTCTCAACAACTCTTTGGGAAGCGAATCTTGAAGATTGGTCATCAGAGCTTTTTCAAATTTTAAGTAGCTCATGTCTTTTAAGGTTTATTGTTTGGTTTTTATTTATTTCTGGTATAAGTCTTTACAGACATTGCCATTTGGCACTTCAAAGATACAAATATTTTTCATAATGGCATTAAAAGTAAGATAATATTTTCAATTATTAATGTACAATAAACTTTCCCCTATGAATTTTCCATTCCTATCTTAGAAATATTTGGTTTCCTATGTTTGAAGTAATAACACATAGAAAGTAATACAGTCCTTTTCTTATAACAAGTTTACTTTTTAGTTTCAGTTACTATCATTCTAATAAACACCATACGTGTTAACCACCAACTCCATTCGTGCTAAGCCTCCGCACATATTGTGCGGAACAATAACACACTAACAGAAGGGGAAAGAAGAGAACGTTACTAATTCTAAAATAAAAGAGAAAAAGCCATTAAAATCTACTTACACAAGAGCACTTTGCTAAACACTCATAGGCAGCGTTCAACATCTTTATAAGTAGTTTAGATAATCTCTATAACTAATTATAAGTAAGATGATTAATCTGGAATAAGGAAGTTAACAATTTCTTTCTCAACACTCACTGTGAACGTACCAACAGGCGTACCATTCAATAGTCGACCATCTACACTGACTGGTGTGTGCTCAGCTATCTGCCCACTCAATTCCTGCGTTCTATAAGGCATCACATTACGATGATTTAGTATTTTATCCCGCAACAAAAGATACATTCCCTCCATTGCTTGCCACATCTTTGGCTGAGAAACAATTGAAACATCTAACAAACCATTATAAGGAACGGCGTTTGGAGTCTGCCCATAGCCCTGAGCATTACCTATACAAACCGTCATCAAACGCTCTTTAATACTATCTGTATTGATTTTCAGTGACATCAAATAATCCATGCGCTGGAACAGAAGTAGGAAGCAAGAAAGGATAAAGGAGATTGTACGAGATACGAAGAGGTGGCGCATACGACGACGAAGACTCATAATATTGGCCACCATGCCAATGTTTACACAGTTAAGGAAATATCGACGGCAACGTTCATTTTTCTTATTCTCATAGCGAATACAGCCAATATCTATCCGCCTTACACGTTTCTGTTTAAGCCAAGCGATTGTCTGTTCCAAGCGCGACTCATCAAAACCCCAGAAGTGAGCAAAGTCATTTAACACGCCATTCGGAATAACTCCCAACGTAATACGCTCACGCTCTTTTGGGTCTAAAAGCATGAGATAGTTGACAGCATCGTTTAATGCGGAGTCACCGCCATAGATAATAATCGTTTTATAACCATTACTAATCAGCATTCGCACGAGTCTGTCCACACTACGTGGTTTCTCGCTCTGCACCATATCATATTGTATATTGTGTGCTTGCAAACAGCGTTCGGTTTGCTCCCAACGCTTTACAGGATTAGCAAACAATCCTCCCTTTGGACAATAAATGATGCCCCATCTTCCTTCCTCTACCATAAGCTCAATATTTCTTCAATTTTATCCTCCATCTTTTGTGCAGCATTTACCCAATAAATCGTAAAACCACGACGTTCCATACCACGGAACCACGTCATCTGCCGTTTAGCAAACTGATGAATGGCAATTTCTAACTGTCGGAACATCTCGTCGTAAGACAGCTTCCCTATGAGGTATTCCGTCACAAACTTATATTCCAAACCATAATAGATAAGGTCTTCCGCAGGTATTCCCTGCTTCAATAGTCCAGCTATCTCGTCAACCATTCCCTCCTCCAGACGTACTTTCAGACGATTAGTTATCTTCTTTCTTCTCGCCTCACGATCTATGTCTACACCTATTATTAAAGAGTCAATTGGTGGACATTGCCGTTCTTCCGTCGGCTTTGTGAGGTTATAGGTTTCTATCTCTATCGCACGAATAGCACGCTGGCAAGAGTCGACATCTGTCTTGTTGTGCATGACGGAATGATTCTTTGCCTTCAAATCAACGAGCATTGCCGTTAGTTCCTCAAGCGATTTCTCCTCTAATGCCTTACGCAGTTCAGGATCCTGCGGCACTGGAGAAAGGCTGTAACCCTTCAATACGGCTTCAATATAAAGACCTGTACCGCCACAGAGAATAGGCAGCACTCCCCTACTCCGTATATTCTCATAGCTATCAAGGAAATCCTGCTGATAGCGAAAAAGATTATACTTCGTACCTGGTTCACATATATCTATAAGGTGATAAGGTACTGCATGTCCTTCAACTGTGTAATCGGCCAAATCTTTACCCGTACCGATATCCATGCCACGATAAACCTGACGGCTATCAGCACTGATAATTTCAGCGTTGAGCCGAGCTGCTAAATGAACTGCAAGATCAGTCTTTCCTGAAGCCGTAGGACCAAGAATGGTTATCATTCGCTTGTCAAGAGCTATACCTGCAGCCGTACCCTCACCTATCTGTTCGTTCTTCATGTCGCAAAGATAACAAAAAAATCCCTGCCAGCAAGCTGACAGGGACTAATATTTATCCGTCAATCAGTCTCTACGCAAGAGAGGATTGCAGATGGCCTTTCGGTTGGTATTACTTCAACTCTGCGAAGTACTTGATTGTACGAACCATCTGAGAAGTATAAGAGTTCTCATTGTCGTACCAAGAAACAACCTGTACCTGATAGCAATCATCGCTAATCTTGCTTACCATAGTCTGAGTTGCATCGAACAAAGAACCGAAACGCATACCGATGATATCAGAAGAAACGATCTGATCCTCAGTATAACCGAAGCTCTCAGTTGAAGCAGCCTTCATTGCAGCGTTGATACCCTCAACAGTTACGTCCTTACCCTTAACAACAGCTACAAGGATAGTTGTAGAACCTGTTGGAGTTGGAACACGCTGTGCAGAACCGATCAACTTACCATTCAACTCTGGAATAACGAGACCGATAGCCTTAGCAGCACCAGTTGAGTTAGGAACGATATTGCAAGCACCTGCACGTGAACGACGGAGGTCTCCCTTGCGCTGTGGACCATCAAGAATCATTTGGTCACCAGTGTAAGCGTGGATTGTTGACATGATACCTGACTGGATTGGAGCGTATGCGTTCAACGCAGCTGCCATTGGAGCCAAGCAGTTTGTTGTACAAGAAGCTGCAGAGATAACTGTATCCTCAGCCTTCAAAGTCTTGTGGTTTGTATTAAATACAATTGTAGGGAGGTCATTACCTGCTGGAGCAGAGATAACTACCTTCTTTGCACCTGCCTGGAGGTGAGCAGAAGCCTTCTCCTTTGATGTATAGAAACCAGTACACTCGAGAACTACGTCTACCTTGTTAGCAGCCCATGGACAGTTAGCAGCATCCTTCTCAGCAGAAATCTTAATTTCCTTACCATCAACAATGATAGAATCCTCAGTAGCCTCTACAGTGTGCTTACCCTCACCGAACCTGCCAGCGAAACCACCCTGAGCAGTATCATACTTCAACAGATGAGCAAGCATCTTAGGACTTGTCAAGTCGTTAATTGCAACAACCTCATAACCTTCAGCCTCGAACATCTGACGGAATGCGAGACGACCAATACGGCCAAAGCCGTTAATAGCTACATTTACCATTTTACTTTAAATTATTTATAAAAGTTTATAAAAACAATTCCCTTTTACCTTCTTATAGAAGATTTCCTTTCTTACGATTGCAAAGATACAATTTTTTTTTTATTTTTGCAGTCGCTTAGCGTTTAAATATTATAAAAAATGAGTCATGTCATATACATGGATAACAAGATGCAAAATAACAATGCAAGTTTGCAATATCTATGTGACAAAAGAAAGGGTATTTAGGATATTGAAACGCGGGTCGAATCAATAAATTAACAACAAATAAATTTTTATGAGCAAACTTATTCAAGAGTTCAAGGACTTTGCGGTAAAGGGTAACGCCGTTGATATGGCTGTCGGTGTAATCATCGGTGGTGCATTCGGCAAGATTGTTTCATCTATTGTTGACGACATCATCATGCCTCCTATCGGATGGCTTATCGGTGGTGTTAACTTCTCAGACCTAAAATGGACTCTTCCCGAAGTAGACATCCCTGGTATAACTGCATCAGCTCCAGCAACCATTAACTATGGAAACTTCCTGCAGACATTGATTGACTTCCTTATCATCGCATTCTGTGTATTCATGATGGTAAAAGGCATCAACAAGCTCTCTAAGAAAAAAGAAGAGGAGCCAGCTGCTCCAGCACCTGAACCAACGAACGAGGAGAAACTACTCTCTGAGATACGTGATTTGCTAAAGAACAAGTAAGTAACTATCTGAAAAACAAATATAATAAGTCCGAAGAATCGCAATGAGTCTTCGGCTTTTTTTATTGACAACAGCAACAACTCTCCTTCTTTAACATAACTGAATAGCTTGAACTTTCCACCCCCTGTTTATCTAATATCAGCCTTATAAAATGACTAAAACAGCTTTTTATACCATGAATATTATCCGTTATTCTATCAACAAAGTGTTATCTCCGAATTTTCTTCATGAAAAGAAATATTTATTATCATGAACATAAATATTTTTCTTCATGAAAAGAAATATTTTCTTTCACGTAAATAATTTGTTATAGACAGGGAACTATGATAGAATTAACCAACAAAAACAAAGCTTTACACCCTGATTATTAATAGAACAAACGACATATTGCAGTGTAACAAAGCTTAAAATCATTTCTTCACTCTTTTTCCTTTATGATATTGTATAAAGAAAAATAGGGACGCAAGCGCACCCCTATCATTCGATATTGTCAATATTCTATCTTACTCCCACTCGATTGTTGAAGGTGGTTTTGAAGAGATATCATAACATACACGGTTAACACCCTTCACCTTACGGATGATTTCGTTGGAAACATCTGCCATGAAATCGTAAGGAAGATGTGCCCAGTCAGCTGTCATTGCATCCATTGACGTAACAGCACGTAAAGCAACTGGATGCTCATACGTACGCTCATCACCCATCACTCCTACGGAACGAATCGTAGAGAGCAACACTGTACCTGCCTGCCAAACGTGGTCGTAAAGACTTGAACCATCTGACATAGTATAGTTGTGCATCTTCTCTATATAGATATCATCAGCATCCTGAAGAATACGAACCTTATCACGAGTGATATCGCCCAAGATGCGAACAGCAAGACCTGGACCTGGGAATGGATGACGCTTGATAAGACGCTCTGGCATTCCAAGCTCATAACCGACACGGCGAACCTCATCCTTGAAGAGCCAACGAAGTGGCTCACAAAGCTGCAGGTGCATCTCCTCTGGAAGTCCACCCACGTTATGGTGACTCTTGATAACCATACCCGTAATGCTCAAACTCTCAATACGGTCAGGATAAATCGTACCCTGTGCAAGCCACTTAGCATCTGTAATTTTCTTTGCCTCAGCATTGAACACTTCAACGAAGTCGCGACCAATAATCTTACGCTTCTGCTCTGGGTCAGTAACACCTTCAAGATCCTTAAAGAATTTATCTGATGCATCAACACCGATAACGTTCAGTCCGAGTCCCTTATAAGCATCCATCACCTTTGTAAATTCGTTCTTACGGAGCATACCGTGGTCTACGAAGATACAAGTAAGGTTCTTACCGATAGCCTTATTGAGCAATACTGCACAAACAGAAGAGTCAACACCGCCTGAAAGACCAAGGATAACGCGGTCGTTACCTACCTGTTCACGAATTTCCTGAACAGCACTCTCTACGAACGAAGCTGCACTCCACTCCTGTTTGCTACCACAGATATTCACAACGAAGTTCTCCAACATCTGCTTACCCTGCAATGAGTGGTAAACCTCTGGATGGAACTGAACTGCCCATACTGGCTGTGTCTTTGATGCAAAAGCAGCATACTTAACATCACCTGTTGAGGCGATAATATCGTAATCCTCAGGGATAGCAGTAATCGTATCACCATGACTCATCCATACCTGCGAGCCTTTCTCAAAGCCTGCGAAAAGTGGGTTGTTAAGGTCGATACGCTCTAAGTTGGCACGACCATACTCTCGTGAGCCCGTCTGTTCTACCTTACCACCATTTGAATAAGAGATATACTGAGCACCATAGCAGATACCGAGAACAGGAATCTTACCGATAAACAGATTGAGGTCTACCTTGAAAGCCTCTGGGTCATGTACGGAATAAGGTGAGCCAGAAAGAATCACACCAATCACAGATGGGTCATCCTTCGGGAACTTGTTGTAAGGGAGGATCTCGCAGAAGGTATCCAACTCACGCACACGACGACCAATAAGCTGTGTCGTCTGTGAGCCGAAATCCAAAATGATAATCTTCTGTTGCATGTAAATGAATGTATTTTAAGAATATCAGTTCTCCGTCTTAGAGCTTCGATACTCTGAATTTGCAATAAAGTCTTCAGCAGCTTGCAAGCTGTCGAGTTTGCCTACATCAAGTAGATGAAGGTCGGTTTTTAGTTCGCCACGGATATCAAGTGTGTCGCAGTTGTTGAGATAAAAGTCCATAATTGGGAACTTATCCTTATCAACAGCCTCAACAGTTTGTACCACAGAGGGAGCTAACACGTGTATACCAGAGAAGGCACAGAGGTAGCAGTTGTTCTGATAATAAGAACTTTCTTCCTCTGTTGGTGATACGAAATGCAACTGACGTATCTCAGCATGAGGTGACTTTACCTCGCCTGTAGCCACATTTGTCCAGCCTACCAAACGCATATCATTATCAAATACTAAATAACGTTGGGTCACACGACAGCTTACTAATAGCAGAGCATCTGCCTTTGTTTCTAAAGCATGACGATAGAAGGCAGCTAAATCCACATTACTTAATATGTCCACGTTATGAATCAGCACTGGCTGATGCTGATCAAAAAGCGAAGCAGCTCGCTTGATACCTCCACCAGTGTCAAGGAGCTGCTCTGTTTCATCAGACACATGGATATCCACACCATAATTGTGTGCATCCAAATAGTCTGTTATCTGGTTTGCAAAATGATGTACATTGACAACCATACGACTGCATCCAGCATCTATTAATCTCCTGATTACATGCTCAAGCAGTGACGCACCGCCTACCCTTACCAACGCTTTTGGCATTGTGTCAGTAAGCGGTTTCAAACGGGTACCGAGTCCGGCTGCAAAAATCATTGCCTGCATTTGCTTTTCTTTTTATGCCTACAAAATTAATGCTTTTATTTCAGTCTACAAAGGAATGACGGACATAAATCAAAAAGAAATATACTTCACTTTGACTTTGCTCTTCTTTTCCTTTGTTCTATCCATAGATCCAAAAATGACAATAGAAACATTATTTTTCAAGTCTCCATTGCCATTTTTTCATATCGACACTGCCATTAGGACGAAATGTAATCCCCTCTCTTTCAAGTAATCCACGCTGCTCAAACCAGCAAGGAGCCATACGTCCAGAACTACTCACCACCCTATGACAAGGCAAGGCTTCTGTCTCAGCGACCTCACGTAGTATCCTTCCTACCAAGCGAGCATGCCTTGGATAGCCTATAAGCCACGCTATTTGTCCATAACTCAGCACACGTTCACGTGGAATAGATGAAACGACTTCATAGACCTCTTTGCGGAATTCATCAATAATTACAGACATTTTTACCCATTGAACTTATATAAAAAAGGATAAGTGAATTTAGATGGGGTTAAACCAAAAACTTCACCTCCCTGCATTATCTGCTTTATGGGAAGATTTCATTTATAGTTTAACCCCACTAAGAACTACAAATCCTTAACCATTACCCCATTTAGGGCTATAAAAACTTACTTGTCAGTACTGATTACAATGCAGCCTCAACAGCCTTCTGAACCTCCTTAAGGTCAACTGTTGGCTCGAAGCGTGCAACAACCGCACCATTGCGGTTAACGAGGAACTTTGTAAAGTTCCACTGAATGTCGTTCTGCTTGCGTGGTTCTGTGTTTGCCTTGTTGTAAAGGTCTTCCATGATAGCAGCCAACTTCTCCTCATAAGCACCACCAGCATAGCCCTTCTGACTCTTCAACCAAGTGTAGAGAGGAAGCTCGTTAGCACCGTTCACCTCACTCTTCTTGAACTGTGGGAAGTCAGTACCAAACTTTGCTGTACAGAACTCGTGAATTTCCTCGTCTGTACCTGGTGCCTGATGACCGAACTGATCACATGGGATATCAAGAATCTCAAGACCCTTCTCCTTCAGACTGCGATACATTGCCTCCAAATCCTCATACTGTGGAGTGAAGCCACAACCTGTTGCTGTGTTTACGATAAGGAGTACCTTACCCTTATATGCCTCGAGACTTACCTCGTTACCTTTCTTGTCTTTCAAACTGAAATCATAAACTGTTGCCATAATTCTTAATTCTTTATTAAATTCTACAATATTATTTTTAATACGTAAAGACTATATCTACCTACTCTACCACGCCAAAAGATAGCACCACAAAGATTCGTGAATTCTTCAGAGAAACGAAGCCTTATAGGCATTTTCGCCACAAACTTCAAGCAGTCAAACGGCTAAACGCAAGATGAGCTACATCTGTATAGAGCCATAATACACCTTTGAATAGTAGAAAATAATCTTTACTTTGTTCATCCTATGAATATTCATAAGGGGCGCATCACTTCCTTCCATCATCAACTATTATCCGTGCCACGCCCCCTTATCATACTATTACGAACTACTTATCCTTACAATCTTTTTTTACCTAAAATCGACTAAACCATTACTTTTTATTGCAAAGATATAAAAAGAAACTTATATCGCAAACGACCGCACCTTGATTTTAACATCATTTTACAGCTCCTATATAATAACTAATCACTATTAAACCATCTTAACAGAAGCTCTACCTTTCTGAAAGATTATCGCTCTATATTCACTCGAATACAAACTGAATTTATTACTTTTGTATTCTGTAATCCCATACATGAAAAGGAAACACCGTGAATAATATGAAATTTCAAGAAACTACAACCGAAATGGAAAACAAGAACAAGTATCAAGATGCCCCGAAACACTATCTTTTATGCTATAACACAGCCTGCAAGAAGGCTAAGACATGCCTGCGCCAGATCGTTGCATGCGAAAACATCAATAAAGAGAAAATCGTACAATGCGTAAATCCGTCTGTAAACGGTGGAGAAAACTGTGACTACTATAAAGCGGACCGTATTGTACGCATAGCTTACGGAATGGGACATACGTTCGACAAAGTACTGGCAACCGATATTGCGAGGATACGAGGAACGCTTGTTAGGCACTTCGGGAATGGCTCTTACTACGTTCGTCGTAATGGTAAAAAAGGCATTACACCTGCTGAACAGGAATATATCAACAGCATCTTCATAGCTTATGGATACGCAGAAGGAGCCTGTTTCGATAATTACAAGGACGAACGGGAATGGTAGAGGTGGCATTACAGAACATTACAAAGGCTTTGTAGAGAAATTACAAGGCGCTTGTAGAGAGATTACAAAGGCTTTGTAATATTCTGTAGATACTCTTTTCGTATCAAATCGTTATACTATATAACAGAAGAAAAATACACAAATCTATATTAATCTTGGATAACATTTGGGGTTATCAGCCTTGGATTCATATCTTTTTTCTTATTTTTTCCTTATGAGTATCCTTAATTCCACAACCAGATACACAATTTCTTGTCAACATATTTATAAGCCTCTGAGGAACAATAAAGTTCCTCAGAGTTTTGCGTTTGCAGAATTTTCACTAACTTTTTAATGTCAAAAAAAGTAGTATAAATCTACACGACATGACAAAGATATCAAAATACGAGAATATTGTTTCCTACAGCGGAGTTTTTCTATTACTTGAATAAATGTTTGAACAAGGCCGGCACTGGTGTTTCAAACTCCATGCGCTGGTGTGTAACAGGATGATAGAAACAAAGCACGTATGCGTGCAAGCAAAGTCGGCGCAGCGGATCATCGCCATTTCCATACTTGATGTCACCGCAGACAGGATGCCCCATGTCGGCTGAATGTACACGAATCTGATTCTTCCGACCTGTCTCTAACTGATACTCCACGAGACTATGCGCAACCGTACGGTCAAGTACATGAAAATGCGTGACAGCATATTTTCCGCCATTATCCACAGGTGAACTATAAGTAATATATGACTTATTGTCCTTTAACCAGTTGGCAATCGTCCCCTCATCGTTTTCCATCTCACCACTTACAACAGCCACATAACGGCGATCGTAAACAATATTATGCCAGTCATGCTCCAGCAACTGCTCGGTTTGCATATCCTTTGCATAAATCATTAATCCCGACGTATCACGATCAAGGCGATGCACAACATGAGCAGAACATTTCTGCTTTGTCTTGCGGAAATAATCATCAAGAACAGTCTTCACGTTCAACGAGGAATGACCTGCTGCCATCGAAAGTATACCAATGTTCTTTTCAACCACAACCAAGAATTTATCTTCATAGACAATCTTCACATAGCGACTGTGGAACAAATCGTTCTTTTTGCTCTTGCTGACTGATATCTTGTCACCAGCTTTCAGCTGATGATCGAACTGCGTAACGCACTTGCTGTTCACCTTGATACCACGGTTCTGTAGCGTTGCTTTCACCTTGTTCTTGCTCTCATTCAGATTAGCCAACAACCATTCAAGCAACAGAGCAGATTCCGTCACCTTATAATGCTTGTATTTCTCCTCTGTATAGGGATTCTTTCTTATCATACGACAAAAGTACAAAGAAATAATGACTTAAACTATTCCAAATATAATAAATAAATAATGTGTTATGCATCACTATGGGCTTGACAACTCTGAAAAAAGAACAAAAGCGTTTGAAGCATTAACGCACGTAAGGTGACACCCATCAAAAGGCTTAGAATATTTTTACCCACGCTCGGAAACGAGCAAGTCCTTCCTCTCCAAACTTAGAAAGGCTTGCCATTGCTTGCTCAACAGTCTTTTCTTTATCAAGATGTGTCTTAGAAAAGAACTTATCTGCATAACAAATGACCTTTTCTTCCATTGTTTCAGGAAGGAAATCTTGTTCTGGAAGTGGTAGCTTTTGTGCGATAATTTGGCTGCGCGTTATACCTGCTCCCGTATGACGTTCACAAACACGGGCATGTCGAGGGAAGCCTTCTGCACGCAACATATCAGCGCCAATACGACCATGACAAATATAAGGCTCGGTACCAAAGCATTGTATGCCAGGAGCATTACAACGAACAATACCAATATCATGTAGCATAGCAGCTTCCTCTATAAACTGACGGTCAAGCGATAACTCTGGATGACGGTCGGCAATAGCAAGAGCCTTATCTGCAACAGAACGACTATGAACAAGAAGGATTCGTCTTAATTCGTTATCCTCAGGATAGTATTTATCGATAATTGCCTGATAATCCATATTCATTAAAAAAGCCACACTTCCCCACTCCAACGACTTATATCGCCATGAATGAGGAACCGTGGCCCTACCATTTAGGATATTCTTTTCTTATTCTTCGTGTGCTCTCTCAATGTAAGCGATAACCTCGCCCTTATCTACCTTAGCACCCTGCTTTGCGTTGATCTCAACCAACTTGCCAC
This sequence comes from Prevotella melaninogenica, assembly GCF_018128065.1. Lineage (NCBI taxonomy): Bacteria > Pseudomonadati > Bacteroidota > Bacteroidia > Bacteroidales > Prevotellaceae > Prevotella > Prevotella melaninogenica. The sequence continues at coordinate 1,031,648 of NZ_CP072360.1, read as the reverse complement.
CGAGGGCAGCAGGAACAGTTACGAACTCACCCCAAGGAGCCTGAATGTAACAGAACACATCACCTTCTTTATACTCCTTACCGATGAATGGTTCAATAGCTGGAGCAGCCTCACCATCACCCTGGAACTCCCAGAAGAGCTGACCCTTAACAGGAGAAACAATAGCATCAGCCTTAGCATGCTTGAATGCTGCGGCTTCCTCTGGACTTACCTTTGCGCCGAGTTTAGCATCCTTTGCTGCCTGAAGGTCGGCGAGGAAGTTCTTCTTAGCCTGTCCGCTCTTGTAGTTGCGGTACTGCTCTGGGTGCATAGCTAACTCGAAGAGTTCCTCATCATCCTGTCCGTAATCCCATCCATTCTCATCCATTTCCTTGCGGAAGTCGTCAAGAGCGTTTGGAAGTAAGGTGTGAGGGTCGGCATCAGTGAACTCAAGACCCTTCTCCTTAGCAAGGTCTTTCAACTCCTGACAAATCTCACCGGGGACACGACCACTCTTACCAAGAATCATACCCCACATAGAATCATCCATCATTACGAAGCGACCCTTACCCTGCTCAAGGGTGAGGAGGTTCATAAGAGCAATGTTCTTTGTGTATTGTGAGAATGGAGTTACCAATGGAGGATAACCAACGCGTGGCCATACGTATGCTACCTCATCGAACAACTTAACAAGCATATCATCTACAGAAAGTTCTGCCTCGCCCTTCTTCTTGCGGAGGTTATTGATAGTTGAACGGATACCACCGAGGTCAGCCATCATTGAACCCATCATACCACCTGGCAAACCACAGCTAAGAAGCAATGAACTCATAATCTTATTCTGTGGGTTAATGAAGTAGCCGAGCCACTCATCAATGAACTCCTGAGTCATAGCACGAGCCTTCATGTAGGCATCCATGTTAATTTCTGGTACATCAAAGCCTGCATTCTTCAACATGCTCTGTACAGAAATAACGTCTGGATGTACCTTACCCCATGACAATGGCTCAATAGCAACGTCAAGGATATCAATACCGTTCTTAGCTACCTCAAGCATAGAAGCCATTGACAAGCCAGGACCAGAATGACCGTGATACTCAAGGAGTACGTCTGGGTGCTTCTCCTTAATGCGACGAGTCAACTCGCCAAGGAATGCAGGCTGACCGATACCAGCCATATCCTTCAAGCAAAGCTCCTCCGCACCAGCTGCGATTTCCTCGTCAGCCAACTTACAGTAGTATTCAATTGTATGAACAGGAGAGGTAGTGATACAGAGTGTACCCTGTGGAGTCATACCAGCTTCCTTAGCCCACTTCAATGCAGGCGCAATATTACGAATGTCGTTCAGACCGTCGAAGAGACGAGTGATATCCACACCCTGAGCATGCTTTACACGATACATCATCGCACGAACATCATCAGGAACAGGATACATACGCAAAGCGTTCAGACCGCGGTCAAGCATATGAGTCTTGATACCAGCCTCATGCAGAATCTTGGTGTAGGCACGTACAGACTCATTAGGGTTTTCACCTGCCAAAAGGTTTACCTGCTCGAAAGCACCACCATTGGTCTCTACACGTGCGAAACAACCCATCTCAATAAAGATAGGTGCAATACGTACCAACTGATCCTTGCGTGGCTGGAACTTACCAGAACTCTGCCACATGTCTCGATAAATGAGACTGAACTGAATTTTCTTTCCCATATATATATTCAATATATTATCTAAATAAAGGGATTGCAACATGCAATCTGACCTGCAAAATTAGATAAAAATTTCCAAAAAACGACTGACAGCTAACATTTTTGCAATAATTGACTATCTTTGCAGTCTAAAAGTTAGTACATGAAGAAATTGTTTTTTCCTCTCATCGCTTTTACATTACTTCTTCTTACGGCTTGCTACAATCAGGTATCGACAGGAGACAGCAGAGCGATTGATGTGGAAGTCCAACTAAAAGGTGATAGCACACGCTATGGATTGGCGTGTGACGGCTGTTCTGACTCTGTGATTGTTCTCCTACCTAACGAGGGAGGCGACCCAATAAAGTTTGACATTGTAACGGCTAAACGTAATGGTATGGTCTACGGAACACCGCAGATCGGCGATGCATTGGCAATCGTACCTAACCCCATTGACTCACTTGAGGCCGTAATGGTTATTGACCTTGAACAGATGAAGGGTACTTGGACTTTCCAAGTTCTACCGAAGTTAAAGCCAAACCCAACGAAAACAGAAGAAGAGATTTTGGCTGAAATGAGTGATTCGATGAAGAAAGCACTCTTTATACCACGTGAATACGGTTTTACACTAAAGAGTTACAATCAGGCTTCACCAGTAGGTTATATTATGAAAGCCAACTCTTTGGAAGATGAAAGTCCTGTTGAATACCCCAAGGTGACTGTTTACACAAGCTGGCACATCTTCAATGGCAGACTCTACATCTTTAAAGACACGATTGATGAAAAGGGACATCGTATTCCACAAGACTCTGTTGGATTTGACTCTGGCTCAATGCGTTATCTCTCTGCAGACTCAATGGCTGCCCTCTTTGGCAAAAAAGTGATGCAATATCATCGCAAGAAAAATGCTATAGAAGCGAATAAAGAAGCCCAAAAAGCTGAAGAAAAGAATATTTCGACATCTGTCAGAAAATAAAAAGAAATAAATAACAAGTTATTCTCAATGCTAAAATCGTTTAGATTGATTTATCTTTAATCAATCAAGAAACGATAAAATTTTAATAAAGGAGACTATTATAGGTATTTAACATGAAGAGATTAATAACACTGTTTTCATTCATAACGATTCTAACTTTCTCTTGTTCGGTTATTGTTTCAGCCCAAGCGACGACAGGAGCAGCTGCTACAGCTACTGCTGATACACTTTCGGATGAAGCCCTAAATGAGACTGGCGTTGCTGACACCGCAACCGTTAAAACATCCACTCCTCAGGACACAGGCATACATCAGTCGCTGAAACGAAAGTTTATTGAGGGTAATGCGGGATTTATGTCGCTGGTAGCATTAGCTTTAGTGTTGGGCTTGGCGTTCTGCATAGAGCGTATTATTTACCTAAGTCTTTCGGAGATTGATGCTAAACGATTTGTTGGTAAACTGGAAGATATGATTGTCGCTGGCGAGATTGAGCAAGCAAAAGCCTTGAGCCGTGACACACGTGGACCAGTAGCATCCATCTGTTATCAAGGTTTACTACGAATAGACGATTCTATTGAAAACATCGAACGCAGCGTCACTTCATATGGTAGTGTACAAAGTGCAAACCTTGAAAAAGGATGTTCATGGATAACGCTCTTTATCGCAATGGCTCCATCACTTGGATTTCTTGGTACTGTTATCGGTATGGTAATGGCATTCGACCAGATACAAGAGGCTGGAGACATCAGTCCAACAATTGTTGCATCAGGTATGAAGGTAGCTTTGATTACGACTATCTTCGGTATCATTGTAGCACTTGTTTTGCAAATCTTCTACAACTACATCCTCTCAAAGATTGACCATATCACAGCACAGATGGAGGAATCAGCCATCTCACTGTTAGATGCGATAATGAAATACAAGTTGAAAACAAACCATAATGGTAATTCAGAATTATAACTTCTGAATTAAAACAGGTCGTATGAAAAATATAAAAGGAATAGCAAAGATGGACGAAGAGCGCATATCACAACGCGTTCTCTACATGATAGTAGCCTTATCAGCTATTGTCTTTTTGGCGTTCTATCTTATTGGTTATGACACACCTTATGCTGGCAACACCTCCTTCAATGCACCTATGCTTACCGATGTCTTACTTGGATTTATGTGGGGATTGCTTGTTATTACAACTTTAGCTTCTATTTTTGCCGTTATTCGTGGTATACAACGCGCTAACAAAAACGAGGGAGTTACGAATGGTATTCCTGCCAGAAAGATAACCTACATCATTTATGGTGTGACAGCACTTATACTCCTCTTGACATTTATCTTTGGTTCAACGCAGACAATGATGGTCAATGGGCAGAATTTCACCGACAGTTTCTGGCTTCGAATGACAGATATGTTTGTAAACAGTTCACTACTCCTTCTCATCCTTGCAGCAGGAGTTGTAACCTTTGGTGCGACACGTTATTACAGAAAGGGACGTGGGAAATGATGTTTCGTAAGAGAGAACGAAGAAAAGTGCCTATACTAAATACAACATCAACAGCTGACATCTCTTTTATGCTGTTGATATTCTTCCTTGTCGCTTCTTCAATGGACCTTGACAAAGGATTATCACGCCAGTTGCCAGCCATAGACAAAACGAAAACACCTCCAGTTGCCGTTGATAGCAAAAAGGTTATCCGTATTGCTATTGATGCCAAAAACCAAGTTACACTTGATGGCAAAGTTGTGACGATGAAAGAACTTCTACAACGAGTAACACAGTTCATTCAAACCAATGGAAAAGGACACCTTATCCAATTACAAAGTGATCGCGATGCTTCATACGATACTTATCTCCACGTACAAAATCAGTTAGTAGCAGCCTACAACACCCTACGCAACCAACAAGCGTTCAATCTTTTTGGCAAAGAATTTGAGCTATGTAGTCATGAACAGCAGAAACAAATAACAGATGAAATACCCATGCGTATATCAGAAGTTTATAATGTTACTACAGCTGACAAAACAGATAAAGGAGGTCCGAAATGAAATTCTATCGTGGCAGAAATCATGAAATCCCAGCATTGAACACAGCTTCAATGCCCGACCTTATATTCTCTATCCTCTTCTTCTTCATGTTAGTTGTTCACATGAGGAAAACAACTGTACACGTAAAGTATCAAGTGCCAATGGCAACAGAACTCTCACGAATGTATAACAATTCAAGTATACAACACATCTATATCGGTCGGCCAATCAACAAGCTGGGTCAAGTAGAAGGGGAAAAGATGGTGATACAGTTAAATGACAATATCACGACCATCCCTGAAATTAAAAAATATCTTATTCAACTCTCAGCCGCATTACCTCAAGAACAGCGCAAACAACTCAGCATAAGCATTAAGGCAGACCGTAATGCTGATATGGGTACGATTATGGATCTCAAACAAGCTTTGAGAGAGGCTAACGTATTGAATGTCAACTTTACTGCTACTATGAGTAGAAATAATAAACTGAAGTAAGCCATAAAGTTGTAATTCGTTGTAAAAAACAACATTTCATTTTGCTAATTAGAAGTTTTTTAATAACTTTGTATGCAAAATAACATAGATAATAATGGCACATAGAAGTTTAGACCGTCTTGACAAAAAGATTCTGCACCTCATCTCTGAGGATGCACGAATTCCATTCCTTGAGGTTGCACGTGCTTGTAATGTTAGCGGTGCAGCTATTCATCAACGTATTCAGAAGCTAACAAACCTTGGAGTAATAAAAGGTTCACAATTTATTATTGACCCTGAACGTATCGGTTATGAGACCTGTGCTTTTATTGGTTTGAACCTTAAAAACCCAGAAAAATTTGATGATGTTGTTGAAGCTTTGCGTCAGATCCCAGAGATTGTAGAGTGTCACTACACCACAGGTGAGTATGACCTCTTCTTGAAGATTTACGCTTACAACAACCATCACCTTATGTCTGTTATTCACGACAAGCTGATGCCACTTGGTCTGTCACGCAGCGAGAGTTCTATCTCTTACAATGCTGTTATCGACCGCACCTTACCTATCGAGGGTATGAAGGTGGATGACATCGTTCTGGAGGATGAAGAAGAGGATGGAGAGTAAAACTACTTTCTACCTATTTATAGCGTAGAAACACACAAAACCCTTTAACAAAGGATAGTCCATACGGAGAAACCCGCACAATCACTGTACGAGTTTCTTCGTTTTCATACTATCAACATCTATTTTACGCACGATATACCCTACTTAGTTAACTTCAAGTCTATCCAATTATATACCATCGAAGATTATGAAAAATATTAACAAAGAGACTTTCTAATTGAGTCAATTTAATGCTCAAAAAAGTCATTTTTCACATCGTCGCAACCACCTATCAACCAGAAAGTTACAAAAGCATGTGACAAAAGGTGCTTAGTTAGCCTCCAAAAGGGCGTTAGTAAGACCTCAAAAGGGCATCTTTTGAACTTCAATTGGGCGTTAATTCAACTCCAATAAAGCATCTATTGAAAAACAAGTTGTGATTTTTCTTTACATTTTAAGCAAATCAAAGGAGTCCAAAAGCTCAGTGGATGAGCTAATCATAAGTTTGGAATGATGAGACTGGTATGCCTCAATCCCTTGTTGGGATGAACTAAAAGAAGCGTCATTAACGGAACAATGCAATATTCCGTCACATTAAAAAATGTCCTCACAAGCAAAAAATCACTTATGAGGACAATCCAATTAAATATCTTTATGCTGTAGATCGACTTACAAGTATTCCATTATTATATGTGATAATCGCATTTTCGTCCTTTGTTACAGCCTTATTATGCTTTGATATTTGGTTCTTCCAAACCAAGATGACGTTTCTTATCAACAACCTTCAAAGTAAGACCAATGACAAGTGCTATTACACCAAGTCCAGCCAACATAACCAGCGGAGCTGTATAGTTGAGCTTTGTTGGGTCGGTAACACCAACGTTTGTCTTATCAAGTACCTTACCAATAAGCAATGGGAACAACCACAAACCGATGTTCTGAATCCAGAAGATAAGTGCGTAAGCTGAACCGATAATCTTTGCATCTACCAGCTTTGGAACACTTGGCCACAGTGATGCTGGAACAAGTGAGAACGAAGCACCGAGAACGAGGATGGTTACATAAGCAACGATAACACCACCTACCTGACTTGTCTTGAATTGTGGAAGAACGAAAGCAAAGGTGAGATGACAGATAATCAGTAGCAATGAACCCAAAACGAGCATAGATGCAGCCTTACCCTTATGGTCAACATAGCTTCCAAGGATAGGTGTGATACCTACTGCAAGCAATGGGAACACGGCAAAGATAGACTCTGCAGACTGACGCATATAACCCATGTAGCAGTAAACAACAAGACTCAGAATTGACAAGAAGAGCATAGCGTTCTTCAAAGCCTTATTCTTCATAAAGTTGAACATGAAAGCTGTTGCTGCTACAACGAGCATAATAAGGTACTGAACGATGGTCACACTTGATGAAGCCCAGAATGAACCTACAGGTGGCTCATGGAAAGTAAGGTTACACTGAAGCATATTTACCGCATACTTCTGGAATGGGAAGATAGCTGAATAATAAAGTACACAGAGCAATGCTACGAGCCAGAAGCCCATACTGGTAAGAATCTTTCCAAGGTCGCTAATCTTAAATGGATCATCTTTCTCTTCAGCTTCACCTGTCTGCGAATCGAGTTTCTTATCCATAAAGAAGTAAACGACGAACATCATCAATGCAATACAGATGAGTACTACACCGAAAGCTACTGAACGAGATACGCTAATATGACCACCGAGCTTAGCAAAGAAAGGTGAGAAAATCATACAGGTAGCAACGCCAAGACGTGCCAAAGCCATCTCTGACCCCATTGCCAACGCCATCTCACGCCCCTTGAACCACTTTACAATACCACGTGAAACGGTGATACCTGCCATCTCAACGCCGCAGCCAAAGATCATAAAGCCACAGGCTGCAACCTTTGCTGATGCTGGCATCCCCTCATAGAAAGGAGAAACGCCTAACTGCTCAAAGACAGGAATATGGTTAAGATGATTAGTAAACCATACGTCAAGTGCGCTACCAGCAAAGCTTTCACTAACAGCATAGTACTTAATCAAAGCACCTGCTAACATCACTGCACCAGACAAAATAGCAGTGAAACGAACGCCCATCTTGTCAAGGATGATACCTGCGAAGATGAGGAAGAAAACGAAGACATTAAGGAATGTCTCTGAACCCTGCATAGTACCGAATGCTGTTGAGTCCCAACCTCTCTGCTCCTGCATTAACTCCTTAATTGGAGAGAGGATATCAACAAAGATGTAGGCACAGAACATTGCCAGGGATAAAAGGAGGAGAGCCGTCCAGCGCATTGCTGCTGAATCTCTCAGTGTTGTTTGAATTTTATCAGTCATGATGAATTTATTAGTTAACAAGTTTACGAGTTGACAAGTAAACGAGTTGTTTGTTAGATTATAAGTTAAAAGTGAACAAGTTTACAGTTAACATGTGAACGAGTTAATACTATCAAGCATCTTGTTTACTTGTAAACTCGTTCACTTGTCTACTTACCAACTACTTCTTCAACCAGCGATTAAGCCAATTAAAGAATGTACGCTGCCAAAGAACTCCGTTTTGTGGCTTTAATACCCAGTGATTCTCATCAGGATAGAGAAGCAACTCTGCAGGAATACCACGCAGACGTGCTGCATTGAAAGCACCCATTCCCTGGTTGGCATTGATACGATAATCCTTTTCGCCATGGATGCAAAGGATTGGAGTATCCCAGTTATCAACCTTCAAATGAGGACTATTTGCGTATGTGCGCTTAGCAGCCTCGGTCTTATCCTTATTCCAATAGGCATCATCATACTCCCAGTTGCTAAACCAAGCTTCTTCTGTATCGGTGTACATACTCTCAAGGTTAAAAGCACCATCATGTGAGATGAAACACTTGAAACGCTTGTTGTGAATACCTGCAAGATAGTAAACAGAGAAACCACCAAAGGAAGCACCAACGGCACCCAAGCGGTCCTTATCTACAAATGGAAGATTGGTTGCTGCATCATCAATCGCAGAGAGATAGTCTTTCATACACTGACCAGTCCAATCAGTACTAATCTCCTCGTTCCATGCACTACCAAAGCCTGGCAAACCACGACGGTTTGGAGCAATAATAACATAGCCATTAGCCGCCATTATCTGGAAGTTCCAACGATAGCTCCAGAACTGTGAAACAGGACTTTGTGGACCGCCTTCACAGAAGAGCAATGTAGGATATTTCTTATTTGGATCGAAATGTGGAGGAGTAATTACCCATTCCATCATCTCTTTGCCATCGGTTGTCTTTACCCAACGAGACTTGACGTCACCCATAGCCAACTGGTCATAGATATGCTTATTTTCAAAGCTAAGCTGTGTCTGAACGCTTGCCTTCTCCTTCTTAGCAGGAGTAACAGCGAAGATTTCATTAGCCTGAGAGATACTCTGACGGATAGCAAGTAACTTCTTATCGCCAAGCAGTGAGATACTTACATAGTTATGGTCGCCTTCTGTCAACTGTTTTACCTCACCTTTGAGGTTGGTCTGATAGACATTTACCGTAGCATGCCATACTCCAATGAAATAAAGATCCTTGGAATTAGGACTCCATGTATAATCATCTACATTTGAATCAAAGCTCTCTGTTACGTAAGTCTTCTTACCTGTTGCCAAGTCATAAACACAGAGACGATTGCGGTCACTTTCATAACCATTGTTCTTCATACTCTGCCATGCAATGTACTTGCCGTCAGGGGAAAACTTAGGATTCACATCGTAACCTACATTCATATCTCCAGGCTGATGGTTCACAGCCTGATTGCGCATACTCTTTGTTGCATCAATCTTTGGTTCAACATAATCAGCTGGCTTGCAGAGATTCTTTGTTTGGCGAGTTTCTACATTATATATATATATGTCGGCATCGGTAGAGATAGCATATTGTGTACCTTCTTTTTTACGACAGGTATAAGCCATAAGTTTAGAGTCTTTGCTCCAATCAATCTGTTCAATACCACCGAATGGAGCCAACGGACTCTCATAAGGTTCTCCTTCAAGTACGTCAACACCTGCACCAACACCCTCAGCTGTTACGTCTGCAACAAAAGGATGTGCATTTGTTGTAACGTAATGGTCCCAGTGACGATAGTTCATATCGGTGATAACCATACCCGTTGCCTTTGGCAAGTCACTTGGGTTCTTCTTGATAGTGCCATAGTAAGGGATACTCTTAATGAGAACAACACGCTTACGGTCTGGTGAGAAGCGGAAGCCTTCAATATCAATCTCCGACTTTGTCAACTGCTTTCGGTTAGAACCATCAGCATTCATTGTCCACAATTGTCCACCCGTTAGGAAGGCTAATGTGTTGTTGTCGAGCCACGCTGCATCACTCTCACTCTTTGCAGAGGTAGTAAGCAGACGGTCGTTCTTGCCATCAGCATCCATCACGCGTAGCACCTGATGCCCTTTGTTTTCTTTAATACTGTAGTAGCCTACCTGATAGACAATCCGTTTGCCGTCAGGTGAAGCCTGTGCAGCACCGATACGTCCCATAGCCCAAAGCGCCTCAGGAGTCATGAGATCACTTGTAAGCGTAATGTTGTTACGTCCGATGTTTACATCTTGCGCTTGTGCAACACCGCCGCTCATCATCAGAGCCGCAGTCATTGCCATGGTTAAGTTTTTGTTCATAGTTATAGACCTTTCTTTTTCTTATTTAGTTCATCTTGCTTACGTCGAAGTTCTTCTTGCTGCTTCTGCTGCATTTCTTGTAAAGCCTGCATACGAGCAAAGAGTCCACCACCCTTATTGCTATTAGGGTTGTTCTTTCGTTCTGCACGACGTGCTTCAAGGATTGAAAGAAGTTTCTCTTCATTGGTAGTCTTACGCAATGTCCACATAATAGCAGCTGAGAAGAAGAGAGAGATAAAGTAGTAGAAGTTCAAACCTGATGAATAGTCATTGAACATGAAGAAGAAGAACAATGGCATACCAAACATCATCCACTGCATCATCTTCATCTGATCAGCCTGTTGCCCTACCATCTGATCTTTCTGCTGCTGCATTGTAAACCATGTATAAAGCAGGTTGGCACCGCAGAAGAGAATACATGTCAATGAGATATGATCTCCTATGAGCCAAAGGTCATGATTCCATGAGAAGATAGGGTCAAACGTACTGAGGTCTTTCATCCAAAGGAAGCTTTGACCACGAAGTTGAATAGCATTCGGTACGAAGTTGAACATCGCAATCCAGATTGGCATCTGTATCAACATAGGAAGACAGCCTGACAAAGGACTCACTCCATACTCTGAATACTTCTGCATCATAGCCTGTTGCTTCTGCATCTGGTCTTCTGGCTTATTGAATTGCTTGGTAGCCTCATCCAATTTCGGTTTCAACACACGCATCTTAGCTGAGCTCATATAGCTCTTCTTCACCATAGGGAAGGTAATCAGCTTTAATAATAAGGTAATGAGAATCAACACAACTCCCATTGGGAAAACCTTACTCAACCAATCGAATACATAAAGCGTAAACCAACGGTTGATAATGCGGAACAATGGCCAACCAAGATAAACAAGGCGTTCCATATCAAGTTCTTTATTAAACTTGCTCTCTTTCTCTACAGACTGAAGTAAACGGAAATCGTTTGGACCGAAGTAGAACTCGAACTCAGAAGGACGCTTACCAGTTGGATCGAAGCCTGCTTTCATATTTGCTTCATAGTGCTTAAGGTAATGCGAAGACTTCTCAAGCGGTGTACTCTTAAGCTTTGCACCCGTAGCAAAGTTATCCTTTGCGATCATCACAGCAGAGAAGAACTGATTTTTGAAAGCTACCCATTCCATTGGGTCCTCTGTTGTTTCTTCCTTTTCAGATGTCTCACTCAAATAACTCGTACCACCATCGTGCTTCTTATAGGTAAGCGTAGCATAACGGTTCTCAAACGTAAAACCACGTTCTTGCTGACGACAACGGTCCTGCCAATTGATATCCATCTGGTTATAGTTTGGAGCAAAGAGTCCATTCATACCTTCAGCACGCAATGACATATTAAGCAAGTAATCCTTACCAAGCGTATAGTTCAAGGTGAGTATCTTACCCGCTCCAGCCGTAGCTGTAAGTGTAACGGTAGAATCTGTCACATTTGAAGGAGTGAAGATAAGGTCTTTTGTCTCAATATTACTATTCTTTGCAGCCAACATAAAGTTAAGACTCTGGTCATTACCACTAAACAAGGTAACATCTTTCTGATCCTTTGAGCCATCTTTGACAGCAATATCATGACCAACATAATTCTTGATAATCGCCTTCGTCACAACACCACCCTTGGTGCTCAAAGTCAATTCAACCTTACCATTCTTCAATGTAATATCCTGCGCCTTGCCATTCAACGCTGCATAGAACAGTGCTGTAGTGTCAGCCGCCTGTACAGCTTTCTGCTGTTCCTGCTTCGCAGCAGCAAGTTTTGCATTCTGTGCTTTCTTGGCTGCAGCGATAGAGTCCTTTACAAATTCAGCCCTTTGCTGTGCTATCTGTTCAGCTGATGGCTGCTGCCACCAAGCAAATCCAAAGAGAATCAGGGCGATAAGTACAAACCCTGTGATTGTTCTTTTATCCATTTATTTGTTTTTCTGATTTTCAATTGATGTCTTAACGAAGTCGAGGAAGAGAGGATGTGGATGGAGTACAGTTGACTGATACTCTGGGTGGAACTGTGTTCCGACATACCACTTCAGACTTGAAATCTCAACGATTTCAACCAAGTCGCTCTCAGGGTTGCGCCCAACACACATCATACCATTCTTCTCAAATTCTTTCTCATAGTCGTTATTAAACTCAAAACGATGGCGATGACGCTCTTGTATATGCTCTTGCTTGTAGATATTGAAAGTATGTGAACCCTGACGCAGAACGCATTCATAAGCACCCAAACGCATCGTACCCCCCATATTGGTGATATTCTTCTGCTCTTCCATTATATCAATCACATTATGAGTTGTCTTCTCATCCATCTCACGCGAGTTAGCATCTTCATAACCCAGGACGTTGCGAGCAAACTCTATCACCATCATCTGCATACCAAGACAGATACCGAAGGTTGGAATATCGTGCGTACGAGTATAGTGAGCTGCAATGATCTTACCCTCAATACCACGCTGACCGAAGCCTGGACAAATCACAATACCATCCTGTCCCTTGAGTTTCTCAGCCACATTCTCCTCTGTCAGTTCCTCAGAGTTGATAAAGGTAATAACTGTCTTGCGGTCATTATAGGTACCTGCCTGCAACAAACCTTCACGAATACTCTTATAAGCATCCTGCAAGTCGTATTTACCTACAAGTCCGATGTGTACCTCCTTGGTTGCCTTACGCTGACGATCGAGGAACTCTTTCCAAGGACCAAGTGCTGGTTTAGGACCAACTTCCTCACCACACTTACGCAGAATAGCTGCATCCAAACCCTGCTCCAACATATTTACAGGAACATCATAGATACTTGGAAGGTCCTCACTCTGCACGACGCAGTCGAAATCTACATTACAGAACGCTGCTACCTTCTTACGGATATCATCATCAAGATGCTTCTCTGTACGTAACACAAGCACATCAGGCTGAATACCCACACTCTGCAACTCCTTTACGCTATGCTGAGTTGGCTTTGTCTTCAACTCACCTGCTGCCTTAAGATAAGGCACATAAGTCAGATGTAGGTTAATGGCGCGCTTGCCCAATTCCCACTTCAACTGGCGAATAGCCTCAAGGAACGGAGCTGACTCAATATCACCAATAGTACCACCAATCTCAGTAATCACGAAATCATAGTGATACTTCTGCCCCAAAAGCTTTATATTACGTTTAATTTCGTCCGTAATATGAGGAACCACCTGAATAGTCTTACCCAAGTAATCACCACGACGCTCCTTATCAATAACGCTCTTGTAGATACGTCCTGTAGTCATTGAGTTGGCTTTCGTGGTCTTAATACCTGTGAAGCGTTCATAGTGACCGAGGTCGAGATCGGTCTCCATACCATCCTCTGTTACGTAGCACTCACCATGCTCGTAAGGATTTAGCGTACCTGGGTCAATGTTGATGTACGGATCAAATTTCTGAATGGTAATGTTATAACCTCTTGCTTGAAGAAGCTTACCGATTGATGACGAGATAATTCCTTTACCAAGTGAAGAAACTACGCCGCCCGTAACGAAAATGTACTTTGTTTCAGCCACGATGTATGTATGTTTAATTATTATCTTTCAAAACGAATATCGTCGGTTCTAAACTAAAATGCAAAGATACTAATTTTCCATGAATTAGGTCAATGATAAGGCATAATTTTATATGTATTTCTTTCTACACAATAGTCCGTTAAAAAATTGGAGAGACCTTAGTTCGTATAGACCATGTGACCGCCTCATCATAACCCATCCAGTCAACTATAACGGTCTTCCTATTACAAACGGCAAGAAGAGCGTTTCGTAAAAGGCTCTTAAGGTGAAAGGGGGTGATAAAGAAGACTTACCACTGTATAAGGTACATAGAGAAACAAATAGCGGAAAGAAAAGTCAATGCACATAGGTCAAATATCAAAAACAAACTTTCTCCGTGTACCTATAAGCCTTGGGGATTTTCTTTCTCACAAAAAACGGTAAACAAATAACTTCCATGAGACTTAGCAAAGGCATATTCTCTCCCCCCACTAACGTTCAATTATGGTTCCTTGTATTGTTCTTCACTGTTTTTTTGCTTTTATCTGGTATCTTTCGCTTACTCTTTCAGTCGTATAGTCCGCCATGCTTCTTCAAGAAGTAAGCAAAATCAGATTTACTAAAAGCTAAAAACATGGCAAAGGTGTTTTTTAGAACCTGCCTAAACGTTACCATTTTTATCCTGGATAAACCAGAAATTTATTGTATAAAGACCGATTAGGGACTGTCCGAAGTACTCGGACAAGTTGTCCGAATGGCTGGGAACAATTGTCCGAGACATCCGAACAAAGAAGAACAAGGCTTGAGAAGCATTAAGAAGATAATAAAACGTTGTTAAGTTTAGGTCGGTTCTATTAATTAGCTTTGTCATATTTCGTTGCTATCTTCGAGAGCAAATTGATAGTGACCGAAGAAGTTATACGAGCATAACAACTGAGTTAACTGGCATTTTAAGTCGAAGAGAGTCCGAAAGATAACAAAACGTAACTCATGATTTAATGATTTGATTTCGATGGCATTTGATAGAGCCTACCTTATATTGCTTCGTTACTCATGATTGATAAAGCGTTGCTCCGCAATTTTCTCATACTTCGTTCCTTTGCGACCATAGTTGGCATAAGGATAGATGCTGATACCACCACGTGGAGTGAAGATTCCTGTCACCTCAATATACTTAGGGTCCATCAATTTGATAAGGTCCTTCATGATCGTATTCACACAATCCTCATGGAAGTCACCATGATTACGGAAGCTGAATAGATAGAGTTTTAAGCTCTTACTCTCAACCATACGTACGTCTGGGATGTATGAAATACGAATCTCTGCAAAGTCTGGTTGACCTGTAATAGGACACAGACTCGTAAATTCTGGGCAGTTGAAACGTACCCAATAGTCATTATCGGGATGTTTGTTCTCAAACGTTTCTAATACTTCGGGTGCATAATCCATCCTATATTGGGTTTGTGAACCTAATGACTTTAACCCTTCTTGCTCTCTTTCCATATTCTTTTTAATGAAATTAAGCCAATAAGGTTTGCTACTCACAGGGTAGTAAACCTTATTGGCTTAACTATTTATTTTGTTTAACTTAATGCAAATATCTTCCAGATACTATAGTTCACATCATTATCGTAGACATCTTCTCCCTCATGCGATTTCAAAGCTTTTACGACACGGATGGTGATAGGAAGAGCGATTACCTCATAAACCGTCTTTAAGACAACCTGCCACAACATCAACTTTGGAAGTTCGTCAGTTGGGACAACGCCACCTAACGCCAAGGGAAAGAAAAAAATAGAGTCGAAACTCTCACCTACAACAGTACTAAGAATAGCACGTAATGAGAAGTTACGTCCCTTGTCACGAATCTTCATCTTACTCATCACATAAGCATTAGCAAATGAGCCTACGATGAAAGCAACGAAAGAGGCTGCCGCCACACGCGGAGCCAAACCAAAAATAGCATGGAAACCAGCATCGTTATTCCAATAGGGAGCACCTGGTATCCAATCACACAATGCACCCATTGTAACGAAGAAGAAGTTCATCGCAAAGCCTGTCCATATTAAAAGACGAGCCTTCTGAAAGCCCCATACCTCACAGACACAGTCGTTGATGATGTAAGAGATTGGAAAAACAATCAATCCACCTGTCAATGAAATACCTAACACTGAAATTTGCTTTGTCTCAAGAATGTTTGCTGCGATAAGGCAAACACAGAAGAGGATGCTGAAAAGCATAAACAGCACACTCACTTGTTGTTTACTTTTTGTCATTATCTTGTTTTGTTAAAGGGGGTTAATCAAGTACCCCTATTCAATAAAGTGGCTGCAAAGGTACACATTTTTATCTAAATAAACGTAACAAAACAACAAAAAAGGCTGGCTATACATATACAGATTGATAAGAAAAAACATTACCTCAAGTTATATCGAAAGAAATAAAGCTTTCTATCTAAAAAAAACATAATTTACCTTTGTGATAAGCAGAAAATCATTACTTTTGTAGTCTTATCAAAAGAAAAAATAACATGAAGAAGATTATTTTAATGACAGCGTTGGCTACAACTGTTTTCACTGTAAATGCGCAGGATATCAAGCCATACGAAGAGAAAATGTCTCAAATTGAGGCACAGTATAAAAAGCTTGAAGCTGATTTTCAAGTTTTTGGAAAGAAAGACCCAGCAACTTTCACAGACGCAGAGAAAGCTAAGTTAAACGAGGTTGTGGGGAAAGCTGACTCGCTTTATAACGCACAGAAGAATACTGCGATAGAGATTGCAAGGAAGTTTAAAGACACAAAGTTCCCAGCGAAATACGTTGCGAAAATCATGTATGACCTTGAGTTTGATGAGCTGAAAGAACTTTGCGACCCAAAGACTGGCTATTACAATGAGCCAGAAATGACAAAGCCTAAACAATTGTTCGACTCTTACAAGCTCCGTCAACCAGGGTCAATATACAAAGACCTCACAATGGAAGACCTCAATGGCAAGCAGGTAAAACTTAGCGATTGGGTTGGTAAAGGTAAGTATGTATTGGTAGACTTCTGGGCAAGCTGGTGTGGTCCTTGTCGCAAGGAGATGCCAAATGTCGTTGAAGCATACAAGCGTTTCAAGGACAAAGGACTTGAGATTATTGGTGTTAGCTTCGACAACAAGAAATTGCAATGGTCAGCAGCTGTTGAGAAGTTGGGCATGACTTGGCCTCAGATGTCAGACCTCAAGGGTTGGGAATCAACTGCTTCAGCTGTATATGGTATTCGCAGCATTCCTTCTAACATCCTTATTGATCCACAAGGAAAGATTGTTGCAATGGATCTCAGAGAGAACAAATTGCAGGAAGTATTGGCTGAGAAACTGAAATAAAAGCAAAAAGGTAAAAGAGTAAAAAAGTAAAAGGTTCGTATAGATTTACCTTTCTACTCTTTCGAGGAGTGATAAAGTCCATTGCGGACACTCCGAGAATTGACAACAACTATAAACATTAACAGAGCCATATCTGACGCTAATGAAGAGTTCAGATATGGCTCTGTTTTTACAATTAAAGAGAAGAAAACTTCTACTCAAAAGTTTCTTTCGTCTTTATTCTTACTTAGAGATGCCCTTATTTACTAAAGACCTAAAAGAGATTATAGTAAGGAGTAGATATAACCTACGAATACAGCCATTAGCACAGCTCCCTCCCAACGTTCAATCTTATATTTTGTAAAAGAGAAGAGCCATACAAGCATAATAGAGATAACCAGCATTGAAAGATCGATTGAAGTAATACCCTTTAGTGTCATTGGCGTTATCATACCTGTAATACCAAGGATAGCAAGAATATTGAAAACATTTGAACCGAGTGCGTTTCCTATAGCAATACCGCTATTTCCTTTACGAGCCGACACAACACTTGTTGCTAACTCTGGGAGCGAGGTTCCTCCCGCCACGATGGTAAGACCTATGACAGCTTCTGAAACGCCAAGGTTTGTTGCGACAGCTGTAGCACCTTCTACAAACAGATTGCTACCTCCTATCAAACAAAGCAGTCCGACGAGAATCCATACGACAGATAGCCAAGTTGCCATCGGCTTCTTTCCTTCAGCCTCAACAGCCGCCGTCTCCTGTGCACCTTGTTTCTTTGCCCCTTTAAGCGTTATATACATAAAGACGAGGAACATTGCAAAGAGAACACCTGCATCAAGTCTACTAATGTTTCCATCAAGACACATTATCAGTAACAAAGCTGATGCGGCAAGGGCAAAAGGTATATCCTTTCTTACCGTTGTTTCGAGAATTGTCATCGGTGCAACCAATGCCGATACGCCAACAATGAGCAAAGCATTAAATATGTTTGAGCCAACGATATTACCCACCGCTAAGTCAGTCGTTCCCTTCAATGCTGAGATGAGACTCACACAGAACTCTGGCATACTTGTCCCCATCGCAACAATGGTTAATCCTATTACAACCTGTGGCATCTTCATCTTCTCAGCAACAGCCACTGCACCATCTGTCAAACGATCAGCACCCCACAGAACAAGTGCTATACCCACGACAATAAATAAAATATTCAGTAACATTAAACCTTAAAATATAGAACAGATAAAATGAAATTGATGAGCAAAGCTGCTCACTTTAACATTTTCCTACGATTTAGAATCTTGATGGTACGACCATGAATCTCTATCACCCCCTCTTTCTCAAAGTCAGAAAGAACACGAAGCAATGAGAACTTCTGAATACCAAACGAGTCGGCTATTTCCTGTCGAGAACGCTCCAAGTGCACCTCATTGCTACCCTGCTCGCCTGCACGTTCCATCAAAAGATAAGCTACCTTCTCACGCACTGTAAACAAACTAAGCACCTTCATCTTCTGCGTCAAGAATACATCTATGTTTGAGAGGATACGGATAAAATTCATACGAATAGTCTCCTCCACATCTAATAGACGTTTCAATTCCTCTGGTCGCATACGAAAAAGTTGTACTTTTCCCTCTGTTTCAACACTCACTGGCAGACTCCTATCCTTAGAAAAGATAAAAGCAGGCGCAACCATATTACCACAATGCAATCGACTTACCTCCACCTGCTTACCCGACAACGCTGCCATACGGCAAATAAGTCGTCCACTTACCACGACATCAACATACTTACAAGGCATACCTGCCAAAGCATATATCTCATGAGAAGGCAGGGAAACAAGCTGATGGCTGACATTACCTAACGTTAATTCTATCTCAATATCACTCATTCCTGCGAAAAGCGGACAGGAACGGAGTGCTTTCATTACATTATTTTCCATGGCCACAAAGTTACAAAGAATATCGCTAACTCTTCAAGTTTAACACGTTTTAACCCATATTGGACACATTTGTTACCCCTCACTCTCAGTTGTTTTACTTAAATTTGCGCATAAAAAAAGAATAAGATAAAATAGAGATAACAATGACACAAACATTTCCAAAAAGTTCAATCCCTTTTGAGGCATGGGACCTCGACCTGCTTATTGACTATGTACTGAAGAATCATCATCGTTACATTCGCAAGCAGGGGGAGGAACTTGCAATCAGACTAAACTCACTTGCAGCTAATCATCCTGAACTCGACCGTGTAGTAGATCATTTCCGCAATAGCGTTGCCGACCTTGACCTTCACTGCCAAAAGGAGGAAAACATCCTCTTCCCATACATTATTGACATTTTCAATGCAGCAGAGTATGGACAAGAGCATGCACCTTTCCATTGTGGTTCGATTCAGTTTCCTATCAATGCTATGATGGCTGACCATAGCGACGAGCTGGAACGTCATGAGCGTATTGCAGAATTGACAAATGATTACACAGCTCCCGAAGGTGCTGAACCAGAATACGTGAAGGCACTTGCTGACCTCTGCGAATTCCGTAATCATCTCCTTGAGCATATCTACGTTGAAAACAAGATAATGTTCCCGAGAGCTTTAATGTTGGAATAAGACAATGAAAATCAAACGTGTTTATGAGCCGATAGAAGAAACCGATGGCTATCGAGTCCTCGTTGACCGACTATGGCCGAGAGGTATCAGTAAAGCAAAGGCACAAATCGACCTTTGGTTAAAGTCGGTTGCGCCAAGTAACGAACTACGTAAGTGGTTTGGTCATGAGCCAGAGCGATTTGCTGAATTCTCAGAACGATATCGTACAGAGTTAGCAGAGAGTGGAGCCTTAGATGAACTGCGCTCTGTTATCAAGGAACATCCCATCGCTACCCTACTCTATGCAGCACACGACGAGGAACATAACAATGCCGTCGTGTTACAAGAACTACTTCAAACAAAATAGATATTTATTCTATTTACCAGAAGTAACAAAGGCTCAAAGAGAATAAGCAAATTAGGATAGGTGACAAATACTAATCACAAATTGCCCTAATTCTGTTATTCTGTCACTATGGTGATTGAACTTTCTCACTATGGTGACCGAGTGATGAGACTATGGTGTCAGAATAACGAGGCTATAGCTACAATACGACGGAATAGGAAGAAACATTGTATAGCATTCTACGAAACAAGAAAGGGGGTAAGCTTCAACGTCTATCCCCTCTCTTGATTCGTCTTCTGACACTCGTATTCAAGTGTCAGATGCTAATTCCTTAACGCTTTAAGGTGAAAGACTTCATACCTTCATCTGTACTAAGCTTCAAGATGAAAACCTTTAGCTGAACACCCGACAAGTCTATATGCTGCTGATAGATGCCCTGCTGCAAGAGACTACCGTCTGTTGAGAAGATCTGATACTTCAAATACTTGCCATTTACCGTCAAATCAGAGCCAGTAATAGCAGGCTGCAATGTACTCTCATCATCACCAGCAACATTATTGATACCTGCAGTGATAGGTTGTGCAAGCAACTTCACGATGATAGGTTTTGCACCACGTGTCTGAACGAGTAAAGCTGCTGCATGTGTCTTTGAGTCATTACTTTTGAAGCCAACGGCAATCGAACCACCTTCAAGTGGCAACTTCTCATGTGAAAGTTTGAAATACTTCTTCTGAGCAGAAGGTGCCAAGGTAACTGTTACAGGTGCCGTTGTACGATCACTATATATATTAAGTGGCTGAGGTGTCATCTCTTGTCCTGGACGGAATACAAACTGAATGAAATCATTGTCAACACTCAGTTCAGGAAGGTCAGTACGCCCGAAGGTTACATCATCAATCATAAAGTTCAGGGAAGTAGCATTACCTCCCACAGGACTATAGTAAGAGAAAGCCACGTGGAATTTATCCTCAAGATTCAGTCCTTCCACCTTAGAAAGGTCTATACGATAGTCAAACCACATATCAGGCTCTAACTTAACACCTGCTGGAACGTATGCAGAAAGGTCAAGATAATAAGGTTTAATCTTCCCATTCTCCTCCGCAATGATATAGAAACCGAACCGCTCCTCACCATTGGTTGTTTGATTACGATACATCAAACTGAAAGTCAAATCCTTACTTTGTGCATTTTTGTATGAGAGAGTTGGTGAGATTAGCCAGCTTTCATGCTCACGCTTGTCAATAGCACCATACTTTAAGAAAGAAATCTGTGCTACCTCGTTCTCTACAACCGACTGATCAGCATTCTTCTGTTGCCATGCATAGAATGGACGTTCACCACGAACAGTAAGGTTCTGCCAACCTTTCAAGCCGAGAATACGTGTATGACGTAAACCTGAGAAAGTTTCGTTGAGGACAGATAATGATTTACTATCAGCATTCTTCAACATAGCATCCTCTATCTTATCACAGGTTTGACGTTCTTCTTTTGTGTTTGGAGTGATGGTAACACTCTGCACCTTTGCTTCCTCAGAAGTAACGAAGCGTACGAGTGTAGGACGATGAGTACCCACAACATACTTACCCTCACCATCAGCCTTTGCAAGTGAAGTCCAGTGACCACCACCATCAATAGAATATTCAGCCTTACACTTTGGTGCACTAACTGCTGGAGTTAGCTGAAGTGTATTAACACCATCAGCAACCAGTTCGTCATAATAAAGGGTATCCTTTGCTACCAACGTAACATTACATGCACCGTTCCATGTTCCACTAAGTTTCCAGTAGCCTAAGTCGAACTTATGATAACCCTTCCAAGCATCACCAGTAAAGCGACTGTCCATCGCACGATTATCCGTGAAATTCTCAACTAATTCAGCTGAAGTAGCAGCCTCAGAAACACCCTTAAGTTTGATAACCAACGTATCTGCCAAGACACTTGAAACCCTCAACTCTGCCTCATAGACTCCCGCTTTACGTGGTGCAAAGGTTACTTTTACAGGACGCTGATAGAGCTTACCAGAACTTGTTGCATAGTAATACTGTCCCACATCAATACGGAAAGGAGAATTTGCATCGTGTTTCAGAGCAAGGTTAACGTTCGTAATAACATCATTAATCTCAAATTCAAGTGACTGTTCGTCAGTCTTGTTAGGTGCTGCACTCATCTCACGAACCTGTCCCGACTTAAGTTTTATCGTTGGAGTAGTACCTGCTTTCTTAAAATAACCAGTCAAATTGAGTGAACCACTGTTTTCTGCATCAGCACCAGAGAAGCGGAGTTTATAGGTATTACTACCCACATAAACGCCTGCTACCTGTGGCGTAATTGTCAGATTAGCTTTAATAGTACTATTCTTTGGTAATTTCTCAACATCTAACTTCATTACAGAAGAAGACTTAGTACCCCCAAAGTTTGGTGTCTGATCAGCACTAAGGTGCATACCCTGTAATGCGATGGGGAAGGTTGTAGGCAGCCCAACCTCCCCCATCATCGTACGATACTGTGGGAGAATGGCTACAAGCGGAGTCTTATCCTTGTCTGCCAGACGTAACACACTGAAGTCGTCCATGCGCACCTGACTCCCTGGAGCCACCAAAAGAGCAAACTCTAACTTCACTGCTCCTGCTGGACAAATCGTACGGAACTTCAAGTTTCCATACGCCTTCATACGCCCAAAATAGACATCGGGATTATTGATAAAGTCTTTTTCTGCAGAAACAAGCTCATTGCCTGCAGCATCCAACCAACGCAAGGCAAGGCAGAATGGACCTTCTGGACGCTTACTCTCCACCGTACAATAATGTACAAGACATTCCAACTCATCGCCTTGCACTACCTCCTTTCCCACACGCTTAAGGTCAATCACCTGCTTAAGGTATCCCTCAACATTGGCAGCTGTCTCAATACCAACACCGAAACCAGTATCACTACTGTATCGGTCGCCAGCCTTCAGCTGCGTAACAGTTCCTGCAGTCTCCCACTGAACAGGCTTACCATCATTAAATGAATAGAAAAAGGGTCTTCCAACAACTCAACCGTCGTATTTGCAGCAGTAGGCTGACCCAAAGGACTATCCACTCGGGAAGTTCCGTTTTGTGCATCTGCCATATTTGTAAGACCAGCTAAAAAAAGACTTACAATTAGCTTTGAAGATAAGTAAAAATGTTTCATTGACATCTAATTTTGATTAATATCTCGCAAATATAGAAAATATATACACAAAAAACAAAAGATGATTACATTTTCTTCTATTTTCCATACATAAAAGCATCAAATCGAACCAAATAGTGTATAAACACACACTAATTATAACCAAAAGGATTATTCATTAGCCTTATTAGCCCAATCAGTCCAACCAAACCAACAAGCCAAACTGTCATACACAACCGACAATTTGACACAAAACCATCAATGGTATACTCCTTGCATATTAGTCAGTACAAAACATTAACAAAAATATTAAAATAAAGGAGATAAAATTATGTATAGAAATTCATGGTTACCAGAGGTTTTCAATGATTTTTTGAACACAGCAAATATGCCTAAGGCAAATCCAACAGCACCAGCAATCAACGTTTTGGAGTCAGATAACAATTATACAGTTGAGCTTGCAGCACCAGGGTTGAGCAAGGAAGATTTCGATGTGAACATCAACAGCGATGGCGATTTGACCATCAAGATGGAGAAGAAAGCTGAGGAGAGCGAGCAGAAGGCTCATTACCTTCGTCGCGAGTTCGCATACAGCAAGTATGAACAGACCCTGATTTTGCCAGATGATGTTCAGAAGGACGGTATTGCAGCACGCGTAGCAAACGGAGTGCTCACCATCACCTTACCTAAGATTCAGGTTGAGGAGCAGAAGGTTGCACGCCAAATAACAGTGGGTTAAACAATCCCCCACTCCCCTGATGAAAAGTTTTTGTTCTGATGCTATAAGCTGAGGAACTTTGATGAAATGGATTAGTTATTGATGTATGTGCCCTCGGACAGAAGTTGTCTGGGGGCTTTTTCGTTTCTACAAGCCACCTTCACCTACTTCCTTCTACCATCTATTAGGCACTAAAAGTACAAGAAAATAAGCCTTAATAGGCAATCCTTTTCTAATAGTAGGAACCTCCTCGCAATTTATTTTCATGAAAAAAATATTTTTATTCATGAAAATAAATATTTACTTTCACGTAAATAAATATTTTCACTCGTGAAAATAAATCTATACAGATGACCTTTTGCCCTTGAAAAAGAAAGATAAACATACATAAAACCAGCTGAAAAGAATAGGAAAAGACACATCATTTCGGCTTAAAAACAAGAGAACACATAAACAGCTTTTAAGAACAACGATTTGACAAGTTTGCAAATTATAAGTATATTTGCAGTTGAAAACTATAAAAACCATATTGAAAAATGATTAAGACAGGCCATACAATCCCCATAATACTGGCTGCATTCCTACTCTCTTGCACAGGAAAGAGCAACGGACAGCCGCAGCAGCCCACAGAGAAAGCTATTGTTGAACAACCGCACACTGCCAAACAACAACGTTTAGCACCTCCTCCGGGCTATGAGAAAGTGAAGTTAACAGCGGGTACATTCGGTTCATTCCTGAGAGGCTTACCACTCAAACCTGCTGGGAGTGACTTACATTATTATAATGGTAGCATCAAGCGACGAAATTATGCAGGTGCGGTTGTAGACATCGACTTTGGTCATGGAGAAGCTGAACAGTGTGCCGATGCTGTTATCTACCTCAGAGCCTTATGGCTTTGGCAGACGAAACAGTATGACAAGATTCACTTTAACTTTACCAATGGATTTCGAGCCGACTACGCTCGTTGGGCAAAAGGAGAACGAATCCATATTGATAAGAAAACATGGGGGTGCTGGTATAGTAAGGACACAGGTGCAGATTATTCTTACAAGACTTTCCGTAAGTATCTAAATCTCGTCTTCACGTATGCAGGAACGGCATCATTGGAGAAGGAACTGACCACTATCACAGGAAAAGAATTGCAGGTTGGAGATGTAATTATCAACGGCGGGCACCCCGGACATACGGTCATTGTTGTAGACAAGGCAGTTAATAAATCAGGAGAAGCCGCCTATCTGCTTGCACAGGGATACACCCCAGCACAAGAAATTGAGATTTTCAACCAGTGGTTCTGCATCAATCCACAAATAAAGTATCTTGATACTCCAGACTGGTATTTCCGTGGAAACTATGCAAAACGATTTAAATAGCGTTAGACTTTCATCAGAATAGGACAAGAAAAATAGTTCTTCTGGTAAACACATAGACACTTTTCGTATAGTTTTAATGGAAAAACCAAAGATATAGATTAAACAAATAGGCCGCCAAGACTATCTTGGCGGTCTATTTTATTCATCCTCCGACACTGAGAACTGTTTCTTTTAACACGTCAAAAAACAGCAGATAAGACCTTGAAAAATCATTACATAAATTCATGTAAAACACCTAAAACAAAGCAGAAAAACACGTGTAAAAGGCGAGAATGCAACCAACAGTAAATCAATCGGTTATAAAGTCGTGCAAGAAAAGGTACTTAATTGGACTTCAAAAGGGCGTTAGTAAGACCTCAAAAGGGCATTTATTGCAAGTCAATTAGGCATCTTTTCAAAGCCAAAAGAGCATGTGTTGGTTTTGAACTGCACGAAAATTATTTACAAACATCAATCGAAATGGGAATAAGTTGTTCGTGAAAGCGGAAGGACATAGTAATGAATAGACATAGTCTTTATTTGCCTTTTATACATTTTATCTTATAATTTATCCTCTTATAAGACCATCTGATTTTGGATAGTCATATCGTGTAAGTATAAAATATTTATTCTATTTTCAATCTATACATTTAACAGAAGAACAAGAAAAAAGCACTGCGAGCAAACTCACAGCGCTTTTATTGTTTTGTTTTCTGACTTGAAAGCAATATTACAATCTGTCATCAATATTATCACCTTCTGTTGGCTTCATATCTTCTTCGAAGTTGGTGATACCAGCCTTAACAAGGATTTCGTACCACTGGAGGAGTTTCTTGATATCGCTTGTATGTACACGATCACGATCGAAGTCAGGAAGGACCTCTGCGAAGTAGTCTTGCAGATCTTTAGCAGATGCCTTACGCCAGTTCAGAGAAGGCAATTTACCATCTTCCTTATCGCGCACTTTTGCCAACACCTCACCCAATGGAACATCGTCGGTCTCGGTGAACATAGCGATATCAGCAAGACTCGTAACACGGTCTGTGCCAAATGCTGGCTGACGCTTGTGGGTTTCATCAAGCGACTCAACGATAAGATTCATTTTACCACGGCTTACCAGTTTATAAAGACCTGGCTTACCTGCGATTGAAAGGATTGTCTGTAACATTTTAATTTATTCTTGTTTATAATTTA
Source organism: Prevotella melaninogenica (assembly GCF_018128065.1). Taxonomy (NCBI): domain Bacteria; kingdom Pseudomonadati; phylum Bacteroidota; class Bacteroidia; order Bacteroidales; family Prevotellaceae; genus Prevotella; species Prevotella melaninogenica. The sequence goes on along the minus strand of NZ_CP072360.1, from coordinate 1,005,022 downwards.
ATTATTCTGAAATAACGGAAAGCAAGTGGTCTACCTGCGGAGCGAGAGGTCGTATTCCATCGTTGATGATTTCATAATCACTACGTCGTAATACCTCTTCTTGCGGTAGCTGACGTGCCATCCACTCAAGTGTCTTTTCCCTGCTGATACCATCGCGTGCCATCACTCGGCGGATACGCGCTTCTTCTGGAGCCGTAACACATACCACTTTATCTATATGGGTACGCTTATCAAAGCCACTATCAAAGAGTATTGCACTCTCAAGCCACGTCTGTCCCGATTGTTCAAAGTCACGAGCTACAGCAGGATGTATAACTGCATTGACAGCCTGAACGTGCGTTTCACTCTGAAGAAGATAGGCAGCAAGAATGGCTTTCTGCAAGACACCATCATGAAAGACATCGTCACCAACAAGTTCAGATAACTGTTTTTGTAGTGGCTTAGAGGTTCGCATTAGCTTTTTGGCGTGCGCATCGCAATCGTAAACGGAGATTCCCCGCTCAGCAAGTAGCTTACAGACGTAAGACTTTCCGCTACCAATACCACCTGTCAACGCTATAATCATCTCTGTTCTATCAAGTAATCAACAGTGTTTATCGCTGGACGTACATTACGTACGCCATTGGGAGAACTAAGAATATAGATAGGACATTTCTCTGAATGACTTTTCTGTACATCCTCATAATTGACCACAGCACGGAAACCAACAGGAAGAAGTTCCTTTGTTTCAGCATTCTTCGGCATTGAACGCATACGATAGGCACCCACAACAAAGTTTACTTTTACTTTACTTGGGAAGGTACGCATCACCTTATTATTAGGCATATTGATAGCCTCAATCGGTATCTCAACACTTTCCTCTGTTAGCACGTCAGGATAGAGTTTCATTTTCACCGTAGAAGGAACACACTTGGCATTCGTAAACTTACGGAGATCTACAGTCAGCTCCTTAACATCCGTAAAATTGGTTATCTGCTGTCGCTCTGTATAGACAGTCTGAATACTATCCAACACGTTTCGAGCTGCATAAACCTGAACACTATCTGGAGTGAAATCAACACGAGCGAGATAATAGTTATCACCAGGAGATACTGTTCCTAAAAGCCGTACAGGTACTTTCTTATGACGACCAAAATTGAAAGAGAAAGAGAACTTACCGTTCTTGACCATAGTTATCTTTGAACTCTTAGACAGTTGAGGATAAATCTGACGCTGGATGTCACCAACTGGTATCTGTCCCTTGCTTTGTCCGTCGCTATAAAGCCGATAGTCAGCATATATAGGATGAAAAGTATTGTCAAGTTCATAAAAAGCAATCATATATCCTTTGTCACGCACAGTAAAACGGACAACGGAATCAGGCTCGCTGGTTATAACCACATTACGAGGGACGTCAGTCATACGAAAAGGCATACTAAACTCACGCTCATATGTTTCGTTCAGTGTCATAATCAACCAGAACCCACCACTCAATACCAAGAAAAACAAAAAAATCAGAAACTCCTTGTTGAATATCCTCAACAAGAAGTTCCTGAACGTACTGAATGTATGAAGCGATTTGCTTGTTTTCATCAAAGGCTTTCCTTCTTTAGGCTAATAAGAACTACTTTGTTTGTCCCTGCTGAGAAGCCTGTACATTTGCAAACACGTAGTTTTTATCAACAGTGATAACAACGCCACGTGCTATCTCTACTTCAACCTTATTGGTTGTCATGTCAATGTGTTTAACAGTTCCATAGATACCACCGCCTGTTACAACAGAATCACCTACCGAAAGAGAATTCTGGAAAGCACGAATTTCTTTCTGCTTCTTCTGCTGTGGACGAATCATAAAGAACCACATGATGGCAAAGATAGCTACCATCATGATTATCATAGGCATTGGACTGCCTTGGCTTGCAGCCTGTGCTGCGAGGATTAATGTTGTATTCATTTATTTATCAGTTGTTATATTCTTAATTTATAGAAATGGGTTAGGAGTCGATAGGCAAATATAACCATTGAAAGACTATTATAAGCACATATCATTACGCACTCACGAAGCTACCTTCTGCAACGATTTTAAACCCTTATACCTATACGTTTATTCCTCATCCTCTGCTTGCTCTCCCTCTTGTTGCTGACGATAGGCTACTCGTTGAGCAGAAGTCTGCGCAATTGTTGGGCGACGTCCTTCACGACGAGGTGCTCTAACATCTTGGCGCTCATTGCGAGAGCGATGTGGACGAGGCTCTGGCATTGTCTTCATCATCTTACCCATCTGTATGAGATGACGTGCAATCGTATCAAGCATACCATTGATATAGCCTCCACTTCGTGGTGTACTATACAATTTAGCCAGGTCAACATACTCATTGATTGTCACCGTTACTGGAATATTAGGGAATGTGAGCATCTCTGCAATAGCAATCTGCATGATGACAATATCCATATAAGCCAAACGAGAGAAATCCCAATTACGACTCGACTCGCTCATGTAACGCTGATACTCATCAGCATTGAGGATTGTTGAGCGGAAGAGTTTCAGTGCAAAGTCACGATCCTCTTCGTCACGATATTCTGGCAGAAGTTCTTGATCTGCCCCATTAGCAGGGTCAAATCGTTTGATGGTCTTGATAACGAAGGTATCAACAACCTCCTTGTCATCATTCCAATAAAGACTCTTCTCCTCCAAGATAGCATCCAATTCAGGATTCTCTTGTATGAGTGTACGATAAATCTTACGCCACACCTCACGGTCTGCCTCGTATGAATCATCATCACTCGCCATGTATTCTTGATAGATAGTGCTTTGTTCAATCTGATCACAAAGTTTACGCACAGCCTCCATATCATCTTCCCAACGACGTTTTTGTGATTCCATGAAAAGGTTGAGCTGCTTGTTCTCTTCCAACTGCACAGCGAACTTATTGGTTGCAAAACGACTTGAGGGAGCCTCTGTCCCCTCACGATTAGCACGAGTAGCAGCAATCTCCACGCGATGGCGCTCCTCTTGCGTGATTGATACGATTAAGGCCAAGAGGTAATTGTAGAGATCATACGCTTTCGCCAAGCTGAAAAGCAACTCTTTCTCAGCATTGTCCATATTCCTGTTACCGTTCTGATAGTATGCATAGGTTAACTGGACAATCTTAATTCTTATTAATTCCCTATTGATCATTGTCTATTCTAAAGATTGTGTTTCGTATTGAATTCTTTATTTTGCAAATGTAGGAAAATTCCTCCGTACATGCAAGCATTAGTATCTTTTTCTATAGTTTTTTATTAGAATACTTGCTCAATTCATTGAAAAAAAGTAACTTTGCAGCGCTTTTTGCAAATTGAGGATTGAAAGTTGTGATATTAATTAGATTTCCAATTCCTTAGTCTCTCAGTGTGTGATGGCGAATTAAAGTTCGTATTAATTTAGAGTAACACAAAATTATGAAAGAAATTAAAGTATCAGGTCAGAAGCGTACAGACCTTGGAAAGAAAGCTTCAAAGCAGCTCCGTAAGGAAGGTTTAATTCCATGTAACCTCTATGGTGAGGCACAGAATGACCGCAAGCCAGTAGCATTCTCATTCACAGCTCCTATGTCAGAGTTGCGTAAATTGGTTTATACTCCACACATCTATGTTGTAGAGTTGATTATCGACGGCGAGAGACACACAGCAGTTCTTAAGGAACTTCAGTTCCACCCAGTAACAGATGCTCTGCTTCACGTAGACTTCTATGAGGTTAACGATCAGAAGCCAATCGTTATGGGTGTACCAGTTAAGCTCGTAGGTTTGGCACAGGGTGTTCGCGATGGTGGTCGTATGAACATGTCTATCCGTAAGATTAACGTCAAGGCTCCTTATCAGCAGATTCCAGAGCACCTCGACATCAACGTTACTGAGCTTCGTCTTGGTAAGAGTATCAAGGTTGGCGAGCTGAGCTTCGAGGGTCTTGAGTTGGTAACTCCAAAGGAGGTTGTAGTTTGCTCTATCAAGGCTACACGTAACTCTATTCAGGCTGCGCAGGCTGCTGCGGCTGAGGCAGAGTAATCTCTACGACAACAATTAATTCAATATAAGAATTGGACAAGTATTTGATTTGTGGATTGGGTAACCCCGGTTATGAATACGAGGGAACCAGACACAATACAGGATTTATGGTATTGGACGCTTTCGCTAAAGCGTCCAATATTGTTTTTGAGGATAAGCGTTATGGTTTCGTAGCAGAGACAACGGTCAAGGGTCGCAAGATTATTCTTTTGAAGCCTACGACATTCATGAATCTCTCTGGAAATGCCGTACGCTACTGGCTCAACAAAGAGAATATCGACCAAAGCCGACTCTTGGTTATCTCTGACGATGTTGCTCTGCCATTAGGAGCCTTCCGCTTGAAAGGAAATGGTTCAAATGGTGGTCACAACGGATTGGGACATATCCAACAACTCATCGGACAGAACTATGCTCGTCTGCGTATGGGTGTTGGTAACGACTATCCACGTGGTGGACAGGTAGACTGGGTACTGGGTCGCTACTCTGACGAGGAGATGAAAGAACTTCAGCCAGCTATCGACTTGGGCGTAGATATCATCAAGAGTTTTGCCCTTGCTGGTATCGACATCACAATGAACCAGTTTAATAAACTCGGAAAGAAGTAATCGAGCATTCTCTTTAATATATTATGAGACTATGAACGATATTGCAAGAATTGACAAATGGCTATGGGCAGCCCGCATCTATAAAACCCGCTCCATCGCTGCAGACGCCTGCAAGAATGGTCGTGTCACGATAAAAGGTATCAACGTAAAACCTTCCCACACAATCAAAGCGGGTGAAGTGGTAAGTGTAAAGAAGTCGCCTATCACCTATTCGTTCAAGGTTCTCAAACCAATTGAACAACGTGTTGGCGCAAAACTCATCCCTGAAGTCTATGAGAATGTGACCGATGCTAAGCAGTATGAACTCTTAGAGATGAGCCGCATCAGTGGTTTCGTTGACAGAGCACGTGGTACAGGACGCCCAACCAAGAAGGATCGCCGTCAGATGGATGCCTTTGTCGACCCTACTCTATTTGGTTTCGATGAGGACGATGACGAGGATGAAACATTCTAAAATCGTTGTCTGATAGGTTAAAACAAACTAATAGACAGCATGACAAAGGCTATATCCCGCTGACATTGCAACAAATGCTATTGTAAAAATATAAGAATGCACGACTCATACTCCGCTAATAATAATTATAAACGGATGTAAGAGCCGTGCATTCTTATATAAAAGCAGCTCATTATCTTAACTTAAAAGCATATTCTACTACAACGTAAAGACTACGAAATATTATTACAAAAATTTCATATTATATTGTCTAAAAAGGGTTGAAAAGTCCCTTTTTACACACATCTATAAATATCAAGTAATCAATCGATTACAAAACACCATTTTGAAAGGTGCTTAGTAGGACTTCAAAAGGGCGTTAGTAAGACTTCAAAAGGGCACCTTTTGCAAGCTAAAAGAGCATCTTTTAGAAGCCAATTAAGCATCAATAAAAATAGAGGATGTGAAATATTATTACAAAACACACGAATATAAACATCCTAATCCGCCTCCCTTTACATCTATAAAAACTCACACAACGTTCACATACTTATCCCATTGCTATAAAACTTCAGCATATTGCTTGTTGTTGTTAGTTTTTTTATACCTTTGTAACAAATAATCATATACAACTAAAAGAATGAAGAAATTACTAATTTTTGCACTATTTCTTGGCTTGCACACAGCAGCTATGGCACAGGAATCTAATGGATTGGAAAAGAACAGGGTCGTTTACTTGGAGCTATTGGGTCCGTCAAACCTTGCAGGTATCAACTATGATGCACGTTTCAACGACCACACACGCTTTGGTTGGAGAGCCGGATTGAGCTTCGGTTATGGTCATAATTCCAGCATTTTCTGGGAAGGTTCAGACGTACGTGGCTATGCTGTACCATTGGAAGTTAACTATCTCTTGGGTAGCCAAAAGAACAACCTTGAGGTTGGTGTGGGTGCCAGTGTGGGTATATACAATATACACGGTATCTTTGTGGAGTCTGTAGATGGTCCTAAGTCTTCGTTGTCAGCTGACCAACAGAAGCATGCTGTGGGAGAGTATAACACTCCAGAAGGAACAAAGACCTGGCTGGCTTACAATGAGAGTCGTAACAAATTCGGCTACTATATCTTTGGAAACATCGGCTATCGTCACGTATCTAACAAGGGTTTCCTGTTCCGTGCAGGTTTCAGTCCTTCTTTTACTATTGGGGAGAAGAATGCAGTTAAGAAAGCGTTCTTCTATCCATACCTCGGCTTCGGTTGGGCATTTTAATTAAGAAACAGATAATAACAAAAGCAGGGACGTACGTAGCGTGCGCCCCTGCTTTGTGTTTACAAACACTGAGAAATTAGTGATTCACCTTATCTATCATATACTCATAATCGTAATCTTTCTTCACCGAACGCTTCTTCAACTCTACACGTATTGAATCAAAAGGCTGGGTATTATCGTATGAAGTATAGAATCTTACCAGACATCCACCCTTCACAAGTTCAGCTTCTGGAACGACTTTCATATTCTTTCGAGCAAGCACCTTTGCAGGAAAGACAATCTGTGTCCCTCCCTCTGTCAGCTGCTCTACGAACTCAGGTGAGCCATAGTCACGAGCAAGTTTCAATAGTGAAGCCTTATCTACAGGCTTCTGCTGACACTCGTGGGTGTATCTTACATAAAAATCTGTTACCATATCTGACTCGTCCCACGCTATAGGAACAGGATAGACCTTACTACTCCCATCTTTAGAGAACGCCAACAAGAAGGTAAAACCATCATCCGTTTCTGGATAACAGATAGAAACTGGCAAATAAACAGAAGTGTTAGTTATGTCGGAAACTAAACCAGCATAAACCTGAAATTCCTCGTCTGCACCTTTCCAAATATCTTCTCGTGTAAAGACTTTCTTATCAAACAAAACTTTACCACCCTTTGAAATCGTCACGACCAACTTCTTTACAAACTCGTCAGAATTCTTCACCTTAGTCTTACTACCAATAATATCAACCCGAACATGCCAGTCTCCATAGACTGTATCCATCATCACATTCTCGTTAGAGATATCTTCCTTCTTCAAGGTTTTATCCTCTTGAACAGCAGATGTATCCTCAACCTGAGCAGTGGTAGGAGCTTTCCGAACTTCTGGTGCACAACAAGCAGACAGAATACCCATACCCAAAGCGATAAGTAACAAAGCTTTAAAAGACTTTGTATTTCTATTTTTTCTCATCGTATTTCTTTTTTATAATTAGCAACAAATCTGATTCATTGATTTGCCCACAAAAGTAAATAAAAAGATTAACATTGCAAGTTTATACCTTAAATAATATAGATAAAAAAAGAACTGCTTCCCATCTTCATATAAAAAGAAGGAAAGCAGTTCTATTATCTATTCTTTATATTTATCCTCTATTCAGCTGTTTGTCAGCCTCATCGGCTCTACTTAACAGGAATCTCCTCTAAAGTCTGAACAAGAAGTTTCCAGAAAGGCTCAACTGTTGCTATCTCAAGACGCTCCTTTGCAGTATGTGGACTGCGGAGAGTTGGACCAAGACTTACAACATCCATACCCGGATACTTACCGAGGATGACTGAACATTCAAGACCAGCGTGGTCTACCTGCACAATACCCTCTACACCGTTCTGCTCCTTATAAACCTTCTTCAAGAGGTTAAGGATTTCACTGTCTGGGTTTGGATCCCAACCACCATATTGACCACTGAAGACTGTCTTCATACCAGCCATATTGAAGCAGCTCTCTAACTGAGCAGAGATATAATCTCTCATGTCCTCACGGCTTGAACGAGCAAGAATCATAATAGAGGCCTTAGTTGGCTCAATATGTATAATTGCAAGGTTTGACGAAGTCTCAACAACGTTTGGATAAGATGGAATCATACGCAAAACGCCATTGTGACAAGCATAGATAGCATCAATAAGGTTGTCCTGAATATCAACTGGAACAAGACTTTCTGGCTTCTCTACATCCTCTACGAAGAACTCAACATTTGGTTCAATACCCTTGAATTCATCTTCTACGAGTGCCTTTTGACGAGCAACCATTTCCTTCAAAGCAGCAACATTCTCCTGTGGCAAAGCCAAGACAACCTCTGCCTTGAATGGGATAGCATTACGCATATTACCACCTTCCCAAGAAGCCAAGCGCGCACCGAGTTCGGTAACGGCATTGCGAACGAAGCGAACCATCTCCTTATTGGCATTGGCACGTCCCTCATTGATTTCAAGACCAGAGTGACCACCACGTAAGCCCTTCAAAGTTACTTTAACAGCAGCTTCCTCATCGTTCTGAACTTCCTTATATTCTAAGGTAGAAGTAATATCAACACCGCCAGCAGAACCAATCACAAACTTGCCCCATGTCTCAGAGTCGAGATTCATAAGGATGTCACTATGTAGTTCACCACTTGGCATTTCGTTGACACCATACATACCTGTCTCCTCGTCACGAGTGATGATAGCCTCGACAACTCCATGCTTCAAGGTTTTATCTTCCATAATAGCCATGATAGCCGCGACACCAATACCATCATCAGCGCCAAGTGTTGTATTATTCGCATAGACCCATCCATCCACAATGTGTGTCACAATTGGATCAGTCTCAAAGTTATGATTACTATCTGGAGCCTTCTGTGGAACCATGTCCATGTGAGCCTGCAACAGAACTGTCTTACGGTTTTCAAATCCCGGTGTAGCAGGCTTGCGCATTACAACATTGCCACCAGCATCTACGTATGATTCAACACCAACTCTTGTAGCAAAGTCTAACAAGAATTTCTGTACTTTCTCTGGCAATCCCGAAGGACGTGGAACCTGTGTCAGATCATCAAAGTTTTTCCAAAGGCCTTCTGGCTTAAGATTTCTGATTTCACTCATAATGTTGATTTTAAAAGGTTATTATCATTGTTTATTGATTCGCTCAAAACTATCTTCTTCTACAATTACTTTGCAGGGCGAGTAAGTCCAGCTGGACCACCCAATGCCACTGGTGTCTTCGTAAAGCTCAGTGTCATCCATGCGTAAACACCTAAGAGAATAACCAGCAAGGTTTGAATGGTATGTACAATCAGTACAAAATAGAGTGCCTGATTGTCTGCCACCCCATAAAGTATCAGCATTGTTTTGACTGCAAAATGCCAAGGTCCTGCTCCATTAGGCGTTGGTACAATAACAGCTATTGAGCCAACGACAAAGCTTACAAGTGCGCAAGAAAGACCGAGGTTTGCTGTTGCATCAAAGCAAAAAAACGTCAAATAATAATGTAGGAAGTAGCTTCCCCATATTGCTATGCTATAGAAGATAAACAAAGGGATATTCTTCACCTTACGCAAAGAACTTATTCCCTGCCATATACCACTAAACATCTCCTTCACCTTCTTATAGAAAGATAGGTGACGTAGCACATAATAGAAGAGGATAATAGATGCAACACCACAGATAGCTGTTACCAGCCAGCCCATTGGCGAGAACATCACGAAGATATCATCAATACGTGTCCCTGTCCGTGAAAAGAAGTTGGTAAACACTGGTATCTGCATCAAAAAGGCTGTTGCACTGATAAGCAGAACGATGAGCGTATCTACTGCTCGCTCAGTTACCACCGTACCAATAGCTTTCGGAAAGGGAACCTTATCATATCTATTCAACACCCCACAACGCGCAAACTCACCAATGCGTGGAATAAGCAAGCTAACAGCGTAAGACAAGAAGATTGAGTTAACACAGACCGATGAGCGAGGGTACTCACCGATAGGCTCAAGACTCTGCTTCCATCTCCATCCACGAAAAGCCTGCGCCAGTATGCCGAAAGGGAGTGAGAGAATCATCCAAGTCCAGTTCATATCATGCAGAAGTACATGTTTGATACTGGAGAAGTCGAATCCCCTATACATCCAATAAAGGATTGCACTTCCAAGTAGTAAAGGCAATGCAATCTTCACAGTATTGTTGAACAGTTTCTTCGTCCTCATATAATGGAGCAAAGATAATTAAAATGTTTTTTAATGCAAAATAAAATGAGTATCTTTGTAGGCAAATAAAGAAAAATTATGAAATTAGTCAAGCCAAAGAAGAATTTGGGCCAGCACTTCCTTACCGACTTAAGCATAGCCCGTCGGATTGCTGACACCGTTGATGTCTGTCCTGACATCCCTATTTTAGAAATTGGACCAGGTATGGGTGTCCTTACGCAATATCTTGTTGAGAAGCCACGTGAAGTGAAAGCTGTAGAGATAGACTCCGAAAGTGTTGCCTTTCTCAATGAAAAGTTTCCTAAACTTCGTGAGAATATTCTTGGAGAAGACTTCCTACTTATGGACTTGAACAAGGTTTTTGGTGGAAAGCAGTTTGTGTTGACAGGCAACTACCCTTACGACATCTCGTCACAAATCTTCTTTAAGATGCTTGACAACAAAGACCTTATTCCTTGCTGTACGGGTATGATACAACGCGAGGTGGCACAACGTATAGCTGCAGGTCCTGGCTCTAAGACCTATGGTATCTTATCAGTATTGATACAAGCATGGTATAACGTGGAGTATCTCTTTACCGTAGATGAAGACGTCTTCAACCCACCTCCAAAGGTAAAGAGTGCCGTTATCCGCATGACTCGTAACGAAGTGACGAATATTGGTTGTGACCAAATACTCTTCAAACGCGTCGTAAAAACAGTCTTCAACCAGCGTCGTAAGATGTTGCGTGTCAGTCTCCGACAGATCTTCAACGTAACTAAACCGACAGATGGTTTCTATGAGCAGGACATTATGACCAAACGTCCTGAACAATTATCTATCGCTCAGTTTGTTAACTTGACCAATATGGTTGAAGAGCAATTGAAGATTATTGGACAAAAAGCAAATATAAGTTGAGTTCCTTATGACAAGAAAAGAACAATATAACCAACTAATACCGCAGATTGCTGGACTTATCAAGGGTGAGACAAACTTTATAGGAATCTTAGCAAACGTGTCAGCAGCCCTGTACGAAGCCTTTCCTGAGCGTTTCTTTTGGACAGGCTTCTACCTTCATGAGGGAGGTAAGGCGTTAAGTTTAGGACCCTTCCAAGGTTCGGTAGCCTGCTACACCATTCCCTACGGCAAAGGTGTATGTGGCAAGGCATGGGAAGAAGGGCACACACTTATTGTCCCGGATGTTGAGGATTTCCCCGGACATATTGCCTGCAGTAGTCTTTCTCGAAGCGAGATCGTCGTCCCGATGTTTGATTCCTCACGCACTTTCCGTGGCGTTCTTGACATTGACAGCACCCACCTCGACGACTTTAATGAAGATGATAAAGAGGGGTTAGAACGTGTCATTGCCCTATTGATAGAAGAGACGCAAAACCTTTTCCAATAAAAAAGATAAAGATTACTGTTTGAAACAGGGCTTTTTCAAGGAACATCCCACCAGTAAGGATAGTGCACAACGAGAAAACCTTATTTTAACAAAAAAGTAAAGTAAAATCTTGTGCATATCCGAATTAATACCTATTTTTGTAAAATTGAAATTTAATATTACGAATATATGTTAGACGTTAAGCAGACATTAAATGATGCCAGCGAGCGCATGGAAATGGCAACGATGTATCTCAGCGATGAGTTGCAGCGCATTCGTGCTGGTCGCGCAAACGTAGCCATCCTTGATGGTGTACGAGTAGATTCTTATGGTTCAAAGGTTCCTTTGAATCAAGTTGCCACTGTGATGGTGCCTGATGCCCGTACCATTGCTATCAAGCCATGGGATAAGAAAGCTATCAAAGATATTGAGAAAGCCATCATGGATTCAGATGTTGGTATTACACCAGAAAACAATGGTGAACTTATTCGTTTGAACTTGCCTCAACCAACAGAGGAGCGTCGTCGCGACTTGGTAAAGCAGTGTAACAAGATTGGCGAGCGTACAAAAGTTGAGATTCGCAATGTGCGTTCTGACATTAAGGAAAAACTGAAGAAAGCTATCAAGGATGGTCTTTCAGAAGATAATGAGAAAGATGCAGAAGAAAGCTTGCAGAAGATTCACGACAAGTATATTAAGCAGGTTGAATCACTGCTTGAAGAGAAGCAGAAAGAGATTATGACCGTTTAGGAAGCCTCCCCAAGCCCCTCCGAAAGGAGGGGATGTAATAGGCAAATGTTTCTGGTATATTATCAATACCTCACTCAAACGAAAACATACGAGCGATTATAATAAACTGTTTATAAGCGATAAAATATTATTCTAACTGGCTTCCGTCAGGCACTCCCCTCCTTTCGGAGGGGTTGGGGGAGGTTTTTTTTTATTTTTATGCGCGGCTTAGTAATAAAGAGCACAGGCAGTTGGTACACAGTAAAAACTGAGGAAGGCAAGACGATAGACTGCAAGATTAAGGGCAATTTCCGTCTGAAGGGGATTCGCTCTACTAACCCTGTGGCTGTTGGCGACCATGTCGTCATCACGCCTAATCAGGAAGGGACAGCTTTCATTACAGAGATAGAAGACCGTAGGAATTATATTATCCGTAAGTCCCCTAACCTCTCCAAGCAGAGCCATATCCTCGCAGCTAACATTGACCAAGCATTCTTGATTGTTACAACAAACTATCCGGAAACCTCTACAACATTCATTGACCGTTTCCTTGCCAGTGCTGAGGCTTACCGTATTCCCGTGACACTCGTCTTCAATAAGCACGACTTGCTCGATGAGGATGAGCTACGTTATCAACATGCCGTAATGCACCTCTATGAAACAATCGGTTATCAGTGCATAGAGATACAAGCAAGTGCCGAACCTGAAGATGAATTCAGCGTAGAGAAAATGAAGCCGTTATTAGCAGGAAAAGTAACCCTTTTGAGTGGTAATAGTGGCGTAGGAAAATCAACGATTATCAATGCCCTCCTACCCCACGTCAACCTCCGCACAGCAGAGATTTCCGATGCACATAATACAGGAATGCACACGACAACATTCAGTGAGATGCTGGAATTGCCTATGGGTGGATATCTTATCGACACACCGGGCATTAAAGGTTTCGGAACCTTTGATATAGAACGTGAAGAGTTGACAAGCTATTTCCGTGAGATATTTAAGTTTTCAAAAGATTGTAGATTTTCAAACTGTACGCACACACATGAGCCTGGCTGTGCAGTAAGAAAGGCTGTTGAAGATCATTATATCGCTGAAAGTCGATATAATAGTTACCTATCAATGCTCGAAGACAAGGATGAGAATAAATATCGTGAGGCTTTTTAGCTTTACGATTTTTTTTGTTGCAAATCATTTTCATGAGAAAACGGGATTATTTGCCCAATAGAAGAAAAGTAATGAGATAGGCACTCAGAGAGCTAATGATAAAAAACTTCCCGTGTATGATAAGCATTTTCAAATAAGTGATATATTATCATAGAAAACAAGAGTATAGTTTCATTTCCGTTTGCTGTCATTTTTAACATTTCACATATCTCTCTGTAAACCAACAAATTGAGCATCTACTCCAAATGACAGGAATGACAGGAAATCCAATTTACGGATTACGCAGCAAAACGAAATCGGCTGTTTAAACACTAAAAAGTATTCATAAACCTGTTGAAAGATTATCCAAGACACACTCCCAATTATCAGCCAACTCTCGAATGGTAGGGAAAAGGATGTCGGCACCTTCATTCAAAAGAACTGAATCATCCAATGGACCGCTATTGATAGCCACCGTATAGCAGCCTGCTGCCGCACCAGCATGAACACCGAGTGGTGCATTTTCAACGACAATACCTTCTGAAGGCAAATAATTACCAACCTTCTGCAACCCCATGAGGTAAGGATCGGGATTAGGTTTACCTCGTTTCACATCGTAAGCCGTTGTTATCTGATCAGCAGAAACAAAGTCGCCGAAATCACGAGTGACACGCTTAATCAATGGGAGTTGCGCACTACCTGTCACAATACCTATCTTCAATCCGCTCGCCTTAATATTCTGCATAAGATCAATCACACCGTCAAACACCTTTGCTTCAGGCATTTCGTGGAAGTAATGTGCCTTCACATCATAAACCTTCTGTGCCTCTTCCTCCGTTAGTTCCTTGCCGAGTTGCTCCTTCGCATACTTACGAATCGTATCAACACCACGTGCCCCTTCTGTTGCGTAAGAATCTTCAAGCGTAAAATGAATACCAAACTCCTTCATTGCACGCTGCCATGCAACACCATGGTTGGGCATTGAATCGTAAAGGACACCATCCATATCAAAGAGGACAACTTTTGGATTTCTCCGTGTACCCTCTACGGACTGTATGTTTTGTTGAGATTGAGACGACATAGCTGTTTTCTTCACCTTATTATATATTATTATCCTCAAGTCCCTCTACACAATGTGAAGAACTTGAGGATACATTAAGAATATTATAAAAATAGTACTCCCCTTGAAACCTACCCACGCGACCTCTAACTATATTCCGCTAAGTACTCCTCCCCTTTCGGGGAGGTTGAGTGGGGCTACTTATTCTTTAGTCAGTCTTTCCTGAATCGCTTTGCTCTCAGCCTCATAGCCTGGCTTATTGAGGAGCGCAAACATATTCTTCTTGTAAGCCTCAACACCTGGCTGGTTGAAAGGATTCACTCCCTGAATAAGACCGCTAATACCACAAGCCTTCTCAAAGAAGTAGATGAGCTGACCAAGATAATACTCGTTCAACTTAGGAACGCTCACACGGATGTTAGGAACACCACCATCAACGTGTGCAAGACGTGTACCAAGTTCTGCCATCTTGTTCACCTCATCAACACGCTTACCTGCGAGGAAGTTCAAGCCATCGAGGTTCTCCTCATCGTGTGGGAAGAGTACCTTTGCATTAGGCTCTTCAATAGAGATTACAGTCTCGAAGATAGAACGCTCACCTTCCTGAATCCACTGACCCATTGAGTGAAGGTCGGTTGTGAAGTCACAAGCTGCAGGGAAGATACCCTTATGATCTTTACCCTCGCTCTCTCCGTAGAGCTGCTTCCACCACTCAGCAAAGAAGTGGAGCTTTGGTTGGAAGTTAGCAACAATCTCAATCTTCTTACCTGCCTGTGAGTAGAGACCCTGACGAACAGCAGCATAACGAGCAGCAATGTTGTTTGCGAAAGGAACATCGTTAAAAGTCTCTTTCTCCATTACCTGTGCACCTTCAACAAGCTTCTGCACATCGAAACCAGCGACTGCGATTGGCAACAAACCTACTGGAGTAAGTACAGAAAAACGACCACCAACGTTGTCAGGAATGATAAATGTCTTGTACCCTTCTTTCGTTGCGGCAGCACGTGCAGCACCCTTATGTTCGTCAGTGATTGCAACAATCACATCCTTTGCAGCCTCCTTACCCAACTGTTCCTCACACTGCTTCTTCAAAAGACGGAATGCAAGTGCTGTCTCTGTTGTTGTACCAGACTTAGAAATATTGATAACACCAAACTTCTTATCCTTCAAGTAGTCTGTCAACTCAGCGAGATAATCCTCGCCGATGTTGTTACCTGCAAAGAGAATCGTTGGGTTCTTCTTGTTATTTACAAGCCAAGCAAAGCTGTTACCCAAAGCCTCGATGACTGCACGAGCACCGAGGTAAGAACCACCGATACCTGCTACAACAACCACCTCACACTTCTCACGGAGTGTATTGGCAACCGCCTGAATCTCAGCAAGGAACGCTGGGGTAATACTTGATGGCAAATGCAACCATCCAAGGAAGTCATTACCAGGACAAGTAGCTTTTTCCAAAGCTTCCTGAGCTGCAGCAACGTGTGGGGCATAAGCCTCTACTGCGCCCGGATTCAAAAACTGGGCGGCTTTTGTGATGTCTAACTTAATACTTTCCATTTGTGTTTATCTAAATGAATCTGTTAATAATTTTATTTCTATTTGTGGACTGATACGCTCGTAGAGGATGTTATATACAGCATCGAGAATTGGCATATTAACGTGCAGACGACGATTAATCTCTTTCATACACTTTGTTCCAAAATAACCCTCAGCTATCATCTCCATCTCTATCTGTGCCGACTTAACGCTGTACCCCTTTCCTATCATCGTACCAAAGGTATGGTTTCGCGAGAATTTACTATATCCCGTCACCAACTGGTCACCAAGATATACGCTGTCAATAATGGACCGTTGAATTGGATTAATAGTATTGAGGAATCGTTCCATCTCTTGCATTGCATTCGACATCAATACTGCCTGGAAGTTATCACCATACTTCAAGCCTGAACAAATACCTGCTGAAATGGCATAAACATTCTTCAGAACGGATGCATACTCAATTCCAATGACATCTGGAGAAGTCTTCGTCTTGACATAGCTTGACATTAACACCTCCGTAATGGCACGTGCCTTCTCAACGTCAGAACAGCCAACAGTAAGATAGGTGAGGCGTTCCATTGCCACCTCCTCTGCATGAGACGGACCTCCAATGACTGCGAGATTATCATATGGCACATCGTATGCCTCGTGAAAATACTCTGAACAGACAAGGTTTTCATCAGGAACAATACCCTTTATCGCCGTCAAGATTAGCTTTGTATTAAGCTTTGTCTTCACCTTCTTCAGTAACGCTTTCAGATAAGGAGAAGGAGTAACAAACACCAAGGTGTCATACTCCTGAATTATCTTATTGATATCTGAAGTAAGCATCACCTCATTCAAATTAAACCTCACGCTTGTAAGGTAAGATGGATTGTGTCCTCTCCGTTTAAACTCCTCTATCTTATCGTCACGTCGGAAGTACCAACCGATATGATGCGTTTGCTCTACAACAATCTTGGCGATAGCCGTTGCCCAGCTACCGCTTCCAATGATTGCTATTTTACCGATGTCGAACATAGTCATTAAAAGTAATAAAGTAAAAAGGTAATAAGGTAAAAGATATGAGCAATGTATTATAACTTAACACCCTTGCATCAATAATATTTCCCATATTATTTCTTCTCTTTCCTCCTTCCTATCCTTTTTACTTTTTTACCCTTTTACTTTTTACATTTCCTTAGCTTTATCAATCCACTGCTGAATCTCATCAACAGAAGGCTTCTCATAACCGAGCTTATACTTCTTGTTGATTTCTCCGAGCTTCTGCTGCAAGCCCTGTGCCTTCTCGTCTCTGATATCAGAGATGAGGTTGAAGCCTGCCTTACGCAAAACATATACCCAGTCTTCAGCAACACCGAGTTCAGCCCATTCCTTAACAGAAGACTGTGGAATCTTTGGTTCTGGCTTCATCTGTGGGAAGAGCAATACTTCCTGGATGTATTCCTTACCAGTCATCAGCATTACCAAACGGTCAATACCAACACCGATACCAGAAGTTGGAGGCATACCATACTGCAAAGAGCGGAGGAAATCTTGGTCGATAATCATCGCCTCATCATCACCCTTGTCAGCCAAACGCATCTGTTCGATGAAACGTTCTTCCTGATCAATTGGGTCATTCAGCTCTGAATAAGCATTAGCTAACTCTTTTCCATTTACCATCAACTCAAAACGCTCTGTCAGTCCTGGCTTAGAACGGTGCATCTTTGTCAGTGGTGACATCTCAACTGGATAGTCAGTGATGAAGGTTGGTTGGATATATGTACCCTCACAGAACTCACCGAAGATCTCATCTATCAGTTTACCCTTACCGAAGCTCTCATCAATTTCTTCGAGTTTCAACTCGTTAACAGCAATATTACGGATTTCCTCCTCTGTCTTACCATAGAGATCGAAACCTGTCTTCTCCTTGATTGCATCGAGGATAGGTAGACGACGGAATGGTGCTTTGAAGCTGATAACCTTGTCACCAACCTGTACCTCTGGCTTACCATTTACCTCTATACAAATCTTCTCAAGAAGTTTCTCAGTGAAAGACATCATCCAGTTGTAGTCCTTGTATTGTACATAAAGCTCCATACAAGTAAACTCTGGATTATGGAAACGGTCCATACCCTCGTTACGGAAGTTCTTACCGATTTCGTATACACCCTCAAAGCCACCAACAATCAGACGCTTCAAATAAAGCTCTGTTGCGATACGCATATACATATCAACGTTGAGAGCATTGAAGTGAGTAATGAATGGGCGCGCACTTGCACCACCAGCAATACTCTGCAAGGTAGGAGTTTCTACCTCAGTATAACCAGCCTCATCGAAGAACTTACGCATTGTACGCAATACGGTAGCACGCTTCAAGAAAGTATCTTTCACACCATCGTTCACAACGAGGTCAACATAACGCTGACGATAACGCTGCTCTGGGTCCTCAAACTTATCGTACGCCTCACCGTCCTTATACTTAACAACAGGCAGTGGCTTCAAGCTCTTTGACAAAAGAGTAATCTCCTTCGCATGAACAGAAATTTCTCCCATCTGTGTCTTGAACACTACACCCTTAACACCGATGAAGTCACCAATGTCAAGCAACTTCTTGAAGACCTTATTATAAAATTCTTTATCCTCACCCGGACAGATGTCGTCACGAGTGATATAAACCTGGATTCTACCCTTGCTATCCTGTAACTCTGCGAAGGAAGCCTTGCCCATAACACGGCGTCCCATCATACGCCCAGCGATTACAACCTCACGCTGTTCGTCCTCTTTGAACTGCTCTTTAATATCAGTAGAGTAAGCATTCGTTGGAAACTCTGCTGCTGGATAAGGATCAATCCCCATCTCACGCAATTCCTGCAGGCTTTGGCGGCGACCAATTTCCTGCTCAGATAATTCTAAAACGTTCATATTTATTATTAAATCGAATATATTCTTATAGTTTGCAAATTTACTAAATAATTCGCAAACTATGGCTGGTTTTTTCTTTTTTATGGCATTAGAGTTTTCTTAAACCCAAATCATAATGTCGCTTATTACATCTATATCGGTATTACATCCCAACACTTGCTCCTTTCTTGACTGTTTATTGCAAACTATTTAGCCGTTAGCACATAGGGTACTAACCAACAGCACAACATGTGCAAAGCCTTAGCACCATACGTGCGGAGCGTTAATACACTCGCAAAAAACGGAAATGTTATCATTTAAAAGTCTATCGCTTAGCTTAAAGAAGTCTATAGCTAAACTCAAAAGCATCCAAACATGACTTTTGCCTATATTTAACTACCTATTAAACCTACTATGATTTTGATATCTATCCAACTTTTATTATCTTTGCATAACATTAAGTTGATTAGATTATGAACATAGAGCACATCATAAATAGTATTCATCAAGAAGACGGGCTGAGCCGCACACTCGGTATGGAGTTCATTTCTACGCCAGAAGACGACACGTTGAAGGCAAGAATGGCTGTCGACGACCGTAACAAACAACCTTTCGGCTTCCTCGCAGGGGGTGCTTCATTGGCATTGGCAGAGAACCTTGCAGGTATCGGCTCGATGGCGTTATGCCCTAGGAAAATGGCAATGGGCATCAATGTACATGGCAACCACGTCAAGGCGATGCCATACGGTGGAACAGTTACGGCTTACGGAAAACTGATTCACAAAGGGCATACGCTACACGTATGGAATATTGATATCAAGAATGGTGAAGACGAACTCATCTCAAGCGTACAAGTTACCAACTACGTCATAGCCCCACAAGAGAAGTAAATGGATTCTTTCTTTATCTATCGTGAGCCTTTCGAGAAGGTTTGTCATTGCTACTCACAACCAGAAAAGCCAACGGCTATCCTTTCACTTGCATCCCTTAATGGGCGCAAGGGGTTCGTTATTGCTCCTTTCTACTGCGACGATAGCAACACACTTTACTTGCTGAACGGACAGAAGGGTTCTTCTACTGTTCTTCCATTAGACGGTAGCAAGGGCTTTGAGGCTATTCCTGAATGGCAAGACGAGACGGTGCTGACTGATGAAACGTCATCGCTTCGCGAGGTTTATCACGATGCATTCTGTCGTTTCCATAAAGAATTAGAGTTCAATACATTTCGTAAATTAGTACTGACACGCTCGGTTGTAGAAACAAAAGACGAGAGCGCAAGTCCTCGAAGCATTTTCCTCAAAGCTTGCGAGAAATATCCACACTCTTATATCGCCCTTTTCTATACCGCAGAGACTGGCATGTGGCTTGTCGCAAGCCCTGAGATTCTGCTCTGTGGCGATGCCGACGGCTACCAGACAATGGCGTTAGCAGGTACGATGAAGTATGAAGGTGAGGATATGAAGTGGTCTACTAAGAATCAAGAAGAGCAACAACTCGTTGCTGACTATATCCGTGCTTGCTTGCAACCGTTTGCAGCTGAAATAACAGAAAGCAAACCTTATACTGCACGCACAGCACATTTAGCACATCTTCGGACTGATTTCACTTTCCGTTTGGAGGACACAGAGAGGCTCGGAACATTCCTTACAGCCTTCCACCCTACCCCTGCAGTATGCGGTATGCCAAAGGATGAGGCACAGCAGTTTATCCTTCATAACGAACAACTGAACCGCAGTTATTACAGTGGATTCAGTGGCTTGCTCGGCGATAATGGTACGGCAAAACTTTATGTCACCCTCCGTTGTATGCAACTCTCTCGTTCTACTTGTCGCCTTTATGCTGGTGGCGGACTCTTAAAGGAAAGTATTGAAGAGAATGAATGGCAGGAAACAGAAGCCAAACTTGACACTATTCGCCAGTTGTTAAAGCATAATTAGATTTATAGGCATATTGGGCTTATGAGGCTTATTAGTCTTATTAGCCCAATAACCCAAACCCTCAACACCCAACATTCAACACCCACCACCCAAATGTATAGCAACAAAGAAAACGTTAACATCCTCACAGCCTTACTCGTAAAGGAACGTGTCAAGAAAGCCGTTGTATGTCCGGGTTCTCGTAACTCGCCTATTGTGCACAACCTCTGTGCTTGTCCTGATATTGAGTGCTATCCCGTCACTGATGAAAGGACAGCTGGTTTCGTCGCTTTAGGTATGACACTGGCTGATAATGAACCTGTTGCCGTTTGTGTCACATCGGGTTCTGCCTTACTCAACTTGGCACCTGCTGCTGCTGAAGCCTATTATCAGAACCGTCCGTTGATTATCATTTCAGCCGACAGACCAGCACAATGGATTGAACAACAGGATGGACAGACAATTCAACAACATCGGGTCTTGGAACCAAACGTCCGCAAGAGTGTTACACTGCCTGAACCGCACAACGAGGAGGAACGCTGGTATTGTAACCGTTTGGTCAATGAAGCATTGCATGCAACACGTCTGAATGGTGGTGGTCCAGTGCATATTAACGTACCCATCAGCGAGCCCCTCTTTGAATATAATGTTCCTCAACTTCCTGATGAGCGCATGATATCCCTGCATCCAGCTTCAACTGATGATACCTATGTCTATGAAATGGCTACAAACTTCTTCAGTGGAACGAAACCAATGATTGTTCTTGGTCAGCTAATTCCTGAAGTTGTGGGCAATTTGATTGAGGCAATTGAGACATTGAAAAAGGTTGCTGTCGTTATTCAAGAGAAGTTGGCAGATGACGATATCGGTCCTGCACAACCCATCGATGAAGTACTGAAGATGATTGGGGAAGATGAAGCATATCGCCCTGACCACCTTTTATATATAGGCGGAACCATCGTTAGCAAACGACTCCGTCAGTTCTTGCGTAAGTGTACGTGCAAAACATCAATCATCGTAAATGAGAGTGGCGCATGTTGTGATACTTTTATGAACGCTACTGACATTATCCAAGGACGAGTCGAAGATGTTATCGGTATCTTTGCCTATGAAACTGAAGACGTTCAAAAGAAAGACTTTGTTTCGCTTTGGAGCAAGGCTTTCGATAAAGCCTTAGCGATTCGAGGGACAATAAAACCACGTTTCTCACAAATGTTAGCTGTTAAGGCTTTTCACGAGAAGATGAGAGAAGAAGCTATTGATGGAGAGTTTTTCTATGGCAACAGCTCGGCTGTACGCCTTGGCAACATCTTCTCTGATCAATATCTCTATGTCAATCGAGGTGTGAATGGTATTGAAGGCTCGTTGTCAACGGCTGTTGGCTATGCCATTGCCCACCAAGAAGAAGAGGATGTCTACTGTGTTATTGGCGACTTGAGCTTCTTTTACGATCAGAATGCATTATGGAACGAATCTCTTTCGCCTAACCTGTCTATCCTCTTACTTAACAATGGCGGTGGAGGTATCTTCCATCAGCTCCCTGGACTGGAGCTTTCACCTTATCGAGATAGTGCTATTGCTGCCCAACACACAACCTCTGCAGAAGGAATCTGTCAAACACACGACATCGTCTATCTCTCTGCACGTAACGAGAAAGAACTTTACGAGAATCTTGATAAGTTCTTCAATTCAGAGGAAGGACCAGTACTTTTAGAAGTATTCACAAACGCAGAGGAGGATGCCCAAGCCCTGAAAGATTATTATCAAGCATTTTAACAAAATGAACTTGCCACAGTCTATATTCATTTTAGAGCTGACTTGGCAAGTTCCTTATATTTAATCATAAACAAAAAGACCCTATGGAGAAAAGAGAATGGAAGCCTATTGAAGGCTTTAACTTTGCGGAAATCCTCTTTGAGGAGTATAACCACATAGCAAAAGTAACAATCAATCGCCCTCGTTACCGCAATGCCTTCACACCAAAAACAGTGTGGGAAATGTCGCAGGCTTTCAACTATTGTCGTGAAGCCCTTGATATACGAGTTGTCATTCTCACTGGCGCAGGTGACAAAGCATTCTGCTCTGGCGGTGATATGCACGTAAAGGGACATGGCGGATATATAGGTACTGACGGTGTTCCACGTCTCAACGTGCTTGACTTACAGATGCAGATTCGACGTCTTCCAAAGCCTGTCATCGCAATGGTAAACGGTTATGCAATTGGTGGTGGACACGTTCTTCACGTAGTATGCGACCTCTCAATAGCATCAGACAATGCCATCTTCGGACAGACTGGACCAAAGGTTGGTTCCTTTGATGCTGGTTTCGGTGCATCTTATTTAGCTCGTATCGTGGGGCAGAAGAAGGCTCGTGAGATATGGTTCTTGTGTCGTCAGTACTCTGCTGTAGAAGCAGAACGAATGGGATTGGTCAACAAGGTGGTTTCTTTCGACCGTCTCGAAGATGAGTGTATAGACTGGGCTGAGACGATGATAGAGCGTTCTCCATTAGCACTCCGTATGATGAAAGCTGGCTTTAACGCCGAACTTGATGGTCAAGCTGGTATCCAAGAGCTTGCAGGTGACGCTACTATGCTCTACTACACACTTGACGAAGCACAGGAAGGCGGCAAGGCTTTCCTTGAAAAACGCAAGCCAGACTTTGATAAGTATCCGCAGTTCCCATAATTAGTTATTGGACTTATTGGCCTAATTAGGCTAATAAGCCCAATGAAACCATTTAGTAAACAAAGACTATAGAACTTATCAACAATTTAGCTAATTAGCCTTATTAGGCCAATAACTCTAACAGAACCTTTATTACCAACAACTAAGAAACAATCATGGAAACATCTTTCTTGTCACAAAAGGGCAACTATCGCAACCTGATAGCTTATCAGAAAGCAGAATGCATTTATGATATTACCTATTACTTTGCCCACCATTTTTTAGATAGAAACGACAGAACGATAGATCAAATGATACAAGCAGCCCACTCAGGGAAGCAAAATATTGCAGAAGGATGTGCAGCATCTACAACCTCTGCAGAAACAGAAATAAAGTTAGTAAATGTTGCACGTGCCAGTCTTCAAGAACTTTTAATTGATTACGAAGATTATCTTCGCGTACGAAATCTTATAAAGTGGAATGTAAATGATAAGAATGCAATCATTACACGACGTGTATGTGCCAAGCATAACGAGTCTGCTTTTTATCGCAATGCCATTCAAATACGTACAGATGAAACGATAGCAAATATTGCCATAACACTGATTTATCAAGAGGATGTACTACTAAGAAAGTATTTAAATCATATAAAAGATGATTTCGTTAAGCATGGTGGAATACGCGAGCAAATGACAAGAGCAAGGATTGAATATAGAAATAAACAATAAGAAGAAATAATGTACAACATCAATATCTCCTCCCGCACCCTCCACTTCCTACACCCTGCGGGCACCTCACGTGGTATCTACACAACGAGGAAAAGTTATTACATCACGATGACTGATAGCAATCAGCCAAGAGTGACAGGCATTGGGGAATGCGCAACACTCCCCGACCTATCTTGCGATGCTATGCCTGACGAGGATTATGAGCAGAGGTTACGTGGCTTTTGTGATGTCTTCTGCCGTACAGGCGTCATTGATTTCGAGGCGATGCGCCCTTACCCTTCAATGCTCTTTGGATTAGAAACGGCTAAAGCTCAGTTAGATGCTCAAGGTAGTATTAATCTTTTCAACACACCTTTCGGACGAGGTGAGGAAGGAATAACTATCAACGGACTTGTATGGATGGGAACTTTCGAGGAGATGTATCAGCGATTAGAAGCGAAGCTCAAGGCTGGTTTCCGCTGTGTAAAGCTAAAGATTGGTGCGATTGACTTTGAGAAAGAACTCGACCTTATACGCCATATCCGTCAAGCCTTTACACGAGAGCAGGTCGAACTACGTGTTGATGCAAATGGGGCGTTTGCCCTTAAGGATGCCATGCAGCGTCTGGAAGCATTAGCGAAATATGACATCCACTCCATTGAGCAACCCATCCGCCAACGCCAATGGGAAGAGATGGCACGATTATGTGCCGATACTCCCCTACCAATAGTCCTTGACGAGGAACTTATCGGTATCAATAACCCTACAGAAAAAGCGTTATTACTCGATACTATTCGCCCTCAATACATCATTCTCAAGCCAAGTCTGCATGGCGGTATGATAGGTACAAGAGAATGGATTGCAATGGCAAAGGAACGTAACATAGGTTCATGGATAACCTCAGCACTTGAGAGTAACATCGGACTGAATGCTATCGCCCAACTCACTGCCGACATCTATGGTCCAAATATCACCACACCTCAGGGTTTAGGTACAGGACAACTCTTCACTGACAACATTCCAATGCCATTAGAAATCAGAGGCGACCAGCTTTGGATAAGCGATTAAGAAATTTATTATTAGGCTAATTAGCCCAATTAACCTAATTAGCCTAATAGTATAAAATAAAACAACAATGACACTACAGGAATTCCTTTCAGAATGGCATAATGATAATCCACAACTCCTTGTCCACACCAGTGGCTCAACTGGTAAACCCAAACCGCTGTGGGTAGAGAAGCAACGTATGCTCAATTCTGCCCGCATTACCTGCGATTTCCTTGGTTTGAAGACTGGCGATACCGCCCTACTCTGCATGCCACTCGACTACATTGCAGGAAAGATGGTAGTGGTAAGAAGCATTGAACGAAACCTACATCTGCTAAGCGTTACGCCCTCTGGTCACCCTCTCGCTGATTCTTCCTTAGCTGAAGCAGGCAGCAAAAACGAGGAGATAACCTTTGCTGCAATGGTGCCACTGCAGGTCTATAACTCTCTGCAAATACCTATAGAGCGTGAGCGTTTACGCCAAATCCGTCATCTTATTATAGGCGGTGGTGCTATTGATGATAAACTGTCAGCTGCTTTACAGGATTTTCCCAATGCCGTATGGAGTACCTACGGAATGACGGAAACACTCTCACATATTGCACTCCGACGTCTGAATGGATGCGAAGCTAACGAATGGTACAAACCCTTTGACGGTGTGAAAGTATGGCTCAATGAGGAAGATTGCCTTGTTATTGATGCTCCTGCCGTTTGTTCTCATCCATTAGTAACTAACGATAGGGCTGAAATTCGACGTTCTCAAACGGAAGAGGGAATTGAAACGGCTTGTTTCCGTATCCTTGGACGAAAAGATAATGTGATTGACTCTGGTGGTATAAAGATTCAGATTGAGGAAGTAGAAAACCGCCTAAAGTCTTTCCTTACAACCGACTTTGCCATAACGAGCTGCCCAGACGAGCGTTTTGGAGAAGCTGTTGTCTTACTTACTACACAAACCGATACCGAGGCTATCAAAACACTATGCCAACGATGTCTTCCAAAGTTCTGGCAACCTCGTTTCATCTTCTACACTTCTTCTATTCCCAAGACAGGAAACGGAAAACCAGCAAGAGCCGAGATAAAGACTTTAATACGTCAGTTATGTAAATTAAAAGTATAACCTAACACCCACACTAACAATATACACAAATGGTGTTCATCGTAAGCACAACACGTGCATACGGTGCGCACAACATGTGCTAAGCATCAACACATCACTTATAAAGGGAGTAAGACACTCATCATAGACACTACAACGTATTGAATAAATAAGACAGTAAGGTCTAAACGATGTATAAGGTTTCTGCTAAACAGCACTAACTCAAAATGTAAGGTAAGAATAAAGACAAAACCATCAAGTTTCGTAAAGAGCAGACTATCGTATCTGCAGATAACACTTAACAACCAAATCATTAACAGCCTACTCGCGACCGTATTTCTAAACATCTTTTTCTCCACATGCTTCTCAGCTTTTCGCTACCAAAGAAAAACTTACCCTTTTGTTTGCCACAACCGATTTTTTTAGCTAATTTTGCAGTCACAAAACCAATACGTAATTATCAAATGGACGATTATCACGCGGAAAATTACAATCTGTAAGCGTGAGGATTACAACAGAAAGTTGCTAATCCCCACACTATTGTTTAACTATGGAGATTAGCTAATGAAGACATATTGGAACATTAACGGAACCCTGAATACCATTAAAGAATGGCAGCCAAACTGCTGGATTCAGGTAACTTGCCCAACAGAGCAGGATCAGCAAGAACTCGAAGACACTTTTCATATCCCCGACTACTTCTTATCGGACATTAGCGATACCGATGAGCGAGCACGTTATGAATATGATGATGGATGGATGCTGATTATCCTCCGTATCCCTTACGTAAAGGAAATTCGATCAAGAACACCTTATACGACAGTACCTTTAGGTATCATTCACAAGAAAGATGTGACCATCACGGTCTGCAACTTCGAGACGAATATGATGCTCGACTTCGTCAGCTATCAGCAAAAGAGAAATGAGGGCTTTACAGACTATGTAGATCTTATCTTCCGCCTCTTCCTTTCTTCTTCTGTTTGGTACTTGAAACGATTGAAGCAAATCAACACTTTGATTGAAAAAGCTAAGCGCAACTTAGATAAAGGCGTAGACAACGAAAGTCTGATTGGACTGAGTCGTCTACAGGATTCGCTTACCTATTTCATCACATCTATTCGTGGCAATGAGAACCTGTTAGCAAAGCTAAAGTTTAAGTTGCAGATTGATGAATTAGATGCCGACCTCATTGAAGACGTAAACATTGAGATGTCACAGGCACGAGAAACAACGAGTATCTACTCTGACATTCTTGAATCTACGATGGATACCTACTCAAGCATTATCAACAACAATATGAACACTGTGATGCGTACGCTTACCTCGGTGTCAATTGTAATGATGTTGCCAACGCTTATATCCTCACTCTTCGGTATGAACCTTGTCAATGGTATGGAAACAAATCCATGGGGATTCCCTGTGGCGATGTTCTTATCAGTTGTTGTTTCGGCTGCATCATGGTGGATTTTGCGCCGTAAACGCCTACTTTAGCAGAAAGAAATAAAAAAACAACCTAAAATTTAGGTACTTTCAAACTTTTTATCTAAGTTTGCAGTTGATATGTTATTGGTAGAAGGCTACTGCACATCAATGCAATAGTCTGAAACCTTAAATGTGGAAAAACCCAAATCACAAACAAAAAGTGAAATGATGGACTCTCAAGAGAATGCCCTGAATCAGGGTACAGAAGAAGTTAAGCTGTCTGAGAAAGCTACTACCAACGCTACAACGGATAACCGTGAAGCGCAGAATATCAATGCTGATGCAGCAGCAGAAAGCCTCAATCAGCCAGTTGAGACACAGCCTAAAAATGAGGAAGAAGACCTTGCGACAAAAGCTTATAACTCTAAGAAGGAGATTATAGAGCGTCTAAAGGCTATCGTTGACAGTGACAAAACGCCAGAGAAGGCAGAAGTAGAACACTTGAAAACAGTTTTCTACAAGTTACATTTTGCTGAACGTGAAGCACAGCAGAAGGCTTATCTTGACAATGGTGGTGACCCGGAGAAATATCAGGTACTACCTGACGAGGACGAAGAAATCTTCAAGGCAGAGATGACTATCATCAAGGAAAAACGCCAGAAAGCTTTCCTCGCACTTGAGGAGGAGAAACAGCAGAACCTCAAGAAGAAAGAAACAATCATCGAACAGATAAAAGCGATGATTACTACTCCTGATGAGGCTAACAAGAACTTTGACCAATTCAAGAAGCTTCAACATGAATGGAAAGAAATCAAAACGATCCCTGCTGAGAAGGCTAACGAACTTTGGCGTAACTTTCAGCTTTATGTTGAGCAGTTTTACGATATGCTGAACCTTAACCGTGAGGCACGCGAATACGACTTCAAGAAGAATCTTGAGAAGAAAACAAAACTCTGTGAGGCAGCCGAGAAGTTGGCAGATGAAACAGATATTATAAGTGCATTCCACCAGTTACAGGAACTTCATCAGGAATATCGTGAGACTGGTCCTGTCGCTAAGGAACTTCGTGAACAAATCTGGACACGCTTCAAAGCAGCCAGCACAGTTATCAACAAACGTCACCAACAGCATTTTGAAACACTTCGAGCACGCGAGGAGGAGAACCTGAAAAAGAAGACTATCCTCTGTGAAAAGGCTGAAGAAATTGCCAAAAAAGAGAATAAGACATCAGCTGATTGGGAGAAACTCACTAAGGAAATCATTGCTATCCAGCAGGAGTGGAAGACCATTGGTTTCGCTCCACAGAAGATGAACGTTAAGATTTTTGAGCGTTTCCGTGCAGCATGTGACGAGTTCTTTGGTCGTAAGGGTGAATTCTTCAAGCAACTCAAAGAACAATTTGCAGAGAATGCAGAGAAGAAGAAGGTGCTTGTTGAAAAGGCTAAAGCATTGAGCGATTCTACTGATTGGAAAGCAACATCCGATAAACTCATTGCTTTGCAAAAAGAGTGGAAGACTATCGGTATGGTTCCTAAGAAAATTGGTGACCAGCTTTGGAACGACTTCCTCGCTGCCTGCAACCACTTCTTTGAAGCTCGTAACGCTGTTCACGCCGATTCTCGCAATGAGGAGCATCAAAATCTAAGTAAAAAACGTGACATTATTAGCCAACTTAAAGAACTCGTTGAGCAGACTGGCGAAAATCTTCACGAGAAGGTACAGCAGCTGACTGAGCAATATAATAAGGTTGGGCATGTTCCTTATAAAGAGAAAGATAAACTCTACAAGGAGTACCACGAGGTATTGGATAAGATTTATAAAGATCTTCATATATCTGCGACACGCAAACGAGTTGACAACTTCCGCAACAACCTCAAGAAGGTTGCCGACCGTGGTGTTGACGCACTCGATAACGAGCGTGGTCGTCTGCTCCGCCGCTATGAGCAGTTGAAGCAGGAAGTAAACACTTACGAGAACAATCTTGGCTTCCTTAACATCAGTTCAAAGAAGGGTAATACTCTTATTGACGAAATGAATCGCCGTATCCAGAAACTCAAAGATGATATGGATGAGGTGAAGCAGAAGATTAAGGCTATCGATGCTGAAAACAAATAAAACAGAATCATCCTATCAATTTCAATCCATTATAATATAAGGTTTGATTGAGGAAATATAGATTCAAGAAAAGGGACAATTCATTGCAGAATTGCCCCCTTTCTTTTTATCTCCAAATTTCTTTAATTGAAATATTTCCTGTCATTTGCATCGTAGAAGAATTACAGTAAGATACCTGAAATGTTAAAAGTGACAGCAAGCTGAAATAAAACTATTCTTTGATTATCTTTAATAACATCTCACTTATTTGGAATACTTTTCGTTCCAATGTTTGGAAGGATTTTTTATAATTAGCTTTTTGTGTATTATTTTCTCCATCTTTTTCCTACTGAGTCAAAAACGGCTAATTTTGAATACATACGATAATAGGACTGTTATTGTCAATGAGGTTAATAAACTACGCATTAAACAAATCTCAGATAGATGTATCATTATTTGTGTTGGTCAAGACTTTGTAGAACAAAAAGAAGAACATATTAAGGATGGCTTAAGATGCTTTCTTAATGTACTCTTTACATTTTAAACAGATGGGCAATCTATCTAATGTTCCAGGTGAGAATCATCTGCTCTTTTGTCTTTGATTCTACCTCACGTTCAATGTTGTCAGGTAAGTTACAGAAAAAGTCGATTCCTGTTGACTCTTCAAGTTCTTTGATGCTGACAACATATGGTATTAGAGATGTACTATTGTTACTCTCATGTTTAAACCAGAACCCGATGGCTTTATACTGCCAGTCACCTTGTCCTCTAACTTTGTATTTCATCAGGGCAGCGGAGAAAAAATATTTAGGAACTATAAACTTGCTTCTGATATAGATATATTGTTCTTGCTTGTCAATCGTACCGCCACGGCAGATGAATAAGGTATCCTTTAATCCACTTGTATAGGCTATATAAGATCTCATTTTTCTCTCCATCAGTTCCCATATACCCGCATTAAAGCCGTGGACTTGCGGTTGCATATTACTAAGATAGAAAGTCTGGTCATTAGATTCTCGACTATTCACTCTATCCTGTGAGGGACATAGATGTCCATGGTCATAACCAGAGCCACGGTATGGGTCGAAACTAAAAAAGGAGTTAATTGTCCATAGTGGGTCCATTGGGTACAGGTTTGCACTCTGCTGGTCCTTTCTTTTGACAACGTGTTGTGCATTGTTAGCATATATCTGATAGCAAGTCCATCTATTTGATTTCTTCTCAATGTCCCATTCTACACTATAGTTTATTTCCCCATTGTTTAGTTTATGGGTAAGAATAGTACTACTACCGCCTTTTAGTTTCGGGAATTCCAATCGATGTGTTGCCGTACGTATGTCTTTGAAATTTGAGTTTGTGTTATTTCTTGTAACTTCTGTTCTTCTCGTGTCTGTAGAATCATCTTCCTTGTTACAGGAAGTGAAAGTAACGGCTATAAGGGCTATTAATGCCCATACTGTTTTATTTCGTGCTATTTTATTCATTCTTTTGTCTTTGACAGGGTATGATAAGTTTTAGTATCTTTGGGTTTTCTCTTTATTTTAAGTTTTCAATAAGGGCTATACAATATAGTCTTGTTGAAAGAAAAAGTGCGAGCAAACGTATATGCAACTACGTTTGTTCGCACTTTGTATGTAATAATGTCGAAGGGTATTATCGATTACTTCTTCAACTTACCGTAACGGCTCATGAAGCGGTCAACGCGACCTGCTGTATCGACAAGCTTACTCTTACCAGTGTAGAATGGGTGAGAGGTGCTTGAGATTTCGACTTTTACCACTGGGTAAGTTTCGCCTTCAAATTCTACTGTCTCTGAAGTTTTGCATGTAGACTTTGTAAGGAACATATCGCCGTTGGACATATCCTTAAATACGACGGGGCGATAGTTTTCTGGATGAATACCTTGTTTCATTTTATTGTTATCTAATTGTTAATAATATACTTGCTGTAGTCTTTCCTTTAACTAAAAAGGATACAGACACTTTTCAGGATGCAAAATTACGAATAATTCTGTAGGTAGCCAAATATTTTAAGCTGTTTTTTAGGCTCATTCGTCATTTCGAGTGATACAACTAAAAATATCTACGGTATAAATTTTTGCTTCCCTTTAGGTCATTTCGTAACCAATAAGTTTCCTTATACTTAGTAATTCCGTGTGTCATAAGCCTCCGCACCATTGGTGTTTACCATTCGCACCATTGGTGCGGAGCCTTCGCACGTAGATAAGATAAGGGAATTTACTTAACTTCTACGTCCTTGATTTCCCATGTACCCGCCTTAGTAGCAGTGCTTGTGTAGAGGAAGCCAATGTAAACCGTTGCGTTGCCTGCATAAGCAGAGAGGTCGCATGTAGCATCGATGAAATTCCAGTCAGCACCTGTAGGATAAGCTGAAACAGCAACGTTATGCCATGTTGTACCATCTGTAGACACCTGTACCTTAAACTCATTAGCAGCATTTGCAAAGTATCTTGCTGCATGCTTGAAAGAAAGTGTAGCAGAAGTCTTACCAGCAAGACTGAAAGCAGGAGATGTAAGACGGCTCTCAGCAGCATAGTTGTTAGGCTTCTTAAATGCAGAAGCCTTCATGTACTTGTTACTTGCATCATGCTTCCATACGAAAGAAAGGTCTGCTGGGAGTGTAATGTTGTTGATAGTAAAGTTATCCATACCAGTCTCAAACTTAGCGGTAATACCAGTAGCAGCAGGCTGAGGAGTAGAAGCACCGCTGATAGAGATAATCTTATTGTTCTTGTCAATCTCCATGATAACCTTTCCCTGCTTATTGGTGAAAGCCTTAAGGTTACCCTTCACAATTACAGTCTGACCAGCCTGAAGATCAGTCTTTGCAGCGAAGTCAGCACCATTGAGACCCTTACCAGAGAATACCTGGAGCGTCTTATCTGTACCGTTATCAGAGATATAGTAAGTGATACTCTTATAGTTTTCGTTATAAGAGACTACCTCAGAGATAACACCCTTTACATAAGCCTCGCCCGTAGCAGTCTGGTTAGCCTGAATCTTCTGTACAGCTTCAGTAACAGTCCATGCGGTAGACTCAGTGTTCAAGTCAGCTGTAGGTGTTGGCTGAGCAGCCTTATTACCATTAAGAGAGTAGATATAGCTACCTTGTGCAAACTGCTTCTGCCCCTTGTAGTTTACAAGCTTACCATAGACAACAACCTTGTCGCCTGCATTGAGTTTGTCGTTAGCAGTAAACTTCTTGTTACCAAGCGCAAAGCCACGGTATACAGTCAATTGTCCGTTAGTTGTTCCGTCGTCAGAGATAAGATAAGTAGCATTACCATAGTTGGCAGCATCAATCTCCTTTACGCTAACAATAGTGCCAGAGACATAAACCTGCTTGTCAAGGTCCTGTCCAGCATCGATATATTTCAAAGCTGCAGCAACGTTGAATGGATCAGCCTCTACACCCGTCCCAGAAGCTGGAGTGGTAGGTGTATTCGTATTATTATTGTTCTCTTCGAAATTAACGCTGTATGGTGCTGGAACATTCTCACAACTTGTGAAGACTGTTGCTGTCATCGCCAGCGCCATCATTGAATAAAAAATCTTTTTCATGTTCTGTATTGTTATTTGTCTTGTTAATTAATTGAGATAATCTTACTGTTGCGACCAACCTGTGGAGTTGAGGTTGCTTCGTAGAAATCCAAGGTACCGAGGATAACCACTTTCTTGCCAACACTTATCTGTGAAGGGTCTGTGAATTTATCACCATTAAGGTATAATCCACGAAATACCTGCAACTGCTCAGTAGAAGTGCCATCGTTAGAGAGGTAGTAACGAGCGTTACCATATTGGGTTGAGACCTCATCAATCTGTGAGATGATACCCTTGATATAGTAAGTAGTAGCATCTTTCTTGTTCAACTTAGCATAAGCCAATGCACGTGTGATGTCTAATGGGTTAGCCTGTGTACCATCCCCTTTACCAGGAAGTCCCTTGAATGGGTCGACTTTCTCAGCAGATTTAATATCATCGAGAGAGCGAATAATGATTTCCCACTGGTTATTAAAACGTTTGAAGATACCAACGATATCAACCTTACCAGTTGGAACTTTATTATTAGCAAATTTAGCAAAGTTGCTATTGTAGACGATTACCTTCTTGCCATCCTGCTCATTCAAAGTCCAGCTTACACTACCAGCACCGCCATTAGCGTCAGCAAAGGTGTCAGTAACCTTGCTATTGTTGCTACTCTTGAAACTTACGTTGCGAATAATACCAAGTTTACCCCCATCAGTATCAATATTCCAAGTTGTTGGGGTGGAACCAGAAGCGAACTCCGTTGGTTCAACCTTATTGCCCGTTGAGAGAATCTTATAGTGCTGATCCCAAGTAGCACGGCTAATACGACCAATAGATGTTGCACCAGCAGCGTTGACCGTAGGAACACCAATCTGCGCCTGCTTACCATAGTTGCCTACGTAAAGATCTTTCAGGCTTACAAGAATCTCGGTGCCAATTGGGAG
The DNA here is from genome assembly GCF_018128065.1 of Prevotella melaninogenica. NCBI lineage: Bacteria > Pseudomonadati > Bacteroidota > Bacteroidia > Bacteroidales > Prevotellaceae > Prevotella > Prevotella melaninogenica. The sequence continues at coordinate 970,815 of NZ_CP072360.1, read as the reverse complement.
AGGACCATGCTGACCACCCTGTGCGACACTTACGATAATAGCACCTGTTGCATCTTGCAATGCTATCTCTTGATAGATATTTCCAGCAGCGTCAGAACTTGTGACGACACCCTTTATTTTGATATCGTCCGTCACCTTTGCATAGCTGATACCATTACGGTAATCAGTAGCGATATAGTTAGCATAGTTACTCTTCAGCTGTGCAATAGATATGACATTTGTTTCGGTCAGTTCTTTATTGCCGTATGGAGCAGAACCTGTTTCTGCTGGCTCTGCATAGCTCTCACCCATGCAAGATGCGAAGAGGACGCAGACTGCTGCCATTATTAAATATTTAAGTTTCTTCATAATCGTTTCTATATTTAGTCTTAGAATTTGTAAGCTACGTTCAACATACCATTGATACCATTTACGTAATACTTCTTAGGGTTGCGGTAGAAGTCGTAAGCACGAGTTGTAGCAGCTCCAGTCGTCTTATTGACAGTGTAGTTGCTGCGGCCCTGCTCATAACCACCACTTACAATCTTCTGATTGTTCAGTAAGTTGGTAATCATCAAGTTGATTGACAAACTTCCATGGCGGAGGTAAAGACTCTTACCGATAGAAGCATCGAGCATAAAGCCACCATGTCCCTCAGTCTGTGCGTAAGGAGTATAGTTGCCATTAGCATCCATTCCGCCAAGCGCAGTACCCATTGTGCGGAGTGTGTTGCCATAACGGAGGCTTGGTGCGTAAGAGAGGTAGATACGATCATAGTAGTTTCCGCTCAAATCGATGAACCAACCACCCTTGTGATAACTGAGGATTGCGCTGTAAACGCTCAGAGGAGTGCTTGACTCGTGCATACCTTTGTTGTAAACCACATCCTTGTTGTAGGTACTCTTAGTAGAGTTCAAGTAGACAACGTCAGCATTGTTAGCATTCTTAGCCTCGCTCCAAGTACCGAGTGTCTTGAAGTTAAGGAAACTTGTGAGTTTGAAATCGAGCCCTAACTCAATGCCATAGTAATTCTTCTTCATATTTGTCATGCTAACGTAGGTAAAAGAGTTAACATCATCAAAGTAGAAGTTCTGCCACTCGGTTACGTTTGTCATGTGGTTGTAGTAACCACTGACGTTTGCGTGAAGCCAGCTGCCAGCATACTGATAGCTGAGTTCGCTTGAGAAGACACGCTCGTTACGAAGGTTAAGAATGAAGTCGTTATTCATCTCTGGTGCCGCAAAAGCAGCGTTAGCGTTTGGTGCGCGGTGCTCATAACCCATCCCGAGAGAGAGTGTATTGCCACCACCGAGTGTAAGCGTTGCATTTGACTTCAAACCACCTGTAAGGAAGTCTGCATGCTTGCTCTTGCCTGCAGAGTTGTCTGCAAACATACCATTACGCATGTGACCAACACGATACATATTGTCATAGGCGATCTTACCAGCTACCATATAGTGAAGTTTGCCAAATGTTTCAGCGTAGTTTGCCCAGAGCTGACCACGGCGAACGTTGATATTGTAATCGTAACCGAACCTATCGCCCTCATATACGAGTTTACCTAAGCCTTCTGTACCCTGTGAGTTGAGATCATATTGTACACGTGGGTCAGTAGCTGCATAGGTACCAAGAGCGTAAGTATTGATGTTATGGAAACTCTTTGCGCCCAAGAGATCTTCCATTGTTTGATAATGGCGGGCAAAAGTCTGACCAAGTGAAAGACCAACATTGAAAACGTTGTTCTTGCCAATACGATTTGTAAGAGTAGAAGAAAATCTTGTTGTCAGCGCATCATTGTGCTTAGCCTGCAAGTAGTAAAGTGCATCCTCTCCGTTAGCAGCAGCCTGACGGTTAGCATAGTAGAGTCTATCCCACTGAATCTGTCGGTTCGCCTTGTTGCCCCACCAATTAACAGCAGTCTGCCAATCAGAGAAAGCCTGTGCTGAACGATAGCGCGCATCGCTCTGGTCCCACACGTTATAATAGCTACTTGGAAGGTTCTTCCAGTAGTCAGGCTGTGGATTCTCGCTGTTATTATAGTTCAGCTTAGTGCTTTTATACATGGAGTACTGAGCATAAAGGTTTGTTGTCAACTTCATTCTCTTATTGATATCCCAATCCCAAGAAAGGATGGCAGAAGGTGCGAAATCGTTTACAACACGGCTGTTACGCTTATGACCATTCTGATAGCCCCAATAAGGATTATACTGATAGTCATTAGCAAGCCAATAAGCCTCGTCTGTACTTGCACCCTGTGTAGAACGTTCAGTTGGGTTACCCCATGTTGACAAAGCCAATGAGTGACCATTGTTCCACTTCTTTTGAACACCGAAGTAGTAAGATAATGAGTTGTAGAAAGTACCTTCAACGTAACCACGGTTTGCCCAACGATAAGCGACGCTGGCAGCAATAGCCCATCCCTTAGCATTGAATCCACTCGCATAGTTATACATACCACGGAGGGTATAGTTGCGGTTTGCAGCAGAAAGCGTAAGTCGATGTCCGCCTGCCATTGAGCCAGCACGGAAGTCATAATTATTACTTCCTGCCAAAGCTGTCATTGAGAAGTTATTATTCTCAAAAGGAAGTGCATAGTCAACGTTACGTGTCTGTTGGTTGATGCCACCAACCATAGAGTAACGGAACTGTCCTGTTTCCATATCGTTCATAGGTGCACCATTGATATAAACATCGTTATATTTCTGGTTCAGTGCACGATAACGAAAACGTAGAGGTGAATACAAGAAACCTACTTGTGAAGCATAGACGTTACTGTTTGAGTTGAGAATCGTTACATTTTCGTTCATGTCATTATTCTCACCTAACTGCGCTTCAGTGAAGGTGAATGCCGATTCATCCATAGCGTTCGCCGTCTGCGCCTGCTGGTTCGTCTTGGGGTCAGTATTTTGCGCAACCATCATAGACGAACTACATAGTGCTAAAACGGCAAGTTTTAGCTTTTTCTGCATAGTTATTACATTAATTAGGTGTTATACTTTGTTTGCAAAGTAACGAAATAAATTTGGAAATAGAAAGTCTTTTTGATGATTTTTTCGAGAATTATGCGTAAATGTCGGATTATTTACCGATATTTGCAAAATAAACGTGACTGTGTGAAGTAGTTCAGTTATAGGTGCTGTGTGTCCGTAATTTAGATTGGAGGGCATGCTTGCTTATGCTTTTTATGTGTGTTATAGCTGATTTACAGGAAAATACAAGCCCTCGTTTTAATCCTTTGATAAAAATAACAACATAAAATAATAATGAGAAAGTTACTATTATTTCTTTTCTGTGCCGTGCTTTTCGGTACGTCAGCTTCTGCCCAGAAGAAGTTTTCTGTTTATGCTATAGGCTTCTATAACGTGGAGAACTTGTTTGATACAACACATGATAAAGGGAAAAATGACCACGATTTCACACCAAATGGTAGTTATCAGTGGAACGAGATGAAGTATAACCATAAGTTGCATAATATGGCAACGGTATTGGCAGAGATGGGTACGGATGTCCTCCCAAAAGTTGGTTGTGCCGTCATTGGCTTAGCCGAGGTTGAGAACGACCATGTCATGCGTGACCTTACAGCCCAGCCAGAGTTGGCTGCACGTGGCTATAAGTATGTGCATATTGAAGGTCCTGACCATCGTGGTATTGACTGCGCTTTGATCTATAATCCAAAACTCTTTACTGTAAGAGACACAAAGTTGGTGCCTTATATCTACGACCTTCCTCAGGATAGTGCTCGTGCAACTCGTGGATTCCTCACGGTTAGTGGTACGTTGGCTGGCGAACACGTGACAGTTATTGTGTGTCATTTGCCAAGTCGTGGTGCAGGTTCTCACTATCGTGAGATTGGTGGAAAGCAGGTAAAAGCGTTGAAGGACTCGCTGCTTCGTGAAGATCCAAAGGTGAAGGTGCTCGTTATGGGTGATATGAATGATGACCCAACCAACAAAAGTATGTATGAGTGCCTGTCTGCAAAGGCAGAAATTAACGAAGTTGGTCCAGACGATATGTATAATCCTTGGTATAATATCCTTGTGAAGGAGGGAACAGGAACCTTGCAGTATCAAGGTAAATGGAATCTCTTCGACCAGATTATCTTAAGTCCAAACCTATTGAATAAAGATGGCAAAAAAGACTTCTCTGGATTGAAGTACTGGAAGAACCAAATCTTCCGTCGCGACTATCTTATGCAGGAGTCTGGTAAATATAAGGGTAATACCAAGCGTACCACGGCAGGAGGTGTGTGGCTTGATGGTTATTCAGACCACTTGCCTGTTGTAACTTATTTTGTTAAGGAGCAGTAAGGATTATTAGGCTAATTAGACCAATTAGGCTAATTGGCCCAATTTGATAATAAAACAATGGAAATTGAAGTACATCCTTTTGATCCGTGGCTCCCTTCTAACGCAAAGTTGCTGCTGTTAGGAACCTTCCCACCAGCACCAAAACGTTGGTGTATGGAGTGGTATTATCCTAATTACACAAATGATATGTGGCGTATTTTTGGTTACATCTTCTTCGGGGATAAGCTCTACTTTGTGGATGAGGAAAGAAAAACTTATAAGCTCAACTTGCTTAAGCCGTTCTTAAAGGAGAAAGGGATTGCAATCTTTGATACAGCCTTGCGAATTCATCGTACAACGGGTACGGCTTCTGATAAAGATTTGGAAATCATAGAGCAAGCTGACCTTGATGGAATGCTTCGAGTTTTGCCAGATTGTAAGGCTGTATTAGCAGCTGGTCAGTTGGCAACAACGGTCTTTACAGAGCATTATGGCATTGATGCACGTAAAATGAAGATGGGCGACCATAAGGAGTTCTGCTTTGAGAATCGTACGCTACGCCTTTACCGTGAGCCAAGTAGTAGCCGTGCTTATCCGATGAAGGTTGAGAAGAAAGCAGAGTATTACGAAAAGATGTTTAGAGATTTAGGGATTTTAGAGTAATTGGATTTATTAGCCTTATTAGCCCAATCAGTCCAATAATAAAAAAACAAAGATGAAGAATAAAGTAACAATCATAGGAATAGCTGGTGGTACGGGGTCTGGGAAGACCACCGTTGTGAAGAAAATAGTTGATAGTCTTCCTCCTCATTATGTAGCTGTCGTACCATTAGATTCCTATTATAATGACACAACAGGACTCACTGATGAAGAACGCAAGGCAATCAACTTCGACCACCCAGATGCCTTCGATTGGAAGCTACTGATTAAGCAAGTAAATGAGCTGCGTGAGGGAAGAGCTGTTGAACAGCCTACTTATAGTTATATCCTCAGCAACCGCTTGCCAGAGACAATCCACGTTGAGCCAAAACCAGTAATTATCGTTGAGGGTATTATGGCTTTGAGCAACAGACGTTTGCGTGAGATGATGGATCTAAAGATCTTCGTTGATTGTGACCCCGACGAGCGTCTTATTCGTAACATTCAGCGTGACACGATAGACCGTGGTCGTACGGTATCGATGGTTGTCGACCGTTATTTGGAAGTGTTGAAGCCAATGCACGAACAGTTTATTGAGCCGACCAAGCGTTATGCTAATATCATCATTCCACAAGGAGGTGAGAATGTAAAGGGTATCAATATCCTTTGTAAGTATATAGAAGGCTTAATGCCAAAGGATTAAGAATAAGTAAAGACAGGCGATTGCCTGTCTTTTTTTTCGAGTTTATTAGGCTTATTAGTCCAATTAGGCAAATAAGCCTAATAATAAAAAAGCGACAGTATCAAGGGAATAACCTTTGATGCTGTCGCTTTTTTATTAGAATATTTTATTTTATCTGATTCTGTCAGCTGCTCTTACCAAAGCTTCATCAGCAAGGATGGAGTGACGTGCAAGCCACAAGAGGATAAAAGCAACGGCTGGAAGACAGACTGCAAACTCAATATGGAAGTTGAAGCCAGTCATCAACACTTGGCTGAACACACCATAGACCACGTACCAGCCAATAATCATCAGCATGGAGAATGCGCAGAAACGAGCCTGACGCTTGCGGTTATGATAGTCGAAGATGGCGAAGAGGTTGATAGGGCAGGTCACTAAGAGAATGGCAAACAACGCCCATACGTTAAAGTCCTTTCCACCGTTTGCATCGCTTATCCAGAGATTCATTAACATATTCTCCGCACCCATACCCTTTGGTTCAAAGCTACCCACAGGTAGGCAGAGGCAAGCGATCGTCGTGAGCAATGCAAGAAACAGGAATACCGTTTGTTTCCTTTGTATCATGGTTTAATCTTCTTCCTCATTCATTGCGTCCTTAGAAGGATCGCGCCAGTAAACGTCACCATCAATGAACTCCTGAGTAGCTAACAAAGTTGGCTTTGGCAGCTTCTCATAATAACGGCTAATTTCAATCTGCTCACGGTTCTCAAATACCTCGTCAAGAGAATCGTTATAAGAAGCAAATTCGGCAAGTTTCTTACTCAAGTCCTGCTTTATTTCAACCGAGATTTGGTTTGCTCTCTTTGCTATGATAGCAACACTCTCATAGATGTTACCAGTATCTTTCCAAAGTTCCTGAACATCTCGGGTTACCGTATTTGACGGTGCTTTTGACTTCCTGTAATCCATTCTTTATTTATATTTTATAAATCTGTATTCTTTAATCTTTTGTAATTTGCTTACACTTCTTGATATATTCCTCAGCAGTCTTACGCTCCTTTGATTCTGGGTACTCGTTGATAAATCCGTAGCACTCGTCTTCAGCATCCTGGAAACGTTGTATCTTCTTCTCCTCGACACTCATCTGCGCCAGTTCAAACTTACTCTTCATAACAAGGATAGCGAAGTTCTCGCGTAAGTCGCTATAAGGATAATCGTTCAAAGCATTCTGTGCAGTGATGATACAAGCCTCATAGTTATTACCACCGCTGGTGCAGTTACCAAAGTAAGAGCCGAGGTTATAATATAACTTTGCATTGAGATACTCCTTGCGAATAAGTTTATCCTGCAAAGCAAAGAGACGTTGCTGGGCTGTTCCTTTCATCTTGCCATTTGGGAAAATGTCCAAATACTCTTGGAAAGCTGCGATGGCTGCAACGGTAGGAGTCTGGTCGAGACGTGGTTCTGGCGTACCTTCAAAGAGGCTCTGTCCGATGTAGAACGATGCCATTTCAGCATACTGACCACGTGGATAGGTCTGGTAATACTTCTTGAATGTTTCTGAAGCAGCTTGATAATCTTTCAAACCATACTCCGCCATAGCAAGCATATAGAGACATTCCTGTGCGTTATCAGTACCTTTCTCGATAGTCACAAGGTCTTGCAAAAGAGGTACGGCAAAGCCATACTTTCCTTTTGCAAAGCATTCCTTTGCAAATTCGTATTTATAATCGTTGTTTGTTGTCTTGTAGACTTGATTATATTCGTGTGCGCAACTTGTCAACAGTAAAACGGCACAAAGGCCAATAAGAATTCTTTTCTTCATAATTTGACTTTGAAGTGCAAAGTTACATATTATTCTATAAATACGCAAAGGTGGTTTGCATTTTTAGCAAAAAATCACTATTAATTATATACTATCAGCGGTTTTTTGTATCTTTGCAATCAAAGATTGATTCACTTGACGTGTAGAAAATGAACTTCAAATTAACATCGAAATATAAACCAACGGGCGACCAGCCTGAGGCAATCAGAGAACTTACGGACGGATTGGAGCGTGGCGATAAGAGTCAGGTGCTGTTGGGTGTGACGGGTTCGGGTAAGACTTTTACTGTTGCTAACGTAATTGCAAATGTCAATAAACCCACACTTATCTTGTCGCATAACAAGACTTTGGCTGCACAGCTTTATGAGGAGATGAAGGCTTTCTTTCCTGATAACGCCGTGGAGTATTATGTTTCCTATTATGATTATTATCAACCAGAGGCGTATATGCCAGTGACGGATACCTATATTGAGAAAGATCTTGCTATTAATGACGAGATTGATAAGCTGCGTTTGTCTGCTGTATCTTCTTTGTTGTCAGGTCGTAAGGATGTTATTGTCGTGTCTTCCGTTTCGTGTATCTATGGTATGGGAGCACCGATTGCGATGAAGGAGAATGTTATCTCTATCAAGAAGGGGCAAGTCATCGATCGTAATGATTTTTAAGGCGCTTGGTAGATGCTCTTTATATGCGTAATGACATCGAATTACAGCGTGGAAACTTCCGTGTGAAGGGCGATACGGTGGATATTGCGATGGCTTATAATGACAATGTTCTGCGTATCACGTGGTGGGATGATGAGATAGACTCAATCGAAGAGGTGGATGCTGTCGACTTTCATCGCCTTGCTACCTTTGATGCTTACGAAATATATCCAGCCAACCTCTTTGTTACGTCTAAGGAACAGACCGAAGGAGCTATCCGACAGATACAAGATGACTTGGTGAAGCAGGTAGACTTCTTCACCGAGATTGGGGATAACATCAAGGCACAACGCATCAAGGAACGTGTAGAGTATGACATTGAGATGATTAAGGAACTCGGTCATTGCTCTGGTATTGAGAACTATTCACGCTACTTTGATGGTAGAGAGGCGGGAATGCGCCCTTACTGTTTGTTGGATTTCTTCCCAGAGGATTACCTGATGGTGATTGATGAGAGCCACGTGAGTGTACCGCAGATTTCTGCCATGTATGGTGGCGACCGTGCCCGAAAGAAAAATCTTGTGGAATATGGTTTCCGTCTTCCTGCAGCCTTTGACAACCGTCCGCTGCGTTTTGAAGAGTTTCATGCTTTAATTCATCAGATTATCTATGTGTCGGCAACCCCAGCTGACTTTGAGTTGGCAGAGTCTGAAGGCGTTGTCGTTGAGCAGCTTATCCGTCCTACTGGTTTGCTCGATCCAGAGATTGATGTACGTCCATCGGAGAATCAGATTGACGATTTGATGAACGAAATTGTTATCCGTGCAGAGAAGGAAGAGCGTGTGTTAGTGACGACACTGACCAAACGAATGGCGGAGGAATTGACCGAATACTTGCTGAATCACGATATTCGTACGGCTTATATTCATAGTGATGTAGCCAGCCTTGACCGTATTAAAATTATTAACGACCTCCGTGCGGGTGTATATGATGTCCTTGTGGGTGTCAACTTGTTGCGTGAAGGATTGGATTTGCCAGAGGTTTCTTTGGTTGCCATTCTCGATGCCGACAAAGAAGGTTTCCTCCGCAGTCATAGAAGTTTGACACAGACGGCAGGACGTGCAGCGCGTAACGTGAATGGGAAGGTGATTATGTATGCCGATAACATCACGGAGAGTATGCAGAAGACCATCAACGAGACGATGCGTAGGCGTACGAAACAGTTGAAGTATAATGAAGAGCATCATATTACGCCGAAGCAGATTGTCAAGGCTATCAAGGGAACACTGCCAGTGGGTGGTGAATCGATTCTTACTGCACAGACTGCTGCTATCGGTAGGAATGTCGGACAGGCATATGTTGAACCAAACAATGGTATTCTCTTTGCTGCTGATCCAATTGTTGCGAAGATGAGCAAGGCGCAGTTGGAGAAGAGTATTGCTAATACAACTACCCTTATGAAGCAGGCTGCAAAAGACCTCGACTTCCTGCAGGCAGCGCAGTATCGTGATGAGATAATACGTTTGCAGAAGGAGTTGGAGGGGAAATAGCCTCACCCCCAGTCCCTCTCCGAGTGGAGAGGGGAGTAGAATGCGAGATACCCCCGAAGTTTTAATGTAAAAGATAGACTTTCTTTTAAATTCTAAATTATAGTGTACTTAAACTCTAAATAGATGATTATTAGATTAATAAATAAAGATGACTCCATTTTGCAGTGATATATTATAATCCGATAAAATCTTCATTTTCTTTTGTTAGCGGTATCTCCTCTTTTGAGTAAGCTACTAATAATTTAATCATTTTCTTTGCAGTCTCAATATCTCTAAGTTCAGAATTAAAAACTCTTTCTAATTCCTCAATCGGGTTTTTATAAAGAGAATGGTAAGCATCCAAAATTCACCGTCTTGCCACTTTACAAAAAAACCTTATATGACTGGTTTCATATAAGGGTTCTATGCTATTTATAGTTTATGGGGAGCAGTTTAATCAATTCCTCATCCTCCATGTCCAGCAAGGGTTTTGCTAATACCTGCCTTAACCACACATTAGGTTCTATCTTTGCTTCGTAAGCATCCATAAGTGGTTAGGCGTAGGAATGCATACCTCCAAGAATATAGTTTACGCCGAAATAAGTCATAAGGATACTGAGGAATGACAATAACATAAATAGATGATAGCGCTTGGGATTTCTCAAAGAAGAAAAACTATCGCTATGTATAGGAATAGCATAGATCATGAAAGTAATCAACGCCCATGTTTCTTTAGGGTCCCATCCCCAATAATTTCCCCAACTGATGTTTGCCCATATTGCACCGATAAAGATTCCTAATCCTAATGTTGTGATAGCAGGATAAAGGAATATCTGGGAGAGCGATGTCAGTTGTCTATTAACAGATTTAATTCCTTCTCGCTTGCTATTATAGGTACAGAAATAAGTAATGGCACAAATAAATGTTAGCGATAGTAAGGCATATGATATCATGATGATACTAACATGTATGCTAAGTAGTGGACTGTTCAATACAGGCATACGCGGTGTTATGCTTGGGTCCATTTCTCCGAGATGACTTACAAGGAGCATAAAACCACTCATAAGCAAGCCAAAGGTTGTCATGAGCTGCATCTTTCGTGTTGTGAGGACTGCCACAAGCATAATTATCCAAGAAAGTAGTAGCATGGTCTCATAGCCGTTGGCAAGAGGGATGGTTCCGTTAATCATCCATCTGAGAGCCATCGTAAAGGTTAGAAATATCCACGATAGTGCCATTAACCATGTGAAAACCTTATACCTCCTTTTCTTTGTAAAAAAGAGGATGGAAAGCAATCCAGCCGTCAGATTGAAGATGAATAGTAAGGTGGTAAATGGATATTTGTTGTAAATATTTTCTGCACGGATAGCATTGTTTGATGGGATAGTATTGCCACCGTATCTATATTGATACTTCCTCAACTTCTGAATGAGTTCGTTAACCATATCCGTTTTCCCTTGTTTAGCCAGCTGTGCTGCTAAAGGGAGAATAGAGCGGATGTATTGTTGTTGTGCTTTTGACATAGAAGCAGGGAATTTGTCGTTTGGTGAGAACCAGTCAACAGACTCATTTTTTTCCATATAAGGAAATATTTTTAGTGATTTCGCCTGTGTCAGATTCATCAGAAGCATCATCTTGTCGTCTGTATCAAGAAGCTGTTTCGATACATTATCATTTTCCTGCCCCTGTGCATCTTGAAGATATGGACCGAGTATGTAACCCTGTTTCCCAAACAGGTTGATAGGTGCAATATACTCATTCATATTCAGTTTACTTCGTAGTTCGCTTCCTTTCAAACGTAGGATTGGTTCCTTCATCCACTCTTCTCCCCAGAACATAAAACCCGTTAAGACTTGACAAGGTGTAAAATCCTTATAATTCTTTTTACCGTACAACTTTTTGGTGAAGTCAATAGCGTAGGTTTCCACAGGGCAGATTCTGCCATTATACACTATCAATATTTTTCCGAATTCGTCGGCTGTTTGACGTCGCAATGAGGGCTGTGCTTGCACTGAGACATATCCTGCTATGAGCATCAATAGCACCATGGTCTCTTTGCGTAATAAGCGACGGAATTTTCCCTTAGAGTCAACGAGCATAGCGATAAGTGCAAAGAAGAGTAGACTATAGCCCGTATATGTCATGGGAATACCATACGGGTCAGAATTAACTGACAGATAACTGCCTTTCAAATCCTCATCATAACTGCTTTGATAGAGGCGTGTTCCATATCCTGAATAGATATTATTCATAGAGACTTGGTACTGTTCTTGTTTTCTGTTATGAATAATTGTGATGTGCGAGGCATAATCCATTGCAGCCATATTACCTGCATGATAAGTGACATTGAACTTGTTAAGAAGAATGCCAAACGGCAATTCAGCCTTGTTTCCTTCCTTAGTAATATAGGTCTGAGTGGTCTTTCCTTGACGTAGATGAATCATACCTCTATGAGCGGTAAGGTGAGTAAGCAACGCTCCCAGTAGTATGATGACAAATGAGAGATGTAACGTCACAATGATTGGGCGCCGAATCTTCCTTCGGATGAAATAAACGATTCCCACAGCAGTTCCTGCCGCCCATAGTAGGCAAAACCACCACGCTCCGAAGATATTGTCTGAAACGTATTCCAAACTTGTGTATTTTCCTAAGATAGTCGCCATTGCCATCACTATGACAAGGAGGATGTATATAACTGCAAGTATCTTTTTTGTTCGCATTTGTAAAATGATAAAAGAAGATGAGTCTTTCGTATAGGCTCATCTCCTTCTATAATTGTTTTTGTTAACTAAGTTCTATTAGATTGAACGGATGAACTTAACCACAGCATCTCTGTCTGCTTTTGACAGATTATAGAACTTTATCGCAGCTTTGTAAGCCTGACTGTTCTTGCTGTAAGCGTGCCACATGATAGCTTCTATCTCATTGCGAGCGCGAGCATCATGCAATCGGTCCTCTGCACCAGAGTTGATGAGTGAAAGTCCTCTACCCCATAATGGTGTTGTACGGCACCATGAACCATGTATATCATTCTTCATGTCGAGCTTATGCTGTATGAAGTCAGAGTATGGATAGATCTTTTGATTAGCATACTTAGGCAGCTGTTTATTGCCAATAATCTTTGATGAACCATGGTTATCTGCACCTGTAGTCCATGAAGGACGGTGACAGCTTGCACAACCCAAGTTTCCTGTAAAGAGTTCCTTACCTCTCTGAACATCCATATCATTCAAGTTTCTTGCTCTCGGAATGGCTATACCTCTGTGCCATACCATGAATGCATGATAAGCATCATCGGTCATCTCTGGCTTAAAGTTGAAGTAAGGGTTGTTATACAAATCAACATCATCGCTTGGAGAAAGCAGATAACCTACAGCTTTCTTGATACCTTCACGAGTACCATCGTTATAGTATGGATGTACATAAGATAATGGGTTGCTACCATGTTGCTGTATGTAGTCAATCACATTGTTGTTTTCAGACATAGCCTTTGCCCATGCCTCAGTAGAACAGATGTGCTTGATATCTGAACGCAATACGTTCAACTCGTCCCATAAAGCAACATCATTCTCAAGACAACCATCCAATAAGTCATAGTTGAAACGCTTGATAAACTTGTTACCAAAGTAATCGCTTGCCCAGGCATCGTCCTTCAGCGTCTTCGTTGTGTTGTCCCAGAACTCTGGATTTAACTCTACATATTTTCCTTCTGCCTCATACTGCTTCTTCAAATCTTCATTAGAGATAGCGTCAATCAGACCAAGTCCCTGGAAATTACAAGAAGCAATCAGTCTTACTTCATAGTTGCTTGGCTTAGGATCTGTATTAAAGGCTGATTGTGGGATAGCAACAGAAGGGTAGCGAAGACTGAACTTCTCACCGTCAGGGAACTGCATGGGAAGTCCACTTTCCATAGATGTTACATCATGCCATGTAATCTTTATCTGTTTTGGATCAACAGGGGGAAGGAATGGCTCTACAGCTTGTAACATTGTGAAAGTTGTCAGCTGATCAATAGGTGTACCATTGTTGCTGCCTGGAGCATCTGGAGTATAAACCGAAACAATGTAGCCATTGCCCTTTACTGGATCCATGTTATCGCGACTATGTCCGTGAGCGTAGCCTCCAGAATGGCAATACTCGCAAGAACGACGAGATGCGACTGGTCCCCATCCTTTATATGGCTCAGTGTTAAGGGTGTATTTGGCACTTGCCATGAGGTCGCCTTGATTAAAGAGATCTGTCAATCCCTGTTCGTCGATGGCAGGCGTATTATCTTCATAACAATTAGAAGATGTATTCTCTGTTGTTCCTAACTTACCACCTGGATACCATTCTTCTGCAGAGAAGTTACCTACAGCTTGACCAACATATTTTGCTTCAGATTCTTTAGACGGTGGCATATCTGGACTGACATTATCGTCAGAGCAGGCTGCAAACATGCAAAACGCAGCTGAAGTAAATAACAGTTTACTGTAATTGAAGTACTTCATAATGTTTTAAGTTATGATTAAAAGGAGGTCTGAATCTGTATCGAAGTTCATATTATATCATCTTCTTGTAAAACTATTCACATTGTAGATACTATTATCAATATGCTTTCGATACAGTTTCACCCTCCTTTTATTGTCTACTATTTATTGTCTACTATATGTTAAGACAAAGTATGTTTGGCTTATTACTTATCTGATTGCTTATGAATCCATTCAGCAGCTTCACTGAGTGCTTGATTGAGTGCTTCAACCTTTTCTATACAGTTCTTTACCTGTGCATGACCAGGGTTGTCAATGAAGGCAATGCCACTCTTCTTTGCAGTCTCCAAAGCCTGAATAGCCTCGTTGAGAGCATTATTCAAGTTATCATATTTAGGATAGCGATTGTTCTTTAAGAAAGTCATGATAGAGTTGGCTGCAGGAGTTGAAACATTCTCTGTGCCCCGCATTCCATACAAGCTATTCTTGATAGAGTAGATATTGTCCTGATAATCCTGGAAAGAACGCTTGCTATAAGGAGACTCGATATAGTTGGCAGCATCTTCATCAGTTCCTGTTCCTGTTGCTTTACGATAAGCCTGACCGAGCTTCTGAGAAGCAACCTCCTCACAGATATTTGAACAACCACCAACAAAGATATTGTTCAGTGTCTCGTGCCACGTTGAGAACCAACCTTTTTCTGTTGTTGTAAACTTAGAATAATCACGATAAGGTATCATCTTTGAAGATAGTCCCTTGTGACGTGTTCCATTGATAACCCACATTGCATTAGAAAGCTGTTGCAAATGAGCAGCTGGTATGCTTATTCCTAACCAGCCATATTCAAGAAGATAGGTCATGTTACGAAGGTCACCAGCAACAGCTGCTGCAAAAGCTGCTTCGTTGACTGTTGTCACGCTTGTCAAACCAGCTGCAGTTTCTTTCTCTGCATTGAAAGAAGCCACTGTACGGTTCTTTCCATCACGGAAGAGAATGAACTCTAATCCGTGGAAGCCCAATACTGAATCGAAATTACCATTATTGTCATAGATAAATTTCGTAGGGTTCTCGCCATTGATACCTGCAATTATCTTGGCGTCGTTCAGTGCCTTTGTGAGCTGATCGTGGTCGAGTGGCCATGAATCAATATGTGGGTCAATTTCGTTATCAGAAGCTGCACCATATAAGAAAGCCTCACTCTGCTCCCAATCCTTACGTGCTTCTTTGAAAGCTGTACAAGCTGCATCAATGTCATTCTGGGTCAGTGTACCAGCCTTACGCTTTGCGTAGAGGTTTTGACATGCATTATAGAGGTCATCCGTCTTCTTTGCTAAGTCCAAATAGGTTGGCTTCACAACAGCTTCGAGGTAGTTGGCAACCACTCGACCCATTTCTGTTTTGTTAGCATTAGCACTACTTTCACTCTGAGCTTTCTCGAGATTTGCTTGCTCTACATCTGTAATAAGCGATGAGTAATCATAAGATTCTTCGTCATCGCTACCACATGAAACGAATCCCATAGCCAATGTTCCTGCAAGAAAGAACATCGCAAGTTTTGTTACCTTTTTCATTGTAAATATACTTTATGTGATACTTATGTTATCCTTTGTTTAAACTCCTTTAGAGGAAGAAACCTTCATAGGCGATACCAATATTAATTGATGGTTCGTCATTATATCCCTTTTTCAGGTTGCGGTAGTTATATTCTGCTTTGATAGCAATCTGTGGAATAGGATAGTAGTTGATACCCGTTGCAAGAATAGTTTTATTGGTCCACTTCTTGGTTGTGCCATGAACGTATGAATCATAATGTTCAAAATGACCGAAGAGATAAAGTTTCTGATTGTCTGCTCGCATCTTGTGAATCTGTGAGAAGATATCATATCCCACCTCAAGCATCATAGCCATAGCATGGCTACCAAAGTATTTCCCATTACCAGACTCATAAGGCTTCACGTATTGTACATTTGGATAAGATAGTTGTGAAATCTGTTTAGCATTGCTAACATAGCCATAATCGACATTTCCACGTGCTATCCAGTTATACTTGTTATAGGTGAAGTCTAAGCTACCCAAATAGACATTACCCTTAATCTTCTTCTTTTCTCCCTTCTCACTGTCGTGTGGTACGTTATTATGCATGGCCTGACCAGCATATCCACTAATACCAATACGAAGTCCTGGAATGGTATAGTTGTCTACACGTGCGAGGAAACCATACTTGTTGGCAACCTCAAATTCAAATGGGTTTGAGGTTCCTCCTTTTATCCAATTGGCACGACTGAAGTGGTAGGCATCTAATCCTGCAATCATCTGTGCCTCATAACGTAAGTCGCCAGAGCGTCCCCAGAAAGATACACCTGTTTGATGCCATGTACATGGGAGAATGGTGTTCTCACCTTCTGGGCGATATACGGTGAAGAAGTTTAGAGGCTCATGATGAGCATTTACGAGTCCAAAAGGTACAACGATATGTCCAGCCTTGATGTTAAAAGCTTTTCCGAATGATTTTTGCAGCCAGAATTGTTCAAGTTCAACCTCTCCACCTTTCTCTGTTTCGTGTTCAAACTCTATGGCTTCATCGGCTTCGTATTCAATTGCTGAACCTGTTCCCCCATGTTCAAATTCTATCTCGGTTCCCAGTGACCATCCTTTACCGAAGTCATAACCCAAATAGATTACTGCATGTGGAATATCAAATCTTCCGTGACTGGGGTCTTTTTTATAGAGCCCTGGTGTAGTATAACGATTACCATTGTCACTATAGAAGTTGCGTGAATAAGCTGCTTCGCCATATCCACCAAGGCTAAGCTTGTTCCCTTTTGCATGGTTCATTACTGAGTCTGCTGCATTAACCTGGGCACTTACATTAGTGTTATTTGCAAGTAAGGAAACTCCTAAAAACAATCCGAGCGTAAAATTATTCATTGACATCTAATTGTAATATTAATAATGTGGGTAGAAAAGTAATGGTAACCGCAGAAATTCGCAATACCCATATTTAGTGATATTATTCCTTTCGTTGTGTTTTATATTTCTCTTGTTTGGTATATGGGTCGTTATTTTTAGGTAAAATGATAATAATTTTGGCTCTATAACGAATCGTGTGGGTTGTTTGCCCCGATTAGAATAATATCTGTTGTATTCATAAAAAGAAGTTATTTGGTCAGTTTAGGTTTACTCTTTAACACTTTAGCCAACGGAAAAGGATGTTTTAAGGTCTTATTTCATACAACATTCGTGAATGTTTACCATCATTTGCTGTTGTGCTGATACTCTGCACATGTTGTGCTGATACTTAGCACATATGGTACGGAGGGTTAACACCACATGTGCGGAGGGTAAAATTCACCATGATATAAGGATGACAGGGGATGAATTGTGAGCAAAATGTTGTAATACTAAGAATACGCAGGAGGTGTGTAGAAACTTGTTTAGCTCAAACAAAGAGCGAGTATTAAACAGATATTATTAGATACAAATGACAAAGGTTTGTGTGAATTATTGACCTATCAATATTATTTTATTGTAATTCTCTTCCTGCACTGACTACTTTACCCTGTCTGTCTGTCTTGATAGTAAGGGGATAAGTACTGCGGCAACCTGACATGCGGTAAACGTCATAGGAGGTATTTGGTCGTAAGGGAAGGCGACGAAGAGACAAAGTGTCGCCACGTAAGACGACATTACAGCAAGAGGGGAGATTATTTATCTCAAGGACAGATGGATTGTAACTGTCATACCAAAAGGCATGTACATTCTTGTTGTAAACGATGCAGAGTTCATCTACATCACCTTCACCAAGAAGTGATAAGTTACCTCCACAGACACAACCTTGCTTCACAAAGAATGCTTGTTTATCTATGTCAAAGGCAAGTCCTTCGCCATCAGAACAGCCATGCATAAATACTAAGAAGAATTCTATTGTCAACGTTGAGAGAAACACCGTGACGAACAGTGCCATCTTCCTTGTCTTCCACATTCTTATCTTCATCTTCAAAAACTTGCTTGTAGTGGTACTCTTATAAACAAAAAAGCTAATGTAAACCATAATGTGTTTACATTGACTTTCTTATTTAGGAATTATCAATATTCCGTTTTATCAGTCTTTGCAGTCCATTGCTTGAAGACTTCTATCGCTTCATTACGTAAAAGGATTTCAGATGGTTTCTTGCGATATTGTGGTTTTACCTCTATCTCTTGATAGATAAAGTCATCATCAAAGCCGATGTCGGCAGCATCTTTGCGGTCGTTGGCATAGTAAATCTTATCGAGATGTGCCCAATAGATGGCACCGAGACACATCGGACAAGGTTCACAGGAGGTATAGATGTCACAACCTGTGAGATCAAAGGTGTTAAGCTTTTGGCATGCCTTACGGATTGTAGAAACCTCCGCATGCGCTGTAGGGTCGTTGTAGATTGTCACACCATTGCTCCCTTCTGCAATGATTTCGCCCTTGCGAGCAATAACAGCACCAAATGGGCCACCGCCATTACGTAGACTGTTAGCAGAGAGTTCTATCGCTCTCCGCATTAATTCTTCTTTTGTCATTTCAATTGATTATTTGTTAGTTATTTTTGTCTTGTTCGCATATCTGTCGATAAATTCGGTCAAACACCTTTCGCAGCTCCGCTTCATCGTCAATCGTCTTGCGGATTGTCTCAAGGTTCTTAGCATTCGGTGAGCCTGAAATCCAAAGCTTTAGATAGCCAGACCTACCATATTTCTCTTTCATATGGTTGCGGAAACGTTGCCACATCTGCTCGTCATTCTTCTCTGGATAGTTCTCAATACCAAAGAGAATAGCACGTGAGAAGACTACCTCAGGCTCAAGGTCACGGTCAGCCTCAGCAACTATCTTGCCATAGATGCTGCGTGGTGTACGTGAACTGCTGGCACGATGGTCTTCAACAGCTTCCTTCATTATCTTTAGCTGTTCGGCTGAAAACCATTTCCGCAATCGTACATCGGCTATGAGAATCTTTCCACTGGTGATATGATGAATGGCTCGTGGTCCTGCCATACCAAGGTCATGATAGGCAGCAATAATATATACCATATTTACATCAGCACCCGTCACAGCTGCCAAAGCAAGCGAACTCTTAATGACACGCTGCACGTGTCCAAGTCCGTGGCTCTTACCAAAGTCATTATAGCGTGGGAGAATTTGCCGCTCCACAAAGTTCATTATTTCGAGATTTGGCTGTTGCATAGAGTGGGTGATAGGTGTTAAATGTTGGGTGATGATGAAATGAGGGGTTGAGTGAGGGGATTGAGGAAGGTTTTATGAAACAATTATCGCAATCGTGGTTGCTATACCATAGATTAGCATATTCCGAGCGGTTTGTGCCAAGATGAGATTTAGATCCTTACCTTTCTTTATTCTCCTCATCTGCATGGCTGTCTTGTAATGTAAGATATTATAAGGTGCAAAGATGATGACCAAGAGAATAAAGGTAAGAAGATTATGCCTATCTTCTAAAGAGAGAAGGAGAGACAACTGAATAAATGCCATAAGCCCCAAAGCTAAATAAAGCTTTTCTGCCTTTTCCTCACCTATTCTCACAATGAGGGTCATCTTTCCGTCACGTTTATCATTGTCCCTATCACGATAGTTATTAACAACAAGCAGCGTATCTATCACCAAACCGCAGATAACACCTGACATAATGACATCAAAGCAAATAGCCTGAGAGTGGTTTGGAAGGATGACATAAGTGGTGAAGACGACTGGTACAATACCGAAGAAGACAAGCACCAAGACATCGCCTAAACCAAGATAAGAGAAATAGGTGGTGTAAAGAAAAGCAAAGAGAACGCAGAGGAAACCGATGACAATCATCTGCCAACCGCCAAAGAAGATGAGCGGAATACCAATAAGACAAGCCAACAACGAAGTGACGACAAGCCCAATACGCATAGCAGGGAGGGTTATCCAACCTTCTGAACAAGCCCTCTTCGGACCTAAACGAGTGGCACGATCATCATTTCCTTTCAGACAATCAAAGTAGTCATTGATGAAGTTGGAGTCTATCTGCATCAGAAAGGCAAAGAGAAAACAAAGAATGGCAGGGAGTACTCGAAAGTTCTCTCCGCCACTTAGCTTCCAAGCCCAAGCAGTTCCAATCATTACGGGTACCATTGCTCCCGTGAGCGTCTTTGGACGCGCAGCAAGTATCCATGCCGAAAGGCTGTTAGTCTTTATATTGTCGTTTTCTGAAATCACCGTATTATATTAATATCTATTTGATTAGTTAAAGAAGTTCCAGCTAATACCGAACTGGAATACACGCTGGTTCAACGGATAGTGAGGTGTGTAGAAATATCTACCTCCTTCTCCACTGTTTACATGACTGAACATCACAAAGAAGCGAGTATGCTGGAGTTGGAAGTTTGCATAAGCGTTGAGAAGTGGATAGTTGCCAATCTTTGTACGGCTCGCATCCGTCTCTTGTATTCCAAAGGCACCAATTCCCGGTATATACTCTGGAGCATAATAACTTGTGAAGTAACGGCCGTCAACACCAAGATCAACATCCAACACACGTGCTATCTTGAATCGTATAAACAGATTACTATAAGCATTGAAAGTCGGCACTGGGAGTATATCTTCCTTACTTGACTTCTGCAAAGTCAGTACGTTCTGCCAGTTTAAAATACCCAAACGGAAGTCTTGTTGGAGCTGTAATGTAAGCAAGTTGATAGGACTACTTGACTGACGTACATTCAAGTCGTTATGCTGAACAAGGTAGTTATCACCGCTTTTCACACGGTCGTTCTGTATTCCAAAGTAAGTATAGTTCTTGAGAACATCATATCCCACACGCAGTTTGGTACGTGTTTTCTTCAAAGAGAACTCACCTAAAATACGAGAGTGTATCTGCTGGTCAAGGCTATTATCCCACCAGTAATGCTTACCATAGTACTGCTCCATATAGAACGATGGGGCAGAGCGATGGAAGAAAGCTGTTGCAGCTAATTGAACAGTATCACCCAAGAGTGGGAAACCAAGCTCGGCATGCCCATCAACATGGAACTGTCCTGCCTTGCTTCCTGCCAACCAAGCCTCAGCACTGACGTCATAATGGAACGTCTTACCCAAGGTCTTCAACAACTGACCACCCACAGAAACATCGTGTTGATTCCATGTCTGGTCGCCATTAAAGAAGGCAACAGTAGAGCCACTTGGCGTTATCATTGAAGGAAGAGTATAATGGCGCAGCTCATAGGAAAGGAAAGCTTTCAATCCAGCTTTCGCCCACTTGTTGAATCCTTCAAGCAAAGCAACCGCAAAGGTATTCTTCAATGACCAATGCTTTGTTCTATCATAAATAGTATCATTAACTGCTGTGCCATAGTTGAAGTAGTTTTGTGCATAGAAATCTGTCGGAGTATTGTATGCCTGATAGGTGCGACGATAATTATCGAAACGTGCTGTATGGATAAAGCTTGTCACTGGAACATATTCATCTTTCATCCATTTCTGGGTCGAATCCTTAGCCAAAGCATCCTGCTTCTTGAGATCTGCCATCTGAGTAGAGTCCTCTAAATTGACCGTCATACGATCACTAACATTCGTCCTTTCAGCAGACGACTTAGCTTGTGACACATCACCAGCGACGACAGCATCATCAGGACGCCCCGCAGAACGCTTCTCCTTATCGTAAGCTTCCTCATCGAACTTCTCGCCCTTTGCCTTTGCACGACGGCGAGCTTTATCTTTATCCTGCTGTGCTTCTTGTGCTTTATGAGATTTAAGAGCAAACTGCTTTGCCTTAATCTCCTCTTCTGTCATTGCCACCTTACGGAAGAAACCGAGGCTATAACGATGATTGAAGAACACATGCTGATTATCATTTCTATTCCAATTCTGCTTCAAGACGGTTGGAATTTCATCTTCACTAAAGTTTTCACGGAATGACTCTGGATGTGTTATATAAGCATCATTGGCAATACCACCATTCTCCGTCACCTTCTGATGATTCAGAGAAAGTAGCAAATGCGCCTGATAGCGTTCACCTAAATAGCTTCCCCACATTGAATAGTTAAAGTGAGAAGCACTCTGATTGCTATAATATCCACGTCCATACAGATAGTCGAACTTAAAGCCAAAGCCCCATTCCTTACCTGCATTCACCGCAAAGATTGCCTTAAATCGGTCCTCTCCGTTATTTCTGTCACCAGCGCTATTATAGGAAAGAATCGTGATTGGCGAAAGCGTTGAAGTAAACTGAAAGTCTTGTGGCTGCACGATAAACATATCATACGGGTCGAGAAAGAAGAATTCTGATGTCGCACGACGATCGATAAAGATACGATTCTGACGTGGAGACCCAAGGTTTCCCAAAGTGTTATACTGTCCTCGCTTTCCATAAGTGAGGTCGGCATTCATATACATATACGACAACGTATCGGGAACAGCAGGCTTGCGGTCACCGAAACGTTCATCTATTGTCCACACCTTTAGTCCACGTGGAATCTCTTTATGCTGACTTTGTATAGAATCAGAGCGACCTGCTTTCCTGTTGTTTCTATATCCATCAGCAGTGAAAGTACCATCGTCAAAGGTAGAGGTATCATCAGTCTGTGCCATAGCAGCATTCGCCACTAATACAAAGAGGGCAAGTAAGAAGGTATATCTCTTCATCTAACGAATAATACGGAGTATACTTTCGACCATCTTAAAGACCATCGAAACAAGAATAATAATGATACCAATCGTTGTATTATCAGATAAGAAATAGATTGCTACACCTACTATCGCCCCTAACATAAAGATGATGTTAAGCCACTGACGAATGGGCAAGAATCTATCTGTTACCTCACGTTTATTACGACGACGTTCAGGACGACGCGCCGTACTATTCTGCATTTCCATTTTCTATTCTTTATTGTGTTATAAGGGCTATGTCTTTATCTCGTTTGGCTCAACAGGCAACAGCCATGCATACATGCTTCGGTTATCCTTATCAATCACCACCGACACGCCCTCAAAAAATCTTTTCTTTGTCTTACTTCAAAGCCTGAGCGAAGCCTTCAAAGATACTATTCTTACGATCAACCGTAGCACGACGGAACTTACCAGACACTGGCAAAAGGCGCGTGTGCTTCTTGTTCACAGCATACGTATCGGTAATCCACTGCTCTGCTGACAAATCAGACACATTGCCCTGAACATCATAATGATAAACCAAACGGTTCATTGTCAATGTTGCCTGTCCGTCACGACAAGTTGCCTGAAGTACATAATTGAACTGAGTATAGTCCAAAGAAAGGAACGAAGATGAGAAAATCAATTTCTCACGCATCGTTGCCACGATACTATGCTCACCCTTGTTGACCAAGGCAACCTTACTACCACTCAACTGATTGTCGCCCTGCGTGAGTTCTGTAAGATAAGCAAACGCCTTGTCATAAAGCTCGTCTGCCGTAGCACCCGGTACGTTAATGGTTTCAGACCATACCACCTGACCATTCACCTCAGGTATGATTCCCTTCTGAAGATAAATATCCTTGTTTGCTTTGCTGTCTGTATTCATGCTCTTATTGGCACGAGCAGCAGCCGTAGCTGGTGTAGACGGAACCACCCACGCATCTGAAGAAGTATTTGCAACAGGAGTGGTAGGCTTAGTCTCTGCCTTTGTAGCAGGTGCAGCCGTAGTCGTCTGCGCCTTATTAGCAGCCTCACTGAGTGCCGCAGCCTCACGTGACAAGCGTTCAGCCTCAGCCTTCATATCGGCAATCTTCTTTTCTATATCCTTTGCTTTCGCCTTATCCTCAGCTTCTTTCTTGGCTCTTGCTTCAGCCTCAGCCTTCGCTTTTGCAGCATTTGCCCTCGCCTGTTCCAAAGCTGCCTTAGCCTCCTCTAACTGGCGTTGTGCCTGTTCCAACTTCTGTTCTGGAGTTAGCGTTGTCTGTGCCGCAGCCATCATAGGAAGGCACAAAAACAAGAATATCAAATATTTCTTCATAATCACAAACTTTTATCTAATGATAATTTAACAAGCAAAGATACAAAATATTGTTTGCTTTATCGAACCTTTCGATAAGTTTTTATCTTTTTTATTGAGACAGAATAATAGAAGACAAGGTATTATAAAGACAAAATAACAGATGAAACGGAAGACAAGGTATTACAAAGACAAAGTAACAAAAGAACAAAAATAGGGTAATACAAAGACAAAGTAACAAAAGAACGAATATTTATAGAGGCATAATTTGTCCTATATTTTCATATTCCAACTTTCGCAATTCATGCTCTTTTAGCTTCTTAAAGACGCCTAATTGGTTTGCAAAAGATGCCCTTTAAGACCCTTAGTAACGCCCTTTTGAAATCCAACTAAGCACCTTTTGAAAAGCTGTTTTATAACATACTGATTTACTAACAGTTACAAACTCACTTTTATACGTATTTTTCGCCTTTATTAAAGGGATTATACTCGAAAAATTGTAATGTTTTTTCAACCCTTTGCTGCGATTTTTTAGTCATGACCCATACAAACTAAGCAAACTTTTTCACCCTCTTTTCACCCATCTTCTACATTAAAAGATTGGAGTATCTCGCATTCTCCCCCCCTGAGGGAGCGGTAAGAGGGAGGAACTACTTCCTGTTATCGGCTTTTACAAAAGATTTTTGGTTCTTCAGGAATTTGGAGTGATAAACAGATAAAATAAAAAAGAAACCGCTGTAAATATTGTATATTTGAATAAGCACAAACAAATGTACAAAGATGAACAGCAGTTTCCTATATCATGCCTGGGGGCTTTACACCCACGAATGCACTTGTGAAAAATACAAAGGTAACAGAATTATTTTGCATGTACAAGCAAAAGAGCGAATAAGATGTTGCCCTTGTTGTGGGGCTTGCTCTGTTGTGAAAAATGGGTATCGCCTGCGGGACTTTGTTGGACTTCCCATAAATGGCAAGCGAGTAACTATCCGCATGAAGGTGCAACGCTATAAATGTAAGGAATGTGATTTCGATCAGCAGGAGAATATTCCCTTTGTTACTGGCAGTCGCAGCTATACTCATCGCTTTGCCAAGTATGTAGTGGATTTACTTCGTGGCATGACGCTTCAGGATGTATCGCACCATCTGGGTGTGTCATGGGATACGGTAAAGGAAATACACTCCTCTTACCTTGAGCGTCATTATAGCCCTCCATCTTTAGATGGTGTAGAGAATATTGGTATAGATGAGTTTGCTGTTAAGAAAGGACATGTCTATAAGACAATAGTCGTGGATTTGGACAGTGGCAGGGTAATCTATGTTGGCAATGGAAAGGGTACGAAAGCTCTGAAGAAATTCTGGCGGAAAGTCAAACGTAAGAATATAAAGATAAAACATGTGGCAACAGACCTGTCTGCGGCTTTCATAGCCTCTGTTATGGAGAACTGTCCCGATGCAGTACATGTGTTTGATCATTTCCATGTAGTGAAGTTAATGAACGAGAGACTTGACGATATCAGACGTAAAGTCTATAGCATGGAGAAAGATATAAATAAGCGTCTTCCGGAATTTCGAGTGATGGCATTATACTTTTCAGGCTTCCTTGTTGATGAAAAGAGTTGTAAACCCTTAAATATAAGCTTTTTGTGGTGTGGATAGCCCATGTAAGATAAGTATAGATTTTGTAGCCTTTATTTTAGCACTTTATATTCTTTAATATTCAGTAAACAAAGGGATTTGGAAGAATAGAACTCACAAAAGTTATTGATAATCAGATGTTAAATGATATCACTCCAAATTCCGGAAGAATCATAAATAATGCCTTAGCATGCTATTATGATGATATAGAAGAATACAAAAATGCTATTAAATGTTGGGCAACAGTATGTTCAAACGGCGCATTGTCACTTTGTCCTGATGAAGTAATGTTTGCAAGTACAGCGACGGCTAATATATATTCTCAAAAGGAAGACCATCCTGATTCTGTTTGTTGTCTTCAGAATGTCATCAATGATCCTTCATTTGATACAGCATTGACAGAATATCAACAGATGCAAATGCGAGGAGAATTGGCCGTTACATACTGGGAGAACAATCAAAGAAAAGAATCATTAGAACAATTACTTTTAATCCACGACTATCTATATAATCATAGATTGGACACTGATGACGATTATAAGTTGCTGCAAATAAAGTTTGGTATATGCGTTCAGCAATATCATCTTGTTCTTGAAAAAGGAGTTTTTAATGAGAATTTTGCCACACCTATGTTAACAATGTTTTACCATCCAAATAGACAATTCCTTGAAGCTTATAACAAGGCGAGAACTGGTACCAATACAATGTACCTCTTTATGATTGCAGCTGCTCTGAATTTACCCAAAAAAAATGCTCTTGTATTAGCGCATTATACCATTGAATGTTTTGCAGATCTCATCAAAGAAAAAAATATAGCTTGTGGATTACTTAATGAATTGGTTCCCATCTTATTAGAATTTAATGAATATGATAATGCTGAGTATCTTGTAAAATCCTCACTTGGATTAGCCAGTCAGATAACTGACGCGTCCTCTCCTGTCAGGTTAGTTTGTTATTTGCTCCTATTAAGTCTTTGCTTAAAAAAGCTAGTCGATTCGAATTTGGGTATCGAAGAAAGGATTAATAGCATGATATCTACTCATTTATCAGCTTCTATTGATTCATTTCCGACTGAAACTAATCTATTATCCTTACGTGAAGTTCTGGTAAATCATAATGATTCAGAGTTCTCAAATATCAAAGATGATATTGCCAAAATATCAGCAAAGATATGCAGGTTCGAGCAATTAGATTTAAAATTATCAATAAATGTTACAATAACAGCTTCAATGTTTTTTCATACTCATAAGTATTATGGTTATGGATTGTTGAGATTATATGTATATTATCATTCCATGTTTATCATAAAGAAGTATGCAACAAATTATCATTCTCTTTATAAAAACCCGATTGAGGAATTAGAAAGAGTTTTTAATTCTGAACTTAGAGATATTGAGGCGGCAAAGAAAATGATTAAATTATTAGTAGCTTACTCAAAAGAGGAGATACCGCTAACAAAAGAACATGAAGATTTTATCGGATTATAATATATCACTGCAAAATAAAGTCATCTCTATTTATTAATCTAATAATCATCTATTTAGCCCAAGTTTAACTGGCAAAAATATTTTTCATAAATATTCGGGATGTTTTGTGTAGTATCTATTTTATAAATGATTGATAATCAAGCATAGGGTATTGTAACGAGGAGTAAAATCCGAATTGTAGGACACCGTCATATCAAAATTATTTTGTTACTTTGCACTCATGCACGCAAATGTACAGACACGATTCAACCCTGCAACAGGCGACATGGCTCCTTATTATCGCATCAAGGAGTCATATCGTGATGTGCAGGGTCATGTACATTCGCTAATTCTGTTGAACATCGGGTTCGAACCTTCACTTACTGCTGTACAGGTTCGAAAAATTGCATACGCTCTTACCGAACGCTTCAAAAACAGAAGTACACCCTCGCTTTTTAAAAAACATCTTGACGGACTTACTCCTATTGAACAGGCAAAGGCTGACGAATGGTGGAGCCGTATGGAGAAAGAAGGTGGAATCGATCGGTTTAATAAGGAAGAGCAGAAGTCGCTGAGAAAATACGAGAACTACATTGACCTTGAGACGGCAAACTATACTGACGCAAGGAATGTTGGTGCTGAGTGGCTCTGCAAGCAGACAATAGACAAGCTGCAATTAGAGGGTTTCCTGCGCAAAAACGGCTGGACTGAGAATACGATACACACGGCTTTGTCAGCATTGATTGTTCGCACAGTATATGCAGTTTCTGAACGTTCGTCTTATTATTATTTGCGCGATAACTCGGCTGCCGGTGAACTTTATAGTGGAGTTCCTGGCTGGACACCAGGAATCAATTCTCTGTATAAAGTCACTGACAAATTATATGAATTAAAGGAACAGTTAGAGCGTCATCTGTGCAACGTTACTGACGATCTCTTTAATATAGACAACAAGTTGATGCTCTTCGACTTAACCAACTTCTATTTCGAGGGTAGCAAGCGTAATAGCGATAAAGCCAAGTTCGGTCGATCAAAAGAAAAACGCTCTGACTGTAAGCTACTTGTACTTGCATTATGTATCAATAAAGAAGGTTTTATACGTTATTCTTCTATCTTAGAGGGTAATACAGCAGATCCCAAGTCTCTACCCAATATGATTGATACGTTAGCAAAGAGGAATCCATCAAGAACAAAGGATACGCTCGTTGTCATGGATGCAGGTGTTGCCACGGAAGAGAACTTGGAGCTAATAAAGAAAAAGGGTTACAATTATCTCTGCGTATCCCGTACGCAAATGAAGGACTATACACTCAGTGATGATAACAGGAGTGTTACGGTAATGGATGCCCGTCGGCAGAAGATAACGCTGAAAGAGGTTAAGACAGAGGATGACAAGGATTATTATCTCGAAATAACATCTCCTTCGAAAGCTATGACAGAGTCGTCCATGAACAGGGTCTGGAGAGAGCGTTTTGAGATGGAACTGCAGAGAGTAAACGATGGAATCTCCAAGAAAGGTGGAACGAAAACCTATGAAAAGGTTGTTGAACGTACAGGACGTGCCATACAGAAGTACCCATCTATAGCGAAGTTCTATCAGATAAGCTACATAAAAGATGAGAAGAAACCCAAGCTGATGCTGCGCATAGACTGGGAGATAAAAGACCTCTCCACAATGGAATCTGGTCACGGAATATACTTCCTCCGCAGCAATGTCAGGACACTTGATGAGCGCGTGACATGGGAATACTACAATCTCATTCGTGAGATAGAATGCACGAACAGGCAACTAAAGAATGACCTCAACCTCCGTCCTATCTATCATCAGAAAGATGAGAGAAGCGACGCACACCTCTTCTTCGGTTTATTAGCCTATTGGGTGGTAAACACCATCCGTTGTCAATTAAAACGAGAAGAAGAATCCTGTTACTGGACCGAGATTGTACGACGTATGAGCACCCAGAAGCTCGTCACAACAAAAGGGAAGAATCCATTAGGTGAGAACATCGAGATGCGCCAATGTAGTAGTCCTTCGAAGCAAGCAAAACAGATATACGATAAGCTGAACTTAAAACACTCACCATACAAAAAGAATAAAATTTGTAGGACACAGAGCCCATAAGAAAAACGAGGAAAATACGGTGGCTGCAAGAAATAGGCGAAAATGGGGGTTAAACTTGGGTTAAAGCTTATTGTAACGTTTTCCTCGATAACAATGAGGATTTATACCTTCTATATAAAGGACCAATTCATCCCATCGAAGTTCATAAAATCCCTTGGTTTGCTGCATGATTTTACCACTTAAACAACCCTGTGCCATCTGCTTGTGGTATACGACAAAACCACATCGTTCCCAATGAAGCAGCTTGATACGATTGCGAGAACGATTATAAAACACATAGACACAACCATCAGATGGATTAAAATCGTTACCACGGACGAATTGACATAATCGAAGCATCCCCTGGCGCATATCCACAGGAGAACAACAAACCCGATAAACATTTGTTTCATTCAGTGCAAACATCTTTTTTGTGCAAAGGTAGCAACAATGCGGTATCCACAAAAGACAGCGAATTTTGGATGCTTACGATATAGGTATTTTTCTTCCATAATACAAAGGAAAGAAAATATATTAATTAAGAAAATTTCCACACCTCTTTTCTACTGAGCCGCTATTAGCCCTATAAGCCCCATTAGGCTAATCAGGCTAAAAACACAAAAAAGCCCCGAAGATTTCTCTTCAGGGCTCTCGTAAAAGAAGGCGGCTACCTACTCTCCCGCATTGCATTGCAGTACCATCGGCGCAAGCGGGCTTAACTTCTCTGTTCGGAATGGGAAGAGGTGGGACCCCGTCGCAATAACCACCTGATATAACTTTCAACTGACATGTCTTGTTTTCTTTGATATCATAGTTCGTTTTGTTTGTCACTCATCTTTTGATAACAAAGACTCGTCTGTCAGCCGTATAAGGTGACGTATTTCCACAAGCAAAACATATTAGAACTTTTCTTCTTCCTTTAGAAGAATACACAGCTCAAAGTCTGAGTCACCGGTCCCCGCACTCCACTAACGGAGGCGGGAGACCCGAAGAAAGTTTCGGGCAATTAGTAGTGCTCGGCTTTGACGTCACCGTCTTTACACCTACACCCTATCAACGTCATCGTCTATGACGACCCTTATGAGGAGTTCTAATCTTGCGGCTGGCTTCGCACTTAGATGCTTTCAGCGCTTATCCAATCCAGACTCAGATACCCAGCGGTGCACCTGGCGGCACAACTGGTAAACCGGAGGTCTGTCCAACACGGTCCTCTCGTACTAGTGTCAGCACCACGCAAAACTCCAACGCCCACGATAGATAGAGACCGAACTGTCTCACGACGTTCTGAACCCAGCTCGCGTGCCACTTTAATGGGCGAACAGCCCAACCCTTGGGACCTTCTCCAGCCCCAGGATGTGACGAGCCGACATCGAGGTGCCAAACCACCCCGTCGATATGAGCTCTTGGGGGGGATCAGCCTGTTATCCCCGGAGTACCTTTTATCCTTTGAGCGACGGAGTTTCCATACACGTCCGCCGGATCACTATGCCCCAGTTTCCTGCCTGCTCGGCATGTCTGCCTCCCAGTCAAGCGCCCTTATGCCATTGCACTCTATAAGGCCGGTTACCAATCGGCCCGAGGGCACCTTTGGAAGCCTCCGTTACGCTTTTGGAGGCGACCACCCCAGTCAAACTACCCACCAAGCAGTGTCCACGCTATCTGCGTGTTAGACCTCAGACAGCCAAAGGGCCGTATTTCAAGGATGGCTCCACGAATGCTGGCGCACCCGCTTCAAAGCCTCCGGCCTATCCTACACATCGGATGACCAAGGTCAATGCTAAGCTGTAGTAAAGGTTCACGGGGTCTTTTCGTCCCATCGCGGGTAATCGGCATCTTCACCGATACTACAATTTCACTGAGCTCATGGTTGAGACAGCGTCCAGATCATTACACCATTCGTGCAGGTCGGAACTTACCCGACAAGGAATTTCGCTACCTTAGGACCGTTATAGTTACGGCCGCCGTTTACCGGGGCTTCAATTCAATGCTTCCCATTGCTGGTGACATCTCCTCTTAACCTTCCGGCACCGGGCAGGTGTCAGGCTGTATACCTCATCTTTCGAGTTTGCACAGCCCTGTGTTTTTGTTAAACAGTTGCCTGGACCGATTCTCTGCGCCTCATATTGCTATGAGGACCCCTTATCCCGAAGTTACGGGGTCAATTTGCCTAGTTCCTTAACCATGAATCTCTCAACGCCTTAGTATATTCTACCCGACCACGTGTGTCCGTTTGCGGTACGGGTCGTATGAACATTAAGTTTAGCGGATTTTCTCGGAAGTATGATTACCTGCACTCAACTCTTCCCGAAGGAAGTGTTGTACTTTCGTGGTTCAGCTCAAGTGGTGGATTTGCCTGCCACTATCATAACCTACACACTTAAACGCCCTATTCCGTCAGGGCGCGGCAGTGTCACTGCTCCGTCTCCACATCACTGAACATACGAGTTGCGGAATATTAACCGCATCTGCCATCGCCTTCGCCATTCGGCTGAGACTTAGGACCCGACTAACCCCGGGCTGATTGGCATCGCCCGGGAAACCTCGGTCTTTCGGCGAAAGGGAATCTCACCCTTTTTATCGTTACTTATACCTACATTTGCTTTTCCATAAACTCCAGGATCAGTTACCTTCACCATTCAACGTCGATGGAATGCTCCCCTACCGATACTTTTAATATACATTACTATCCCGCGCCTTCGGTATCTGACTTATACCCGATTATTATCCATGCCCGGACCCTCGACTAGTGAGCTGTTACGCACTCTTTGAATGAATGGCTGCTTCCAAGCCAACATCCTAGCTGTCACGGGGACCAGACTTCGTTAGACTAACTTAGACAGAATTTCGGGACCTTAGACGGCGGTCTGGATTCTTCTCCTCTCGGGGACGGACCTTAGCACCCGCCCCCTTACTGCACATCTGCTATCCATAAGCATTCGGAGTTCGTCAGGTCTCGATAGGCGGTGAAGCCCTCTTGACCTATCGGTCGCTCTACCTCTTATGGAGATCGATGCACGCGGCACCTAAATGCCTTTCGGGGAGTACGAGCTATCTCCAAGTTTGATTGGCCTTTCACTCCTACACTCACCTCATCGGGAAGCTTTTCAACGCTTATCCGTGCGGTCCTCCATCCGGTGTTACCCGGACTTCAACCTGGGCAAGTGTAGATCACTTGGTTTCGCGTCTACCCCATCTGACTTGACGCCCTATTCAGGCTCGCTTTCACTGCGGATGCATGTCTCATGACACTTATCCTTGCCAGACATGGTAACTCGTAGGTTCATTATGCAAAAGGCACGCCGTCACTGCGCAAGCAGCTCCGACCGCTTGTAGGCGCATGGTTTCAGGAACTATTTCACTCTCCTAATAGGAGTGCTTTTCACCTTTCCTTCACAGTACTCGTTCACTATCGGTCTCACGGGAGTATTTAGCCTTACCGGATGGTCCCGGCGGATTCGCGCAGAATTTCACGTGTTCCGCGTTACTCAGGATACCACTACGTCTCGTCATGCTTCGGGTACGGGATTATCACCCTCTATGATTGTTCTTTCCAGAACATTCTCCTCACAATCTAAGTACGACAGCGTGGTCCTACAACCCCTGCTAAGCGTTGCCACAAAGCAGGTTTAGGCTTTTCCCCGTTCGCTCGCCACTACTAGGGGAATCATTATTTATTTTCTCTTCCTAAAGGTACTAAGATGTTTCAGTTCCCTTCGTTAGCCTCACTACCTAATGTAGTGATAACAGGTCTTCAACCTGATGGGTTGTCCCATTCGGAAATCCTTGGATCAATGGTTATTTGCACCTACCCAAGGCTTATCGCAGCTTATCACGTCCTTCATCGCCTCCGTGAGCCAAGGCATCCGCCATGCGCCCTTTCTTACTTTCTTCGCCTTCTCTGTAATTCCTTACAGAGAATGTAGCTCATACTTTCAGCTGTTGTGTGATTCTAAAGATTTTGAAGTTTAAAACTTCAATAATTAGAATGCTAATTCTTCCATTTAAAGAAAGAATAGTTCTACTTTACAGTCTTGCTTGTGTCAATATGTCAAAGATCGTATGCTGTAAAAAACAGCAAAGTGGAGAATAACGGATTCGAACCGTTGACCCCCTGCTTGCAAAGCAGGTGCTCTAGCCAACTGAGCTAATCCCCCAAGGGATAGAGAAATTGTCTTAGTCTAATTTAACCCAGTTCACAAGGACTTAGCGCCGATGTGTAGTCCCAGGCAGACTTGAACTGCCGACCTCCACATTATCAGTGTGGCGCTCTAACCAACTGAGCTATAGGACTGAGTTGGAAGAAACTCTGCGGCATCTTTTGCCAGACTTCCTTTCTCTTATTCTTAAAACAGTTTCAGTGAGTACAAGAAGGAAAACGAACCAAGGTTCTATTTAACTTCTTTTTTCTATTCTATTAACTTGTCAACTCGTCTACATGTAAACTTGTTCACTTGTAAACGCGTTACTCGTCAAATTGATAAACATTCTCTCCAGAAAGGAGGTGTTCCAGCCGCACCTTCCGGTACGGCTACCTTGTTACGACTTAGCCCCAATCACCAGTTTTGCCCTAGGCCGATCCTTGCGGTCACGGACTTCAGGCACCCCCGGCTTTCATGGCTTGACGGGCGGTGTGTACAAGGCCCGGGAACGTATTCACCGCGCCATGGCTGATGCGCGATTACTAGCGAATCCAGCTTCGTGGGGTCGGGTTGCAGACCCCAGTCCGAACTGGGACCGGCTTTCAAGATTGGATGCAATTTGCATTACACCGTCCCTCTGTACCGGCCATTGTAACACGTGTGTAGCCCCGGACGTAAGGGCCGTGCTGATTTGACGTCATCCCCACCTTCCTCACACCTTACGGTGGCAGTGTCTCCAGAGTGCCCAGCATTACCTGATGGCAACTGAAGAGAAGGGTTGCGCTCGTTATGGCACTTAAGCCGACACCTCACGGCACGAGCTGACGACAACCATGCAGCACCTTCACAGAGACCCCGAAGGGCGTCATTATCTCTAAATACTTCCTCTGCAATTCAAGCCCGGGTAAGGTTCCTCGCGTATCATCGAATTAAACCACATGTTCCTCCGCTTGTGCGGGCCCCCGTCAATTCCTTTGAGTTTCACCGTTGCCGGCGTACTCCCCAGGTGGGATGCTTAATGCTTTCGCTTAGCCGCTGATACCAGGTACCAACAGCGGGCATCCATCGTTTACTGTGCGGACTACCAGGGTATCTAATCCTGTTTGATACCCGCACCTTCGAGCTTAAGCGTCAGTTGCGCTCCCGTCAGCTGCCTTCGCAATCGGAGTTCTTCGTCATATCTAAGCATTTCACCGCTACACGACGAATTCCGCCAACGTTGTGCGTACTCAAGGAAACCAGTATGCGCTGCAAGTCAGACGTTGAGCGTCTACATTTCACAACACACTTAATCTCCGGCCTACGCTCCCTTTAAACCCAATAAATCCGGATAACGCCTGGACCTTCCGTATTACCGCGGCTGCTGGCACGGAATTAGCCGGTCCTTATTCGTATGGTACCTGCAAACAATCACACGTGACTGACTTTATCCCCATACAAAAGCAGTTTACAACCCATAGGGCCGTCATCCTGCACGCTACTTGGCTGGTTCAGACTTACGTCCATTGACCAATATTCCTCACTGCTGCCTCCCGTAGGAGTTTGGACCGTGTCTCAGTTCCAATGTGGGGGACCTTCCTCTCAGAACCCCTACTGATCGTCGCCTTGGTGGGCCGTTACCCCGCCAACAAGCTAATCAGACGCATCCCCATCCATTACCGATAAATCTTTACTTCAAATCTGATGCCGTCATCGAAGACCATGCGGTATTAGTCTGCCTTTCGGCAGGTTATCCCACAGTAATGGGAAGGTTGGATACGCGTTACTCACCCGTACGCCGGTCGACGTCCAAAGAGTGCAAGCACTCAATGCCGTTTCCCCTCGACTTGCATGTGTTAAGCCTGTAGCTAGCGTTCATCCTGAGCCAGGATCAAACTCTCCATTGTAAAATATGTGTTGGTGATGAATGAGGGGTGATAGGTGGTAATGAATACCACCACTCCCAAACACGTCACCGAGTAATCTCTGTTTCAGAACGCTTATCCTTAGAATTTAAGTTTAAAAAGCACCTTTTCGCTTGAACTTAAATTTTGAGGCAGTGCCTCAAAAGCAAGAACAAGGAATTGATCGGTTCGTTTCTTTTACCCATCTATTTGATAAAAATCAAACAGACGCTTCTTGTACTACTTCTCTGTTTATGTAAATCTTTTCAAAGAACTCTTTCTTTATCGCTTCATACAACTCGCCAGGTGGCGGGTTTTGTAAAGCGAGTGCAAAGGTATAGACTTTCTATGTAACCTCCAAATGTTTTGAGGGGAATTTTTATCAAAAAAGCATTTTTCTTTTGTTAGAAGAAAGACAAAAGCTATTACACCTTATTATATATACCTCCGGTTGGATTTTCAACTTCTCGTTATTGTACGAAAGCCGTCAAGGTCTCTATCTATTCTGGAATCATTTGAATAATGTGAAGAATTCTACAAATTCTATCTTTAAATATGCTATTTATCATTCACAAAAACTGTCAATAATCGCTATACATTTAACCTCTATTCGATTTCAGCAGATGCCAAGCCTCCCTAACCCATAAGACCAAAGAAGACCCCATTAAGATTATAACCCAATCCTCAACAGACAGACCACCCTTAACAATATTAAAGAACTTCTGCAAAATAGGGAGTTCCACCATTACAATCTGTCCAATAAAGATAATCGAAATGATAAAGAGTAATCCGCGACATCCCTTAAAGTGAAGTGCACTACGCCCCGTTTCAAAAGCACGTGCATTAAACAGATAGAAGAAATGCGTCATCACAAAGATGGTAAAAATCAAAGTTAACTCATAAGGACTAAGTCCATTCACTTCTCCAAGCTGCAAATGAAGAATATCCCTCAACGCCTTAATATCAGCGTGCTCGAAGATATAAAGTAAGGCAAACAACAGCACAAAGAACAAGCCGCCCACCCCAATGATATTCCAACACATTGACCGGTTGATAATAAAAGCGTTGCGATCACGCGGCTTATCCTTCATCACTTTTTCAGATGGAGGCAACGAAGCCAGTGCCATTGCAGCAAAGGTATCCATAATAAGGTTTATCCATAGCATCTGAGTTACTGTCAGTGGAGACTCCGTACCCATAAATGCACCTGCAAGTACAAGAAAGCAAGCCGCCACATTCACCGTTAGTTGGAAGAGTAAGAAACGTTGTATATTCTGATAAAGTGAGCGTCCCCACATCACAGCCTTACCAATACTACTAAAAGAGTTATCAATAATTGTAATATCAGAAGCCTCCTTAGCTACGGCAGTACCATCACCCATAGAAAGTCCCACATGTGCCGCTTGTAATGCTGGCGCATCGTTCGTTCCATCACCCGTAACAGCAACCACCTCGTGACATCGTTGCAGCGCTTCCACAAGTCGTTTCTTATCTAACGGTCGGGCACGAGAAATAATCTTCAGATCCTTTACCCGTTTATCCAATTCCTCATCAGAAAGAGCAGCAAATTCAGGACCCGAAATAATATTCTTATCAGTATCATTACTTGTCCACAACCCGATTTGTCTACCAATCTCTTTGGCTGTCCTTGCCGTATCACCTGTGACAATCTTCACATCAATACCCGCCTTCATACATTCACGAACAGCATCAGGCACATCACTTCTCACAGGGTCACTAATAGCAACAATCCCCTGAAAAGTCAAATTATCTGCAACAACACGTCCATCCTTAAATACTTCCGTCTTACCATCTAAAATCTGATAAGCAAAACCCAAAGTACGCATAGCCTGCTCCTGATAGCCTTCTAACTGACATTCAATATCCCCTTTAGCCACATTACATTCCGTCTGGCTACAGAGTCCATAGACAATCTCAGGCGCACCTTTGACATAGAGAATCTGTTTACCCTCCACCAATGCAGAGTTAACGAGGACGGCCATATACTTTCGTTCAGTAGTGAAAGGAAGCTCTTCCACAACATTCGCTTCCTCTCTCAATTCTTGATAAGAAATCTTGTACTCATTTAACCAAAGCAGCAAAGCTCCCTCAGTAGGACTACCCAAGACCTTAGGGTTATTAGCATCCGTACAATCTATTGAAGCTGTAGAATTGACCGCAATACCCTCTTTCAGCAAGCGAGAAGCAAGACCGTCATCTAACTTCTGGTTATCCAAAGCATAAAATTGAGTCTGATGAACCCGCATCTGATTCTGTGTCAGCGTACCCGTCTTATCCGTACAGATAACCGTTGTGGCGCCCATCGTCTCACAGGCATGCATCTTACGTACAAGATTATTGGTCTTCATCATTCGCCGCATACTATACGCCAAACTTAAAGTTACAGCCATCGGGAGTCCTTCTGGCACCGCAACAACAATCAACGTTACGGCAATCATCATTGTATTAAGTAAATGAGCAAACAAGCCAGACATACTTTTATCTGGTAAGAGATAATCGTGGAAGATGATCACGCTACATAGCAAAATACAGAAGTAAGCTATTGTAACAGTCGTTTTCACATACCATTTCCAACGATTAAACCTTTTAATGACCAGCCAAAAGAAGATAATCGTAGGAATAGCCAATGTCCACACAATAGGCTTCCAATGGAAGAAAACTATCAACCTACCGAAGATAATGAAACCAGCAAAAATATAGCTTATTTTGGTAATGAGAGCACTCAGCCCGTCAAGCTGCTCGCTAAGAGGAGTTTTTACACTATCATCAATTTGTGCTGCTTCAAACACCTTACCATTTTCTGTATTATCACCTACAGCCTCAACCTTAAAGATACCGTGTCCTTCCATCACCTTCGTTCCACGCAGTACTTGATTCGTAGCATAGGAAGCATCCTTATCAAAATCCTCTTCTTTTACGGATTTATAAGCAGGTACACTTTCTCCATTCAGTGTAGACTCATCGACATAAAGCGAAATAGCCTCCAACAGCCTACCATCAGCAGGTATCTCAGCACCCGTATTGATAATAACAATATCACCAACAACGATATCTTTTTTAGCAACCGTTGTTGTATTTCCGTTTCTGATAACCTCAACCTCCTCCTCATCATTCACCTGATTGAGGATAGAAAACTCTTTATCCGCTTTCAACTCAAAAAAGAAAGCAATACCTGTCGCCAAAAAGATTGCTATAAAAATACCGATAGGCTCAAAGAAAACAGCTACTCCATCCTCATTATGGAGTCCCCAATATTCCCAAAAAGAAATACATATAGAGAGAAAACCAGCAATGAGTAGAACGATTATTAGAGGGTCTCCAAACTTCTCTAAGAATTGTTTCCAAAGCGGAACTTTCTTTCGAGGCGTTAATACATTAGCCCCATATTGCTCACGACTCTCCAACACCTCTGTGTCAGTCAAACCTTCATAATGTTTTTTTTGCCTCATAAAACAATTAATCAAATTAATTTAGAAGGAATCAATCCCACTCTCCAACCAGTCAATAAACACACTTCCGATGGAATATACCAGCCAACATTAATAAAAAAGTCCAACACCTTGTCATATAGAAGAACAGACTTACCTTAATGCTGTAATAATAAAATATAGCATACCTAACGGCTGACACGGCAAAAATACAAATAAAATATGAGAAAATCATCCCTTTTACAGTATAATTGGTGCTATAAGGAATTAAAAAGATTAGAACCACAATAATTCATGTGCTAAAGTACCCTGTCTCTTCCGTATTACACAAAAACATAGCGGCCAGAAAAGGCTCTTCCATTAAATACATAGACAGAAAATGTAGGCTTATATGCTGATATAGTATGACAAATATAATTTCAGATGGTCAAAGAGAAAAATAATAACAAGACGACTGACCTGAAAAACTTATAGAACCCAATCTATTCATAATCGTGTTTCGTTCCTTCTAAAACAAATCTACTCCTTTACTCATTAGGGTTTGTAAACTATTTTCACACCCCTTAAAATCTACATATGCTCTTTTAGCTTCGAAAAGATGCCCAATTGACTTGCAAAAGATGCCCTTTTGAGGTCTTACTAACACCCTTTTGAGGTTCAATTAGGCACCTATTGCAAAAGGCTCTTGTAACTATTTGATACAATGTTGTTTACAAAATAATCTCTTATACTTATTTTGGGCTCTTTCTTAAGAACATTTTCTTCAAGTGATGTAATAATTTTTCAGATTTCTACCAGCATTTTTCAGACATTAAAAAGAAAAGTGTCTAACTGTTCTATACACAACAAACACCTACGCATTTAATGAAAGAGCCCATAAAAGGGGGGTAGGAAAGAATGCGGGCGTTCTCAGCTTCTACATTCCAACGTTTTATTATTATTTTCTATTTTTACTTAATAAAATTACATAAATCATCACATTTATGTGATAAAAAACTTTTATTCGTTAATTAAAATCAAATTCTCCTTAAAATCAGTTGCGCCCATTGCATATTTTTAATATATTTGCGAAAACTCTATTATGAGTCTTAAATAACTCTTTTTATTAATTAAAACCATGTAAGAATGAGCAAAAGATTTACTAAACTTATTGCCATCTTCGCTACAGCCATGGCAGTATTGCAAGTTTCCGCTCAAGTGAAACAAGAGGGCAAGAGATCACTCCTCATTGCCAAGTCACAAATCACACAGGAGACAGAACAGCAGAAGTTAGACCAGCTCAAGGCCTTCCCTAAGCTCTTAGGGAAAACACTTCCCATGGAAACTCCATCACCATTTTTCACTCCAACGGTGACTATCCGCCCCAAAGTATCAAGAAAAATGGTAACAGTAAACCCCGAGCTGGTCATGTGGGGAAATATTGTATCAAAAGAAAAGAGTGGCATGTTCTCTTTCCATCCTGTAGAAGCCATCAATTTTGAGCAGTTGGCAGACTACAGTAAAGCCTTCTTTAACGGAGGAAGTGGTCTCGTTGATAACGAACTCCACGGTATATTTCTTGATACCAGCATGTCATCACTTGGTATTATTCTTCTAAAGCACTTTGCTTTCAACACAACAAACTGGCAAATATCAGAGGAGCCATTGTATGTAAGCAACTTTGCTCTCCTTGCTCTTGAAACAGCTAACGATCCAAAGACTGGCGAGGTATTCGGAGAATTCTACACGGAAGATCTTAAAAACTTCGAATGGGGTGTAATTGATTACAAAACCCTAACCCGTACAACTATTGCACCTGCCACACACTCTTATGTAGCATTGGGTATTGCCAATGATGGCTTCGCATACGGTATCAGCAAAGAAGGCGACCTCTACCAGATTGACCGCAAGACTGGTACAGAAACGCTGAAAGGTTCAACAGGCGTGAATATCACCGATGATGAGGGCAGTTATTATTATCAGAGTGGTGAGTTTGACAACCGCACCAATGAGTTCTACTGGGCTTCTACGGATAAAGATGGCAAGTTTGAGCTTTACACTGTTGACCTCGCAACAGGTCATGTAACTCCAGTAGGTGGCTATTCAACACCGCTTACGCTTATGGCTCTAACCTTCCCTGTCAAAGCTACAGCCAGTGGAGCCCCTGCTGCTGCAGAAAATTTACAGACCGAATTCAAAGAAGGATCACTCACGGGTAAACTGAAATTCAATGTTCCAACCAAGAAATTCGATGGTAGCGCGTTAACAGGTAATGTTGATTACATCATTTATGCTAATAGTGCCGAAGTTTCTAAGGGGAAAGCTGAGGCTGGTAAAGAGGTTTCAACCGATTTAACAGTTAATGAAGGTATGGTTAACTTCATCGTAGTTCTGAGTAACGAGGCAGGTGATGGTCCACGTGCAAAGCATTCTATGTATGCTGGAAATGACAGTCCAAAGGCAGTGGATAACCTGAAGCTGACACTTGATGAGAATGGTCATGCCACCGTAACATGGGAAGCTCCAAAGGAAGGTGTGCACAAAGGCTACATTGGTCAACTAACCTATGATGTTTTCCGTAACGTAGGCGGCACATCCGAAAAAGTTTCTTCAGGGCAGACAGCTACTGAGTTCAGTGAGACACTCACCAAGGGCAAACTTTCTTCTTATTCTTATTCTGTACAAGCTATCAACTCAACAAAGAAGAGTGATTTGGCGACGACCAACGGAGAAACGTATGGTAACGCTATGGAGGTGCCATTCTTCGATGACTTCTTAACGAAGGAAGACTCTAAGGTCTACACCATTATTGATGCCAACAAGGACAAATGTACATGGTATTGGAGCAATGCCAAGGGTGGAGTCTTTAAGTGTAAATATCATCCAAAGAACCATGGTGACGATTGGCTAATAACTCCTCCAATTCACATGAAACAGGGTAAGACTTACAACGTATCATTCAAGGCATTGGCCATTGGTGGTACTACTTATCCAGAACGCTTAGAAGTGAAGTGGGGAACAAATAACACTATCGAGGCAATGACTGGAGAGTTGCTCCCTGCAACAGTACTCAACAATAGGAATTATAAGACCTTTACGGGTCAGATAAAGGCTACTACCGATGGAAACTATTTCGTAGGATTCCACGGAATATCTGATCCTAATATGTTCTCTATCTTCCTCGACTCCTTGACGATTGAGGGTGCTGCAGACGAGAAAGCTCCAGCAATGGTTCAAGACCTCACCGCTACAGCTGATCCTACAGCTGCACTGAAAGCTACACTAAAGTTCAAAGCTCCTTCAAAGGCTATTGATAAAACAGATTTGACCAGCATTACGAAGATTATTATTCGTAATAAAGACCGTCTTGTTAAGGAGATTAAAAACCCAGCACCTGGTAGTGCACAGGAAGTTGTTGACGATGCAGCTGCTCAGGGTATGAATAACTACGAAATTGTAGCATACAACGAGGCAGACTTTGGTCAGAAAGCAAACGTATCAGTATATGTTGGACAAGATGTCCCAATGATGGGTAAAATCAAAGCAACCGACCTTGTGACATCTGCTAATCTCAAGTGGGATGTCCCAACAGGTGCTCATAAGGGTGTTATTCTTCCTGCAGAGGTGACTTATCAAGTGAATAATGTGACTGACGAGGGCGAGCTTGGCGATGAGCTTACCAAGATAAAAGGAAAGACAGAATACACTGTTACAGGTCTGAACACCAATGAGGGAAAGCAGAACTATAAGCACTGGGCTATTAAGGCTTCAAATGATGCAGGCGAAAGTAGTTGGGTTGCAGCTGGCATCATCGTCGGAAAACCTTACACTTTACCATTCCATAACAGCTTCAAGAATGGTTCTATTGAAGGTCAATTCATGGGTCTGGAGCGTTCAAGCAGCAGCACCTCATGGGCTCTTACCAAGGATGTTTCTTGTGACAATGACAACGGAGCTGTCGTCTTCAACCCTTCAAAACCAGGTACATCAGCACTTATAACAGGTAAGATTAGTCTTCGTGGAGCCGAAAATCCAAAGCTGATATTCTACTATCGTGCTGACGAGAACGCTCAACAGAAGGTTGAATTACGTTTTGCTAAGAAGAATGGTGATGTAACAGAGCCTGTTTGGACCAGTGAGAAAGCTAATGTTACCACGACAAATGGTGAATGGAAGAACTTTATCGTTGATGTTCCTACAGAACTAACCAACGAAGATTTTGTCTTCCTACGTATCATAGGTATTGCAGACAACATCACAAAGGTTCCAGTATACATGGACAATATCAATATTGTTGACCCATTACAGAAAGATGCGGCTGTTGAGGTAACAGCAACAGACAACGTCAAGAAGGGGCAGATGGCTGAAATCAATGTCAAAGTAACAAATATTGGACTCGATGAACTAAAGAATACCAAGCTTGAACTCACCGTTAATGGTAAGATTATCAAAGAGGATAATATAGAGAGTCTCAAACTGCTTGACAAGAAGGAGTATAAGATTGAATATAGGACAACTACTCTTGACAAGGCTGAGACACTTAACGTAAAAGCTTCAGTTCCACTTGATGACGATCTTGAACCTGACAATAATGAGGCTGAAGCAATCATTAATTGCGCTGCAGCAGATGTTCCTGCACCAAAGAACCTCACAAATGTCAAAGTGGACGACAATAAGTTAAAACTAAAATGGGAAGCTCCAGAGTCAACAATAGAACAAAAGTCTGACGACTTTGAAAGTTATGAACCTTGGAGTACATCCTTCGGTAACTGGACAACCATTGATGAAGACCAAGGACTTGCAGCTCCGCTTGCTAAGGGGGCTACTTATCAACATCAAGGTGAACAGTTTGCATTCATGGACTGGCAACCTTCTGACATATTTAAGTCTGGTCAAGGGCTTGATCCACACTCTGGAAGCAAATCACTTGTAGCCATTTATCAGGTAAATGAAGACAAAAACTTATTGCAGCAAGCAACTGGCTCATCAGTCCAATCCTTTCCGGCAAGGCACAAACCATCAGTTTCTGGGTTAACAACGTTAATTCTGCAGATAAGTCTTATGGTAAGGAGAGCTTCGATGTTCTCGTATCAAACACCGATAACCAAAAGGCAAGCTTCCAGAAGGTGGGCGACACTCACGAACAAAGCACTGCCACATGGACAGAAGTGAAGGTTGATGTTCCTGAAGGGACAAGATACTTTGCTATTCATCATAACACTTCTTCTGATCAGGCATTCATCTTCATGATTGACGATATTACCTACGAGAGTAGCACTGGACCTGTTTCATACAATATCTATCGTGATGGTGAATATCTATCAAACAGTATCAAGCTGGAAAGTGGCGATATAGTATGGGACGGAACAGACCATAATTACAGCGTAACAGCTGTTTATGCAGATGGATCAGAGTCTGAACCAACTTCTATTAAGGTGACAACAGTCATCCAAAAGGTAGGTGCTAATGGTGAGATTCTCTATGATGTCTACACTATTGACGGCAAATTACTTCTCAAAGATGCAAAAAGCTTGAAATCATTGGGCAAAGGTATCTATGTCATCAATGGTCAAAAGACTATCATAAGATAATGAACAGAACACAATCCAGAAAAAAAGGATT
This sequence comes from Prevotella melaninogenica, assembly GCF_018128065.1. Classification (NCBI taxonomy): domain Bacteria; kingdom Pseudomonadati; phylum Bacteroidota; class Bacteroidia; order Bacteroidales; family Prevotellaceae; genus Prevotella; species Prevotella melaninogenica. The sequence goes on along the minus strand of NZ_CP072360.1, from coordinate 926,529 downwards.
GACACAATCGGAGCCGGAACCCTCATAAGGGTTGCGGTTCCGCATCATTCTTCTATATAAAATAAGTAAGAGGCAAACTGGCTTCGTCACCAGACAATGATTATCTTTCTGTATTCTGAAGACACAAAGCCAGATTAAACAAATAACCCCACACTTCTATGAATTTCAGAAAACGATTATTCCTAAAGCTGCTATTTACATTCACAGCGGCACTAACAATAACGGCAGCACCAAGACCAAAGGCTGTAATCAAAGCTGTAGCAGCCAAAGTTTTCAGACAATCGCCATCGTTATCAATGACACGTGCAAGCGGAGAAGAGCCCAGAACCCTCCTCGCAAACAAAGCTTTTACCGTCATGGGATATAATAATGGCGGATTTGTCATCGTCAGCAACGACGATCTCCTACCAGCTGTCATCGCTTATTCGAATACAGTTTTCGACAAAAACACAAGCAATACTGGTTTCAAATGGTATCTCTCAGCTGTAGAAGAAGCTATCAATGGTATTGTAAAAGCAGGCAAACCACGCACTATGATAGCTCCCGATCAAAGTAAATATGCTGCTAAAATCCCATCATTTGTCACTTCTATATGGGGACAGGAGAAACCTTACAACAACCTTTGTCCTGAAGGAACCACGTCAGGTACAGGCTCATGGCAGGGCTATGGTAGCACAGGAAGGACCGTAACAGGTTGTGTTGCCACCGCTATGGCACAGATTATGTATTACAATAGGTGGCCAGAGAAAGGTACAGGAGGGACTCATTCTGTTTATGTAAAACAAGCTAATGGCACAAAGAAGATAGTGACCGTTAATTATGAAGAGAGCTTTTATGACTATGCAAACATGATTGATAGTTACAAAGGACACTACTCTAAGGAACAGGGCGATGCTGTTGCCAAACTGATGTTGGATTGTGGTGTGGCTGCCGACATGAATTATGCTACAGATGGTTCGGGAACTTACACCGAGAATGCAGCCCGAGGACTAAGAAGAAACTTCGGCTATCCAGAAACAACACAGATGTTGAAGCGCCGCAGATACAGTGAACAAGCATGGATGGACATCATTTATAATGAAATTAATGAACGTCGTGCCATTCTCTATACGGGTGTTGACAACAAGAATGGTGGTCATGCCTTTGTTCTCTCTGGATATGATGAAACGGGAAAGGTATGGATTAACTGGGGATGGGATGGTGCCAGTGACGGATTCTATGATATTGCCCTCCTCAACCCTAAGTCGTATAAGTTCTCCGAAGACCAAGATATGATCATCGGTATTGAGGGTGAAAAGACAGAAACCATACAGGATACCATCACCGTTGATACCCCAGGAAGATTACAAGAGCTCATTGCAGACAGCATAAAGAGTAAAATATCTTCTTTGAAAATCAATGGCAAGATTAACTCTACTGACCTCCGCACTATCCGACAGATAGCAGGTAACAACCCAGACGGAACTATCCAGCGCAGTTCCCTCGTCTCTCTTGACCTTAGCGACGCTGTTATCGTAAGTGGTGGAGACCCATATCTTGTAGATGATAAACGTCAGCTGACAACGAATGACAATGAGATTCCAGAGCGTGCTTTCTTTAACTGTAAGTCAATACGTAAGCTCATCCTACCGAAATCGACGATGACAATCGGCGACGGAGCCTTTGGAAAGCTGGGACGACTCGATTCAATTAGTATACCTACAGGCGATGACAAGAACTATATCTTTGATGGTCAGACGCTAATGACAAAGGACTCAAAGGAGATTATCGCTGTTATGCCAAATAACAAAGGTGACTTCAACGTGGCAAAAGGCATCACAAAGATTCACAACTATGGTTTCTCTGGATGCAGTAAGCTAACAAAAATCGTACTCCCTAACACCATTACAACCATTGGTGATGAGGTTTTCTCTGGTAATAATTCCCTCGGCATTATCCGTCTCTACTCCAAGGAAGTGCCTGTCTTAGGTCACAATGCTTTTACCGATATTAGTAAAAGTGAAATAAAGCTTCAGATTCCATCTGGAACTAAAAACCACTATAAGCGTAATGCACAGTGGAAGGATTTCGACATTGTTGAGTTTGGGACTACCATAAAGGCTCGTAACATGATTCGTACATACGGAAGTGAGAATCCAAAACTTGGTTGGCAACTCAAGGGCGATTATGTTGAAGGTACGCCAGAACTATCATGCGAGGCTACAAAGACTTCGCCGGTAGGCAAATATACTATTGTCGTAAAGCGAGGAACGATAACAGAAGAGCAGGTAGAATTTGCCAATGGCTTCCTCATCGTGAAAAAAGCAACGGCAAAGATGCATGCTAAAGACGTGACCATAGAGGTAGGACAAACACCTTCATTCGGCTATACTGTTGACGAATTACAAAATAACGAAACGACAGTCGCACTGGAAAAAGAACCTACTTTCACCATCACAGATAGTAAGGGTAAAAAGGTTACTGAATACAACGTACCTGGTAAGTATACGATTACAGTGAGCGATGCAGAAGCTGAAAACTATAAGTTTGAGTATTCAACTGCTGTTCTTACCATTACCTTATCACCTAATGGTATACTTAATACTCCACAAACAGCAAGCACAGTTACCTTCGATGTTTATAGTCTCAATGGTACTTGTATTGCCAAAGGCGTTTCAAGCCTTAAAGGTCTTTCCAAGGGCGTTTACCTTGTCAACGGCAAGAAGCTGATAATTAAATAACACAAAAATTAGGGGATGTGACAAGTGCTCACATCCCTGTTTTTCTCATTTAACACTTACTCCTTATCCTATTGCTATGAATACTAACCATAAAATATTACACGAAAAAGAACCCTATAAGAGATAATAGAGGGGAAACATTAATCTGACAAAAGTATCACACTAACATAAGCAATAAACTATCATTATTTAACTTCATAAAGTAACATTTGCCATCCTACTATTTGCCAAGAACACCGCAGCCTTAAACTGAAAGAACTTGCTTCGTTTTTAATGAAGCAAGTTCTTTAATATCTCACGACTTTTTCTCAATAGCCATGCCGTTCCTTCTTTATAAAATTTTCCTTCACTTTGAAGGTTTCACGGCAACAACAGAAAACAGCAATGGTATCTCGCCATTCTTTCCTGCGACTTTGAATGTTCCATTCTTTTCAGCAGCCATATTCCCAAATAGGTTGAAAGGTGAGTAATCATACTCCCCGAAAGACTGGACCTGTAAGTCATTATTGAGCAAACCATTCAGCACTACAGCTAACCCATGATTCCACGTAACGGTCTTTTGCCAATTGTCATTTTCCGAATCAGTGTAGGTAGATTCTTCCACAATGTAAGGCTCTTTGCGTGAATAAGCATATCGGACTTGCGAGAATTCTTCATTAAACATCCACAATATGGGATGGAATTCCACGATAACAAACTTTCCACCGTCTTTCAGCGTTTGTGAAATTACTTGTCCCCATTGGATTAAGTCTGGCAACCAATTAACTACACCATAAGATGTGTATACAATGTCGAACTTCTGCCCTTTCAACACAGTAGGCGCATCATAGATATTGCAGCAACAGAATTGTGCATTCAGCCCTAATTCCTCATTCAACGACTTTGCTGTTTGTATAGCCTCTTCCGAGAAATCCACACCAACGATATTAGCTCCCATCTTTGACAGGGAAAGTGTATCCATGCCGAAATGGCATTGAAGATGCAGAATAGACTTTCCTCGAACATCTCCTAATAGAGACAAATCCAAGTCGGGAACAGACTTTACCTCTCTTTTAAACTTGTCCAAGTCGTAAAATGAAGAATACAAATGAATTTTTGTTCTTGCATTCCACGCTTCTTTGTTTATCTTATAATAATCTTCCATCATGTATTTCTTATTTATTACCCTTCTCCCAACGTTGAAACCTATCCATAAAGAAGAATGCAGAAAACACACTTAGTATGGTAAGAACAATACCAATAACTGCCCATAGAACCAGTTGTGGGAAAGATAAAACTGTTACTTTTAAGAATTCAGCAAAAGAATAGATACAGTAAGGCAATGTAAGGAGGCTTGTAATGATAACGGGCACATACTTTCGATATACAATCCACTGCACAATATGCATTAACAGGTGAACGAAATATCCTGTCAATGCAGCAAACCACCATTGATATTGACCTGTCCAAACCGAGCAAAACGAAACAACAGAAATAAGTATGAACTCGTGAGCAGTACCAACGGCAAAGGTCGAAGTAGAATAATCGAAAGGTCCTTGTCGAGTAAAAAACGATTCGATTTTAGGAAATCGTTTTTTCAATTCTTCCCTATTTCTGTCAATCCAACACCTAAACATAATAATTTCCTCGTAATCATGAACCATAAACACGAAAGGAAGAAGCATCATTATTAAGTTTATTTTTGCCATAATTTCTCTTGTTATTTATTTCAAACTACCATACTGTTTCTTCCAATCCTCTAAAGTGATTTTGGTAAAATGCTCTGTGCGAACCTCATTTAACAGTGGAACAGTCTTATTGTCTTCTGTATGACTGTAAACGAATCCGCATTTCTCTTGTACTCGTTTCGATTTCTCGTTGCCATCGTAGTACCCACACCAAACTGTAGTTTTCCCTAAGTCCTCAAACGCATACCGAAGCAATTCGTTTACGGCTTCAGGTATCAAGCCTTGTCCCCAATAGGGTTCACCAATCCAATAACCTATCTCACACTCGTTGTCTGCCATATCTGCGCTTTTGACTTCACTTCTTACAGCCATTATTCCAACGCAACCGATAGCTTCACCTGTTTCTTTCAACACAACTGCATAGGTTTCAGGAGCAGAGAATGCTACCTTTATAATCTCACGACTGTTCTCTACACTTGTATGCGGTGGCCAACCAGCAATCAGACCAACGTTTGGATTCCGAGCATATTTGTATAATGCTTCAGCATCGCTTTCTTTCCACGCTCTCAATAGCAGGCGTTTTGTTTGTAGTCCCATACTTTTTTCTTATCTTCCACGTTTCTTTATTAGCCTTATTATAAGATTTCTATTGTTTGTTTATTGTGTTTTAATATGTACTTTTATTTTCTTTATCGCCCAATCATAATGGCTTGAGGTTGCTGAAACACTATAAGAACCAAGCGTAGAGGTGCCCGTCCAATCGAATATACCCTTGTTAAAGAGTTCGTTGTCAGAGAAAGTTGCAATCAATTCCATTACTTGTTGATGGCTTTCTTTTAACATTGCCTTTGCATCTGATAGCGATGTGCTTTGATGTTTCTTCCAAAACTCCACGTTCATTACTGGATATGTTTTCCAATTATAAGGCTCAGGAAGAAAAGATTTGCATTCTCCCTCACGATTGGAGTTTATCCAATTCAGTAACAACTGATGCCATTCATACAGATGAACAAGTACATCGCGCAGATTTCTGTCCCTGCTCCAATGTGCTTCTTTGCCCATTGCAGCCATTTTTTCTGCAAAGGTTGCTGTCTGTAGCTCTTCGCTCATACTGTCTATGAGCTTCCACATCTTCTCAAATTGTTCATTAGCAGATGTTATTAAATCCACTTTTGTTGTTGCTCGTGCCATTGTTTTTTTATATTTTATCAGTTGAAATAACTCTGAATGTACAAGAGTTAACGGTGATACGGATATGTTCTGTATCATTAGTTATATAATAGTTCTTTCCTTTTTTCAGGAAATGATTCGTATCTGTATGCATGATAATGTCTGAAATAAAACTTTCTATTTCTTGTGGCGATAGATAAAGTCCGAGCTTTCGGTTTATTCTCTCATACACAAGTTTTGTATAACAGAACTTTTCGTTGATGGTTGCTTTCAACGAATCGTCTATGCCTTCATATTCTTAACCATCTCCTTCTTGCGAAAGACTATCTGCAACCTTTTCTTTTAGCTCGGTTTGACATTGTTTAATAGTCTTTCCTGCCGTTTCAATGACGATACGGCTTTTGTGCCACTCGTGATATTCTCGGTTTTCGATGTCATCCCACACAGGGAGATTCATATTTGCTACTTCTGTATTTCTCTGTTCTGCACGCTTTTTGTGTTCTGTCTTATCCGAACATATAACCTCAATATTTACAAAACGACAGTTGTTATTGACAGCAACCTCTTCCCATTCTCGCCTTGTCAGTTCAATAGGGTTACAACTATCAGCCACGACATTGTTGCCCAATTGCAGATTGTCAGCTGCCATACGATATGCCAACCGATAGCCTTCTCCCTCAACATTGATACGACATAGATCTTTCAATCCTTGTTCTATAGTATCAATACGCAGATAAACAGCTCCAAACTCTTTTACTAAAAATCTTGCAAGTGTGGATTTGCCAACTGCTGGTAGTCCAGAGAAAATAAAAAGAATGGCTTTGCGCATTGTAATATTCATTTTAGCAGCTTGGCTGCGAGTTTGTAAGTAAATGAAATTCGAGGATTGGATAAATCCCATCGTTCCACTTCCTGCCACACCAATTCTGCGTGCTTCTTGCTTATATCTCTTAAAGCATTTCCTACGGATTTCCGAAGATATTCGCTTTCGTGTGCCTTATGCTTAGCAATGAGAGCAATAGCCACCGATGGATTTTCTTTGAAATACGGGCGACTTGTCCAAATCCTCAGTCCCTCAGTTACAGCACGGATAACATTTGGATTATCGTCTGTTATCCATTCTTCTATGAGAGGTAAAGAAACTTCATACCCTCTATGTCGGCAAACTTCGTCGAAAGCCTTTGCAAGCATTTCCTGCACTCGCCAATTCTCATCAGTGCTTACTCGCTCTTTCAGAAAACGAAGTGCGTTATTATCTTCTGTTGCCAATCTGCCCAATATCGTTGTTGCCAACATTCGGGCTTGATAGGCTTCGTGATTAAACAACGTGAGTGCAAGTTCAAAACATTGTTCTTTCGGATACGTGGAAACCACCTCGTCAGCCCCATCAATAATATGCTGAAAACCATGTTCTATTAGCAGTATTTTGTTCAAGACATTATCTATCCCCATTGTTATAAATCCTTTCTAAGATAAATCATATCTACAAGTGATATAGATCCCTCGAAAATGGAAGGTCATAAATTGTCCGTAAAAATAATTTATCCAATGAAACTATGGCAAAGATAATAAATTATGAGGAAGAAAAGAAATGATAGAAGGGGAAACATTAATCAGCCAAAAACATCACATTAATTTAAGCAATAAATTACCATTATTTAACTTAACATGGTCACATTTGTTATCTTACTATTTACCAATAACTCAGTATCTTTGCATTAGAAATAATAAAAATCAGTAACAAAGTTATGGCAAATAAGATGAAAGACTTTCTCCCAGCAATTGAGATGGAGAAAATGCAGGCAATGCTTGAGCTTGAAGAAAAGTATGAAACAGGACAGCTCTCATTAGAAGAGGCACGCGAAGTGATGAAGACAAAGGTAGGAAAGATTCGCCCTTATCACCTTGCCTTCATCGAACAGAACATGAAGTCGCGTGAGGACGACGAGTGTATCCGTGCTGACATGCGCAAGATTATTGAACTCGTTGAAGGGTTCATGGACTACAGTCGCCCTGATGTACCAGAGGATCACCCACTCTCACATTATTATAAAGAAAATGACGAGATGCGAAGACTGCTCCTTGCGGCCGAGGATCTTGTACAATATCCTGTCATTAAAAACCAGTGGTTAGAACTCTACGACCAGATTCGTCAGTATCCTATTCACTATCACCGTAAGCAGAATCAGCTCTATCCACTTTTGGAGAAGAAAGGATTCGACCGCCCAACGACAACAATGTGGAACTTTGACGACATCGTTCGTGATGAGATTAAGGATTCACTCCGACTCTTAGAGGCTGGCGAAGAGGAAGCTTTCATCGCTAAACAAAATGAGCTTATCGCCCATGCACGCGACCTGATGGAAAAGGAGGAAACTATCCTCTACCCTACTTCATACGCTCTTATCTCGGCAGAGGAGTTTGAGGACATGAAGTCGGGCGACCAAGAAATTGGTTTTGCCTTCTTCAAAGTAGACACACCATCAACACCCAACACTCAACACTCAACACCTCAAAAGGGCTTTGCAGAAGACCTTCAGGCATTACTCAGCAAGTATGGCTATTCTGCAGGACCACAGCAGGAGTTGGATGTGGCAACTGGTAAGTTGACCTTAGAGCAGATTAACCTTATCTATAAGCATCTTCCAGTAGACATCTCTTTCGTGGACGAGAACGAGTTGGTGAAGTTCTATTCAGATACCGACCATCGTATCTTCCCAAGATCAAAGAATGTCATCGGACGACAGGTGTCTAACTGCCACCCACGTAAGAGTGTACACATCGTTGAGGAAATCGTAGAGAAATTCCGTAGTGGCGAACAAGATAAAGCCGAGTTCTGGATTAACAAGCCAGAAGTATTTATCTACATCGTTTACTTTGCTGTGCGCGATGCAGAAGGCCGCTTCCGTGGTGTACTCGAGATGATGCAGGATTGCACACATATCCGTGAGTTGACAGGTTCACAGACCTTGCTGACGTGGGCTGGAAAAGAAGAGGAAAGTGCTGCAAACACTACTCCTTCTGACAATGAAGACGACGAAGCATCTGCTGCACAATCAGGGGCTCCTATTGAGATAACACCAGACACACGTCTGAAAGACCTCTTTACAGCTTATCCAAATCTGAAGAAAGAACTTGCTTCTCGCTATCCATCTTTCAAAATGCTAAACACACCTTTGGGTAAGTTGATTCTCAAGAAAGCTACTGTCCGCACCGCTTCTGAGCGTTCAGGATTGGGCGAAGAGAAGTTTATCAATTTACTAAAGGAGTGCATCAAAGACGCCTAAGGTGGTCTTTTCACTCATTGTGTAATAGGTTGTTTCTCAATAGAATCTCTTTAGGATGCACATTTCGTGCATCCTTTTTTTATGTCCAGTATTTTCATCCTAACTCATTAGCATCGATAAGCTACGTGTTAATGCCTAACACCAACGGTGCGGAGCATCCGCACCATTGGTGCGCAGGGTCAACTCCATTTGAATAGTGCCTTTATGAGGAGCATGCTAATGATGGATTTATGTTCGATTAGCGATTTCAGGGAATAAAGAATCTTCCTCTTTATATCCTATCCGTGTCCTTATAATCCGTTATCATTACCCCACTTGAAAAACTATCTTTTACACTTCATACTTGCAGGGTTCAAAGAAAATACGTACTTTTGCGTACAAGAATTACGCATTATGACAAGAAAGATATTTCAATTATTAAGCTTGGGCTTGATCCTTTTTGGTGTCACTGCCTGCAAGCAAGAAAAGAAATCAAACGATATTATCACCAAGATAGCACCTAAACCAAAGGTACCAAGCGGTCCACAGCCAATGACCGACTTCAAATATGAGAAGAAGATAGAATGGATGGGTAGTACCTATACGATTCGTATCCACCGCTTTGCAGACAAGTCATTGTCAATCGTCAGTGACGAAGACGGACGTAAATACTACGATAACAAGTTCCAGGTACAGATTCTTCGTCAAGATGGTTCATCTTTTTATGAGCGTACACTTACGAAAGATGATTTCAGAGAATACACTGATAACCAATATGGTAAGGATGGTGCACTGATTGGTTTCATGTTCGATCGTGCAGAGGGTAACAAACTCTACTTTGGTGCAAGTGTGGGGTCACCTGATCCAAAGAGCGATGAGTATGTACCATTGGATGTAACCATCGATAATATGAGCCGCATGCGTATCAACAAGGCTACACAACTTGATACACCAAGCGACCAACCACAACAACAACCAAAGAGTGAGTTGGAGAAGGCTGAGGAAGAGGGGGTGTAAAAAGCCTCCCCCAACCCCTCCGAAGGGAGGGGAGTGCTAATAGGATAAGATTGGTGATTAGGCTTAAGCCTTATTAGTCTTATTAGCCTTATTAGTCCAATACCCTTTACTTACCCCTCACGCACAAAGTCAAGGGCTTCCTTAACTTCATCCTCACTGACAGACTGGTTGATACGGACGTCGCCAATACCCCCTAAAAGAGTGACATTGATTTCATTACCACGATTCTTCTTGTCATGATACATGAACTCAATGAGCTTTGGATAGTCATTACACGTAATAGGCAATGTGCCATAATACTCACGAATGAAGTTGACCGTCTGGCGCATGCGCTCTGTTGGGAAACCAGTCTTCACAGCAGACAGATAAAGCTCTGCTATCAAACCGAACGCAACTGCATAACCATGGAGGATTGGATGGTTTTCTAATGCCCATGACTCAAAAGCATGACCGAAGGTATGTCCGAGATTCAAAGCCTTTCTAATACCCTTCTCCTGCGGGTCTTCCGCTACAATACGTTCCTTTACTCTAACACTCTTACCAAGCATTGCGCTCAACTGATGCAAGTCTGGCTGCGTAAGGTCGAAGTTTATTAGCTCTGCCCACATCGCTTCATCAGCAATCAAGCCATGCTTTAACATCTCAGCATAGCCACTGCGGATATTCTCTGTGTCCAATGTCTTGAGCCATTCGGTATTTAGCAGAACAATATCAGCCTCACTAAACACACCAATCTCATTCTTTAATCCGCCGAAATTGATACCCGTCTTACCGCCCACACTGGCATCTACCATCGCAAGGAGCGTGGTTGGAATATTAATAAAGTTAATTCCACGCTTGAAGGTTGAAGCCGCAAAACCACCAAGGTCGGTCACCATACCACCACCAAGGTTTATCAACAGTGAGTGGCGTGTAGCCCCTCCCTGCTGCAATGCCTCCCATACAGAAGCCAACGTGTCAAGCGTTTTACTACTATCAGTCGTACCAATTGTAATTACTTGCGCCTGCTTCAGACAGAAGTCGTCTTTGATAAGTTCCCAACATTTCTGATGTGTCGTCTCATCAACGAGTACGAAGATTTTATCCTTCTCACATTCAGAGATGGCTGTTGCCAATTCACTCTTGAACTGTTTTGATATAATAATATTCTGTCCCATAAGCTTTCTCTCTTTAAAGTTCAACACAAAATTACGGTTTTTCCTATCACTTACAAACGAAACAGAGCCTATATTTCACACTCTTTAATACTGACATACCAAATATTGCGCACATCGCTTTCTCTATGTGCAATAAATCAAATGATAAAATATAATCGAATAAAAAAAGACACTATCATTCCTATCGGCGAACTTTAACACTGTTTTAACATTTAAAGAGGCAAGTAATTCTAACTTTTGATTTTATAGAGCAGATTAGACATAAATTCAAACAACAACTTAAAATTGAAAATGATTTAGTAAATTTGCAGTATTAACTAAAAAAGGAACGAATATGAAAAAGAATTCATTACTTTATATTGTCCTCATCCTTGGAATAGCGATAGGTACATTATCCTTGCAATCTTGCTTAAACGATGACGATACAGATTACCCTACCAATATTCCCAATGCACTTGTGACAATCAAGACAAATAGTTCCACAGGACAGGTCTACTTCCAGTTAAATGATGAGACCACAATTCTTCCTACGAACATGAAGACTTCTCCTTATGGTAAAAAGGAACTGCGAGCACTTACGAACATCAAAGTTCAGGACGGAAAGACTGAAGGATACTCAAAAAGTGCATATGTAAACTGGGTTGACACCATACTTACTAAGAATATGGCACCAACTCTTGGCAAACAAAACGAAACAGTATATGGAAAAGACCCTGTAGAAATAGTCAAGGACTGGACAACTGTTGTAGAGGACGGATACTTGACTTTACGCTTCAGAACTTACTTCGGTAATGGGAAAAAACATGTGGTGAATCTTGTCAAAGGAGACAATCCATATGAAGTTGTACTCCATCATAATGCTTCTGGCGACACAAAGGGTTTGATTCGTGACGGACTTGTAGCATTCAGACTTAGTGATCTTCCTGACACACAAGGGAAAACAGTGGACCTGACTTTGAAGTGGCAATCATTCTCAGGTGTAAAAACAGTCAAATTCAAATACAAAAGCCGTAAATAGTACAGAGGAAAATCCACTGCCTATCAATGGGATTATTTGGGAATAATAGAGAACAGTATATTATAAGCCTTTTTGAAAAAGGTGATGCACTCGCCATGGATAAACTCTATGGCGAGTATGCTGATTATTTAGCAAAAGTGTGTTCGAGGTATATTGGAAACCAAGAAGATAGGCATGATGTTTTACAAGAGGCTTTTATAAGAATATTCACTAAGATACATACTTTTGAATATCGAGGGAAGGGGTCATTAAAGGCTTGGCTCACAAAGATTGTAATCAACGAATCTCTTCACTTTCTCAGGGACAATGACCCAGCTATTTTTATAGACAAGGCGACTGACATACCTGATTGTAGTACTGAGGACCCTGATATTGACAGTATGTCGATAACACAGATAACAGAGACAATACTTAAACTACCACCAGGTTACAGAACTGTCTTCAACCTATATGTGATAGAAGGCAAAAGTCACAAGGAAATAGCAGAAATTCTCAACATCAAACCAGATACATCTGCATCACAATTCCACAAGGCAAGGAATATGCTTGCAAAGATGCTGAAAGAGCAAAATAAATAGAATTAAAAGTATGAAAGAAGATTGGCTTGACACATTGCGTACACGCATTCAGAATGAATGTGATGTAAAGGCACCAGATGGTCTTCTCAATGATATCAAACAGGAGATGAACCGTCGTGGAGTTGCTCCTATGCGCTCTACTCGGCAGAAGGCAAGCGTAGTACCTTTGTGGACCTACCGTGCTGCCTCTGCTGCAGCCATAATAGGTATCGGGATTTTTCTAAGTCACTTGCTTTTTGACCACACATCTCTTCCGAAGCAGTGCGCAACAATTATAAACAATAAGATAAAGAACACTCTGCCTTCTCAAACTACAATTACAACTCCAGAGAACTATGTGACAAACTCCGTAAAGCTGGCTGTTGCTACTCATCAAAGTATACAGAATCCACTTGTTGACAACAACTTGTCTGGCAATACAGTCGACAATAAAGAAAAAGAAACGACTACAGATAATAATAATGTCACAGAAACTCAAGAAACAACCAGTAATACAAGGCAAGAAAAGATAGAAGATGTTAATAAACAACAGACCACAAAACCACAGTCGTGGGGGAATTCGGAAAGAATCTACGCAACAAATGCGAAGAAGGATGATCCAACTTCTCGCTTCTGCATAGGAACTTCCTATAATTATGGTACGGGAACTTCCCATAATTCTGACAAGATGCTATTGCCAGTAGCAAACCCTTATGGTGACTATGCCCCAGAATTCTCTGGAAGAAACATACAAGACAGCCCAATAGGTACAAAAGATAGAAGAACGAGGACTAAACACCATCAACCAATAAAGTTAGGTGTTTCCATAAGGTATAATATCAACAATCGGTGGAGCCTACAGACAGGTCTCAATTACAGCCGACTTACTTCCAACTTCTCTTATGAAAAGAGAGGGACAGAATATGCCGTAGAACAAAAACTGCAATACGTCGGCATACCTGTAAATGCAAGTTACAGTTTCATTAAGACCAAAAGGTTCAATGTTTATGCGACTGCAGGTGCTGAAATTGAGAAACTCGTGAAAGGTGAAGCCAACTTATCTGCTGAAGCCATGTCACAAATAACGCCAACACATACAACTATTAAAGAAGGTAGACCAGTATTCTCTACCGCTCTTTCCATTGGAGGAGAACTCAGAATTAGCAAAGATGTTAGTGCATATATTGAGCCCGGAATAAGCCATCACTTCAATAATGGGAGCAATGTTGAGAATATTTACAAAGACAAGCCTACCAACTTCAATCTCAATATGGGTGTCAGAATAAACTTAAATAAGTAGGAATAAAATAAGACTTAGTTCTAAAGTCTCCCACAAGCACCCATATTCATATCTTTTCTTTAAATAAAATCCATGTGCCTATTAAACTTTTTGAAATTCTTAGCGTCATATATACCATTAAGAATTAGAAAAGATTATTATGGCAAAAAGATTGTTGATTTTTGTTCTATTAATGTCCAGCACAGTTGCAATGCTGGCACAGAACAGAACCGTTACGGGTACGCTTTATGATACGGAACTAAAGGAGAAAGTGCCATTTGCTGTTGTTCAGCTGTTGAAGCAGGACAGCAGTTATGTTATTGGTGCTACATCAGATGAAGCGGGGAACTTTAAGATTACAGCTCCAACAAACGGACGATTTATTTTGAAAGCTTCGTATGTAGGCTACAAGACTATTTTTCAAAACATTACGATTGCTAATGAGCAAGACGTATCAGTAGGTCAGTTAGAATTCCAAGTAGACTCACACACACTGAAAGAAGTGAAAGTTGTGGCAAGTGCTCCGAAAGTTGTTGTAAAAGCAGACACTTTCCAGTACAATGCTTCGGCTTATCGTGTCCCAGAAGGCTCAACGATTGAAGCTCTCGTAAAGAAGTTGCCGGGTGCGGAAGTGTCAAGCGATGGAACTATTAAGATTAATGGCAAAGAGGTAAAAAAGATTCTTGTTGATGGAAAAGAGTTCATGGTGGGCGACACTAAGACCGCTATGAAAAACCTCCCAACCTCTATCGTACAAACCATTAAGGCTTACGACCAAAAGAGCGACTTGAGCCGTGTGACGGGTATCGATGATGGTAATGAATCAACCGTACTCGACTTTGGCATCAAGGCGGGAATGAACAAAGGTTTATTCTCAAATATTGACTTGGGTATCGGAACAAAGGGTCGTTACTCTGAGAAGGCTATGGGTGCCTACTTCAACAACAAGTTCCGCATGATGGGCTTTGCATCTGCCAATAATGTCAATGACATGGGCTTCGGTGGTGGTCCACGTGGTGGCTTTGGTGGCGTAAGACAGGGCTTGAACGCAACGAAAATGGTGGGTCTCAACATGAACTATGACAATGGTACAACCTTGCAGTGGGACGGTAGCGTACGTTGGAACCATTCTAATGGCGACCTAAACTCACGTGTTGCAAGCGAGAACTTCGTAGCACAACAGGGTTCATTTGCCAACCGTCTCTCACAAGAATACACAAGAACAAACTCTTGGGATGGTCGTTTCCGCTTGGAATGGCGCCCTGACTCTATGTGGAACATCATGTTCCGTCCAAACATCAGACTAAGTAAGAGCGATGGACAAACTGTTAGCACATCTACAGCCTACAACGCTGACCCATACGATACCGTTGACGACCCATTGTCATCAGCTTCTATCGCACAGCTAAAATCACAGGGTTTAATGGTGAATACACAGCGTAACATGACGATAAGCTATGGTAATTCAACCTCATTGGGTGCTATGCTGCAGGTAAATCGCAAGCTCTCAAGCAACGGACGAAACGTTACTTTGCGCATAGATGGTAACTATAGTGACTCGGATTCAAAAACATTCTCAACACAAGACATCCAGTATTTCCAGTTGCAAGATGCACTCGGAAACGACTCTATCTATCGTGCATATCGTTATAACCTTATGCCAACAAAGAGTTGGGACTATGCTTTGCAGGCAACTTATAGTGAGCCAATTGCCCGTAAGACTTACCTGCAGTTCAGCTATCAGTTTAAGTATGGCTTTTCAAAGAGCAATCGTGACACCTACGACCTCTCTGCAATGCCATCAGGAACATTCGGTAGTCTGCAGCCAGCTTACCGTTCATGGGATAACTATCTCGGATTGCTGTCCAACCCATTGGCAAGCTATCTCGATGATAATCTGAGCCGTTACTCTGAGTATCGCACATATACACACGACATGCAGATAATGATGCGAATGATTCGTGACAAGTGGAAGATGAACGTGGGTGTCATGTTCCAGCCACAGCGTTCTACCTATATGCAGGATTACCTTGGTGTACACGTTGACACAGCACGCACAGTATTCAACTGGAGTCCTACTTTCGACTTCCGTTACAAGTTCAGCGAACAGAGCAACCTGCGTATCAATTATAAGGGTACAATCACTCAGCCTACGATGAGTCAGCTGCTTAGTATCGTCGACAATACAGACCCACAGAACATATCTATTGGTAACCCAGGACTGAAGCCAGCCTTCACCAATAACTTCCGCTTGTTCTATAACACTTACAAGCAGAGTCACTCACAGGCATTGATGACCTTTGCCAACTTCTCTACAACACGAAATGCGATTGGCAACAGTGTGACTTACGATGCGATTACAGGTGCACGTACAATCCAGCCTATCAATGTAAATGGTAACTGGGATGCAGATGCAGGATTAATGTACAATACAAGTATTGACTCAGCTGGAGTATGGAATCTCCATACTTTCACACGTGCTAACTTCAATCGCTACGTCAGCTATCTGCAGCTTAACAGAACAAGCAACTTAGAGAAGAATATCACTAAGTCGTTGACCTTTGGCGAGCGACTCGCTGCCAGCTATCGCACCTCATGGTTAGAGTTAGAGTTAGATGGTTCGGTAGACTATACCAACACGAAGAATAATCTTCAGAGTATGAGCAATCTACGCACATGGCAGTTTGCCTATGGTGGTACATTGAGTTTTAACCTCCCTTGGAACATGAGTATCTCGACAGACCTTCACCAGAACAGTCGCCGTGGATATAGCGATGCGTCATTGAACACTAATGAGCTGCTTTGGAATGCGCAAATCTCACAGAGTATGTTGAAGGACAATGCACTGACATTCAGCTTGCAGTTCTATGACATCTTACGTCAGCAGAGTAACCTCTCACGTGTCATCAACTCTATGAGTCGTACAGATACTGAATACAATAGTATTAACAGCTATATCATGCTGCGTGCTACCTATCGTCTGAACCTCTTTGGTGGTAAGAATGCTATGCCTAAACCAAAGGATGGTCCAGACTTCGATCGCAATGGTCCTGGAATGGGTCCACGTGAAGGTGGAAGGAAAGGCTTTGGCGGTGGACGTCCTTCAGGTCCTCCACCATCAGGCGGTGGATTTGGTGGTTTTTAATATAGAAGCCTCACCTCCCAACCCCTCTCCGAAGGGAAAGAAGAAGCCTCACCCCCAACCCCTCTCCGAAGGGAGAGGGGAGTGATTACCGTGATATCCCTATAGAAGATACTAAAAGGTATTATACAAATCTATAATACCAATCCATCTTGTAGGGTATATCGGTGACTACTCCCCTCTCCCTTCGGAGAGGGGTTGGGGGTGAGGCTTCTTCTTTCTCTTTCGGAGAGGGGGTGAGGCTACAACTCTTGCACAATCCTCTAAAAATGCTTACCTTTGTCTGCAAAGCAAAATCATTCAAAGGGGTAAACCCAAATAAACAAATAGATTGAAGATACAAAGACAAACAATGAAGCATATCAATAACTTTATCGTAGCTGTGGGCTTAACGCTCACACTCTCTGCTATCACCAACAACGCTCACGCACAGGGAGGTAATATGCAGGAGAAGGTGAAAAATTACTTCCTTCAAACGCTTAAAATGAAGCAGAATGAGGAGCTGCAGAGCAAAGATGCCTTTCAACGTAATAAGACTTATACGACAGATATACAGCAGCTGATTAAGAACAAAGATATCGTTCAAAACCAAAAGATGGTGTGGGCAGCATGGTGTGAGGCAAATCGCGAGTTGAATGAACAGAAACTTGCGAAGCCTGAAGACTTGCAAAAGGGAGTAAAATCTGCTTGGAACTTACCTGAAGCATTGGAAAAGAATGCCGTCATGCCTTACTACTATGGTGTAAAGGGAAGCACAGCAGGAAAGCTACCGTTGTTCCTTTATCTGCATGGTTCTGGTCCAAAGGAACATGAATGGTCGACTGGTCTTACCTTAGGTAACAGATTCCAAGATGGTCCTTCGCTCTATTTTATTCCGCAAATTCCTAACGAAGGCGATTACTATCGTTGGTGGCAGGTTGCAAAGCAGTTTGCTTGGGAGAAACTGATTCGACAGGCACTTGTCGAGGGTAATGTTGATGCCAACCGCCTCTATGTCTTTGGTATATCCGAAGGTGGCTATGGCAGTCAGCGTCTTGCCTCTTTCTATGCTGACTATTGGGCTGCAGCTGGTCCAATGGCAGGTGGCGAACCGCTAAAGAATGCACCCATAGAAAACTGTGCTAACATTGGTTTCTCATTCCTCACTGGAGCGGATGACACTGGTTTCTACCGCAATACTCTAACTTACTATACGCAGATAGCCTTTGATTCTGCTCAGTTGGCACGCCCTCTTGATGCCGACAAACGTCCGCTCTTCGTCCATCGCATTAACCTCCTGCCAGGTATGCAACATCATATTAATTATGACCTTACTACCCCATGGCTAAAAAAGTTCGTTCGCAACCCATATCCTAAGACTGTTCTCTGGGAAGACTATGAGATGGATGGTCGTCATCGCTCGGGCTTCTACAACCTGCAAGTACTAACTTCGCCATCGGAAAATCGCACCTACTATGACATGAATATTCATAACAATGTGGTAACAATAAATATCAAAGAGGTGGAATATACCGCTGTTGAGCAAGACAAACATTGGGGTATCGAAATGAGATTTAATCGCACCTACAAGGAGGCGAAGGGCGGACAATTGCGTATCTATCTTAATAGCAAACTTATAGACATGAACAAACCTGTTACTGTTATTGTCAATGGCAAAGAACGCTATCGTAAGAACGTACAGGCAAACCTCCGTGACCTGATTAATAGCTGCACCGAATTTTTCGATCCATACAGACTCTACCCTACTTCTATTGAGGTGAATTATTAACCCAACGATACCCAACAGTAGATGCATTCACGCTCATCACTGTAAAGATAATTCACATCCTCGATTTTAATAAGTGATCTTTCGGCTTTGAATTAACGCCCAATTGGCTTGTAAAAGATGCCCTTTAAGACCCTAACTAACGCCCTTTTGAACTCTTATTAAGCACCTTTTCAGAACCCATTTCGTAACCGCCTGATTACAGGCGAGTTACAAAGTCGCAAGAATTAGCCTATTTCATGCCTATAATGCCCATAGATTTATTTTTATTGTAAAGTTATTTCACAATCCACAGTCTTTTAATTCATAGAAAGAAAGAAGTAATTACCAAGGGAAAAAAGTAAAAGGGAGAAGTCTATCGTTTCCGTTATAACCACGATAAAGATGTTACCTAAAATTAGATGAAATAAGAAAATTTTATTTTTTCAGTAAACTAAAAGTCCTGCTTATCTCTATAATAAAAAGTAATTGGAGGCTTCTTTACCAAAACTTTGTATCTATTCGGTGATATATCATATAAACTTCCCCAACAGAAAAACGAGTGTTCCCCCTCTCTGCGAGGAGAGAGGGGAAACCACGAGAGTTTGTAATATGATAACCCAAGGCGAGCTTTATACTAACGCACACTCCCTTTACTTCCCGTCGGTCAATGACCGTTGGTTGAGGGAGACTTGGAAAAGATTTACTCCAATCCTTTCAGCTGCTCAGCAACCTCAGCATTGATACGCTCGGCAAAGGCTTCCATTGTCATAGTAGCTTGCTCTCCACCACCCTGCTGACGCATTGACACAAGACCTTCGGCAGCCTCTTTCTCACCCACGATAACCATATAAGGAACGCGCTTGAGTTCGTTGTCACGAATCTTGCGACCAATCTTCTCGTTGCGCTCGTCCATAATTGAGCGTACGTCGTGTGCATCGAAGTAAGCTTTTACCTTGCGTGCATAGTCGTTATACTTCTCAGAGATTGGGAGGATGGCAACCTGATCAGGTGTCAACCAGAGTGGGAAGTGACCTGCGGTGTGCTCAATGAGTACGGCTACGAAGCGTTCAAGTGAACCGAATGGCGCACGGTGAACCATCACAGGGGTCTTCTTTGAATTGTCCTCAGCGGTATATTCGAGCTTGAAGCGGTTAGGAAGATTATAGTCTACCTGAATAGTACCAAGCTGCCAACGACGACCGATAGCATCCTTTACCATAAAGTCGAGCTTAGGACCATAGAAAGCAGCTTCACCAAGTTCTACACGTGCTTGGAGACCTTTCTCTGCGCAAGCCTCTTTAATAGCTGCCTCGCTCTCTTCCCACACCTCGTCAGAGCCGATATACTTCTCCTTATCTTCAGGGTCGCGGAGTGAGATCTGTACCTCATAGTTCTCGAAACCAAAGATCTTAAACACCTTAAGGATGATGTCGATATTATTTTCAAACTCAGCCTTTACTTGGTCTGGGCGCACGAAGATGTGAGCATCATCCTGTGTGAAGGTACGAACACGTGTAAGTCCATGAAGCTCACCGCTCTTCTCATAGCGGAACACAGTTCCGAACTCTGCAATACGCAGTGGCAGATCTTTATAAGAACGTGGTTTATAAGCATAGATCTCACAGTGGTGAGGGCAATTCATTGGTTTAAGCATATACTCTTCGCCCTCCTCTGGTGTATGGATTGGTTGGAACGAGTCCTTACCATAGTGTGCATAGTGTCCAGAGGTTACGTAGAGGTTCTTGCCACCGATACCTGGTGTGATAACTTCCTGATAGTTGTAAGGACGGAGGAGACGACGCAAAAACTCTTGCAGACGCAGACGCAGCTGTGTGCCCTTTGGCAACCAGATAGGAAGCCCCTTACCAACACGGTCAGAGAACATAAATAGTTCCATCTCCTTACCGATCTTACGGTGGTCGCGCTTCTTAGCTTCTTCGAGCATAACGAGGTATTCATCGAGCATCTTCTTCTTAGGGAAAGTGATACCATAGATACGTGTCATCTGCTCACGCTTAGCATCGCCACGCCAGAAAGCTCCAGCAACGCTGGTGATTTTAACAGCCTTGATAGCTCCTGTAGAGACGAGGTGTGGACCACGACAAAGGTCGGTGAAATGTCCTTGCGTATATGTTGAGATAGTGCCATCTTCGAGGTCTTCGACGATGTGCTCCACCTTATATTCCTGACCATCAGCAGTAAACTCTTTCACTGCATCAGCCTTAGAAACATCACGACGAATAACGTGCTCGTTCTTCTTAGCGAGCTCGAGCATCTTCTTCTCAATCTTTGGGAAGTCGTTCTCCGATATTGTCTGACCCTCTGCGGGCATGATATCATAGAAGAAACCATTCTCAATCGCAGGACCGAAACCAAACTGTATGCCTGGGTAGAGTTCTTGCAATGCCTCAGCGAGGAGGTGGGCAGAGGTGTGCCAGAAAGTGTGCTTACCCTCTTCGTCATCGAACTTATAAAGTGCGATGGTTGCGTCCTCATTGATAGGGCGATTGAGCTCTGTTGTTACGCCATTTACACCGCAAGATACAACGTCACGGGCGAGAGCCGGCGAAATACTCTCGGCGATTTGATAACCAGTTACGCCCTGCTCGTATTCACGAACGGAACCGTCTGGGAAAGTGATTTTAACCATACTACAAATTAGTTTTATAAATCAATTATTGTGGCAAAGGTACAAATTATAATTCAAAACTCAACGAGTATAATTCAAAATTCATAATTCAAAATTTATAATTATGATTACCGACAAGAAAAAGTAAGACAGTAAAAAAGCTTTGGAAAAGGTAAAAGAGTAAAAAAGTAAAAAGTAAAACGCCTTGGGAATAGTAAAAAGTAAAAAGGTAAAAAGGTAAAAAGGTAAAAACGTTAACGCTCAAAGCTCAAACTTCCAAGTTCAATGTTCAAAGTTATAGGGATAACACGCTGCCCACTCCCCTCCCTTTGGGGGAGGGGTAAGAGGGAGGGGCTGGTGGTTGTTTGCTTATTATCTGTTTCTTAGGCTTCCTCCCCACAACAATATCTTCACGGAGCTGAGCGGCAGCACTGAAGTTACGCCAACGCTTAAGAATATAATCCACTTGCTGAAGAGCCGCCTTACTATCGCCCACCTGATAAAGACAATAAGCACGGTTAAACCAATAATCACGATTGTCGGGAATGATGTCTATGGCATGCGTAAAAGCTACGATAGCACTATCGTAACGCTCTACACGAATATTCGTCATACCATAAAGCTCGTAGATATCAGCAATGTAAGGCTGTAACGCCAACGCACGCCGACAATCATCGGCAGCCCCCTTATAATCCTCAAGATGATACTTTGATAATGCCATCTGATACCAAGCCTCATAAAGGTTGGGTTTCAGGGCAACGATACGCGTAAAAATCTGCATAGAAATAACGTAGTATCCCTGATCAAGCGTCCGTCTCCCCTCCTCCATCATCTTCTTGATGTTATATTGGGCTGCTGACGGCAATGCCAATAAGCATAGCAAGGATACTACGACACTACGCAACATAGGCTTACTTACGTGGAGCCTTGACACGATAATGGCAACGAATCTTACCCTGCAAGAGGGCTTTAAGCTTGCTGGTAATCATCTGCTTGCGAAAAGGCGTGAGACGATCGGTAAAGACACGACCTTCGAGATGGTCGAACTCGTGCTGGATGACACGAGCAAGATAACCATCTACCCACTCCTCATGCTCAACAAGGTTTTCGTCAAGCCATTTTACATAGATGCGCTTAGCACGTGTCACATTCTCGTGAAGTCCTGGAAGCGAGAGACACCCCTCCTCCATGGTCTCAGTCTCTGAGTCGTCATACTCGAGAATGTGACCGTTAATGAACGCATGACGATAGTCTTTATACTCAGGGAAGGTATCAGAGAGCACGTCTAAATCAACAATAACCACACGAATTGACTTACCAATCTGTGGTGCTGCCAACCCTACGCCATCACTGGCAGTGTTGGTCTCAAACATATCCTGTATCAGCTCTTTGAGGTCGGGATAATCGAGGGGGATATCTTTAGCTACCTTGCGCAAAACAGGCTGACCGTATGTGTAAATGGGTAATACCATATTTCTTTTTCTTTTCCTTTCTTTCTTAAAATCTAACAAGTCTAATTATTAACCGATAAACGGCATCAAAGCCCCTTAGATCGCATGTAATCCTGGAGAATAATTGTTGCCGAAATCTCGTCAACAAGTCCTTTGTCTTCACGCCGTGTCTTCTTCTTCACACCACCCGCAATCATCGTCTGATGGGCGATAACCGACGTGAAACGCTCGTCATAATAGTCGATGGGCAACTCAGGGTGTGCCTTGCGCCAACGGTTGACAAACTGTTCAACACGAGCAAGGTTCTCACTCGGCTGACCGTTGGGCTGCATAGGCTTGCCAATGACAAGCTGGCTGACCGTTTCTTTCGAAATATATTGGGTCAGAAAATCGAAAAGTTCAGACGTAGGAACAGTCGCCAACCCATTAGCAATGATACACAATGGGTCGGTGACTGCAAGCCCTGTACGTTTCTTTCCGTAATCTATCGATAAAATTCTACCCATTAGCGAGAGTAGAGCAACCAAGCATCAGCATATGTTGCACGAAGCTGATTGCGACTCTGAACAGCTGAAGCCTTGCTGTCGTAAGTTGAAGCAACAACACGATACATATTATTACCAGCATTGTAAGCTACCTGAGCATCGTAACCAGCATTCTTCAAACGCTGCTGCAAACCCTCTGCATTTGACTTAACGCCGAACGATCCCACAACAACACTGTAAGGCTTCAGTCCAGAACCATTTACAACTGACACCGTCTCTGTACGAACAGGCTCATTGTCATAGTTATCAACAACTGGAGCCTGCGTAACGGGCTGCGTCTCAACAGGTGCCACAACAGCCTCCTGCTGCGTTGCATTATCATTATTATAGGAAGTATTCTGCTCCTGAGACTTTGCCTTCTCGTAAGCCTTCTTGTATGCACTCTCGCTTGACTTACAGCCAGTGAAAGCCATTGCCACACACATTGCTGCACCCAAAACCATAAATTTCTTCATAATCCCTTAGTTTTTTATTGATTGTACTTTTAATTTACTATGTAATTATCGTGCGAAGTTACAAAATAAGAAGCATAAGGAAGAAAATAACGCCAATAAAGTTTGTTAAATAAAACCTTTATAAGATTTTTAACACAAAAACACAACTAATCTATTGCTTATATGCGAAACTTTGACTATATTTGCCATGAAAAAGAATCAAATATCCATTAATATAAAAATAAGAGATTATGAAGACATTAGGTTACATTTGCGCTTTCCTCTGTGGTGGTATCACAGGCGCAGCTCTCGGACTCCTTTTAGCTCCAGAGAAAGGAACTGACACACGTACAAAAATTACTGACGCTGTTGACGATTTCTGCAAAAAACACGACATCAAGCTCAGCCGTAAAGAAGCTGACGAATTCGTTGAAGACATCAAAGACGCAGCTTCAGAAGTTATCTAAATCATAAAGAATGTTCTCAAACGACAAGAACGTAGAAACAATAGCACAGCTCATCGAGGTGCTAAAACATTATATCGGGCTTCAGTCAGAGTACGTGAAGCTCGATGTAATAGAAAAGGTAGTGCGACTACTGACGGTCATTACTGTCGTAACCGTATTTTGCGCTATCCTTCTTATCTCCCTCATCTACTTCTCATTTGCTGCCGTTTACGCCTTGCAGCCATTAGTCGGTTCACTCACCTGGGCTTTCCTCATCGTCGGGGGTAGCTATCTGCTGCTACTCATCGTCTTTATTATGCTGCGCAACGTACTTATCACGCGCCCATTAGTAAGGTTCTTAGGAAATCTTTTTATGTCAAAATAAGCTTATGACGGCACACACATCTCACTTTACCCCCGAATATAAGTCAATCGAAGACATACGCCTGCGTAAAGCTCAGCTGCTTACTGACATTGTCAAAGACAGCAACAAGATTGAAGGATTGTGGAATGAGCTTATGCACAAGCCAAAAGACAAGAGCAGTCCAAGCAAGTTTTTCACTGGTGTCATCACCAGCGGAGCAGGTGTGT
The DNA here is from genome assembly GCF_018128065.1 of Prevotella melaninogenica. Lineage (NCBI taxonomy): Bacteria > Pseudomonadati > Bacteroidota > Bacteroidia > Bacteroidales > Prevotellaceae > Prevotella > Prevotella melaninogenica. The sequence goes on along the minus strand of NZ_CP072360.1, from coordinate 901,693 downwards.
TAGATGGAGCCATCCTTGCCTGGAAACTCTATCGTAAGTTTGGTGGCAAAAAACCGAACGGTATGTTAGGGAAAAAATTTAGCTTGTTCAAGAAAAAAAAGTGATACTTTTTTTAGTTAACGAGCTAACGAGCTTACAGGTTCTATAACGAATCGTGTGGATAAATAGTTTTTTCCTTGCCAGCGTTCCTATGTTTAATGACCTTATGGCTGAACAGATGAAGACAAATTAATCTACAAAGTATAAAAAAGTTTGAGCTAAACAAACTTATACACACCTCCTGTTTATTCTTAGTATTACAACATTTTGCTCACAATTCATCCCCTGTCATCCTTATATCATGGTGAATTTTACCCTCCGCACATGTGGTGTTAACCCTCCGCACCATATGTGCTAAGCATCTGCACCACATGTGCAGAGTATCAGCACAACGGCAAATGATGGTAAACATTCACAAACATAGTATGAACTAAGACCTTAAAAATACTTTTCCGTTGGCTAAAGTGTTAAAGAGTAAAACTAAACTGACTAAACAACTTCTTTCTATGATTACAACAGATATTATTCTAATCGGGTCAAACAGCCCACACGATTCGTTATAGAGCCAGTTTACAAGTTAACAAGGTGCTTGCACTATCTATTCTATCATTTTGTAATTCGTAGGTGTATCTCGCTAATCACTCCCCTCCCTACGGGGAGAACAAGGGTTGAAGCTTTTGGAGGGATTTTTCTATGCGTTCCAAGACCGCCAGGTCTCTGTGCCTCCTGGGCATCTGTCATATCTGTGCATTCTGTGAGAGCCTGATTTCGCCTTGGAACATTGAACTTGGAACATTGAACTTGGAGCGTTAACGTTTTTACTTTTTCCTTAACTTCGTAGTACTTTTTCTTGTGAGATGATTTTATGTGTTGATATGTCTTTTTTGTTGGGTGCAGGTTCAGATACTTGTTCAATATGGTGGTAATATCCTCTATGTGGTCGCCACCGCAGATATAAACACAGAATAGTGCAAGCACAATATCACGATACTAATAGCCATAGTTCACACAGCGTACATTGAGACGGTTATCTATCAGTCGGTCCATTCCGATGCGCTTAAATTCGTTCATCGCATAAAAAATCTACTATAGGGGACAATATTATCGTATTTTATTGCTATCTTTGTCATGCCGTGTAGAATTATACTTCTTTTTGACACCATAAAGTTAGTGAAAGTTCTGCAAATAGTAAAACTCTGAGGAGACTTATTGTTTCTCAGATACTTATAAAATATATTAACACAAAATTACGCATCTGGTTGCGGAATTAAGGTTATGTTAGAAACAAATTATGAAGCAAAAGCCTAAGAGTAAGAAAAAGATTCCTTATCAATATAAGCCTGAAGGTTTAGAATTAAGAACATGGCAGATTATGCTACGAAAGCAAGTAGCACGAGAAGAACGGTTCTCTGTTTCTGCTGTGGACGAGAACTTGGCACCAGGCGAATATGTCGTTTCGGGAGTCAAGAGTATGGATACCTATAAGGTTGTCTACCGTGGTGCTAAAAGCCCATGGAACTATTGTTCGTGCATGGACTTTAAGACTTCGCAGTTGGGTACGTGTAAACATCTTGAAGCCGTGAAAGGTTGGTTCTGCGGTAGACATCATGTGCGCAGAGAGATTCCTCCATACAGCTCGGTTTATGTAGATTATTCCTCTTATAGAACAGTTCGTATCCGTATAGGGGTTGATAATAAAGAGGAATTTGAGGCTTTGGCTGACCGATATTTTGATGCTGAACACGCTTTGTTGGATTCTGCTTACGATAACTTTGACACCTTTCTTCGCCAAGCTCGTGAGATTAGCGACACTTTCCGTTGTTATAATGATGCTCTACAACTCGTTTTGGAGCGGAGAGAGATGAAGCGTCGTGCGAAGTGGATAGATAAATTGACGAACGAGGACTTTGCCAATCTCCTACGAACGAAGCTTTATCCCTATCAAGTGGAGGGTATTCGTTTTGCTACTCGTGCGGGAAGAGCTATCATTGCCGATGAGATGGGATTGGGTAAGACAGTGCAAGCTATCGGTGTGGCAGAACTACTTCGCAAACATGGATTGATAGGTTCAACACTAATAGTCTGTCCTACTTCCCTAAAATATCAATGGAAACGTGAGATAGAAACTTTCACAGGGCAACAAGTGTGTGTTATTGAGGGCGGGCATCTTAAGCGAAGAGAACAATATTCTGCCCCAGAGCCTTACAAGATTGTTTCTTATAATGCTGTCTGCAATGATGTAAAAATATTGGGTGGATTAGAAACAGATTTGGTTGTTATTGACGAAGTGCAGCGACTGAAGAATTGGAACACACAGATAGCACGTGCTGCAAGGAAAATCCATTCGTCATATGCCGTTATTCTATCTGGCACGCCATTGGAAAACCGTCTTGAGGAACTCTTTTCTGTGGTTGAATTTGTTGACCAGTTCCTCTTGGGTCCCTACTATTTGTTCCGTGATCGTTACATTATCACAGATGACAAGGGTGCGACAATCGGTTACCGCAACCTCAACGAGATTGGACGACGATTACAGGGAGTGCTTATTCGTAGGAAGAAGAAGGATGTACACTTGCAGATGCCAGAACGACAAGACAAAAACCTAATGGTGCCGATGACGAAAGAACAGAGGGACATTCACGATGAGGCAAAGGCAAGTGTGAGTCGGATTCTTAAGAAATGGGAGACCTACCACTTCCTTTCTGAGACGGATCGTAATCGTCTAATACTCTTCTTGCAACAAATGCGTATGGTATGCGATAGTACTTATATCCTGGATCAGAAGAGTCGTTATGACACAAAGGTAGATGAAGCGATGAGTATAATCTCAGATATCGTGGAAAGTGGTGAAGAGAAAGTGGTCGTTTTCAGCCAGTGGGAGCGAATGACTCGTTTACTCGCCCGAGAGATGGACAAACGTAAAATTGGCTACGAATATCTGCATGGGGGTATTCCATCGAAAGCTCGTAAGGATTTAGTCAATAATTTTACCGACCTGCCAGAGTGTCGTGTTTTTCTATCCACCGATGCTGGAAGTACGGGTCTTAACCTCCAAGTGGCATCAGTGATTATCAATATTGACCTACCATGGAATCCTGCTGTGCTTGAGCAACGTATTGCACGTATCTACCGTATTGGACAAAAACGAAACATTCAAGTCATAAACCTCGTAGCGGCAAATACTTTTGAGGAGTCTATGCTTGACAAGTTGCGTTTCAAATCAAACCTTTTTGCGGGCGTACTGGACAATGGTGAAGATACGGTGTTTGCTGATAGTAGCAAGTTTGAACGAATGATGGATGATCTAAGTCAGACGGTTACTGAAACAACTGATAATAATTCAGCTAACGACTCCATTATTGATGTTGCTGATCAAGAAAGGTCTGAGGCAGCGGAAAAAGTTAAGGATACTACAGATAGAAAAGACGTCACTCTTGACAACCCGCACATGTCAACGCATGATGATGCCAACCAAGTACCATCTCAATCAACTACTGACAGAAGAAAGATGATTGAGCGGGGTGTAGCATTCCTCTCTGGTCTAACTGAGACGCTACGTTCAAAAGAGAATACAGCACGGTTAGTTGATTCTATTACGGAGGAAGATGAGGAGACAGGTCAGGTCAGCCTTCGAATTCCTGTTGCGGACAAGAAGATTGTTGCGGAGATGCTTGGGCTTATCGGTCGCTTGTTTGATTCTTTTGAGAAAGGGAATGTAGGACAATGAGCAGATACCTGCTAATGCTTGAATATCCAAATATAAGATGCTTAGTTGACGCAGGGTGGCAATAATTTATTCTTAAAGGTAAGCATTCAAAAGTATCAACCATATAAACGCCTATAAAGTTCTATCTATGCATTTAATGGAAGTATCAAAAAACGTCTTGACACTTCATGAGAAACCCTTATATGACAGATTTCATATAAGGGTTCTTTGCTATTTAGTTTATGGATTGCAGTTTAATCAATTCCTCATCCTTCTTTCCTAACGTAATGGGACTGTTGGCTTGTTCCATAAGATTGTCGTCTATACTGAAACGACTATCTTGTTCCCTTTTTGTAGAAGGCACCTATGTCTTTGTCAAGAAAGTTCCTAAGCTTTTAGAGAAAAGCCCTTAAGTTTTGTTTCGTTGAGTGCAAACATCTTTTTAGGGACAAAGGTAGCAATAATGCTATATCAACTAAAGACATCTATCTTTGGATGCTTATGGGTTTCGCTGATGGCGAAGTATCTCGTCACGACACTCTTCCATTAGCCATTTTGGCGTACTCGTAGCCCCACAGATTCCGACAGTCTCGACACCATCAAACCAACTCATATCGATTTCATCCGCACTCTCAACCTGATGGGAATTTGGGTTTACACTCAAACATTCGTGAAAGAGAACCTTGCCGTTGGAACTCTTTCGACCAGCAACAAAGAGGATTAGGTCGTGACGGGCAGCAAAGGTTGAGATGTTGGGCATTCGGTTGGCTACCTGGCGACAGATTGTATCGAAGCTCTGGAACTTGGCATGGGGTGAGATGTGACTTTGGATGTAGTCAATGATCTTATGGAACTCGTCTAAGCTCTTCGTCGTCTGCGAGTAAAGGTAGATGTCATGATTGAAATCTAAGGCTTTCACATCTTCAAACTTCTCTATGACGATGGCGTGGCTATGGGTCTGACCAACAAGTCCTAACACCTCTGCGTGACCGTTCTTGCCAAAGATGACGATGGAGGAGCTTTCGCTCGGTGCCTGCCCCTCGCCTACTGCTGGGGGGAGTGATACGGCGGCGCTGTCTTGCGCTACGGACCTTAGCTTGGAAGGCTCTCGGAGAGGGGTGTCGCTCATTGAGGAGATGAGATATGAGGGTTGTCGCTCTTTCTCGTATTGTGTCTTGATACGACGCTGCAAGGCAAGCACAACGGGGCATGTGGCATCAATAATCTCAATGTTGTTGCGCTTCGCCAGTTCGTAGGTCTCGGGGGGTTCACCGTGGGCACGCAGCAGTACTTTCACGTTGTGCAACGTGCGCATCTGCTCGTGGTTGATGGTAATGAGTCCTTTCTTCGTAAGGCGTTCCACCTCCATACTGTTGTGTACGATGTCACCTAAGCAATAGAGCTTGGTACCCTTTGCCAATTCTTCTTCGGCTTTCTTAATAGCAGTGGTCACACCGAAGCAAAAGCCACTACCATTATCTATCTCTATCTGAAGCATTTCTTTTTAAGGAGTTAAGGAGTTGGGAAGTTAGAGGAGTTCAGGTAACACCCCTACTCCACAACGCTATCGATAACTTGTTAACTTGTTAACTCATAAACTTATTAACTCGTAAACCTGAATAACTTGTCTACTTGTAAACTTATCTACTCGTCTACTTGAATAACATCTGCACCTGTATGTCCACTATATTCAGGTGCGTATGCACATTGCGCAGTGCAGGTTCCTGTCTGATAAACACCTGCTCGGTCAATATAATATTCTGTCTCAACGACATGCTTACCCTTTGCCATCTGGTCGAAGTAGTAATTAGTCGTGTAATCCTTTGGAGCAATGTAATATCCCCAACGATAACCACTCAACGGACTAACAGGCTCAAGGCAGGCAGCACGCTTGTCAACAACCTGCACAAAGTCGTAATCACGGTCGGCAATGATCGTCAAACGGATACGCACCTTATCACCAACTTTAAGGTTCTTACCTCTCTTCAACAGCACACTATCAACCATTACCTCGCGCTTAATCTTCAAGCCAGATGAAGCATCGGAGATATCTGTTGATGTCTGGAAGAACTGCGCATAGACAGCGCCCCAACTTGTGCCAGTGCTTGCCTTGCTGATAACTAAATCATGATTCTCAGTCGATTGGAAATCAACAGACTGCGTAGCTTTCACATAACCCAATCCTGCCGTAGGCTGTGTTGTTTGCAATGGCTTATTATCAAGCATCAACGTAGCATGCTCTCCATTCTGCATCAACCAGTTGCCATTATTCATAAATGCCCAAATAGCATTCACCGAGTTCAATGGTGTATCCCAAGCCTGCGTACGCTTCTCCTGCAAGAGCCAACGCTGCATTTCAACAAGAGTCTTACTATCAGTAGGAGTAATTGTCTTTATTGCCTCAATAGCAGCCACCTCTGTTGGAATCTTATAATCACGCCAGCTATAATAAGCGTTTTTAGAATCAAAGTAACGTCCCATCTCCTCTGTATAAACTGTATATTCCTTAATACTCTGGAGATATTCACGTGCCTTCTCAATCTTACCATACTGCTGAAGAATTACTGCCGTATTCGCTTTGCCATAGATGGTTAAGTCCGTAGGCTTCTTAGCCAAGCGATCAATGAGATACTTTATGTCATTTGTAGCTCGGTCATGATAGAACAAAGCATTGGTGTAAAGATAATCACAAAGGTCATCAGATGGGAAGAGTATCGTATTATACCTCTTCTCATCACGCTTCATCTCAGCCACACACTTTGCCACCATCTTATCCATAAATCGGAAAGAAGCGTTAATCATCTTCGTAACCTCTGGGTTAGGACTTGTAAGGTTTTGCAAACGAACAAGTGTCTTCGTCACCGCAACAGTCATATAAAGACTTCCCTTCATTCCTGGCCACCAAGAGAACGAACCATCAGAGTTTTGCAGTTTCTTTAGACTTGAGAATGTTGATGTCAACTTGTTCTGCAACTGATTCTCATCGAAGAAACGCACGAGTTGCTGTTTCTGTTCGGTTTCATTCTTAGCATCCATCACCCAAGGAGTCTCGTCAAGTGTCAAAGACTTGAGTTCTTGATTCTTCTCCAAAGCCGACATCATAGAGGTTTCCTTACCTGTTTCCTTCTTCCATTGCTCAATAGTCTGCTTAATTGCTGGGGAAGTACTCATGATCTGCTTACCCAAACTATTTGCATAATAAGCCGAAACAAGACTGATTGCATTCTTTTCATTTGCATCTGCCACATAAGGCAATGCCTGAATCATCAGCCAATTAGGGTTATTGGTGTACTCTACTGTCAGCTTCTGATCCGTACTCTTCTTTGGGAAAAGCTTACCAACATTAATCGTCTTCACCCCAGCATCATTCTGTGTGAATGGATAGGTGTTTGTTACATACTCCTTATTCTGAAGTACTGAGAGGTAATGTTGCTCACCATCAGAGAAACCATCGCCCTCAACCGTGAAGCGAACAACAAGTAAGGACTGGTCAGCTGTAAGCTTATTGGCATTCTTCGCCAACAATGAAGCTAAGCTATAAGCTGCTGAGCCACTACCCTGCGCTTTCAAGACAACAGCTTTACTGTCTGCAAAGAGCACCTTCTCAGTTGCAGGGTCAAGGATTTCAACCTTTGCCTTAGCATTGATATCCTTCTCAGACTGGTTGAACAAACGAGTAGACACCATTGCCTCATCACCCATACGGACGAAGCGAGGCATATTAGGTTGCACCATCAATGTCTTCTGAGCAATGATATCATCTGAAAGGAAACCATTGTTCATATCCTCATCGTGTGCCAATCCCATGAAACGCCAAGTAGTAAGGCTCTCTGGAAGCGTAAACTTAATACTTACATTACCCTTTCCATCCGTCTGCAACTGTGGATAGAAGAAGGCAGTCTCATTGAGATTCTCACGCATAGAAGGCTTTACATTCTTCGGTTCGTCCTTCTCTTGTTTTATCTCTTCATCTTTCTTAACAACAGGAGCAGTAAATTTCACTTCCGTTTTCTTTGTAGATCCGAAGCCAACCTTAACGACCTCATTCATAGAAGATTCCTTTGCAAAAGCCATTGTCTTAACGGTACGTGTCATGCTTACCATTCGGTCTGATGTTACTGAATAAATATAAGCATCTGGCGTATCATAATCTTCTAAGAAGCGACTATCAAATCTCGAGAAAGACAACCAGTCTACATCAAAAGGTTTGATATTAGCTTCCCATGAAAGACCCAAACCAGAATAGTCAGGACTCTCCCAATTAACAGATGTATAGTTAAGCGAGAAGAAGTTGCCCAAGTTCCATGAATTAGACAAGAACTGATCAAGACTCTTGTCATAAAGCGTTGCCATCAGTTGAGCATTGGCAGTCTTGCCATCAGGACGATTAATGGTTACTGTCCATTCCTCCTGCTGACCCGGGATAAGTTTATTACGGAAGGTCTTCCATTTCACAATTAAGCTCTTATCTGGTAACGGACGCATAATCCTCTCTGAATGAGCATATAGAACGCCATTCTTTACCCAAGCATAATTAAGAAATATCTCATCACCATACTCTTCCTTATAGACAAACTTGCGTGTCTGTATACTATTGCTTTGATTGAAAGAACCTGTTTCAATCACTTTATTACCTGAGAAGATAGAATAAACAACATACTGATTCTCATCACTTGAACCCACCTGCATATAGATAGGACCACCATCGCGAGGGAATTGGTTTCCACTCAGATAGAACCAGTCATGTGTCTCAATAGCTGGACGCTTATCATCAAAAGAGAAGACGACAAAGTCCTCATCTATCGTATCTGTTCCGCAAATAGCATGTAGACGATAAGCACCAGAAGTCAAACCCTTTATAGCAACATTCTCATTTGCCTTTGCGGACTTGTAATCGCTATAAACATAATTATTCTTATCCTTCTGCTGTGGCACAATTACATACTTCACAGTGCCATCAACAGGAGATCCTGCAGCGTTCAGATAATTAAACTTAATCGTTTTAAGACTGTCACGCAGATTCTTCTCAGGAATATTGCAAGAAAGACTTGCCTCCTTTGTTCCTAATGGCAATGAAGTAAAACCGTCATGTGTCTCACCTGCGGCATCAGTCACCGAAGCCTCAACTCTAAAGTTATAGAAAAGTGAACGATAACCCTTACCAGACTTCAGTTCTTTCTTGGCTTTGTCAGATAAGACAAAAGGCACGGTAACAACAAACTCTCCCTTGTCATCTGTGACAACATCTTGTTCATTCACTTCCTCACTCCCTTCATAGAAGCGACACCAATAGCTTATATTACGTGTAACGACATAATGCACCTTTGCACCTTGTACAGGTACACCAGCAAAACTCTTGGCACGACCAATCAACTTGATAGAATCACCGACAGCATACTTCTCCTTATACTCGTCAAAGTTTACATCAAACGTTGGACGCTTATACTCATCTACTTGGAAACGCTTAGATCCTTTTGTTCCAAAATCAGCATAAATAGAGAAACTACCAGTCAGTCCACTTGTTGGAAGATTAAAGTCTGCTGCAGCAGTACCGAAACGGTCGGTGGTTACTGACTTACGTCCTATCTCCTTATAATTGGCATCTTTCAAAACCATATCGAAGGTCTGACCGCCTGCAGCCTTAGTCTTATAGTCTTGCTTTGTGTTCTGATAAGCGATGACAGATGCATGCACCGTCTGTCCAGGACGATAGATACCTCTATCCGTGAAGACCTGAGTTACCATCTTGTCATAGTTCACCTTGTCGTAATCATACGACCCCTCCAGTTGAGTTTCTTCAAAGGCTTTATCCTTATTCGTAAAGACATAGATGTCAGGGGTAGTTCTTTCCGAGTCAAAAACAACCTCTCCATTCTTGTTCGTAACCAGTTTCTTGACGATAGAAGGTTTATCATTATAATTTGGATAGGTAGCCTGAACCGTTGCATTTGCTACTGGTTGACCATCCACAACATTGACAACAACATACCGTGCTTTCTTCTTTGGCTGTAGTTCGCTCATTACATAGAGGTCACTAACATAGTAGAAAGCATATTCTGGTGTAAAATTCTTTTTAGGCGTCTCTACCTTAATGAGGTAAACACCCAAAGGTAATGTAGGCATTAAGAAAGAGTCTTTCACCTCTTCATAATCCTTATGACCAGTGAAAGTACGGGTTATCGTCTGCGTTGTAGCAGGCAACAGACTTGCCTTCAACTTAGCCATGTCGCCTTTATCTCCAAGACTGAGAGAATGATTACCTGATAGTTTCGTACGCGTAACCGTTACGATTACATCCGATACATTGCGCGTATTCAGCTTAACCCAGTTATTCTTCTCCGTTGAACTAACATTACGCTTATCGAAACTCACTTCAAACATCGGTCTTGTCAGTTCTGCACGAGCATTACGCAATGATATGATTCTATTCCATGATGCCCAACGGACAAGTGCATTATCAATATAAGCTATCTTTTCCTCAACCGGAGTATCTTCTCCCATACAAGCATAACGCTTCAACGCAACTTCTCCACATATCGGTAAGTCGCTATACGCCTGCATGAGTGAGTCGAGCTTTGGAATACTCTCTTTCTCTTCCTTTATTCCCATCAATGCCGTGTAACAAGCAGCCTCACGGTTTCCAACGCTTTTATAATAGCTATGTAATTTGTCGTAGTTACCCACCTGCATACCAATAACATGCAGTAGGTCACCCTTAAAGATATCATCGTTTTTACCTATCTTTATCAAAGGCTTAAAGTCGGCTGCTTTCTGACTTGCCAGTAGAGAAGGGTTAGCAAGTGCCTTCTTGAAGTATTCGTCAGCATTTCCACTTTCTTCATTCCGTCCTATCACACCCAAGATACAGTTGTAGACAGCCGACAAGACTTCATCCTTACCTTCTACCATCTTTGCCTTTGCCTTCAATCGATTTAACTCTACCTCAGCAGAGTCGGGTGCAATCTCTGTCTGTAACCTTGATGCTAACAGACTTGCTGCCAAGATTTGCCCATAGGCTTTCTCTTTCTGTGCTTTCTGTTCAATCTTCTGCAACAAACTGATTTGTGTCTTTGGTAAGTCCTTTTGCTCAGCTTGATTTACTTGTTGCCACAAAGCATCAAAACTCTGTGCTGTTACTGTGATAGGCAACAACAAAAATATAATTGATAAAATGACAAGTGACTTTTTCATACTCTCTTTCTTTTATTAATTGCAAAGATAATGCTTTTAAAGTAAAAAACGAAAGATGAGCTATGTATATTGTATAAGATGAATGCTACTACCGCACAATATAATTAAACTTATCAAAGTTTGTAAAGCCCATATCTTCCAACTGTTGTTGGCTTCGCTGACGGTCTTCATCTGTATTATATTCAGGTATCAAGGGTAGACGGATAATTACCTTATCAGCATATCCGTTCGCTGCTAACCATTGAAGATTACTAACTACCTGCTTATTCTCTTTACATCCATACGCTTTGTAGATATCAGGGTTCATGTCCTTTATATCTACATACCACATCTGCACCAACGAGGCAATAGCTTTGACATTCTCAAGCGGTACGTTGAGCGATGTCTCTATTGTCAACTTCCATTCGGGATTCATTATCTCGGCAAAGGCTTTAATGAAGTCTGAACGTAAAAGGGGTTCACCACCGCCAAAACAGATACCGCCACCCGTTGCCACAAAGTAAAGGTCGTCTATCTCCACCTCACTATACAACTCACCGGGCGTCAGCCTGCACCATACACCATCAGCCTGCAAGCACTGAGCGTTTAAGCAGTACTGGCAATGAAGCGGACAACCATGAAAGGCAACCAATGTTGTTACGCCTTCTCCATCAGTAGTGAGTCTGTGCCGATTAATGGCGATAAACGGTGCTGTTACTTCTGATTGCATTTCTCTTTATGTGATTGCGGTGCTGTGCTGTCGGATAACTCTTTCTCTAAATAGCTGATATCTTCTACGTCCCCGACTAAGGCAAGAGAGGGTTCTAAACGGACAACCATATCATTAGGATTACGAACAGACTCCACAGCGATCACCTTATCCTCAAACCCATAAGATGAAAACACAAGGGTGTCACTGCGATTAACCTGCAATGCAAACCTTCCATCTTCGCCCAAAGATAGTCTCTTCTTACCTCCTAATATCATAACATTAACTTCAGAAGCAGCCTTACCTGTAGAAGCATCCAACACTTGCCCACTAATAACGATAGCGTTCTTCAAATCTGTTGTGAGTGCTTTGGGTATAACTACCTTCTCGCCCATAACTGGCATATCTATAGAATCCTGAGCTTTATTCTCAACATTACAGTCCTTTGGAGTATTCTGACATGATGTAAGCGGAACAGTTGCAACACAAAGTCCAGCTGCCAAGCCAGCCACTTTCATGCCCCACCCCTTGCGTTTCCGTTCTCGTAACTGTGCCTCTAAATAGCGTATCTCCGCCTCACAAGCAGGACAAGTACCCGCACAATCCCCCTTGTGATGACACTCTTTAGGCTGATAACTGATACCATTCGCATCCGCTATCTGCTGCCGAATATCCTTCAATAGCTTACAAGTACTTTTTCCTTTTGTCATAATGCTAATCTTTACTTACACTTCTTTTTATTCTTCTCCTTATGCGACTTCGGCTTATAAGTCCTATGACCATACACATCATCGTAGTTTGGTAAAACAGATCCAATTCCTCCTACTATCACCGACACATCATAGGCTTCCAGTACAATAACATTATCATCTGAACGCAAAAGAGAACTTACACTAACCGTTTTCTGCTTGTAACCAATGAATGAAATAACCAACGAAGTATCTGGTGGTAACTTCAAAGCAAACAAACCATCTATATTTGTTGCCACACCCTTGTTTGTTCCCTCTATTAAGATAAAAGCTCCTATCAATGGTTCTTTATCATCACTACCAATGACCATTCCACGTACAACTACAGGTGATGCACAACCTTCAGAAAGGTCTACTACCTTTACAGAATCTTTCTTGGCTGTACGCACAGGAAGATTAGAAGTACTATCGGGCTTAACATTTTGCGCAGCAGCAGTCATTGGCATTACCGTAGCACAAATACCTGCAGCGATACCAGCTACCTTCATACCGAAGCCATTACCCTTACGTGCTCTTAATTCACGTTCAAGATAACGTATTTCTTCCTCACAAGCAGGACAAGTACCTGCACAATCCCCCTTGTGGTGACACTCTTTAGGCTGATAACTGATACCGTTCGCATCCGCTATCTGCTGCCGAATATCCTTCAGTAGCTTACAAGTACTCTTCCCTTTTGCCATAATACTAATCTTTACTTATACTTCTTTTTATTCTTCTCCTTATGCGACTTAGGCTTATCAGTTCTACGACCACTCTGGTCATCTTTATTACCTTTATTTTCACCTTTACAGGTAGGTGGTGTAGCAATTGTTACAATGCCATCTAACATTGCATCTCTATCTTCCTCAAGCACTATAACATTATCATCAGAATGCAAAAGAGAGCTTACAAGAACCTTCTTGGTCTTGTATCCGATATATGAAATAGCCAACGAAGTGTCTGATGGTAACTTCAATGCAAAAAGTCCATCAATATTTGTTGCCACACCCTTGTTTGTGCCCTCTATTAAAACAGAAGCACCTATCAAAGGTTCCTTATCATCACCGTCTATTACCATTCCACGTACAACCACAGCAGCTGCATTACCATTTGAGCAGTCTACAATCTTTACAGAATCATTCTTGGCTGTACGCACAGGAAGATTAGAAGTACTATCGGGCTTAACACCTTGCGCAGCAGCAGTCATCGGCATAACCGTAGCACAAATACCTGCAGCGATACCAGCTACCTTCATACCGAAGCCATTACCCTTACGTGCTTTCAACTCACGTTCAAGATAACGTATTTCTTCCTCACAAGCAGGACAAGTACCTGCACAATCCCCCTTGTGGTGACACTCTTTAGGCTGATAGCTGATACCGTTCGCATCCGCTATCTGCTGCCGAATATCCTTCAGTAGCTTACAAGTACTCTTTCCTTTCGTCATAACTTTATTTCTTATTACACTTCTTTTCCTTATGCGACTTAGGTCCTTTCTTAGGACGATACTTTCCTGTTGTTCCTTCTATGCCTCCAACGGTGAAAATAACATGCTTATAGGTAGTATCCTCCTCAAGATAAATCGTCTTATCCTTTGTCGCTAACAGTTCTTTAACCGTCAAAAACGACTTATGATAGCCTACAAAGTTTGCATCTAAGGTGTCGGTTGGTAGAGCTTTTACTGCATACCACCCATCCTGATTGGTACATGTCCCCAATCCATTTGGTGGCATTGACCCTTTCAACATAACAACGGCTCCAATAATAGTCTCCTTTGTCTTTGCATCAAGCACCTGACCACGTAATAGAACAGCATCAGGGTTCCCATTGGTCAGGTCTACTACTTTTACACTATCCTCCTTTACAACCGGAGTTTTCTGTTCAGGATTAATCTTTTCCTCAGGCTATACCATAGCCATCATTGGCAATACGGTCACACAGACGCCAGCAGCGATGCCAGCCACCTTCAAGCCAAAACCACTATGCTGCTTATTCTTTAGTTGTTCTTCAAGGTAACGGATTTCCTTCTCACAACCAGGGCACGTACCTGTACATTCACCCTTATGGTGGCACTCTTCAGGATGATAGCTTATTCCATTCTCATTTGCAATCTTCTGACGGACATCCTTCAAGACCTTACAAATAGCTCTACTCTTGTCCATAAATAATTATTTAAGCGTTAGTAAATAAAAGATTTTGCTACAAAAATATAAAAAAAAGAAGATAAACAAAAACAAACTGACATTTTTGTTATTACGTGACGATAAATTTAAACGTTCACAATAAAATGCACATAAAAAATATTAGCTTATCAACAGATGACAACATATTTACACCGCTTACTTAAAACATCCCTTGTATATCTGCTATTTATTTCTTGCCACAAATAAAATGATAGTTACAAAGTTCACCAGCCCTATTCTAACCTCGTGTTGATGCTCCGCACATGTGGTGCGGAGGGTTAGCACCATTCGTGCTGAGGGCTTATTACCTTATAATATATTGCTTAGGTAAAAATGATTTAGCCTTAAAAAGACCATTGGAGATAAAATGCTATAACCTATTAGATACAATTATCCCCTCTACAAAACCTTTCATACGGTCATTGCCGTTGGTCCTGAGAGGGGATAGTGTTGTCTTTTCTCTACTGTCAAGTAGTATTCTCTAACTTTCCATAACTTTAAACTTAGAAAAGTCTGTCATACGAAGCAGTTCCTCGTAAGTAGTCTTAGGGTTCTTCTTCATATAGTTGTCTACAGCCTCCTCATACCGACTGTGATAGGTTCGCTTTGTCATTACCTGATTGACAATCCATTGTATCTTGCCTATCTGAAGGTCACGCTCCAACTGCGGGCGCGATTCAAAATGTTGTAAAGGGAAGATACTCATCAGATAGAATGTCATACAATCTGGAAGGATGTAATCACGTGACATTTGCTTACGTTGTGTTGGCGAATAGAACTTCGCATACAAAGGATAATTAGGACCAAGGTACTTGTCAAGTGAGATACCTATCGTACCATTGCCCACCACGACACTCTGGTCTAAAGCTGAAATTTGCGCATAGACTCTTGGAATAGCTATCTCAGGAAGCACCTGCTTTAGTCGTCTGAAAGCATTGCTAAACTGATGATCAAGATCCTCTGTATTGGCATACTCAGACTCTACCGCTGCAATAACAGACTGCAAAGTCGTGTCTTGATAGAACTTCAAGAACTTTGTATTGATATCAGGGTCGGTTATCTCACCAATCTTCACGACATCCTCTATCAGTGTACGCGTTTCAATCGGATACTCTGTATTCATCTGCTGAAGGGCAGAGAAATCACCCGTTGTCAAGTAACGATATTCCAAACGGTCATAGCGATCTATCTCTAATAACATCGAATTATCATTCGAGTCAGCAGATGAAAGTTTGAACTGACAGCCTACGCAGGTAAACAGTACAACAAACAATATACTATAGAGATATCTCACTGGCTATTTCTTACAATATTTGGGTATTAAATGCAAAATTAATAAAATGTATTTTAAAATGCAAGCGTTCTTCTAAAAATATTAAAATAATTTATAAACAAATCCTATTCCCATTCAGGTAAGGAGCTAAACAACTTACGCCCTTTCACGTAGTATTGCCAAAGAAGGCTATATTTCTTACGTCCATCATTCGTACAAGAAGGGAGGTTTTCTCGATGTTTTACTACTCCATCAAGACTAATTGGTAGTCGCTCAAACTCATGTCTCCACTGTTTAAAGGTATGACGAGCTGAGAGGATTGCCTTAAATTCTCCCCAATTACGACCTAAAATCAGCGTTTGAAAAGCAGCCAAATAGTCTAAGAACCATCGTACTCGCATGACATGCTTCAACTCATCTTCTGGTAAGTTCTTCCACAACATGGTCAAGTTATTACGGAAGTTCAGGAAGGTTTTACGTGGGTTAGACTTTGGCAATGTACCGCCCCCTACATGATATACATAGCTTTCAGGGAAGCAGAAGATGCGCTTACCCATCTGATGCAACCGCCAACAGAGATCTATTTCCTCATTATGAGCAAAGAATCTGCCGTCCAATCCACCAGCTTCCCAATAGTCCTTGGCGCGTATCATCAAGCAAGCACCTGTTGCCCAAAGAACCTCCTCCGCATTATCATACTGTCCATTATCATCCTCCACCGTATCAAAGATGCGCCCACGACAGAACGGATAGCCATAACGATCAATGAAACCTCCCGATGCACCAGCATACTCAAAAGCATCACGATTGGTAGCAGAGAGCAATTTTGGCTGACAAGCTGCTATATCCTCATGGGCATCCATCTCCTCGATGAGGGGCGTAAGCCAGTGATGCGTCACCTCAACATCACTGTTTAACAACACGTAATATTCGCTGTCTACTTGCTTTAGCGTACGATTATACCCCTCTGCAAAGCCATAGTTCTCAGCTAATTCTATCACACGAACATATGGATAAGTTGTTTTCAACCATGCAACAGAGTCATCTGTTGAAGCATTATCGGCTATGATAACCTCTGCTTCTCCTCGTGAAAAATTCAGCACGGAAGGGAGATATTGCTCCATCATACTTCGCCCATTCCAGTTCAATATAACTATCGCAACTTTCATAAGAGTTCTGCCTTTAATGAACTTTGATCGAAATTAAACCCTCCTAAACGTACTCGGAGTATCTGGTTGTCATATTCTTCCTTTGCCTGATCGGGCGATAGTTCCACACGAATATAGTTATCTGTAAAGCCGTGCATAGCCTTTCCGCGTGCCGCTTTCTCAAAGAGGACGTCTGCCTCCTGCCCTATATGCGCTGCATAAAAAGCACGTGTCTTCTCGTCAGAGAGCTTCAATAGCTTATGCGCACGGTGCTTCTTCTCACGGTCATCTACCACATAAGGGATTGACAATGCCGCAGTTCCTGGACGTTCTGAATAAGGGAAGACATGGAGTTGGGTGACTGGAAGGGAGTCGAGGAACTTATAACAATCCTCAAAATACTCTGGTCGCTCGCCACGAGAACCTACCATCACATCAACACCGATAAATGCATCGGGCATCTTTTCCTTAATAAGTTTTATCTTACGAGCGAAGAGTGCCGTGTCATAACGACGGTGCATCAACTCCAACACCTCATCAGAACCACTCTGAAGTGGGATGTGGAAATGTGGCATAAACGCTCGTGACTCTGCACAATACGCTATCAACTCATCATCTATCAAGTCGGGTTCCAGCGAACTAATACGGAAACGCTGTATGCCCTCTACCTTATCTAATGCTTTTACGAGGTCTAAGAAACTCTCACCTGTGGTCTTACCGAAGTCACCTATATTAACTCCCGTCAACACAATCTCCTTTCCACCCTCTCTTGCTGCCTCTTCTGCCTGCGCAACAAGCGACTGAACAGTCGGGTTACGTGAGAATCCACGAGCAAAAGGAATCGTACAATAAGTGCAGAAGTAATTACATCCGTCTTGCACCTTTAGGAAGTAACGTGTACGATTACCACGTGAGCAACTTGCTTGGAAACTTTTAATATCCTTCGTCTTAACAGAGTGATACTCTCCCTCTGACGTCTCTTCTTTAGCTGTATCGACCTTATTCCAAGCATCACTAAGATACTGTACGAGGTCAGCTTTCTCATTACTACCCAACACAAGGTCGACACCTTCTATCTTCGCAACCGTTGCACTCTCAAGCTGAGCATAGCAACCTGTCACGATTACGAAAGCACCTGGGTTCTGGCGCACCATACGATGGATGATCTGACGGCACTTGTGGTCAGCAACCTCAGTAACCGAACAGGTATTAATCAGACATATGTCTGCCTGCTCAGTCTTCTTCGCTTCACGCACGCCCATATTATATAAGGTACGCGCGAAGGTACTTGTCTCTGAGAAGTTGAGCTTACAACCCAACGTATAGAACTTGGCTGTCTTGCCTTGAAATGCTGCTGTATCTATCATATAACTTGCAAAGTTACAGCAAAATGAACACAAAACCAAAGAAATAGTCCTCGTTTACACATTAGAAAAAGGTAAGAAAGACTAAGAAAAGAAGATTTTACACTCTAAAACAGCATGTTAAAGCCCATAAAAACATAAGGTTTTAAAACTGTGTAGGCACACACCAAACCATTTAACATTTATTTATCATTTATATACTCCTGATTATCAGTATTTTATAAATTAGTTACAAAAATAGAACAAAAAAAGTTCTAAAAATATTATTGCCGTATAAAAAAAATACTTACCTTTGCATCGTTTTAACAAACAAATGATTGTTTTACAGATTTAAAAAGCAAAGAAAATGAAGAAATTAGTTTTAATGTTCGTAGCTATCGCAGCTATCTCTTTCGCATCTTGTGGTAATAACTCTAAGCCAGCTGCTAACGCTGACTCAACTGCAGATTCTGCAATGGTTGATAGCGCTAACGCTGATTCAGTTGCTGCTGATTCAGTTGCTGCTGACTCTGTTAAGTAATCAGAGAACGAACAGAAAAAGAGAGAAATTGACCGTAGGACTTTCGTCCTACGGTTTTCTCGTTTATGGGGATGTAAGTAATTCAGAATTATAATTACCGTAGATGCTGTTAGATACAAGAACTAACCATCTTTAAGACAGAATAACAGAACAAAGACAGGATAAAATAAAGACAAAGTAACAGAGAAACAAAAGAAGGGGGAAGAAATAGACAAAGTAACAGAAGAACGAAGACTGAATTGCCTGAAGACAGGGTAACAGAAGAACTTTTCTGTTTTTACACTTTCACTTTATTCTCTTTTCTATAGCTTTTGCAAGAAGAATGACTTTTGTAAAGAAAAATCTAATCTTAAAAATAAAAAGAGCGTAGATTAGCTTGCAATTAACGCCCAATTGACTTGCAAAAGATGCCCTTTTGAAGTCCAAGTAACGCCCTTCAAAACCCTTACTAAGCACCCTTTAAAACACGACTATGCAACTCGCTGATTCTTTGCAACTTACAAAGGGGGTTTTTTAGCTCGTTTTATCGCCTTTTAAAGCCTCAAAACACGCTCACTATGTAAACAAATTTCAAATCTCATAAGAGTGTTTTGCGACTTTTACAATCATCAAAAGAAAACCTTTATACTAAACAATTTTATGATACTGACGGCGTTTATCTCATAAAGGGGCTATAGACTATAATTCCGTTTGGGTCAGCCTTTTTAGTATATTCACTTATCGTGATTGTTGATATTGATAAATTCGTGAGGTATGAGATACTACTTACTTCCTATTTTCTTGTTAGTTTTGCTCGCTGCCTGCAGTAGAAACGATAGACACGTTTACCCCAAAGAATTTATAGGAAACTGGGCAGGTGTGGAAAAGACAGACATTGGTATGCGTCCAACCCTTGAAGTGACGGATTCTACCGTTGCATACGATCCAGGCATAGGAGACACTTGCAGGTGGTTTAATAGTTACCACTTTGTGAACGACTCACTTTTTCTGGCCTATGGTGAGAATGATACTAACCGCTGCAAAGTCATGGAGTTACACGATAGCATACTGATTATCAAAGGCTTGCTGTGGAACGAGGAAAAAGAAGTTAGCTTTGTACGGCAAAAAAGATAAGTGACATATCTTAAATCGTCCTATTCATTTACGATAACTCCTTTATCCAAGTTTATTGTAAACCTCTTACGCTCCTTCCCAAGTTCTTTCAGAAACCTGAATTTCACCCTATAGTTTTCATGAGTAATTCCTGCAACACCCTTTTGATAGATGACTCTATAATATGAAAATAAAACAACATCCGCCATTAAAACACCATCTTTCTCATAACCTAAGTATTGCTGAAAATAGGAATCAAAGGGCAGGTAATCAGCTTGATGCCTATGAATATACTTCCTTACAATGGTTTTAGCAAGTTCAAACTCCTTGTCATTCAACTGTTTCGGGACCTCTTTTCTTATCTTACCAAATAACGAGTCTCCATTAACCGTTACTGCCTTCTCAGAGATAACATTGTATATTTTTTGCCCCATTTCATCCTTTGCGTAAATATACACAGTATCATATGGAGAATGAACGGTTGTTACCTTTCGCGTCTCCGTTGTACAACAGAGTAGAAAGGGACAAGAAAAGATAAGTAGTATAGCCTTCATAAGCTTCGATTAATTGTTTTTAAAAGGAATATCCCCCACAAATATCCATACTGACCGAGCCTTTCCGTACTCCCTTTTTATTAATGGTGAAAAGATGCTATCACCATTCTCTCGTGCTATGGGGTACTTTTTATTCATAAACCAAACGGCATCTTTTGTGCGATAAAGATTCATCTTGATGTAAGGTTTGTCCGAAACATAATAGCCACCATATTCTTTCAAATCCTCATTGTTGGGGAAGTCTTGCACCAAGATACCCTCTGTCAGTCCCTCACTTGTTATGGTATGAGAAAGGACACTATCGGTGTATACCCATCCACGCAATAGTGTAAAGAACTTATTTCCGATACCTATTGGGGCTGTATTGAAGTCATAATCCACACATTCCATGATGACTATGTCGTCCTTGAAATCCTTTAGATGCTCTCTTTGGTCAGGAAAACGACCTTCTGCTACGCCCGACCCCTTCTGCTCATCAGTCGTCTTTATCTTGCAGGAGGTCAGTAGAAAGGAGAGAAAGAGCAGTGTTAAGACTGTTTGATATATTCTCATACGCTTCATTATTATTCGTTCGTAGTGTTCGAAAACAGGTGCTGTTAGCTACGCCAAAGATAATAAAAGTTTTGCAGATGGCAATGTAATTGATTTGATTTTCAGCCATAAAACAAAAATCCTCTTCACTCGAAAGAATGAAGAGGACGCTCATTTTATATTGTTTTGACTTACAATGCAGTGAAAGCAGCTACAAAACCAAAGATGATACCCGGTGTGTTAGCAATAGCCAATGGCCAATCACGCTTCTCCTTAAACAATCCGTAAGCAACCCATAAGGTGCAGTTAACGCCTGCCATAAAGGGTTGAATAAAGGTTCCCTTATGTCCTGCTAAGTTGTTTTCTATCTGTGGGAAGTAGAAAACATACATTAATACCGATGTTACCATACCGACCCATCCCATAGAAGTGAAGAACTTTTCCTTTGTCATAATTATATTTGTTAATTGTATATTTTTGAACTAAACAACTATTCTTTTGTCTTATTAATCGTTATCTATCTTGTAAACCAGACTCATTCTTTCCAATACAGAAAAGTATTAAAATCATCAACCATGGTGTTCCCAATAAGCTAAAGAGAATCCATAAAGCAACGCTTCTGTTTCTCTTTCGCGCCATCATAGCAACAATAATATACCCAATTATACAGAAAAGTCCAATTATAATCATGGTGCCGAGAGCAAATGCTCCACCTAAAACCCTCGATGCCATGTCTTGTGCACCTTCATTATTAACTGCAAAGGCTGACAAAGCCATTAGCATAGACAAGCATGACGCAAGTAATCTTTTTGATATCATTCTTTTAAACCTTAGTTATCTATTGGATACAAAGGTAACCTTTTCAAATTAAAATACTATCATTTGATGCATAAAAAGTGTTTATTTGTATTATCAAAATAGGCTTTTGTCTAATTAAAATACTTTTGAATACTATCCATTAGAGGGGTGAGCTCACGATTGATAACCCTTCCATAGCGTTCAACCTTTTGCAAGGCATAGGCAATGAAAAGGCGACGCTTAGCGCGTGACATAGCTACATAGAACTTACGAGCATCTTCCTCGTCTTGCTGTTTCGTCTTGTTATAAGCGTTCGGGTAGCGACCATCGGCTGCATCAAAAATGATAACATTATCAAACTCCAGCCCCTTTGCCTTATGAACAGTCGTCACATAGATACGCTCAAGAATACTCTTACTATTGCAGAAGTCGGCTTCCTTCAGTGTATTAATATCCATTATGTACTGTGAGAGCTGTGGAGCAAGAGCATTAGCTATCGCCTCATCAGTCAGCATATCTATACGAAGGTAACGGAGAATATAATCTAATCGGGAAATGTCGTTTATTAAACCATCAGAACGAAAGGCATTATAAGCAGTAGAGAGTTCGCTTACAAGGGCTGGTTCAGGCTCGGTTGATACCGTATAAAGCCTCTTGACAGCTGTTTGATAGAGTTCACCATAATTGCTACGAAGCACGTTAGCAAAGGGTTGCACCTTCGGATGACGAATAAATGCTGCTTGTTGTGCCTGTTTCTCACGTGCTTTATCGGCACAGAGACGTACAAGACTGATAGTTGCTTTCACATCATCAATCGCCTGATGACTATTAACACCTGTCAGTTGAAAGGTTTCGAGAAGACTCTCCAACTTGTAGGAATGAAGGCTTGGAGCCAATAGTCGTATCAGTTTTAGCGAGTCAAAGCAACGAATAGAATGTGCCTGCATCGTGTCATTGCAGTAACGTTGCAGATTGTTGTCAAGTATGTTGTAATCGTAGTTGGCATTATGTCCAAGCATAGGACTTGTACCCACGAATGTTAGGAAACGTTGTAAGGCATCTGCTGGGGTGAGTAGCTCGCCAGTAGCCATCTTCTTATGATAGATAGCATACATCGGATTCTCCTTATCACCGAGCATTGACGAAATCGGCTTATCGGTTTCTATGTAGAGATCAAGCGGTTCACCAATCACTTCCCCATCCTTAATTCGTATGGCAGCAATCTCAATAATGTCGTCATTGAACACGTCTAAGCCAGTTGTTTCGGTATCGAAAACAACGATTTCTTCCTCATCATACGCACGAAGAAACTCTGCCGTATAGCAGCTTTCAGGATAGAGAAGGAAGTCCGAAGGCGATAGTGCCAACTGCTTTAGCTTCCAATTAAATCGGCGAGCAAGGGCATGAGAAGGGAAGGCACGCACCCCTTTCATGATACGTGTCCATGCAATAGAGTTATGTTCGTTGGAAAGAACACTCAAATGTGCCAACAATAACTTGACATCGGGTGTATCGAAAAGGTCGCGACCAGAGACTTTAAAGTGAGTTAGTCCTGCTTCTGTCATCGCATCACTAATTCGATCGGCATCCGAATTAGCACTAACGATGACGGCTGTACGCTCTTCCTTATTTTGCTCATAAAGGCGGAGAGCTTCGATGGCAACATCTTTGTGTTCTGCTTCAATCGTACTACTATGTATGATTCTCAAGTCCCCGGGCTTTGCCTTTGTGCCGTTGTCAGAAAGAGGGAGTAGTTCGCGATCTATCTTCAATTGCTTTTCTGCATAATCATTGAAGATATCGAGCAGATATTTGGGCGAACGATGATTGCGCTGCAGATGATGTATATTACCCTTACAGCGCATCTTCAACAGTGTCAGCGTTTCTACTTTTGCCCCCATAAAAGAGAAGATTGCCTGCTGTTCATCGCCTAAGTACATCACCATCGGGTTGTCCTCTGCTGTCAGCAAGTCAATAATAGCGAGTTGCATACCATTAAGATCCTGCACCTCATCCACTTGTATCCACGAATAACGCTTGCAAGTGGGGTCAGAATGATAGATATCGTAAGTATAAAGCAACAGATCTTCGAAATCGAAAAGATGATTTTCCTCCTTATATCGGGCGTAACAATTAGCGTAATACATCTTCCAAAGCAGTACACGAATCCTATCAGCCGTCTTCCCATCAAGTCCGGGCGCATTCGCCTCGTCCATATATTCCTGTGCATGATGATAGATATTCAGTACCGCCTGCTCGTCGTATTCAATCTTTTGCGAGGCACATATATGCTTTACAGCTTCCCTATCATCATCCGTAAAGCTCTCTGGATGAAGATAATACTTCCACGGATGACCGTGTTCCATCTGATAGATGAAATGCTGAAAAAAGATAATCGTTTGATAACCTTTGTATCGGTTGAAGTCTTTTGTCACTCCTTCTTCGTCTTCATTGCGATAATCAGCAATGATACTCACCGCCTCTTCGTCATCAATAATAGCTGAATCCGCTGGTATCCTACCCTGCTCAAAGAGGAACTTAGAGCAAAAACGATGCACATTACCCACCATTAGCTCGGAGAAATCACCTCCCACCACCTTTTGAATACGGTTGGTCATCTCCCTTGCAGCACGATTTGTGAACGTCAGACAGAGCATATCCTCATACTTCACACCCCTTTCTCGTGCATATTTTATCCTCTCCGCGAGGATATGTGTCTTACCACAACCCGGTGATGCCAGCACAAGATGATGTCCCTGACTTGCCTCAACGACAGGAATCTGATATTTATCTAAACTTGGTGTGTAATTATTTGCCCCCATAGAAAGTATTTTTATAGCAGTAGATGCTTCTTCTGCAAAAGTAAGAAAAAGATTGGAAATAACTCGTTATCAAGTTAAAAGAATAGAAATAAAGTTGTAACTTTGTGCTTAACTACTTTATATTACTAACAAACACTAATGTGGAGAGGACTCTGATATGACCAAATTAAAACTAAAGAAGCATCTGTCAGTACTGCCTAAGGAAGACGTAATGAACCTTGTGTTGAGTCTGTATGATGCGAGCGCAGAAGCGAAGATGTATCTGGAAATGTATCTTACACCTGATTATAGCGGTGCATTGGAAAAGTACAAAAAGATTATTCGCGACGAATTTTTCCCCGCTCGAGGCTTTTCTGATAAGCCGTCATTTGCAACTTGTCGGAAGGCAATCTCTGATTTCAAGAAGTTGAAGGCTGACGCTATCAGTCTTGGCGATTTGATGCTTTACTATATAGAGTTGGGATGTGAATACACAATGACCTTCGGTGATATGTGGGAACAGTATTATACTACATTAGAAACGAATTTTGAGAAAGCTCTGAAGCATATTTCCGACCATAACCTTGAGGAACATTTCAGACAGAGAATTGAAAGTATGCTTAATTCAACACAATGTGGTTGGGGATTTTCTGATACCTTATGGGATATGTACTATGACTATTATGGTCGTCAAGAGTGAACAAAGAGACTTTGTCTAAACAAACATAAAGCCTCATCTATAAAATGAAGATATAGTAGACGACTAACAAATTTATAAAGATATTATGCAGGACTTTGCAGCGATTGACTTTGAAACAGCAAACTTTGAGCGATGTAGTGTATGCTCGGTGGGCGTGGTAGTAGTAAGGGGAGGAGAGATTGTTGATAGCTTCTATTCTCTTATACAGCCCGAACCGAATTATTATCATTGGCGATGTACACAGGTGCATGGGTTGACGTGTGCAGATACTGACGGTGCACCCGTATTCAGTGAGGTGTGGAAACAGATAGAACCAATGATAAAAGGTCTGCCATTAGTAGCCCACAACGCACCATTTGACAAAGGTTGTTTGAAGGCTTCTTTCTATACCTACCAAATGGATTATCCAGATTATGAATTCTTTGATACGCTGAAAGCAGCACGTCAGATGCTCCCTCACCTTCCAAACCATCAATTGCAAACGGTTTCTTCTGCCTGTGGCTATGAGCTAACCGACCACCATCATGCCCTTGCGGATGCAGAAGCTTGTGCGTGGATAGCACGTGAGATATTGTAGGATATTGGGTGATAAGTGATGGATGTTAGGTGTTAATGATGTGATAGGTGATAAATGATGGATATTGGGTGGTGAGGATATGTTACGTGAGAAATACTGGTGGTAACCATGAAAGTAGGGTTCACAAAGGTTAGTCAGCCTTGTTTTTAAATAAAAAGAATGAAAAGAATAAGGCTCGCAGTCCTCTTTAACGAACGTGCGGAGGCCCCGCACGTGTTGTGCTAAGGCTCCGCACACATGGTGCTAAGCCTTCACACGTATTTTATTAGACGCCAACCACATGAAAGAACGTTAGCAACACGAGTGATATATGCCGTTAGAAAGAAGTTTGACGACTCAAAGTTTGTGGAGAACTTCTACCTAATTAGGACTTATACAATATTTGAAACCACTCGTTAAGCAGAATATATAGAAAAGAGAATGGGTGTTGATGAATAGCATAAAGCTTCATCAACACCCATTATTTATCACTCAAACTCAACAAAAATCTTTAGTAAAGGTAGTGTATAGCAGAGGTAGCTCGATTAGAGAAAGAGCTATTCAGCAACACCCAACATCTAACACTCGTCACCTAAGTGACCCTCAACACCTAACACTTAACACCCATCACCTAACACTACGCACCCTCGAACTCGCGGAGGAAACGGGTATCGTTCTCTGAGAAGAGGCGAAGGTCGCTAACACGGTACTTAAGGTTAGCAATACGCTCAACACCCATACCGAAGGCATAACCCGTATATACATTAGGATCAATACCACAAGCCTCAAGGTCGTGTGGGTCAACCATACCACAACCGAGAATCTCTACCCAACCTGTATGCTTACAGAAGCCACAGCCCTCACCGCCACAGATGTTACAGCTGATATCCATCTCTGCACTTGGCTCAGTAAATGGGAAGTAACTTGGACGAAGACGAATCTTAGTATCAGCACCGAACATCTCACGCGCAAAGGTGAGAAGCACCTGCTTTAGGTCGGTAAAGCTAACATTCTTATCAACGTAAAGACCCTCAACCTGATGGAAGAAACAGTGTGCACGTGCTGAGATAGCCTCATTACGATATACACGACCGGGGCAAAGAACACGAATTGGAGGTTCGTGTGTAGACATATAATGTGCTTCGTCATTAGAAGTATGACTACGAAGGATGACGTTCTTTGTAACGTCCATCGTATTGCTACGCTCAATGAAGAAGGTATCTTGCATATCACGTGCTGGATGGTCAGCAGCAAAGTTCAACATCGTAAAGACGTGCTGATCGTCATCAATCTCTGGACCCTGATAGAGTGTGAAACCCATACGAGCAAAAATATCAATGATCTCATTCTTCACAAGCGTCAATGGATGACGTGTACCGAGATTGATTGGATAAGCAGTACGAGTCAAATCAATATCATCACTCTGTGCCTCACTTGTTTCAAGCTGGTCTTTAAGTTGGTTGATTTTGTCCTGTGCACTCTGCTTAAGTTCGTTAATCTTCATGCCGACAACCTTCTTCTGGTCGGCTGCCACATTACGGAACTCACCCATCAACGCATTGATTTCACCCTTTTTACTAAGGTATTTCAGACGGAGTTGCTCCACATCATCAGCACTCTTAGCCGTGAGTGCGCTCACTTCCTTGAGAAGTTCTTCTATCTTGTCTAATAACATAGTTCTTGATTATTTTCCTGCAAAGGTACAATTTATAATCGTAACGGAGAAATTACCCTAATATAAATTTATAAAAAAGCTATCTTATTAGAAATAAATATTGTACATTTGCAGCAAATTTGAGAAGAATAAAAAGAGAGTATGAAAAAAGCTTTTTTACTTATTTTGTGTGTTTGTGTAGCTATGATAGCTGTTACTACAGGTTGCACAAGCAAGAAAGTTGATAGCGATGACAGTACAACTACTGATTCTACGGCAGCAGAAGACACGGACACTGTAGACAGCGTTGACTCTGCCACGGAGGTGATTGCTGCTACTCCAATGCCAAAGGCAGCCGACCAGTTGTTTGACGACTTCTTCTTCAACTTCATTGCCAACAAGAAGTTACAGATGGATCGTATTAAGTTCCCATTGCCAATAGTGAATGGTAACAAGACTACCGAGCTATCCCGTAAGATGTGGAAGATGGATTTCTTCTTCCGTAAGCAGGGTTATTATACGCTTATCTTCGACAATGAGAAGCAGATGAAGTACTCTAAGTCTACCGACTTGGATAGTGTCATTGTTGAGAAGATACACCTAAAAAAAGGTATGATTGAGCAATATTGGTTCGATCATCAGGATGGTAGCTGGAAGCTGAATCAGATTCGTAACATCCCTTTCAAAGAGAGTTATAACGCTTCTTTCTATAGCTTCCTTTCACGTTTCTTTGCCAATGATGGTAAGGGGGCAGTGAAGAGCCCATTAGCTTATTATGGTTCAGATCCTAATGGTGAAGAGACAAATATGATTAACACTACTATCCCTGCTAACGAATGGTCATCATTCTTGCCAGAGGTTCCACACGATATGATTTATAACATCCTCTATGGTCAGAAATATTCAGAATCTAACCGCAGGATTATTACCTTCCGTGGATTGGCTAATGGCGTTGAAACACAGCTTATCTTTAAGCTGAACGACAAAGACTGGCGCTTAGAGAAGGTTGTAGCTTATTAATGAACAGACCTCTGCCTACGAGATTAGCTGTGGGGCTTTCTTTCATCTTATTACCTAACTGCTTAATGTTATTTTGTGAGTTCTTGCTCATAAAGAAGAACTTCTTAATAAACAGAGGTCAAGGGCAACGCAAAAAAGATAGAAGTTAAAATGAAAATAGAGTCTAACTATAGTCTGCTAAAGCATAACACCTTCGGTATTGATGCGAGATGTCAGCGTTTTGTTGAATACGAGTCAGTGGAAGAAGCACAGGAAGCTGTGCGTTCCTTGAAGTATGACGACTTCCCTCTGCTGATTCTCGGTGGGGGTAGCAACCTTTTACTCACAGCTGATTACAAGGGTACTGTCCTACACTCTGGTATCTCTTTTATTGAGCAACTCGATAAAGAACGTGTACGTTGCGGATCGGCTT
Source organism: Prevotella melaninogenica (assembly GCF_018128065.1). Taxonomy (NCBI): domain Bacteria; kingdom Pseudomonadati; phylum Bacteroidota; class Bacteroidia; order Bacteroidales; family Prevotellaceae; genus Prevotella; species Prevotella melaninogenica. The sequence continues at coordinate 872,735 of NZ_CP072360.1, read as the reverse complement.
ACGTTTGGGACGACTTTGTAGACTATTGTGTTTCTCACGAGCTCTATGGTGCAGAGAACCTTTCTATCATCCCTGGCGAATGCGGTGCGAGTGCTGTTCAGAACATTGGTGCTTACGGTGCAGAGTCTAAAGACTTGATAGAAGAGGTGGAAGCAGTGGAGATTGCCACTGGTGAAGTGCACCATTTCAAGAATGCTGATTGCGAATACAGCTACCGACAGAGTAAATTTAAACGTGAATGGCGTAACAAATATCTTATCACATCGGTTACCTACCGTCTTTCCAGGACTTATCAACCAAAGCTCAACTATGGTAATATTCGTGCTGCATTGGCAGAAAAAGGAATAGAGAATCCTACTGCTAAAGAACTTCGTCAGACAATTACTGACATTCGTAATGCGAAACTTCCCGACCCAAAAATCATTGGTAATGCAGGTAGTTTCTTTATGAACCCTATCGTTTCTAAAGCTAAATATGAGGAATTGGCAGCAAAATATGAAAGTATGCCACACTATACCATCGATGACAATCACGAGAAGATTCCTGCTGGATGGATGATTGAACAATGCGGTTGGAAAGGTAAATCTTTGGGGCGTGCAGGTGTTTATGAGAAACAAGCATTGGTTTTGGTGAACCTTGGTGGTGCAACAGGTGCTGACATCGTCCGACTCTATAAGACTATCCAACATGATGTAAAGGAGATGTTTGGGATTGAGATACATCCAGAGGTGAATACCTACCCAACCCCTCCCAAGGAGGGGAGTGCCTAATGGGGTGCTAACGTTGCCTAAAATCTAATTAAAGAGCCGCTTTTCCTCAAACACCTCTCCCAATTCCTCCCCCAAAAGGAGTGCTAAACAAATGAAACAACTTTTTTTGATATTATGGTATGACATCATATTAAAGAGGTGTTTCATTCCAACCGCTACCTTTCATCAAAGAGATGACTTTACCTTTCTCACATCGCTAATCATTATTATAACTTCTGAATTGTATATGTTTTCTCACAGAGTTCACAGATAAAACAGAATTCCTTTTTGCTAACGTAACGCACAGAGACCTGATGGGTCTTGGACAACACAGAGTCCCCACCCCATCCTCCTCGAAGGGGAGGGTCAGGGTGGGGACTCCTGTTTCCATATGTTAGCCTATGCGCCCACATTATGTAGAAAACTAAGGAAAGTCCACAATTCTTATAAACAAAACGTTGAATGCCTCCCTTTTTGAGAATAAGAGGGGTTAATCCTCTTCTTCACCCGTATTTACTTCTTCAGGGAGATGGAAGCGATACTTACGTGCAAAGACATCACCCACGTTATTAATCTCAAGGAAAGTTGTGCCACCACCCGTACCAAACGTACCAGAAAGGTAAGCAATCTTATCCTCTAAATCAATATATCCCTTCTGACGAAGCATACGCAAAGCAGCTGTAAACATCTCTTCGTTTGACTTATGGCGATGCTGATAAACAGCGATAACACCATAGCTAAGATTTAACCAACGCTGCACCTTGTCCTTATAACAGATAGCTAACACTGGATGTGAACCGCGGAAGGCAGCAAGGTTACGAGCCGTCTGACCTGTTTCGCTGTCCGTGATAATACCTTTTACACCCAATTGTTCAGTTGCTTCAATTGCACTACGTGATAAGAACTCACGCTGATCGTTCTGGTTCATCATCGGAACTGTCACATGCCCGCGCTTATGTGCATCCTGCTCAGCTGCTTCAGCAATGCGTGCCATTGTCTGTACGGCCTCAACAGGATACTTGCCGCTTGCCGTCTCTCCACTTAACATCAACGCATCGGTGTGGCTATAGATGGCATTTGCAATATCGGTTACCTCCGCACGAGTAGGACGAGGATTGTTTATCATTGTGTGCAACATCTGAGTAGCCACAATAACAGGCTTCTTCTTCACAATACACTTGTTGATGATGCTACGCTGAATACCAGGAATCTGTTCGATAGGCACTTCAATTCCCAAGTCGCCACGTGCAATCATAATACCGTAGGAAGCGTCAATAATCTCGTCGATATTATCAACTCCCTCCTGATTTTCAATCTTTGAGATAATCTTAATATCTGAGTTGTGCTCGTCAAGAATCTTTTGAACAGCATGAACATCGGCTGCTGAACGAACGAAAGAGTGAGCAATGAAATCGATATCTTCCTCTATCGCCAACAAGATATTGGCTTTATCCTTCTCTGTAAGGGCTGGTAGTTCGATGTGCTCACCTGGTACATTCACACTCTTACGTGAGCCAAGCTCACCTTCATTCTGCACCTGTGCCACTAACATCGGCCCAACACTCTCGATAATCAGCATGTCTAAAGCACCGTCATCAAAGAGGACATGGTCGCCTACCTTTACATCACGTGCGAAGTCAGGGTAAGAAACATTAATGATATCCTTTGTTGATTCTACCTCTGGACGACCAAAAATCTTCACCATATCGCCCACCTTGTACTGTATAGGTTCAGCCACAGTAGTGGTTCTGACCTCTGGTCCCTTGGTGTCAATCAGCAAAGCCAAGTGTTGAGATACTGCACGTGTATTGCGGATAATCTCCTTAATACCTTCCTGGCTGGCGTGTGCCGTATTCATACGTACGACATTCATTCCGGAGAAGAAAAGTTTTCTTAAGAAGTCAACGTCACAGCGACGGTCACTAATAGAACATACTATCTTTGTTTGTTTCATAAATTGAGTGTGTTATTGTTTAATTCGACATTGCTGAGAAAATCATATATAAGAGGGATGATAGCAGTATCACGAACAACAATATAGAGGTAAAGATGATTGTAATCTTCTTTCCCAATCCACTCTTCGAGGACTTTCCATACCTCGTTGGAGCAATTTGCTCGTTCACGTTATCCCTTCTTATTTGTGTATGATTTACGGTGGCAGTTGTCTCAGCACTACTGCCCCTTGTTACATCCTCCTGCGGGGTCGCAACAATCATACTTTCACCACAATAGGGGCAATTACATTTTAGCGTATTACCACCCTCCGATTCTATGACAAAGGGACGATGACAATGTTTGCAAGCTATTTGAAATTGCATTCTTTCCTCCTTTCGTTTACTATTATCTTACGTCATCAATAAGGAGATGCCCATCTTGTGATTGCACCTTTATCTGACGATATTCTGTTCCTCCATCTTGTGACAATCTCACTTTATACCAATTATCATCTATTGGAACGACACTGAGGTTACGTTGGAGTTGCGCAAAGTCAGGCTCTGAAACCGTGTTCCCAAATGCTCCCCACCATACAGTCCATGGATCAACATCAGTTTCGTAAGTGCCTTGCGTTCCAAAAATCATTCGACTACAATAGTCTGTGAGGTAACGACTGTAGAAGACGGCATCTGCATTATCTGATAGGACTGCCTTCTTATAGAACGACTCTAAGAATTTACAGATACCCTTCCGCTTCTCATCTTGTCGCTGCGCCTCCGCTTCTTGTGCCTCCAGCTGTGCACGAACTTGCTTCACTGAGTCGGCATGTGCTTTGCGTTGTGCTTGTATTTCCAATTGAGCAGCCTCCTGCAGGTTCTGCCAATAAATGTAACCGAAGACTGCTCCGCCACCCAAAAGAAGAATGATCAACACCGTGAGAAGTACTTTTGTCGTTGAGCCTTGCTCTTTTTTCTCATCTTGTGTTATTGGTTGTAGCACAGACGGCGTAACAGGATTAGCTAAAGATGGCAGATTGACAAGCAATGACTGTCCACAATAAGGACAAGTACAACGTAAATTCTCATTGCCATCAGCAGTAATCGTGAATGTGCGATTACATTTACTACAAGTCACATTATATTGCATACGCTATCACTTCTTAAAAACAATGATTAGTAAAAACAAAGGATGAACAATATCCTTAATTTTAAATGCGGATTATCTTTTGCAAAATTAATAATTTTCTTCCAGACTTGGAAATGTTTTAAACAATAATATCAGCCTATGTCAGCGAACAAATATAAATTTCCCTATTTGATTTCCTGCGATAAAAGGGAGCAGAATATAACTTCTTCTCAAATAGCAAATCATCAACTTCATAATTCTTTAAGGTAGATTCTATTAATTGCCATCGACATCAAATCATTAAATCATGGGGTACGTTTTGTCATCTTTCGAACTCTCTTAGGAACAAAATGTCTGTTCATTCAGCCGTTATGTCCGCATAACTTCTTTGTTCACTATCAATTTGCTCTCGAAGATAATCTCGGAATATGACGAAGCTAAGTATTAGAACCCACCTCAAACAAGCATCTTCCCAATCATAAACTGATGAGGTTTGCCATTTCAGTAGAATTTATGTGAGTCTTTAGGAATTTGGAGTGATAAACATATAGTAACCACTCAAAGGTGTTTAGCAGTCAACAAAAAACATCTTAAAAGTAAAGGACTAATTATATTTCAATAATTCCAATTTTGCAAGACACTAACAATAAACTTGCAAAAGAATCGTTATACATTGTATGAAACGTAAGGATATTCAGAAATACATATTATTACTTTTGTTCATAGTGACAGCCCAGCTGGCACTGGCACAATCATTCACCCTTCAAGGTAAGGTTTCCGACAAGGAAGGCAACCCGATTGAATTGGCTTCTGTCATGGTTGTTACGCAAGGGAAACTGTCGATGACCAACCTAAAAGGTGAGTTCAGCATGCAACTGCAGAGTGAAGACTCTGTGAAGGTGCGCTTTTCAATGATTGGCTATAAGACCAAGACGAGGGTTCTCGTACGCCCAAAGGGTAAGCAGACCCTGCTCGTTCAGTTGGCTGACGACAACGCATTGGAGGAGGTTGTAGTACAAGGTAAAGCCAAACAGCACGGAACTACAGAAGAATTGGATATTCAAAAAACAAAACAAGGACCGTCAGCTTCGGGCAATGCTGTAGAGGAGTTAGTACAGACACAGGCAGGTGTTTCAACCCACTCGGAACTATCTTCACAATATAACGTTCGTGGTGGTACGTTTGATGAGAACTCTGTCTATATCAATAACATAGAAGTATTCCGCCCCTTCCTTGTGCGAAGCGGACAGCAAGAGGGTCTTTCGATTATCAACCCTGACATAGTTGAGGGCGTTGGTTTCTCAACAGGTGGCTTTGAAGCGAAATATGGTGACAAGATGAGTTCGGCTTTGGACATCACCTATAAACGTCCAAAGAAGACGGAAGCATCTATCTCTGCCTCTCTCTTAGGTGCCAGTGCCTACCTCGGATTAGCTACGAAGAAACTGACATGGACCAATGGTGTGCGTTATAAAACCAATCGTTACCTCCTTGGTTCACTCCAAACAAAGGGCGAATATCGTCCGTCTTTCCTTGATTATCAGACTTATCTGTCATGGCAACCCAACAAACGTTGGCAGGTAGATTTCATCGGTAACATCTCAGAAAACCGCTATAACTTCGAGCCAGAAGACCGTGAGACAAACTTCGGAACGCTGCAGAACGTGAAGAAATTCCGTGTCTACTTCGATGGACAGGAGAAAGATCTCTTCCGTACGTTCTTTGGTTCGTTAGCTATCACACGCCATTTGAGTTCTCGCACCGATATTTCCCTCCTTGCATCAGCTTTCACAACCAAGGAGCAAGAGCGTTATGACATTCAGGGACAGTACTGGTTGACACAGACTGAGACGTCTGAAAACCTCGGTGTGGGTACGTTTATGCAGCATTCTCGCGACTACCTCAATGCCAACGTGAAGAGTTTGAAACTGATGATGCAGCATCGTGCAGGCAAGCATAAGATTGAGGGTGCAGCGACTTATAAGATTGAGAGTATCAAGGAGAACTCTGCCGAATATGAATACCGTGATTCAGCAGGTTATAACGTTCCGCATACAGGTCGTGACTTGAAGATGATTTACTCGCTTCGTGCCCGCAATGAACTCAAGGCGAAACGCTTTGAAAGCTATTTGCAAGAGACATGGAACTTCCAGACTCGTGACTCTGTGCCAACACTTTTCACACTGAATTATGGCGTTCGCTTTGCGCATTGGGACTTTAATGGTGAGAGTCTTTTCTCTCCACGTGCATCGCTGACAATCACACCGGGCAGAAACCGCAACATTAGCTTCCGCATCGCAGGTGGTATCTACTATCAGGCACCATTCTATAAGGAGCTTCGCGACACGTCAATCGTCAATGGTGTTACCTACGCAACGCTCAATAAGAAGATTCGCGCACAGCAGTCTATCCACGCATTGGCAGGTATGACCTATCGCTTCGAGATGTTAGGTCGTCCGTTTAAGTTCACTGCGGAGGCTTATTATAAGGCACTCTCACGCCTCGTCCCTTACTCTGTTGACAATGTGAAGGTGACCTATTATGGTGAGAATACAGCTACAGGACACGCAACGGGTCTTGACCTTAAACTCTTCGGTGAGTTCGTTCCAAGTGCTGACTCGTGGCTGACGCTCAGTGTTATGAATACCAGTATGACATTGAATGGTAAGCGTATTCCACTCCCAACCGATCAGCGTTATGCACTCAACCTTTATTTCACAGACTTCTTCCCAGGAACAACGCGTTGGCGTATGTCGCTGAAATTAGCTTATGCAGATGGTCTGCCATTCTCTGCTCCACACCAAGAGTTAGAGAATAACACTTTCCGTGCACCTGCTTATAAGCGTGCCGACATCGGTATGAGCTATCGTTTATTAGACAACAACGATGGTCATCGCAATACTATCTTTAAGAATATTTGGCTTGGTCTTGACTGCCTGAACCTCTTTGGTATCAACAATGTCAACTCTTACTATTGGGTGACAGACATTGCTGGACAGCAGTATGCCGTACCAAATTACCTCACTGGACGCCAGATAAATGGTAGAGTGACAATCGATTTTTAGTAGGGAAATAAACACCCCACTTCTCCCCCCGACCCCTCCCCAGTAGGGAGGGGCGTGATTACCGAGATACCCTTTAGATTGGTTGACAAGTAAACGAGTTGTTTGTTTTGATTACCGCAGCAAACTGAAGTAATCATAATTTTGAATTATGAACTATGGGTATGTTCATTGTGTATCTTCTCTCTTCCATTCGTTCCATTCGTAGTTCTGTACATTCATACGTAGTATTTTTTTTAGAGTTATCCATAAACTTAGTTTCCTGTCACTTCTATCATTTGTGGTAAATGCTTAACTTGTTATATTACAATGAGATATACGAAATGTTAAAAATGACAGCAAACTGGAATAAAACAATTCTTTTATTATATGTAATAGTATTTCTCTTATTTTGGAAGTACTTATCATTTCAAAGTTTGGAAGAACTTTTTTATAATTAGCTTTTTGTGTACCTATTTCCCCACTTTTTCCCACTGAATTCTGAAAGCCTTAACCTTGACATTAAATGCTTCAGCATTAAATCCTAAAATAATCATCTTCTTTAAAAGGTAGCAAACCCTCTATCCACGTGGTTTTTCTTTCTTCATCTTCTTCTGGGTTATCAGGCGAAGAAACCGATAGCCCCATTAGGCGGATTGGACGATCATGGAAATTCGTTTCCCTCAACAACTGCTTAGCAAGGGGTAGGATATCTTCTTTCGTTCGGAGGATTTTCTCCTGTGTAAGACTGCGTGTAATCTGCGTTGTGGCATCCCACTTTAGTTTGAGAGTAAGCGTTCGACCTCTGAAATCCTTCTTCTCCAATCGTTCAACTAATTCCAGGGTGATATGATAGAGTTCGATGATAATCTTTGACTCTATGTGTAAATCCTCAAGGAACGTACGTTCGCAACCCACTGACTTACGTTCATACGCAACGATGACGGGACGATTGTCAATACCACGTGAGAAATCATAGTAAACATTCCCCATCTTACCGAATACTTGTATTAGGTGTTCACGCGATATCTGTCGCAGTTGTTCTCCTGTGAACAGTCCCATTTTATGCATTCGTTCAGCCGTCTTTGGACCAACGCCCCACAGCTTTTCCACAGGAAGCTGTCCAATAAAATCAAGTGCACGATCAGGATGTACCGTGAAGATTCCATTCGGCTTGCGCATGTCAGAGGATATCTTCGCTAAGAGCTTGTTGTAGCTAACTCCTGCAGAGGCAGTTAGCGAGGTACGCTCGAAGATCTTCCGCTTAATTTGCTTAGCAATCTCAACGGCAAGATCAATACCTTTTTTGTTATCAGTCACGTCAAGAAAAGCTTCATCAAGTGAGATGGGTTCAACCAAATCAGTATATTCATGGAAAACGGCATGTATCTGTTGTGATACATCTTTGTATCTATCGAAATGGCAGGGGACAACAATCAGCTGTGAACAGCGACGTTTTGCCTGCGCCATTGACATAGCCGAACGCACGCCATGGACACGTGCTTCGTAACTGGCAGTAGACACAACGCCACGTGGTCCGTCGAAACCTACTGCAATAGGCTTTCCACGGAGTTCAGGATTATCCCTTTGTTCAACCGATGCAAAGAAAGCATCCATATCAATGTGAATGATTTTACGCATGATAGTGTCTCGTTATCTATGCAAAGATACGACGAAGAGAGGAAAGATAAGTATTTCTAACAAATAAATAAATAAAAAAGCGTACCTTTGCAACAAAATAATAAAAATAGAGTTATAATAACGATAGAGAATCAAAGTACGAATAACAAAATGAGAGAAATCGAGAGTCATGATGCCATGGGGAAGCTTCAACGCTGTGTGAAGCGGGCTTTTGACTTTGCTGCAGCACTCGTAGGACTGATTATCTGCTTTCCGCTTTTTCTCCTCATTGGTATTCTAATTACTTATCAAAGCAATGGTCCGATCTTCTTCCGACAGATACGTATCGGATATAAAGGACGTCCGTTTGCAATCTTTAAGTTTCGTACGATGAGTAGTGTTGTGGAGGAAGAGGGACCGCAACTTGTTGCAAAATGTGACAATTCTAACTCTACTCGATTGGAACAGTTCCTGCGTGGGCATCACTTAGACGAACTCCCACAACTATGGAATGTGCTGCGAGGTGACATGTCCTTCGTGGGTCCGCGTCCTGAGCGTAAGTTCTTTATTGATAAAATTATGGAACGGACCGACCGCTACCAGCTCATTTACGAGATGCGACCAGGACTTACATCAGAGGCAACACTCTATAATGGTTATACCGACACTATGGAGAAGATGCTCCGACGAATGGAAATGGACATTCACTATCTGGAACATCGCACATTGTGGCTTGACTTTACAATCATCATTAAGACGGTTCTGAAAATTGTTATTGGAAAGAAATTCTAAATAAGAAAATGAAGAAATATATTCTATTTGTATTACTCGCATTATGCTCATTGAGTGGTTTTGCACAGTCGTCAATGACCGATACACAGGTAATGGACTTCGTGCAAAAGGAACATAAGAAAGGAACTCCACAGGCACAGATTGTCACCAAGCTCATGCAGAGCGGTGTAGACATCTCGCAGATACGCCGTGTGAGAAATATATACGAGAAAATGCAGAAAGGAAATGCTGCTTTTGGCGCAGCCAAAGACGGCGCAACGATGGATCGTAGTCGTACAAACAATGGGCAGACAAACCCTAATGCTGTCCCAGGAAAGAGCAAAAGACAGATTGCCGATGCAACACTCGATGATTATAATGCCAATGAGCAGGAGGTAAGCAGATATTCAGAAGGACGTATCTCACCTAATCGTTCGTGGACAAACACATACGATGAGAACGATGGTGAGTACCTGAAGATGCAGACAGAAATGAATGAGTGGATGCCGCAAGATACCGTAATACTGTATGAGAACTTATTGAAGCAGTTAAGTCGTAACCGAAAAAAGGTTTGGGGTCGTGACATCTTCAACAATAAGAGTCTTTCTTTTGAACCCAACATGAACATGGCACTGCCACGGAACTATCGCATTGGTCCTGGTGATGCTGTATTTATTGATATATATGGTGCCTCACAGAAATCTTATCAGACAACGGTTGCACCTGATGGTTACATAACCTTAGAGGGCTTCGGTCCTGTTCAGGTGAGCGGTTTAACGGTGGGGCAGGCTAATAATCGCATCCGAGAGAAGATTGGCAAACGATATAGCAGTTCGAACATACGCCTCTCTGTTGGTCAGACCCATACCATCATGGTGAATGTTGTGGGTGAAGTAAAGACCCCAGGAACCTACACACTGTCGGCTTTTGCCACTGTTTTCAACGCATTGTACATGGCTGGCGGTATTGGTGACTTAGGAACGCTACGCAATATCAAGGTATATAGAGGCGGAACGCTCATCAGTACGGTTGACGTATACGACTTCCTTCGTCGCGGTCATCTAAGTGGCAATGTGCGATTGGCTGATAACGACGTTATCGTTGTTGGTCCTTACGAGATGCTCGCTCAGGTGAGTGGTAAGGTGAAACGCCCAATGTTCTATGAGATGAAACGTGGCGAAAGCCTTGGCACACTCATCGGTTATGCGGGTGGATTTGCTGGTGATGCCTACACACGTTCAGTACGTGTACGCAGAAAGACAGGTCGCCAGTATTCTATCTTCAATGTTAATGAGTTTGACATGCGCAACTTCCGTGTTGCTGATGAAGACTCTATCAGTGTTGACTCGGTTATCCCAAGATACGAAAACATGGTTGAAATCAAGGGAGCCGTGTTCCGTCCGGGTATGTATGAAGTGGGTGGACGCATCAACAGTGTACGTGGATTGATTGAAGCAGCTGACGGATTGACAGAGGTGGCATTTGCTCCACACGCCGTTTTACACCGCAAGAAGGCTGACCGCACATTGGAGGTTATCTCGGTAGATGTGGATGGAATCCTTACGGGTCGTGTGGCTGACATCCCTATACAAAACGAAGATGTACTCTTCATCCCTACACGTACAGATGCACAGGAACAACGAACGATAACCATTCATGGTGAGGTACTCTATCCAGGCATCTATCAGTACGCTGACAATGAGTCGTTGGAAGACTTCATTCTGCAGGCTGGAGGTCTGAAGCAGAGTGCTTCTACAGTGAGAGTGGATGTGTCACGTCGTGTCACAAACCCACAAGCCCTTATGCCAGACTCTATCATCGCCCGCACCTATTCGTTCTCACTACGTGACGGCTTTGTTATCGATGGTGCACCAGGCTTCGTACTTGAACCTTACGATGAGGTATATGTACGCAAGAGTCCTGGTAGTACTAACCAACAGAATGTTAGTATTGATGGTGAGGTGGTGTTTGCAGGAAACTATACGTTGACTTCAAGAAAGATGCGTCTGAGCGACATCTATAAAGCTGCAGGTGGCGCAACAGAACTCGGCTATATCAAAGGCGCACGATTAGAGCGTCGCCCAACGCCCAGCGAACGTCTACGCATGGAGAATGCGTTAAAGATGCAGCAGGAGCAGCAACGTAAGAATATGATTAACTTAGCTGTGAAAACAAAGGATGCTGGTGTGCTGCAAGCGATACAGGAGAGTGACAAGAAACAACAGGAAAAATTCCAGATACCTGACACCTATCCTGTTGGCATCGAGTTAGATAAGGCAATAGCTAATCCAGGAAGTGATGCCGACATCGTTCTTCGTGAGGGCGATCGCATCGTCATTCCACAATACAATGGGACCGTTAAGATTAATGGTGCGGTTATGTTCCCTAACTCTGTTGGCTATGTTGAAGGCAAGAACGTTGCTTACTATATCGATCAAGCAGGTGGTTTCGCCAGTGATGCGAAGAAGAGCAACACCTATATTCTCTACATGAACGGCATGTTAGCAAAGGTAGGCCACAATGCTAAGGTTCGTCCAGGTTGTGAGATTATCGTTCCAACAAAGATACAGAGCAAGATGAGCCTTGCTGAAACCCTCAGCGTCGGTTCAAGTGCTGCCAGCATCGCAGCCGTCATTGCAACGATTGCAAGTTTGCTGAAGTAGGAAAATAATTATTAGGTTTAAATAGATAAACCCATCACACAAAGCAAAAAAGTATAGCATAACGAGGGTATGGAAAAAGAAGAAACTATAAAGCAAATCGATTTACGATTAGTATTGAAGAGGATAGGAGAGCATAAAAAGCTATACTATATAATATTACCAATCGTAATTATACTGTCATCATACATTATTTTGTGTGTACCAAGAACTTACACAAGTGAAACAGCTATGGCGCCAGAAGTAACTTCTGGTATGGACGCTGATGCCCTTGGAGATATTGCGTCATCTTTTGGATTTGATTTACCGACAGGGAAAAATACAGATGCTATATCCCCTTTACTCTACCCAGACCTCATGAAAGATAATGGCTTTGCTACAACACTTTTCAAAGTGAACGTAGAGACCATTGATAAGAAAATTCATACTGACTATTATAATTATCTTAAATATCACACGAAAACAACTTGGTGGGAGAAATGTCAAGTATGGTTAACTAAGCAATTAGCACATAAGGACACTGTTAATTCTGTTCCAGAGAAATTTGATCCTTATCAGCTATCTAAAACTGATAAAGCTCTTGTCGAGGGAATGAGAAACAATATTAAAATCAACACTGACAAAAAAACTGGTATTATAACTATTGCTACTATAGACCAAGATCCAATGGTAGCTAAGATACTTGCTGATGCTACTAGAGCTCAACTACAGAAGTACATTATCGAATACAGAACAAAGAAGTTAAGAAACGATGTCGAACATTATCAAAGCCTTGTAAACCAAGCAAAAAAGACTACGAAAAGGTTCGTAAGGAATATGGAAAGATTAGTGATGCAGATATGGATGTTGTATTAGAAAGCGTAAGACTAAAACAAAATGATTTAGAGAACGACATGCAACTGAAATATAACACCTATACTACCCTCGTAGCACAACTAAAAGCTGCTGACGCTAAACTACAAGAGCATACCCCAGTTTTCACGACTATCCAGGGTGCAGAGGTGCCTGTTAAACCATCAGGACCTAAGAGAGTACTGTTTGTATTAGGGTCATTTTTCGTTGCGTTCCTTGTTGTTACAATTTACGCAATACGTGATTTAATGTTTGCCGAATAATGTTTTCTTTTTTTAGTAACAAAAATACAGTTAAGAACGAAAAGAATGGAGTAACGACCATAACTTCTAACACATTCGTATTATTTCTACGAATGTTGTTTATGACAGTGGTCAGTCTCTATACGGTACGCTGCGTGTTAAATGGATTAGGAGTTGTTGACTATGGTGTCTTAAACGCAGTCGCAGGTATTGTAACTGCAAGCACATGTGTTAGTAGTGTATTAGCGCTTTCAACCCAACGATTTTATTCATTCGCAATGGGTAAAGGACAACACGAAAGATTAAGAGAGATTTTCTCGACAAGTTTCAACTTGGTTATTATTTTATCAATTATACTTCTCATTATATTTATCACTTTAGGTCCATGGTTTGTCAACACACAATTAAACATTCCTCCTAGTAGACAATCTGCTGCACAATGGTTACTAATATTATCTCTTATATCATTTATCTTTAGCATTCTACAGATTCCTTATATGGGAGCAGTATTTGCGCATGAGGATATGGAGATTTATGCTTTGATTTCAATTCTGGATTGTATATGCAAACTTATAGTCGCTGTTAATATAAAGAACACCCCTATTAACAATCTTATATTTTATGGAATAGGTTTCGCTGTTATAGCTCTGTTTGATTTAATTGCTTATATTATCATTGCTAAACATAAGTATAAAGAATGTAACTACATAAAAGTTACATCAAAAGAGACATTGAAGGAATTAATTTCTTTCTCTGGTTGGACATTTTATGGGTCTGTTGCAGGAGTTTGTATGACACAAGGAAGTACTATCTTACTAAATATATTCTTCGGTCCTATCATTAATGCAGCCTTTAACATTGGGAATCAAGTGTTCAATGCGCTAAGTACACTCAGTAATAGTATTGTTTTTGCCTTTCGTCCTGCAATGATAAAAGCTTACTCAGGAGAGAATTACAACTATTTAGAGAAGCTTTTTTCTATTAACAATAGGATCTTACTAAATTTACTTATTTGTATTACGGTTCCATTGTTATTAGAAACAAAGTCAATCTTAAGTTTATGGTTAGGTGATATAACGGAGGATATGGTAATATTCACACAACTATATATCATTTATGAAATCATTTTCACTATACATAATCCTATTACCATTATTATCCAGGCGACAGGAAAAGTAAGACTTTACTCTATAATTGTAGAGTCTTTGACCATATTATGCCTTCCTCTCTCATGGGTATTATTTAATATGGGATTTCCTGCTACATACTTATTTTACATAATGATTGGGATATGTTTTATAGCACATATTGCACGTTTAATAGTTTTAAAAAGTATTTATAAAGAATTCAATTTATCTAATTACGTTCTAAAGGATTTTCTTCCAGCTGTCTTAACTTTTTCTGTAACTTACGCTTGCATCTCAAGTTTTCATTTACATATACATAATGTAATATTAAGACTTCCTATTGTCTGTATCACATCAATAACGCTAACAATGCTATTAGCATATTTCATTAACTCTTCACACGAAGAACGACAGTTTATAAATAAATATATCATCAGGCAACGATAATGGGAGCTATACTTGCAGTAATCTTTACATCTACATTATTTGCATGTTTTATAGAAAAATATATGAAGCGTGCACAACTCCCTATATTTATTTTTTTAGGAGTAATGTTGATTCTTATAGCTGCTTTTCGTGAGATTGGTATAGATCCAGACTCACTTAATTATGCAATACTATATCAGAATCCTTCTAATTCTAATGTTGCAGACCATATAGAATATTCATTTACTTTAATCGCAACATTATTGAATAATATAACAGATTCGCCACATGCTATATTCTTAGTATATGCGATGATGGGAGTATCATTAAAGATGATTGCTTTTAAGAAATATTCCAATCATTATATACTAATGTTTGCTATTTATATGTGTTATTTCTATGAACTTCATGAACTTACACAAATTAGAGCTGGAGTAGCTTCTGGATTTTTTCTTATTTCAGTTTTATATACAGCAGAACGAAAAAAGAAAAAAGCAACACTTTGCATTCTTTTAGGAGCTGTATTCCATATATCCGCCATAGCACTTCTCCCAACACTCCTCCTTGGTAATAGACCTCTAAATAAGAAAGTACAATTTATTTTATATATGTCTGTTCCTATAGGTTATCTCATCTATTTTACAGGCATGTCCGTTTTATTCAACCTTGACATACCACTTATTGGAGACAAACTATCTATATATCAAGAAGCGACAGAAAAAGGAATTGCTATTGTTGAAATGGAATTATTCAATCCCGTATATTTATTAAATGTCATCATATTTTATTTCTTACTCATATTTCACGAAACGATTACACAAAAGATCAAATATTCACCACTCCTACTAAAGGTTTATGCGACAGGATTAGTTATTTACCCAGCACTGGGATTTCTACCTGTTTTATCACTACGCTTAAGTGAACTTTACTATATAGTAAACATATATATGATAGGTTCACTTTACTATACAATAAAGCCACGCTGGGCAGGACTAATTATTATCACAATAATTTGCATAAGTTTCTATGCATTTGGTCTACCTCACATAGGATTAAAAAATTTAGTAAAGATATAATTATAATGAAAGCAAGAGTCATCGCATATTATTTACCACAGTTTCATCCTATTCCTGAAAATGATGAGGCATGGGGAAAAGGATTTACGGAATGGACAAATGTCGCAAAGGCAAAGCCACAATTTAGAGGACATTATCAACCGCATATCCCAGCTGATCTTGGGTTCTACGATTTGCGTTTACCTGAAGTGAGAGAGCAGCAAGCTACGATGGCTAAAGAATGCGGCATCGAAGGTTTTTGTTATTATCACTATTGGCTGGGAAACAGTAAATTATTACTTCAGCGCCCATTTCAGGAGGTGTTACAATCAGGTAAACCTGACTTTCCGTTCTGTCTTTGTTGGGCAAACCATGAATGGACAACGAAAACCTGGCAGAAGGATGGAAAGAATAAGGTAATTGCTCCAATGGAATATGGTGGAGAACAAGATTACACTGAACATTTTAATTATGTACTTCCTGCCTTTAAAGACAATAGATATATTACAATAGATGGGAAACCAGTTTTCGTAATATATGATCCTTATCACTTTAAAGATGTAAGCATCTTTATGGTAATATGGAGAAAGTTGGCAAAAGAATGTGGACTCCCTGGAGTCTATTTTATTGCACAAATAGCTAATACGTCAACGATTAAGCGTAATGCTGATGGGACTTTAACTCGAGTCATTCCTAATTTAAAGAATAGCAAGGAAGTATATAATAATATCCTTTCTTTAGGATTTGATGGTATCAACTCTTATGGTAAATCAAGAGGAGAAATGTTCTATCAGGGTAAAACTATGCGTATAGCTAAACAGGTTTTACACAAAAAACTTTCATTCTTACCATCACTCAAATTAGATTATTCAAAAGTTGTAAGCAACTTCTTCGCTCCTGAGGATAAATGGGATAATGTATATCCCATGATTATCCCTGGTTGGGACAGAACCCCACGTGCAGGAAATAGCGAAGGGATATATATTAACTCAACACCAGAGAACTTTAAGAAACATATAAAACAAGCATTAAGCATTGTGGATTCCAAACCACAAGATCACAAGATCCTGTTTTTAAAATCGTGGAACGAATGGGGAGAAGGAAATTATGTAGAACCTAATCTGAAATTTGGACACGCTTATTTAGATGCTATAAAAGAGAACTTATTATGAAGAAAATACTTTTGACTTTTGGAACTCGCCCAGAAGCTATAAAAATGGCACCACTTATCCTTGAATTGAATAAACATCGAGATAAAGTTAAGACAATAGTTTGTGTTACTGGCCAACATCGTGAAATGCTTGATCAGGTTTTGTCTATCTTTAAAATAAAACCTGATTATGATTTAAATATCATGAGAAAAGGTCAAGACTTATATGATATTACAAGTAAGGTATTATTGGGGTTACGAGATATTTTGAATGAAACACAACCAGATATTGTGTTAGTCCATGGAGATACCACCACTTCTATGGCTGCAGCTTTAGCTGCATATTATCAACAAATACCAGTTGGACATATTGAAGCAGGATTGCGCACATATAATATATATAGTCCTTGGCCTGAAGAAATCAATCGTCAGTTAATAGGGAGAATTTCAAACTATAACTTCTCCCCTACTTCTACAAGTTCGGTTAATTTGATTAACGAAGGAGTTGATGAAAAGTCAATCCATATTACAGGAAATACTGTAATTGATAGTTTGTATTGGGTCGTTAATAAAATAAAGTCTGATAGGCAGTTAAATGTAAAACTGAAAGAAGAAATAAAAACATTTGGTTACAATATTGACAGACTACAAAGCAACAGACGTATGGTTCTAATAACTGGCCATAGACGCGAAAATCTTGGCAATGGATTTATACATATTGCACAAGCTATTCAAGAGCTTTCATCTCAATTCCCTAATGTAGATTTTGTATACCCAATGCACCTTAATCCTAATGTGCGCAAATCTATTTATGAAGTTTTGGGTAATGACTTGTCTCACTTCTCCAATATGTTCTTTATAGAACCATTAGAATATCTTAGTTTCATCTATGTGATGGAAAAAGCTGATATTGTTTTAACAGATAGTGGAGGAATACAAGAGGAGGCACCCAGCCTTAAAAAACCTGTCTTAGTAATGAGAGATACTACCGAACGCCCTGAAGCTGTTGAAGCAGGAACCGTTATTCTTGTTGGGACTGATAAAGAAAAAATTGTTAAAAATGTTAGACAATTACTTACCGACAGCACTCATTACCAACAAATGGCAAAAGCCATTAATCCGTATGGAGATGGAAAAGCCTGTGAAAGAATTGTTGAAATCCTATTAAGTATATAAAAACTAGCTTTATGAAAATTGGTTTACTCTTGCCAACTAACGTCTATTTCTGTCCTTATGTCAAGATATATACCGACATACTGGAAAAGAATAACATTCAATACGACATTATATATGCTGATAAGCGAGACCTTAAGGAAGAAGCCACCTACAGATATGCCCACAAGATAGACGACAAGGCTAACAAGGTGGTAAAACTGTTATATTACTGGAACTACTCACGCTTCCTAATCAAAAAAATAAAAAAGGAACATTACGACAAACTTATAGTCTTTGGTCCACAGATTGGAATCTTTTTAAAGTCATTTTTAAGAAAGTATTACAGAAATAGATTCATTCTAGATTATCGTGACTTATCTATTGAGCAGCAGTTTAAAGGCACTTATGCTAAACTTATGAGTTTATCAGCTCTACATGTAGTTTCGTCGCCAGGTTTCCTAAAATGTCTTCCTAATGTGTGTAGTTCCGTGTTAAGTCATAATCTTGATATAAACATTTTAGAGCAAGCCATAAAAGAAAACAACTTGTCCGACACCATCCACAATGAGCACATTAATGTTCTGACAATAGGTGGTATTAGAGACTACGAGCAAAACGCTGCTATTATCTCTTCTTTAGGAAATAAAAAGATTTCTTGATCTCGTTTGTTGGCAGAGGTAATGATGCATCTAGATTAGAAGCATTCGCTATACAAGAAAACTATAACAATGTAACTTTCTCTGGCTATTACGCCAAAAAAGACGAGCCTTCGATCATACAGCAATGTACATTGATGAATATATTCTATCCACGTAAGTTGTCACACGACACAGCTCTTTCTAACCGCTTTTATAATTCTATCTTCTTCAGAAAGCCAATGATTACTACCGCCAATACCATTCAAGGAGAATACACTAAGAATTATAAACTAGGGCTTGCAATAAATGACACAACAAATTTAGCTGAGAACATAAAGGAATATCTTAATACTTTCGACAAAGAGGAATATGAGAAAAATAGAAGGAAACTATTAAAAACTTTCCTTTCCGACTATAAAATATTCGAGGAGAAAGTCCTTACCTTCTGTAAATAACCTTGTTCTTTATATTTCCTATTATTAGCGTCCGATAAAAGTTTAAAACAATTTGCTGTCACATCTTTCTATAGTTCTAATCTTCTCACTCTTATCGTGTTAGCGAATGATTGTATATGACAGAAATGACAGCAACTTTTAAACTTACATGCTATACGTAATGAACCAAAATAATCATATTTAGCATGATAGATAGTACTTTCTGCTATATCCGAAACTCAAAAAGTTTATAGAGATATTTGAGCGCTATCAAGAATTGATTACTATATATTCCATTCTCGCGACAGGCACGAGTATCTTCCTGCAAAAGTAAGCGGTGGCTATGAAATCCATTCGTACTTGCACCGCCATTGCGCATTGTAACAAAGTCAAGATTAAGATATTTCGACTTAATCTTATGGACACAAAACATGCGAACAACTATCTCGAAGTCGGCACCTATCTTATAATCAAGCTTGTAAGGACCTACTTTTTGATAGACCTCACGCCGTACATACAATGAGGGATGGGCTGGCATAAAACCAAAACGAACCCAAAAAGGGGAGAAGATTTTTGATGAATAATAGCGCGTAACCTTATCTGGCTCACCGTCATGAATAAAGTGTATGTCGCCATACACAGCTTCTAAAGTCTCATCTTCAAATGGTTTTGCTAACTTAGAAACTACATCGTAAGACGTAAAATAATCATCAGAATTAAGGATTCCAATAACGTCTCCCGTAGCCATTGCTATCCCTTTATTCATTGCATCATATATACCATGATCTTTCTCAGATACCCATTTCACAGAATGAGAGGTCGTCTTTGAGGCGTATGCTCGTATAATATCTACCGTTGAGTCCATCGAACCACCATCTATTATAATGTGTTCAATATTGCGATAATCCTGTCGCAAGACAGAATCTAAGGTATCTTGAAGCGTTTTCTCACTATTAAAAGTTGCTGTAATAATAGATATTTTCATTCTATAAAATATTAGATTTGTTTACACAGTTCCTCATCAAAAGCCTTCTCTTAAATGAATATTAATACTGAATGAGACCATTTAATTATTAGTACTTCCTACTTTAACGATTTGTTTACACTTCTGATGTGCTATATAAACACATAAAGCTCAATTGCCAACAAAAGTACAAAAAGAAAATGACATACAAGACTAATCTGAAGGATAAAAGTCTCGACTAAAGACAAAACAACAATTAAAACATTCTAACACTATAATACAATATAATTA